>JBCDFR010000004.1:0-109041 GCA_039177505.1 Actinomycetota bacterium | reverse complement strand
TTCTGGATGTTTTCCTCTTCGACGACACCGTCCGCTAGTAAATCCTTATCGCCATAGCCGATGCCACCGACGACTAGATCGTCGCCGACGCGCGCGCGGCGAACTGTCACGAATTCATCGAGGCGCTCCCGTCGGGATACGACACGACCGTCGGCGAGATCGGCGGTGCCTTGTCCGGTGGCGAACGCCAGCGCATCTCGATCGCACGAGCGGTTCTGAAAGATGCTCCGATCGTCGTGCTCGACGAACCAACCTCGGCGCTCGACACCGAGAGCGAGGTGGCCGTGCAACGGGCGATCGACACGTTGGTGGCCGACAAGACGGTCGTGGTGATCGCCCATCGGCTCTCGACGATCGTCGCGGCCGACAACATCATCGTGCTCGAGGCTGGCCGGATCGTCGAGCATGGTGACCACACGGCGCTCCTCGATGCCGATGGGCGCTACGCCGAGATGTGGAACGCCCAACGAGCGGACCGCCACTGGCAGATCTCGGCGGTGTAGGCATTCGTGGTTCGTAAGTGAGAATCATTCTCAATTAGTCTGTCCAACCCGCCGGCGCGTGCATGCGCTCCGAGCGCTCCCCGCCAGCCCGACCCCCTGAATTCCAAGCAAGGACACCATGCATCGACGCAGATTCATCCAGGCCGGTTCCGCTGTCGCCGGCTTGCTCGCCACCGGCACGATCGCCGCATGCGGCAGCGATGACGAGCCGGCAGCAGAGACCAGCGGTACGGAACCGCCGGAGCCCACGGCATCGACGGAGGGGGCGACCGACGACACCACGGCGACCACCGAACCGGCCGAGGAAAGCGCAACGACCGAACCGGCATCAACCGAAGGCGGCACGGTGCGCGTCGGCATGATCTCGTCGCCAGCGGACACCCTCGACCCGGCAAGCACGACGGGGCTGCTGGAGTACGCCACGCTCTTTGCCATTCACGACTCGCTCGTGTTGTTGAAGGGCGACCAGTTCGAGCTGCAGCTCGCCGAATCGATCGAACCGAACGCCGACGGCAGCGAGTGGACGATCGTGTTGCGCGAGGGCCCCACGTTCACGAACGGGAATCCCGTCACCGCCGCCGACGTGGTGTACAGCATCAACCACTACGGGACGTCGCCGAACTACGGGCAGTTCTTCGCACTGATCGATCTCCCCAACGTTGCAGTGATCGACGACCGCACGGTCAGCGTCCCGATGGTGACCCCGCGCGCCGACCTCATCGAGACGATCTTCGGTCAGCTCTCCATCGTGATGCCCGAGGGGTTCACCGATTGGGGCAACAACGTCGGGTCGGGCCCGTTCATCCTCGAGCAGTTCGAGCAGGGTGTCGGCGCGACGCTGACTCGCAATCCCAACTACTGGGCTGGCGCGCCGTCGATCGAACGTGTCGAGTTCACCGCGATCACCGAGGCCTCCACTCGGGCGCGAGCCCTGTCAAGCGGTGAAGTCGAATACGTCGGCTCACTCGACGCTGCAGCCGCTGAGTCGCTCGGAGATACCGATGGTGTCAGCGTGATCCGCGGCGGGGGTGTCAACTCCACGATCCGTTGCTTCGCGTTCAACCAGACGCAGGCGCCGTTCGACAATCCCGACGTGATCGAGGCGTGCAAGCTCGCCGCCGACCGCCAGCAACTCATCGATGTCATCGCCTTCGGCAATGCCGAACTCGGCAACGACATGCCGAGCCTCGGCTTCGAGGGGTACCCCGTTGGCGTCGAACAACGCGAACGTGACGTCGCCCGGGCCACCGAGTTGTTCGCCGCGGCCGGGGTGACGGAGTTCACCATCGTGGCCGCCGACTTCGTGCCGGGCATCGTGGCATCAGCAGAGTTGTACGCCCAACAACTGGCCGAGTGCGGAGTCACTGCCACGGTCGAGGTCGGCGACCCGCTCACGTACTTCAACGACTTCGCTCAGGTGCTGTCGACTCCGTGTCAGTCGTTCTATTTCATCAACCGCCCGCCCGAGACGCTGCTGTCGAGCTACACCGGCTCGAACTCGGCGTTCAACGTCTTCGGATCGGGGAACCCGGAGTACGACGCGGCGCTCAACGAAGCGTTGTCCACGGTCGACGCTGTGTCGCGCAAGGAGCAGATCACCGAGTTGCTCCAGACCGTCCGCGACGAAGAGGGCTGGTTGATCTGGGGATTCGAAGATCAAATCGACGCGTCGGTCGACGGCCTGACCGGCGTCGATCTGACGCAGTCGGTCCCCGTGTTCAACAACGCCACGTTGACCACCTGAACCGGGCATGTCGCTCGGCCGATTCGTCGCCGGTCGCCTCGTCGCGCTCGTTGGCGTCGCGCTTGCCGTCAGCGTGGTCCTGTTCGCAGCGGTCGAGCTGCTGCCGGGCGACGCGGCGACCAGCATCCTCGGCCAGAACGCCACACCCGAGCGGGTCGAAGCACTGCGCGTCGAGCTGCGGCTCGACGACGGACCGGTGGAGCGATACCTCGCGTGGTTGTGGGGCTTCGTCCAAGGCGACTTCGGCACGTCGATCGTCAGTCAGCAGCCGGTGTGGTCGGTGATCGAGACCCCAATTCGCAACTCGCTCGTACTGGGCGCGGTGGCGTTCGTCGGGATGTCGATCATCGCCGTCGGGCTCGGTGTACTTGCGGGGCGACGGCCTGGCGGTCGCGCCGATCGGGTCACATCGGTCGCGACGTCGTCGGTCGCGTCGGTGCCCGACTTCGTTCTGGGAGGTGTGCTGCTCGTCGTGTTCGCCTCGTGGCTCGATCTCCTACCGGCCGTGTCGCTCGTGCCGGTTGGGTCGTCGCCATGGGACGAGCCCCGAGTGTTGGTGCTGCCGGCAGCGACGTTGGCCTTGTTCGGGGGAGCGTTCGGTGCGCGACTGATACGCGCCGTGGTGGCGGACGCCTCGTCGGCGCCGCATGTCGAAGCAGCCGCGCTGGCCGGCCTCTCCGAGCGCCGAATCGTCGTGCGGCACCTCGTTCCGTCGATCGTCGGGCCGATCGCCCAAGTGTTGGCGTCGGTGGCCCCGTATGTGATCGGTGGAGCGATCGTCATCGAGCAACTGTTCGGCTATCCGGGCATCGGCGCGGCACTCAACGCTCAGCTCGCAGCCCGCGATGTGACGGTCATCGAGGCGATCGGGTTGTTGTTGACGCTGGTGGTGTTGATCGCCCTCTTCACCGCCGACGTGATCGGGGCCGCAGCGGACCCGCGCCGGCGCACACAACGCGGTCCGGACAATGCGCTGCTCACCGACGTGGCGGAGTCGCGGTGAGCGCTACCGAAGATCGAATCGAGCTGGACGGCGTCGGCGTCGACCGAACAGAGCGTCGCGCCCCACGCACGGTGCTCGACGCATGGGGGGTGATCGCCCTGATCCTGCTGGCATCGACCCTTGCGCTGGCGCTGCTCGGCCCGTTGTTCGCGGCGGAGCCCGTCGGGCAAACGGTCGGCCGGCCGTTCGACCCCGACTCCGGCGGATGGCTGGGCACCGGCGAGCTCGGTCGCGACGTCTGGTCGGAGCTGTTGCACGGAGGTCGCCGCATCGTGATCGCATCGGTGGTCATCACGTTCATCGCGACCATGGTGGGGACCACGATCGGTGCGCTCATGGCGGCTTCGCGGGCGGCCAGCCGAACACTGCGGATCCTCGATGTGATCGCAGTGCTGCCGCCGCTGCTGGTGCTGTTGCTGATGCTCTATCGATTCGGCGACAGCCTGTTCGTGGTCGGCCTGGCGGTGGTGCTCGTCAGCTCGCCGTACATCGCGCGATACATGCGGTCGGTGGCGGAACCGGTACTCGCCTCCGACTACGTGCTGCACGCCCGGATGGTCGGCGAGCCGCGGCGCGTCATCTTGTGGCGTCACGTGCTGCCCAACCTGACGGGTCCGGTGCTGGCCGATGCCGCATTGCGCGTGGCGGGCACGGTGTACGTCGTCGCTGCCGCGAGCTTCCTCGGCTTCGGTCCGCCCCCGCCCGCGACCGACTGGGCGGTCATGATCAACGACGGAGCAGCCGGCGCCGGGCTCAATGCCCGTGCCGTGATTGCGCCGGCGCTGGCGATCGCGGCATTCACCGTGTCGCTGAATCTGCTTGGCGATCGGCTGGCTGCGAGATGGCGGTCGGCATGACGGCGTCCGCCGCCGTCGGGTCTGGTGTTGGTGACCGCGTGCGGGCTCGTCCCGCTGGGCTCGAGGTGGCCGACCTGCGGGTCTCGGCTCGTTCTGGTCTGCAGGTGCTCGACGGCGTCAACATCAGCGTGGCGCCGGGCTCCATCGCCGGAGTCGTCGGCGAGTCGGGGTCGGGGAAGACGACCTTGTTGCGCTGCCTCGTCGGCGCCGTGGCGCCAGGCCTCGACGCAACCGGCACCGTCGAACTCGTCGACGAGCAGTCGTCGGTCCCACTGCTCGGCGCCGACCGCCGACAGCTGCGGGCCGTGCGGTCACAGCGAGTCGCGTACCTCGCCCAGGATCCGGGTCGCAGCCTGACCCCAACGATGCGCATCGGAGCAGCGATTGCGGAGCGACTCCCACCGTCTGTAGATAGCGGCGCGCGGGCTGCTGTCGTGTCCGAGTTACTCGAGGCGGTGGGCCTACCCGGTGACGAAGACTTCACCCGGCGGTATCCGTTTGCGCTGTCGGGTGGTCAGGCACAACGTGTTGCGTTGGCCCGAGCGCTCGCGGCCTCGCCGGATGTGCTGCTGCTCGACGAGCCCACCACCGGGCTCGATGTCATCACGCAGGCGGAGCTGCTCGATGAACTGGTTCGTCAGCATCAGCACACGCCACGAACCACGGTGATCGTTTCGCACGATCTCGCTGTCATCGCTCGACTGGCGGACGACGTCACGGTGCTGCGGAGCGGCACAGTCGTCGAGTCCGGTCCGTGTCGATCGACGCTGCGGCAGCCCACCCATCCGTATACCCGTCAGCTGGTCGAGGCTTGTCCCGACCCCGTCCACCACATCGACGCTGGCGCACACCGACCTCACCAACGCATCAGGACGACCAACTCGCGCTCCCACGGCGAACCGGTGCTGAGCCTGCGTGGTCTCACCGCAGTGCATCGCCGCACGCGTGCGGCGCCAGTCATTGCTGCGCGCGACCTCGACCTCGACCTCAGCGGGGGCAGGTGTGTCGCGCTCGTGGGCGCATCAGGATCGGGGAAGTCGACGGTGGCGCGTGCGATCGTCGGTGCCCATGTCCGCGACACCGGCACGGTGGCGCTGCGTGGCCGAACCCTGCCGCCGGCGCTCGACGACCGCGCCGTTGCCGATCGTTGGGCCATCCAACTCGTCCCTCAGGATCCGACCAGCTCGCTCAATCCGCGGCGGCGCGTCGGCCGCGCCGTCGACGATGTCCTGCGCCGCGTGGCATCAGCGAACGATGAGGGTGGTAGCGACATAGGCCAGCGTGCAAGGACACTGTTCGAGCAGGTTGGTCTCACGCCGGAGTTGATGATGCGGCGACCGGCAGCGCTGAGTGGTGGCGAGCGTCAGCGTGTGGTGATCGCTCGTGCGCTCGCCGCGTCGCCGGCCGTGTTGGTGTGCGACGAGGTCACGTCAGCGCTCGACGTGTCGGTGCAGGCCGGCGTGATTCGGCTGCTGCGGTCGCTCGTCGACGATCGCGGCCTGGCGATGTTGTTCATCACGCACGATCTCGGCCTCGTGCACGACATCGCCGACGACGTGGCTGTGCTTCACGACGGGCGCATCTGCGAAGCGGGTCCGGTCGAACGCGTGGTGCACGCGCCGGAGGATCCGGCGACCCGGGCGCTGCTTGCGGCGTCGCCGTCGCTGTCGTCCGAGCTCGCCGTCGATCGGTGAGTTCGTCGTTCAGGCCGCGCAGCAGTTCTCGTAGACGCAACGGCAGTCGGCGCAGTCGCGCGGATTGCTGACACCGCAGTGTTCGAGCAGTTCCTGCTTCAGCGCCTTGCGTGCCCGGTGGAGGCGGACAGCGGCATTGTTGACGGTGACGTCGAGCTGGCGCGCGGCCTCACTGAGCTGGAGGCCGCGCCCATCGACCAACGACAGGATCGACGCGTAGTTGTCACTCATTCTCTTGGCCAGTGTGACGCTGCAGTCACAGGGGGCGGTCGCGGGCGCATCCGTCTGTTCGGGAATCTCCGCGGCACCGTCGATCACCCGTTGGTCGCGGGCGCGCATGCGGCCCATGTCGATGATGATGTTGCGGTGGATGCGATACAGCCACGCAACGACGCGAGCTGGATCGTCGAGCGACCCGGCGCGTTCGATCGCTCTGAGCGCGGCGACCTGGAGCACGTCGTCGGCGAGTTGCGGGCGGACGCGGGCACGGACGAAGGCCTCGAAGTCGTTGCGCCGGTCACATAACGCGGCGACGACGACCTCACGCTTGTCGGCAGCGGTGGCCGATTCGTCCATGCCCTCCATCGTACGAGCTAGGCCGTCTGTGGGCACCGGCACGACGCGGCGCACCGGCAGTCGGTACCGCACGCGCAGGTCGGTCCGCAGCAACAGCCGGTCGTGGTCGCCTCGCAGGCGCAGGGTGTGGGGCAGGTGCAATCAGCCATAGTGGGTGTCCTTTCACGTGGTCGGGTATCTGTTCACCAAAGCAGACGACGACGGCAGCGGATCATTACACCGATCAAGAAATTCCGGCGTGGGTCGGGCGGTACCGACGGAATGAGAATCATTCTCGAAACGGGTAGGGTGACCACGTGGACGGTCCGCCGATGAACTATGCCGATTGGAAGCGATGCATCGAGATCGATTGCTCGATCCCGCTCACCGTCTCGTACTGCCAACGCCGCATCAAGGCGTTGAACAACGCAAAAGACCCGCATACAGCGGCGTTTCGACGCCAGTGGGGCGACGATCATCTCGCTCGCGTGGTCAGCTGGTTCGAGCAGGCGCTCGAGTCCGACGCGCGCGCTGACTGAGATGCTCGGAGCGAGGTCGCGGTGTCTGCCGTTGAGCGATCGCAGCGGTGATCGTTATCAATGATCGACGGGCCCGCCGCTTCGCCAGTAGACGCCGTTGTCGCGATCCAACAGATCTTCGTCGACGAGGTAGCGGCGCAGCGTCGCCACGTCGGGGTGGAACTCGCGCAGCGTCGAGTTGATGGACGCTTCGGGAAAGTGCGTGCCGACTTCGAACTCCTGGGCGATGCGCTCCAGCACGATGCGCCGCTTGCCGTGGTGTGTCGGAACCTCGGTGAGGCGTCGCCCCCGAAAGAACCGCTCGAGCACCGCTTGATCGTCTGGCGACGCACCGGCAACGATCGCAGGGTCGACGGCGTCGACTTCGGCTGTGGCGGCAGCGACGCGCTCGAGCGTGTCGACGTCGAGGCGATACCGGCTGTCGACGACCATCACCAGACCGGCTGAGCGCAACGCTCCCAACGCTTCCAGCGTCGCTCGGCGGTCTTGGCCGGTGGCGGCGACGAGTTCTTCGGTCGCGCGATCGCCACCGACGAGTGCGCCCGCGACAGCGAGGCGCGACGGGTCGAGGAGCGCTCGTAGCGCGGTGATGGAGTCGATCGGCGCTTCGTCGGCCATGCGGCGCACCGTAACGCCGACGTCATCAACGGGCGTGAGCGGTTTCTGCGTTGGCGCAGCGGACGGTGCGCGCCGGGACCTGAGCACCTCGGTTGCTACGCACTGGGCGCGACCACGGTGATGACGACGAGGTCGGTCGAGCGGCGTTGTTCGTTGTCGAGCAGCGGCGTCACTTCCGAGCGCCCGCCGACGACCTGCACCAGTACCGGTCCGCGCGGGTCGATCAGGTCGATTACCGCCTTGGCGCGGGCGATGGTGCGCCCGGGAAACCGAGCGGGAAGGCCACCCACCAACCCGTCGAGCTGCTCGCGCGTCATCGCGTGGTCGATATCGATCGAGTGCGTCTCGTGGAGGTCGAACAGCGTCGGCCCAACCACCCCGGCGGGATGATGCTTGCGGTGCCCGCCGAGCGCCAGGAAGCGGCCCAGCGCGCCCGGCTCGCGACGGCCGCGGCTGCCATCGACCACAGGGACACCGGGCGCCAGCCTGGTGAGCTGGTTCTGCGCCTCGTCGATGGCCGCTTGGTCGGCCTCATCGGTCTTGGTCAGCACCAACAGGTCGGCCACGCCGATCTGTGCTTCGAGATGGAGACGGATCCACTCGGGCACATCGTTGTCGAGCAACTGGTCGATCGCCACGACGATGACAACGCCATCGAGGATAAAGCCAGCTGAGTGTCCCCAAGGAAGCACGTTCTGTGGTTCGGCGATCCCCGACAGCTCGATCACGAGGTGGTCGGGGGGCTCGGCCCGCGCCCGCACGAGGTCGAGTGCCTCGCCCATGTCGTCGATCGACGTGCAGCACACGCATCCGTCGGTGAGTTCGATCGAGGCGCCATCGCATCCCTTGATCAGCCGGGCGTCGATGTTGATCGCACCGGCATCGTTGACCACCACGGCGATCGGACGTTCGGCGACTTCGAGCACCTCGTTGATCGCCGTCGTCTTCCCCGCTCCGAGGTATCCGCCGACGAATGTGATCGGCACTCGTCGGCCCTCCCATGGCAGGAACTCGGGCTCCTGGTACGGCACCTGGCCACCCTACGACCCGCCTGACGTAAAGTGAGAACGATTCTCGATACTGTGCAGGCGTGGCACCGTCAACAGTCCTGCGTGGTGGAGAGATCATCGACCAGCTCGGCGTGAGTCGGGCCGAGCTACGGCTGGCTGACGGCCACATCGTCGAGGTCGCCGACTCGATCGAGCCAGGTCCCGATGCCGATGTGATCGATGCCGCGGGCTGCGTCATCGTCCCGGGGCTGGTGGACCTGCAAGCCCACTTGCGCGAGCCCGGTGAGGGGCACGTCGACACGATCGAGTCCGGTACTGCCGCTGCGGCGCAGGGAGGGTTCACCGCCGTGGTGTCGATGCCGAACACGACACCGTGTATCGACCATCCCGACCTCGTGCGGATGGTCAACGACCGGGCGCGCGCGGCGGGGCACTGCGATGTCATGTCGTCGGCGGCGATGAGCGTCGGTCGCGCCGGCGATCGACCAACCGACATCGCGGCGTTGTACGACGCTGGCGCGCGACTGTTCACCGACGACGGCACCGCCGTCATGGACTCGGCCGTGGTGCGCTCCGTCATGGAGCGTGTTACGACGCTACCCGGCGCCTATGTCGGGCAACACGCCGAAGACGAGGCACTGATCGCTGGCGGACACATCAACGAAGGTGTGGTCTCGGCCGAACTCGGTATTCGGGGCCGACCGGCGGCAGCCGAGGCGATCGTCGTCGATCGCGATCTCCGGCTCGCCGAGCTCACCGGAGCGCGATACCACGTCCTCCACGCATCGTGTGTGGAAACGCTCGACCTGGTGCGAGCTGCTCGTCGACGTGGTGTCGACGTGACCGTCGAAGTCACACCGCAACACCTGGCGCTGACCGAGGAGATGCTCCGTGGCGGTGACGCGCTCTACAAGATGAACCCGCCGCTCCGAACGACATCCGATCAGGCTGCGCTGCGTCAGGCGCTGGCCGATGGCTCAATCGACGCGATCGCCACCGATCACGCTCCGCATCCCGACGAGCGCAAGTCGCTCCCGCTCCACGAAGCGGCGCCGGGCATGACCGGTCTCGAGACGTCGCTCGCGGCTGCGCTCACCGAACTCGTCGAGCCGGGCATCGCCACCCTCGAGACGGTGATTGCCGCCCTGAGTTGGAAGCCAGCCCGTATCGCCGGCCTCAACGAGTGGGGACACGGTGGCCCGCTCGTGGCCGGGGCGCCGGCGAATCTGGCCGTGATCGATCCGCACGAGCGGTGGACGGTCGAGACTGCCGAGTTGTCGTCGCGCTCGTCGAACAACCCGTTCCGCGGTCGGGTGCTGAGCGGCCGCGTACGACACACGTTCTTGCGTGGATCGTCGACGTGGTCGGTCGACCGGGTGCCGTCAGCCGCGGGCTGAGCCCGACACCGCGTTCAGAGCACCCCGGCGAGCCACTCGCGAGCGTCGATCATCATCTCGATCGTTTGGCTGTGAGCCATGTCGTAGGCGTGGTCGCTGAGGTTCCAGCCGCCGTCGCCGAGCGCGGCGATGACCTCTTTTGGTCGATCCTGGCCGATGAACACATCGCGGGAGCCCCACTGGAACAGGGCGGGCCGGCCGTCGCCGTTCGACAAGTCGACCTCGAGTCCAGGAGCCTCGGGGAGGCCGCAGCAGATCGCCCACACCCCGGCGTAGCGCGGCGCGCCCGGCTTGCCAGCGAGCGCCAGCGACAGAAAGCCGCCTTGGCTGAACCCGCCGATGACACACCGCTCGAGGGGAACGCCCGCCTTGTCGGCTTCGTTGGCGATGAACCCTTCGAGGGTGGTGAGCGACGGGACGAACTGAGACAGATCGGACTCGAAGGTGTCGAGATCGATCGACCACCACCCCGCGCCGTCGCCGTCGGGCATGTCGATCGGACCTCTGGGAGCGATCGCAGTGAACCGTTCGTCTGGATCGACCAGCGGGACGTACGAGGCGAGGTGATGTTGCTCGGCGGTATAGCCATGCATCAGGAACAACAAGCGGTCGACGCCGTCGCGATCGATTCGGTACTGCGTGAGGGGCATGGGTGCAGTCTCGCCGGAGCCGCTCGCCGTGTCGAGCGCGAGCGCCGCTACGACCGAGGGATCGGCGAGGGAGGCGGGTTGAACTCGTCGGCGATGTCCCGCCGCAAGTCGTCCGAGGCCAGGCAATCGACCATGGTCAGCGCCAGGGTGAGCGCGCCGTCGATCACCGCACGGTCGCCTTCCTCGCCACCGGCGAATACCTCGAAGTCCGGCGTGTGGATCGCTGTGCCCTCGGGTGCGGCCTTGACCATCGGGTGGATCGACGGCACGGCATAGCTGACGTTGCCCATGTCGGTCGATCCCACCACCATGGCGCCCTCCTCTTCGGGCACTGGGTGGCGTCCCACGTCGATGGCGTTCTGGACGTAGCGGTCGAGCAATGGGTGGTTGTCGATCATGTCGAAGAACGGTGGATCGACCCAGTGCGTGTGCATCTCGCAGCCCGACGCGTCGGCGCCGCCCTGCAGGCACCGCTGCACCCGCTCCTTGAGCGTCTCGAGGCTGGACATGTTGCCGCTACGCACGTACCACTCGGCGGCGGCCCGTGACGGCACGATGTTCGGCTTCGCACCTGCCTCGGTGAAGATGCCGTGGATGCGTTCTTCGGGACGGATGTGCTGGCGCAGGGCCGCTATCGCGTTGTAGCCGAGCACCGCGGCGTCGAGGGCGTTGCGTCCTTTGTCTGGCGCAGCGGCCGCATGGGCCGCCTGGCCGTCGTATGTTGCCCGAACCTGCTGAATGGCGATCGTGTGCATCGTGTGCAGGTCACGGTCGGCGGGATGGATCATCATCGCCAGATCGACGTCATCGAACGCGCCGCGACGAATCATGAACTCCTTGCCGCCACCACCTTCTTCGGCGGGGGTGCCGAGGATGGCGACGCGTCCGCCCAACGCCTCGGCGACCTTGGCGACGGCGATCCCCGCACCCAGCCCGGCCGAACCGATGATGTTGTGCCCACATGCATGCCCGATCTCGGGGAGGGCGTCGTACTCGCACAACACTGCGACGGTGGGCCCGTCGGCGTTGCCGACTCGGGCGTCGAAGGCGGTCGGCATGTCGTAGGCACCGCGGGCGACGTCGATGCCGTTGTCGTCGAGCACTCCGGTGAGCGCCTCGTGGGCGTGGTGCTCTTCGAAGTTGAGCTCGGGATGGGCGTGAATCGAGTGCGAGAGCTCGAGCAATGCGGGTGTCAGCCGCTCGATCTCATCGCGCACGATGGCCTTGGCGTCGGTGACGTCCATGGCACGACGCTACCTGCAGTAGCCCAAATGAGACCGACTCTCGTTTCGGCTACCGTCCGCCACGTGGAAGCTGTCGCTGAAGATCCCTCGTCGACGACCGGGCCCGCACTCGTCGGCATCGTCACGGTGTCTGATCGCGCAAGCCGCGGCGTATACGAAGATCGCGGCGGGCCAGCGATTCGTGAGTATCTCGATCGGGTGCTCGCATCGCCGTGGACGTCGACAGCGAAGCTGGTCGAAGACGAGCAAGCCGAGATCGAAGGCGCCATACGCGCCCTCGCAGCTGCCGGTTGCTGCTTGATTCTCACGACTGGTGGCACCGGCCCGGCGGTGCGCGATGTGACGCCGGAGGCAACTGAGGCGGTGTGTACCAAGTTGATGCCCGGCTTCGGCGAAGCGATGCGGACGACGTCGCTGCAGTTCGTGCCGACAGCGATCCTGTCGCGTCAGACCGCCGGCGTCTGCGACGGCGCGTTGGTGATCAATCTGCCCGGTCAGCCGAAGGCGATCGGCGAGTGTCTCGACGCGGTCTTTGCCGCAGTGCCGTACTGCGTCGACCTCATCGGCGGGCCGTACCTGACGACCGACCCGCAGCACATTGACGCCTTCAGGCCAAAGAAGAAGTAACGCGGCCGGCCGTTGTGGAGCCAGCCGTCGATGCGGTCAGTCTTCGAGATCGCAGGCGATGTCCCACTCGGGGAGCGGGTCGTCGTACCGAGCCCACGCGTCGGGACCCTTTTCGAACTCGTCGCCGGTGACGACACATCGGTCGAGGCGTTCGCGAATAGCGGCCTCGTCCATGTCGACGCCGATGAAGACGATCTCGGTCTGACGATCGCCGACCACCGGGTCCCAACGCGACTGCAGCTCGGCGAGCTCCTCTTGCGTCTCGAGTTCCCACTCGTCTTCGGGCATCGCGGCGTACCACAGTGCGAGCGGTTCGAGCATGACCGACAGGCCGGCTTGGCTCCACAGTGCTTGTACGTCGGGTCGCGATGCCAGCCACAAGAAGCCTTTGCTGCGCAGCACGCCGGGCCACGACTCTTCGAGCTCGTTGGCGAGCCGATCGGGATGAAACGGCCACCGGTGCCGGTACACGAAGGACGTGATGCCGTACTCGTCGGTCTCAGGCGTCTGGTCGCCATTGAGCGCCTTGACCCACCCCGGGGCCGTCGACGCTTCGTCTTCGTCGAACAGTCCGGTGTCGAGCACGGCGTCGAGTGGGACGTCGCCGCGTTCGGCGACGATGACCTTGGCGCGTGGGTTGAGCTGGCGGACGAGAGCGACGACCTGCTCGAGGCGCTCGGTGTCGACGAGGTCGGGCTTGGACACCACGAGCACGTCGGCGAACTCGACCTGATCGACGAGGAGATCGCTCACGGTGCGGTCGTCTTCGTCGTCGCGTCCGACGCCGATTTCGGCGAGTTCTTCGAGCACCTCGAAGCGCTCGATGAACGTCGCTGCGTCGACGACGCTGACCATCGTGTCGAGCTGGGCTACCGACGACAGGCTCTTGCCCTCGATGTCTTCGAACAGGAAGGTCGCGGCGACGGGCATCGGCTCGCTGATGCCGGTCGACTCGATGAGCAGGTAGTCGAAGCGGCCCTCGCGGGCGAGACGGTCGACCTCCAGCAGGAGGTCTTCGCGCAGGGTGCAGCAGATGCAACCGTTGGACATCTCGACGAGACGCTCTTCGGTGCGGTCGAGGGCGGCGCCGTCGGCGACCAGCGAGGCGTCGATGTTGACCTCGCTCATGTCGTTGACGATCACGGCCACGCGCCGACCCTCGCGGTTGGCGAGCACTTGGTTGAGCAGGGTGGTCTTCCCTGCGCCCAAGAACCCGGACAGCACGGTTACCGGCAATCGGTCACTCATGTCGTCACCCTACCGGCGGTGAGAACCATTCTCGATTGGGCTGGTCGGGTCGAACCGTTACCAGGGTGGCAGCGGATCGGGAAGTGCGGCCCATCGATCCGGATGCCACGACTGTTCCTCGTCGGTGAGCAGTGCCCGGTCGAGCAGCTTCTCGAGGTGCGGGCGATTGAGCTTGGCGCCGATGAATGCAATCTCTTGGCGGCAGTCGCCGACATTGGGGTCCCAGATGCTGTCGATCCACTCGATCGTCGCCGGATCGTCGGGCCACTCTTCTCGCGGCTTCGTCGCCCACCAATGCCCAAAGGGCTCGATGGTCAATGCGGGGCCGGCCTGCGACCACACCCCCGACACGAACAATCGGCTCGCCAGCCAGCAGGTGCCCTTCGACCGCACCACGTTCGGCAGGCCGCGGTTGAACAGCTCGGCGAGACGCTCGGGATGGAACGGCACGCGCCGGCGATACACGAAGCTCTCGATGCCGTACTTCTCGATCTCGGGTGTGTGAAAGCCCTCGAGTTCGCGCGCCCACCCCGCGGAGTGCGACGCCGTCTCGACGTCGTAGACGCCGGTTTCGAGGACGGCGTCGAGGGGGACGTCGGCGTGGAGTGCCCGCATGATCCGCGCGCCGGGGTTGAGGTGGTTGATGACGCCCTCGACCTCTTCGAGGCCGCGGCGACTGGCTCGGTCGGTCTTGTTGATGATGATCACGTTGGCGAACTCGATCTGATCGATCAGCAGCTGCGAGATCCGACGATCGTCGCCGTCGACCGCTCCGATGTCTCGATCGACCAGTCGATCGCGGGTGCCGATCTCGCGCTGGATGGTCTCGGCGTCGACGACAGTGACCATCGTGTCGAGCTCGGCCACGTCGCCGAGCGACACGCCGTCTTCGTCGCGGAAAGCGAACGTCGTCGCGACTGGCATCGGCTCGCTGATCCCGGTGGACTCGATCACGATGCAGTCGAAGTGACCCTCAGCCGCCAGACGTCCGACCTCGACCACGAGGTCTTCGCGCAACGTGCAACAGATGCAGCCGTTGGTCATCTCGACCAGCTGCTCATCGGCGCGCAGCACGTCGGCGTTGCGCACGATCTCGGCATCGACGTTGATCTCGCTCATGTCGTTGACGATCACCGCAACTCTGCGGTCCTCCCTGTTGTCGAGGACACGTTGCAGCAGGGTGGTCTTGCCGGCGCCGAGGAAACCCGACAACACCGTGACCGGCACCTTCGGGCGCGTCGTCGATGGTTCGATGTCGGCGGTCGTCGTCATGGAGCGTGCACGCAGAAGTGTCGGCGGCCGGTGATCAGGCCAGCCGCATCGATGCCGCGTGATCGAGCAATGTCGGCGGAACGTGCACCCCTGGCGTGAGGACACCGCGGGTGGACGGGTCGACTCGGGCCTTCACGCCCGACCCATGGAACGTGATCGTGACCGTGCCGTCGATCTCCAGGACGAGCCGGTGGGTGGGTTGCCCGAAGCAGTCGATGAGGTCTTCGGTGACGAGAGGGATGCCGTAGTCGTTGCTCACTTCGCTGCGCCTGTCGTGCTCTTGGGTCGGATGGTCGTAACCGAATCGGTGTCGAGGTCGACGTCGGTCAGCGCACGGGTGATTCGTCGGGCCGCCGTGCGTGCGCCCCAGAGGTTGCCCGCAGCGGGTCCGAGTTCCATCAGCGCGAGGCGTCCCGTCATGTACACGTCTCGGCCGCGCACGCGGAGGTTCGGATCGATGAGCGGAAACCCGTCGATGTGGTCGTCGATCACCGCATGGAGTGTGTCGTCGGCGCGTACGTCGGGGCGAGTACCGGTGGCCAGCCAGCAGCGATCGAACGCCAGCGGTCCATCACCGAGTTGGAGGGTGCGCTCCTCGGGGTCGCACGGCGCCGCGTCGACTCGGTCGATGCAATGGGCGATCCGGCCGGCGCGGATCTCGTCGAGTATCAGACGGCGCATCCAGCCGGGCATGGTGCCCCCGCCACGTGCAGCCCGGGCGGTGTCAATGCGGCGCTGCGGGTCGCCCGCTCGCCAGAAGCCGGCAAGGTGGCGCGGCCCGAGCCAGCCCGGCTCGACATCGAAGTCGCGCTCGACGATCGGGCGTCGGGTGATCAGCGTGACGCGTGCCCGACGTTCGACAGCTCCCATCGCCAGGTGGCCTGCGGTGAGGCCACCGCCGACGATCACGACGTGTTCGCCGTCGAGCGAACCGATCGACGGCAGATCGACCGCCAATCCGTGCTGGGCCACGCCCGCATCGACGGCCGGGCGCAGCGCATCGGGGATGATCGGTGTGGCGGTGTTGGCGGCCCACACGATGTGCTGTGCGTGGATCGTCCCCGCGGTGGTGGTGATGGTGTTCGTGTCGCCCGTGGTCAGTCCGGTGGCACGACCGGTGGTGACCGCGTCGCCGAGCTCGAACCGTTCGATGACCTCGTTGCAGAACGAGGTGAATACGTCGACCAGCGGCGGATCGTACGGGAGGTTCGACCGTTGCTTGCGGTGGTCGTCGACGTAGCGGGCCAACGCCCCCGGGTCCACGTCGGGGTGGTGCACGATCGGCGAGCGCAGTACGCTGATCTCGAGGCGAGCGAACTGGTCGTGCCAGGTACGCATCCAGCAACCTGTCGGGTCGACGATGACGAGCCGCTCGCGCAGCGCCGGTTTGGCGGTCAGCAGGTGAGCCACGACGGCCAACCCATGAGGTCCGGCGCCGATCACGCATACGTCAGCGTTAGTCGGAGCGGCGTCGGAGGTTCGAGTGTCGGTGGGAGGGGCGACGCTCACGTCAGTTGCCTGCGTCGCCGACGTCAGCATCAATAGGAATGATTCTCACTATGGCGTAGTGTACGCGGCCATCACTGCGCTCTGGCGCGCCGGAACACACCCAATGGACATGGGGCGCAGTGCTTCAGTTGTCGTTCTGTTCGGCCCACCACTCGCGCAACACGCGCTCCGCCTCGCGGCGGTCGAGCGGTGGGTCGGCGGCCCTCAAGCGCGTGATGGCCGCGCCGACCACAGGTCCGGGTGGTGTGGCGAGAATCTGCATGATCTCGTCGCCGCTCAGCGGCGGACGCCGGCGGGCCTCGGCGTCGGCGGCGGCCAACGACCGGATGCGTTCTTCGAGATCGTCGACCATCCGTTGCAACGCGGCAGCCTTCTTGACATTGCGTGTCGTGCAGTCGTGGCGGACGAGGAGGTTGAGGTCGCCGAGCAGTGCTCCTGCGTCGACGACGTACCGGCGAACAGCGCTGTCGGTCCACCCGTCACCGAAGCCTTTGAACCGACCACTCAATTCGACGAGGCGCGCCACGTCGCTGACGAACTGTTCGTCGAAACCCATCGTGCGCAGTCGTCGCTTCGCGATTCGTGCGCCAACCGCTTCGTGGTGCCAGAAGGTGACACCGCGAGGCCCGAAGCGGCGCGTTGCCGGCTTGCCGACGTCGTGGAGCAGTGCCGCCAGGCGAAGTCGCAACGCTGGTGGCGTCGACGCAGTGACGGCAATCGAGTGCGCCAGCACGTCTTTGTGGCGGTGGACGGGATCCTGCTCCATCTCCATCTCGACGACCTCGGGAATCCACCGGTCGAAGAAGCCGTCGTCGACCATGGCGACGAGCTCGTCGCTGGGGTCGGCCGATTGCAGCGCAATGCACAACCGATCACGAGCATCGCCCGCATCGCGGGAGTGTGATGCGTCCGAAACGAGACCCGTTCTCACTCTGTCCTAGTGTGCCACGCATGGACATCAGTCGACTGAATCTGTTCCCGATCAAGAGCATCCACCCGACCCCCGCAGCGTTGCTCGGGCCGGGCGCTCACGAGATGATCGGTGTGTCGGCAGCGCAGCTGGGGATGCAGCGCGTCCTGTTGATGACGACGGGTTTGCGCGGTACCGGGATCGTCGACGAGGTGAAGGGCATCGTCGAAGCCGCTGGTGTGAGCGTCGAGGTGTACGACCGCGTCGAGTCGAACCCCAAGGACCACAACGTGATGGACGCGCACGTCGCGTACGTCGATGCCGAGTGCGACGGGTTCATCTCGCTCGGCGGCGGATCGAGTCACGACTGCACCAAGGCAACGCGCGTCGTCGCCGCCCACGACGGTCGCACCATCAATGACTTCCAGGGGATGCTCGAGCTCGAGAACCCGGTTCTGCCGCCACATATCGCCGTATCGACCACTGCCGGAACCGGCTCGGAGACGAGTTTCGCCTTCGTCGTGACCGACACGACGACCGGGCCCGACAACAACAAGTTCGTCGGCGCGGCCGACACGATCGCGCCGACGATGTGCATCGACGACCCCGTGTTGTTCATGCCGCTGCCCGCCGACCTCACCGCGTACTGCGGTTTCGACGTCATCGCGCACGCGTCGGGTGCCTATGTGTCGATTCTCGAGAACGTGCCGTCGTTCGGTCCCGCACTGCAGGCGATCGAGCTGACGTTCCGGTGGCTGCCCACGGCGGTCGGCAACGGCTACGACCCGGAGGCGCGCGAGCAGATGATGTACGCCCAGTACATCGCCGGTTTGGCCTTCAACTCCGCCGGGCTCGACGTGACGCACTCGGTGTCGCACGCCATGTCGGCGCGGTTCGACACGCACCACGGCATGGGCAACGGCATCGCCATCACCCGATCATTTGAGCACAATGTGTCGGCGAACTACCCCAAGTTCGCCCGCATGGCCACAGCGATGGGCTACGACACGCGGGGTCTCACCGACGTCGCCGCCGCCGACTTGGCCCTCGAAGGCGTGGCTCGCCTCGCTGACGATCTCGGTATCCCGCAGAGCTTCACGACACTGCCCGAGTACACCAAGAGCCGAGTCGGGATGAACGGTTTCCCGGAGATCTCCGAGGAGAATGCCAACATGGAGCACTTGACCGCTCATGCGCTGGCCGACGTGTGCACCGCAACCAATCCGAAGCAGATGACGCCCGAGTCCATGTCGGCGCTGCTCACCGACTCGCTCGTCGGCGCCCGTTCGTGAACGAGTCGGCCGACGGCGGGGCGTCACTCGGGGGCGATCCCGCCGCGGTCGGAGCAGCGCTTGCTGCGGTCGGTTATGTCGCCGATGACGACATCGCCGCCGCCGTGCAGCTCTCGATCGGGCTGCGCCGTCCGCTGTTGCTCGAAGGACCTCCAGGTGTCGGGAAGACATCGCTCGCGCGTGCGGTTGCCGAGGCGAGCGGACGGCGGCTGATCCGTCTGCAGTGTCACGAGGGTCTCGACGCGTTGCAGGCCCTATATGAGTGGGACTACGGCCGTCAGCTGCTGGCCACGCAGATGATGGCTGCCGAGCATCGCACGCCGAATGGCACCGAGCCGTCCGACGCTGCTGCTTCGACCGCCGCGTTGTTCACCGAGGAGTTCCTCCTGGAACGTCCCTTGTTGACGGCGCTGCGATCTCCGGAGCCAGTCGTGCTGCTCGTCGACGAGCTCGACCGCGCCGACGACGCGCTCGATGCGCTCCTTCTTGAAACCCTCGACGAGCGGCAGGTGACGATCCCCGAGCTGGGCACGGTCGTCGCCACATCCGATCCGTGGGTGTTCATCACATCGAACGAGACGCGCGAGCTGGCCGACGCTGTTCGCCGTCGTTGTCTACGCATCGGGCTGACATATCCCGACCCAGCGCGGGAGGCGCAGATCATCGAGTTGGCCGTTCCGGGAATCTCTGCGGAGTTGCAGGCCGCGGTGGTCGATGCGCTCAACCGCTTGCGTCGGGCGGAACTCGAACAGCCGCCGGGGGTCTCGGAGGGTCTCGACTGGGCGCAAGCACTTTTGCTGCTGTCGGCCGAGCATCTCGACGACCCAACGATCGATCAAACCCTGCTCACGATCGTGAAGCGCACCCGAGACGTCGATGTGGCGAGAGCCGAGCTCGCTGTCGACCGCTCGTGATCGAGGGGCTGTGTGGGTTCGCCGACCTCGTGCGGCGACATGGGGGTGATGTCGGCTCGGCCGAGCTGATCGACGCAGCCCGAACGCTGGTGCTGGTCGATCTTGCCGACCGTGGCAGCGTGCATCGGGCATTGGCGTTGGCCTTCGCCTGGTCGACGGTGCATCCCGAACTCTTCGATCAGCTTTTCGATCGGTGGTTCTCGGGAGCTGATCTTGCGTTCAACGACCCCGACCTCTTTGCGCACGACGGATCCGACCAGCCGACGGTCACCCTCGACGCCGCTGCCGCTGATGCAGCCCGCATTCACACCGACGATGCCGCCGCGATCGAGGCTCGCGACGACCGATCGAGCACGGACTCGGCGACGGGAAGCGATGCCGCTCCCAGTCCGACGCCGTCGGCAACAGCGATGACCCGCGACGACGGAGACCTCGTCGCCGCAACCGGTGACCTGGCTGCGGTCCCACCGCGCGACGACGTCGCCAACTCCGACGTCGAGCACCGTTCGACAGTTGTCGAGCTCCCGGTCGACCCACTTGCCGCCGAGCTCGAACTGGCGCGTCAGGCATTGAACGATGCCGTCGTGCGCCGTCGACAGGCGGCACCGCCGACAATCTCACGCCACGTTGCTGCCGTCACGGCTCCGCTCACGAGCCAGGAACGGGGGCAGTTGGCGCGCATCGTGCGCCGCCTCAGCCGCCAGCTTGATGGAGCGCCGTCATGGCGCCGAAGTCGCGACCGGAATGGGGTCGTCGACCTGCGGCGGACGATGCGCCGCTCGGTGGGCACCGGTGGGTTCCCGATCGATCTCGATCACGTTGGGCGCCGCAACAGCGCCGCACGTGTCGTTGTGCTGGTCGACTTGAGTATGTCGGTCCGCGGCACGGCGCGACTCGTGATGCACCTCGTCCATCGCATGCGTTCGATGGTCGGCGCGTTACGCGCCTTCGGCTTCGTCGACTCGTGCGTATCGATCGACCGCGGCCTACGGGTGGCCGATCCGGCGATGGCGATCGAGAACGTCTTCAGTGCCGTCGATGTCGATGCGCTGTCAGATCCCGGTGTGGCGTTCCGTCAGTGGTGGGCGCGCTGGCATCATCTCGTCACACCGCGGACGCACGTGATGTTCCTCAGCGACGGTCGGTGCAATGGGCGCGATCCGGCGCTCGACATCATCGACCGAGCAACGCAGCGGAGCGCGTCGACGTTGTGGATCTCGCCGGAACCGGTCGGGGCGTGGACGCTCGGCCGTGGCGAGATGGCGCAGTACGGCCAGCGCGTCGACGGCGCCGTGAGCGTGCGGACGATCGACGATCTCGAGCAGGTGGTCGGTGCGTCGCGTGGCGTCGTCAGGCAACGGCGCCCGGCGTGACGTCGTACACGGCCAACTCACCGCACATCGAAGCGACGGCGAGGCGGGCCCCGTCGGCTGACCACTCCGACGCGACGATCTCGGAGTCGAGAGTCATCGTTGCGACCGGGTGATCGGTGACCCACGGCGACCAGAGGTGGATGCAGCCTGCGGCGTCGCCGGTGGCGACCAGGCCGTGGGAGTTCATGGCGAGCGCCGTCACCGCGTGTTCGTGCACAACGGCTCGTTCGGGCATATCGCCGGGATCGCCATCGGCATCGATCCGCCACCAGGTGAGCTCGTCGTCGGCAGCTGCAACCAGCAGCGCACCGTCAGCAGAGATGGCGACGTGGCGCACGGGGTCGGGGTAGCCGTCGAGCTCCACCCCGCGTCCCGGGTCGTGGATCCCGATGAGGTGTAACGACCCCGCGAGATCGGCCGCGACGAGTCGTTCGGCGCCACCAGCCCACGCCACTGCGCGCACACCATCCATCTCGAGACGGACATCGATCTCGCCCATGGCGCCATCGATCAGGACCAACCCCGCGCTTCCCCCGACAGCCCACATCCCGCCGGCAGTGTGACAGAGCGCATGGCTGGGGCCGGCGCCGGTGGTGATCGTGGTCGCCGTGGTGTCGCCGTCGAGGTCGCCAAAGAGCGCGACGACGTTTGCGCCGCCCACGATCGTGCGACCTTGTGCGCTGTCGACACAACGGGCCCCATCGACTTGTTGTGCTTCGACCGTGCCGGACCCGGCGAACACCACGCCACCGACCGAGTCGACGACAGCCACGCGCCGTTCGCCGAGCCATGTGGCGTCGACGGGGTCTGGAGCCATCGGTGCGGTGAGCTGACTCGGATCGTCGATGAGCGAGGTGCCATCGGCGGCGATGACGAACAGCCGGCCACCTGGTGACCAGGCCACCGACCGGCAGCCGCCGGCGAGTCGCGTGCGCCAGTGTTCGCTTGCCGACGTGAGCAGGTGGTCGGTCATCGCACCCGGGTAGCGGCGAATTCGCTGCTGAGATCCTCCGCATCGAGATCGTGCCCGACGATCACCACGAGACTCTCACCGCGTCGTGACGCTGGGGGGTCTGCCGATTCGGAGTGGCTCATCGCGTACGACCGCACTCCGTGGCAACAGACCCGGGCTGGGGCGGAATCGATGGCGAGTGCTCCTTGCAGCCGCACGAGGCGCTGGGCATGCGACTCGATCACCCGATCGAGCCAAGCGTCGACGGCGTCTGGATCGAGCGGGGCCTGCTGGCGGAGTACGAGGGTGCTGGGACCATTGCCGTGGCGATGCAGTTGGACGCCGTTGCGAGATCCGACCGCCGGAGCGCCGTGCCATGCGTCGAGCCCGATCAACCGGTGGCGTTGTGCGCCGAGAATCGAGCCGTCGGCGGTTCGTTCGAGCGTCGACCCGATGGCATTGATTGCGCCCAATGATTGACGTATCGAGATGATGGCGTCGTTGGTCAGCTCCGAGGCGCGGTCGAGCACGAGCGCGTCGGCCATTACCAGCGCCTCGAGTTCAGGGCCAGAGCCCAACGGCATGCCGCCCGCGGCGCGAGTCGCCATCGCCACCGCATCGAGTGACACGACGACGCCGTCGAGGCGGACGTGGCGGGCCAGGTCGGCGTCGGACAGCACCGTGTACGCGATGGTGGTCACGTCATCGCCAGGCGCGGCGACCACCAACACGTGTGCCGGTGGCTTCGGCCGTCGCACGGCGCGCAGGAGCCCATCGATCACATCGAGCCGGAGCGTACAACAGGCGCAGCCGGGCGTGCGGTGAGCGGTGTCGGCCTCGATCCGCACCGAGCCGGGTCCGTGCCACGACCCGGCCACGATGCTGTCATCGGGTGCGCTCAGCGTTCGAGCGAGATCGTCGGCACCGGCGCCACCCACGATGGTGACGGGGACCGGGGGACGATTGACCATCGTCGCCAGTGTATGGGAATGAGATCAGTTCTCAGTATGCTCCGCTGGATGTCTCGTCGCTGCCAGCTCACCGGAGTCGGACCGTCGTTCGGCAAGTCGGTGTCGCACTCTCATCGCCGCACGAACCGGCGCTTCAACGCCAACATCCAGGACAAGCGTTTCTGGTTGCCGTCCGAACGACGCTACGTGCGTCTCCGGCTGTCGGCGCGGGCGATCAAGACGGTCGACCGCCGAGGCATCGAATCGGTGGTCGCTGAGCTGCGGCGCAAGGGAGTGAAGGTCTGATGGCCAGCGCAAGTAAGGACAAGCGCCCGATCATCAAGCTGCGCAGCACCGCTGGCACCGGCTACACGTACGTCACCAAGAAGAGCAAGATCAACACTCGCGAACGGTTGACGCTGATGAAGTACGACCCGGTCGTGCGCCGTCACGTCGAGTTCAAGGAAGAGCGATGAAACCCGACATCCACCCCGATTATCGACAGGTCGTGTTCGAGGATTCGACCGGCGGGCAGCGCTGGGTGTGTGGATCGACGATCTCGACCAGCCGCACCACGGTGTGGGAAGAGGACGGCCAGGAGTACCCGCACGTCCTGCTCGACATCTCGATGTATACGCATCCCTTCTACACCGGCAACATGACCATCGTGGACACCGCCGGTCGCGTCGAACGGTTCAACCGGCGCTACGGCAAGCGCAGCCGCAGCACTACCGCCGAGAACGAATAGGGAGTACGCCGGGAGGGCGACGCCGGGCGGGGGTCAGAGGCGTCGAGCCGTCGGCTCAGCGTGCGGTCAGGCGTGAGATGTCGCCGACCGCGAGCGCTCCGGCCACTTCGTCTCGGCCGTGGACGCCCAGTTTTTGGAAGGCTCGTTGGAGATGGTTCTCGACGGTGCGCACCGAAACGACGAGTTCACTTGCGATCTTCCGGTTGGTCCACCCGAGCGCGGCCAGTTCGGCCGTTTGTTGCTCGCGTCTCGTGAGCGCGACCGGCGCAACCGGTCGGTCGAGCGTCAGCGCCCACTCCTCGCCGCTGTGCTGCTGATGCTCGCTCGCCCTTCGTCGAGCTGCACCCTCTGCGCGATGGTCGCCGCGGCGAGCGTGAGACTCGGCACAGCGAGTGGCCACCTCGGCGGCATGGAGGTCGGCGCCCATCGTGGCGAACCGGGTCTCGGCGGCGGCGAGACGTTCGAGGTCGTCGTTGCCCATCCCGGTGATCGCCAAGTGGCGGGCTTCGGCGAGGGCGCCTTCGGCTGACGCTACCCGTTCGGCGAGATCGGACGGCACGCTCCCGTCGAGACGCACCGCGTCGTGCGCCGCGGCAGCACCCACTCCGACTTCGCCGCGAGCGAAGCAACGCTCGGCGACCTCGATCGCCGCTTCTGCCGCACCGCTTCGGTTCCCCGAGCTCGCACTGAGCCATACGCCGGCGCGCTCGACCTCGCCTTCCATCATCGCCACGGGATGTGTACCGACGGCGATGAGACCGCGGTGAGCGTCTTGCGCGGCGGCGTGGTCGCCGCGCATCGCTGCGGCCATCGCCGAGCCGGCAAGCGCCCATCGGCGGGGTCCATCGGAGTGGAGCGCAGCGAACGATCCGGCCGCTTCGGCGAAGAGCGCTGCGGCGGCACTCAAGTGGCCGCTCATGAGGCGGATGCGGCCGAGCACCAACGAGAACCAGGCCTGGCCATCGCGCATGCCCTCGGTGATGCTCACGTCGCGGGCGGTCGAACTGAGCTCGGCCGCCCCAGCGAGGTCGCCTGCTTCGGACATCGCCAGCGCTTGGGCGACGATGTAGATCCCGGGGTCGGACATCACCGGCGCTTCGCCGATGTCGGCCGACGCTGCCAACCCTTGCTCGGCGATGGTCTGAGCAAGATTCGGACGGCCGCCGAGCGCGTAGGCGCATGCGCCGGCTATGGCCGCGGTGGCGAATGCACGTCCCTGAGCGGGGCCGCCGAGGATCGGCCCGACCAATTCGAGCGCTTCGCCGAATCGGCCTGCGGTCGCGCCGATCACGGCACGTTCCGCTCGGCACTCGTCGCGCCACGCTCCCGGGGGCAACGACGCTTCGGCGTCGCGTAACACCTCGTCGGCGCGTCCTACGTCGGCGAGCCCCCAGAACAGTGCGACCGACCGTTGCATCGCGACGAGCGCGCCGTGTGCGTCCGACCCGTCAGGGGCGTCGCGTAACACCTCCTCGGCGCGTTGGTGATCGCCGAGACCGACCAACGCTTCGCCGAGGACGAGGGTGGCGTCGAGGTGCGCATCGCCGACGGCACGCGTTGCCAGCTCGATCGCCAGTCGCTCTTGATTGTCGTAGAGCGCGCGACGCGCGGCGAGCACCATGTCGCTCGACACGGCCTCACCGCCAGCACGCAGCTGCCACGTCGTCGCTCGAACGATGTCGTCGCGGCGGCGCATCGGAGTGGTTTCGATCATCGCCAGCAACTGACCGCTCCGTCGGGCGGTTCGTCCCGCGCCGAGTCGACGGACGGCGATCTCGCCGTAGAGGGGGTGCACGGTACGGACGTCGCGTCGCATCCCGTCTTGCACCACCTCGATCAGGCCACTCGCTTCGGCGTCGGCCAGCGCATCGATCGGCTGGTGGCGGAGGAGCAGATCGACGCCGAGTGGTTCGCCGAGTGCCACGATCTCGACGATCTCGCGCGCCGCTGTGTTGAGGTCCGCCAGGCGCTCGGCGACGATCTCGTCGAGACGGACCGCTTGCGGTGATGCGTCCATGCACCACATCCCGTCGACCAGCGCGAGCGAGTGTTCCTCGATCGCCGCGCGCAACAGCTCCCGCAACAACATCGGTGAACCGCGGGTCAGCTCCCAGATCCGGCTCCGTGTGCCCGCAGCGATCGGCGCGTCGAGCACTCGATCGAGCAGTTCGTCGACATCGTCGCGAGGGAGGTCGTCGAGATCGAACCGCTCGACGTGATCGTCTTTCCACAACGCGACGATCGCGCTCGACGTCGGCTCGCCGCTGCGCATCGTGGCGATCAGGTCGATGCGCCTTGCGGTCACGAGCCCGTGGAGCAACGCTGCACTGTCGTCGTCGAGCAGGTGGATGTCGTCGACGACGACGCGCGTTCGTCGGTGTTGGTCGATCGAGCCGATTGCTGCGATCGGGTCGGCGAGTGACGCCGTTGCGGCGATTCGAGTGACCGGGGTGTCGTCGCGTGCGTCGAGCGTGTCGGCGAGGTCTCGGGCGAGCGTGCTCTTGCCCACTCCAGCTGGTCCGGCGAAGATCACTCCCCGTCCACCGCCGATGAGCTCGCGGGCGCGTCGCCGGATGCCGTTGCGACCGACGAGCGGCCACGCGTCGAGCGCAAGCGCCGCCATGCCTCGACTGTAGGTCACGTCGCTCGGGGCCGTGGTCGAGCGGTGAACACGGCGGCTGAGTAGCGGGTACTCATGACGGTGTAGCTCGGTTCTGGGCACCGTGGCCTCGAGCGGTCGCGTTCGATCGGTCGAAAGCGCTGCACCAACCGGGTGTGGCGACGTGTCGAGAGGATGTTCCATGGGTCTGTTCAAGCAGTTGAAGCAGATGAAAGACGTCGTGGCGGAAACGCCCGACCTGATCGAGAACGCGCAAGCGATGCAGCAGGCGCAAGCCGAGCAAGCGCAGGCCCAACAAGCGCAGGCGGCAGCAGCGTCTGCGGCCGCGTCGCAGGCCGCGGCGGCGGGAGCGGCCGCTGGGACCGGTTTCGACCCGATCGCCGGCGTGTCGATCGAGCTGTACGCCGACATCTCCAAGGAGCTGACGGCACGCGGTGGCGATCAAGCATTGGCCCCCGCAATTGCCGCCGAGAAGGGCATCGATCGGGCGTCGTGGGAGGCCGCCGTCGCTGGCTGGAACGATCGGATGCGCGTCAACCCGGCGATCGCCAAGCGGTTCAACGATCTGTGGCGGGGCGTGAGCTGATGGGATTCTTCAAAGACGTCAAGAAGCTGCAGCAACAGAGCAAGGAGATCTCGAAGGGCTACGACCCCGTTGCGCAGGTCAAGGCCGCATCGGCGTCGATGCAGCAGATGACCCAACAGACGAACCTGCTGGCTACCGGTGTACCGGCGACGGCGACGGTCAACGAACTGCGCGACACCGGGATGGAGGTCAACTTGCAGCCGATCATGGAAGTCGACGTGACGGTGTTCCCGGCGGCGGGAGCGCCGTTCCCGGCAACAGCTCGCACTCAGGGCCACGCGGTGATCGCCTCACTCACGCCCGGCACGCAGGTCAACGTGCACTACGACCCCGCAGACCCCTCGGTGGTTGCCATCGGCTAACGCATTGCGGGTCACCCCGCCAGCGTCAGAGCCGCTGCATCAGTTCGATCCGATTGCCGAACGGATCGAACACGAACGCCCGGCGGTACCCCTCGATCTGGGGTTCATCGAGACGAAGTTCCGCGCCTCCGGCCCGTAGCGCATCGACGACGACGTCGAGATCGTCGACGAGGAGTGCCGGGTGGGCCTTGCGAGCCGGCCGGAAGTCGGCGTCGACGCCGACGTGCACCTGTACCCCGGGGGCGGCAAACCAGCAGCCGCCGTTTGCGGCGAGATCGGCGGGCTTGGTCATCTCGATCAGCCCGAGCAAACCTGCGTAGAACGCGCGCGCTGCGGGTTCTTCGCCTCGCGGCATCGCGAGTTGCACGTGATCGATGCCGATGATCGCCACGTCGCTGACCGTATCGGCGGGCGTCTGTCCGCACCAGACACGAATGATGGAACCGATTCCGACCATCATGCGTTTGAGGAGTGTGGAGACGATGACCGGTGACGAGGCAGGCGAGGAGACGTCGACCGCGCAGATGTCGATGGTCGCCGCCTCGGCACTGCGCTTCGACGACTTCTTCGTCGCCAACCAGCAGGAGATGGTCCGGGCGCTCGCCCTGGCGCTCGGCGACGCCGAGTTGGGACGCGACGCCGCGTCGGAAGGTTTCTGTCGCGCCCTCGAGCGGTGGAAGAAGGTCGGCCGCTACGAGAAGCCCGCAGGGTGGGTGTACCGGGCCGGTCTGAACTGGGCGACGTCGCGACGTCGAAAGAAACGCCGCGAGGCGGTTGGTGACGTTCCCGAGCAGTCGTCACCGGCGATTGCACCGTCCGATCAAGAGCTGGTGCGGTGCCTCCGCCAGCTCTCGATCGCTCATCGATCGGTGATCGTCAGCCGGTACTACCTCGATTGGTCAGAGGCCCAGACCGCCGCAGCCCTCGACATCCCGCAGGGCACCGTCAAGAGCAGGCTGAGCCGTGCGCTCGAGCAGCTTGCAACCATGTTGGAGACGCCATGAACGACGACCGGATTCGGCGCGGCCTCGCGGCCGCCGCCGACGAGATCGAACCCGGCGATGCTGCCGAGGTGCGAGCGTCGCTGACCGCTCGTGTGCGCCGTCGACGGCTGCTGGCACGAGGCGGCGCGCTGGCCGTCGTGGTCGCTCTCGTCGCCGCGATCGGCATCGTCGCCGTGTCGATCATCGGCGACGACGAGCCGGCGACGCTCGTCGGGGTCGACCCGACCACCACGACTGCACCGCCGACGACTGCACCGCCGACGACGGTGGCCGACGTCCCCGTCACCGTGGTCGACGACTCATCAGACTCAGACTCACCGGTCGTGTCGATCGTCGAGCAACCCGCGACTGCGTCCGGACCGGCGAGCGCCGAGCGCGGCTCGGCCACGGGTGGCAGCGAGTCCCAGGTCCTCGCCGGCTCCGGCAGCTCGATCGTGTACCCCGAGATCGCTGTGCCGTGGCGCGACGGGTTCCTGGTGGCTGCGTCGCGAGCGGTGGCACAACCGCTGCCCAACGAACTCCCCGAAGACATTCGCGAGCTGTTTCCCCAAGAGGTCCTCGATCTGTTCCCGGATGGCCTGCCCCCGACCATCTCCGAGGCTCAGCAGATACTGAGCGACGCCGGGCTACTCGATGAGGTGACCGAGGTGCTCGCGGCGCATCCCGAAGCCAACGAAGCGGTCTATTCACAATCTGCCCCGCCGTCGGAGTACGACGCCCGCTTCACGATTGATGGAAACGACTGGGAACCGATCGACTTGGTCTTGCCTGAGAGCATCACCTGGCTCGCCGGCGCCCAGAGTGACGGAGAGCGTTTGGTTGCGCTCGGATCGACGACTACCGACGACGGCACCGAGTCGTACGCAGTCGCGTCGACGTCCGATCTGGTCCTGTGGGATGTGCAGCCGATTCCACTGTCGGGTCGGGCCGACTATCCCGACATCTTCTTGCAGTTCCGTTCGCCGATCTCGTTCGCCGTAAGTGGAGATCGATGGGTGGCTCAGTTCACCGAGCACGTCCAGCTGGACCCGAGTCGACTCCCGCCCCAGTTTGCTGACGGGTATTCCCCCTATGTCGTCGCCGAGGGAATACGTCTCGAACGTTGGATCGCCGGCGTTGACGCGCCAGAGACCGTTACTACGATCACGTGGTCGGAGCTTGACATCGCCGAAGACGTTGGCGCTGCGATCGCGGCCTCGTGGCAGGGTGGCGCTCCGCTGCCGACGCAGCTCTACTCCGCGGCGATCGGTGGCGACGTGGTCAGTTCGGAGGGTCCTGCGACGTATGGTTCCGAGGCACAGGTACTGGCTACCCCGGCAGGGTTCGTCGGGTTCTTCGACGGGGTCCGCTTCTCGGCCGACGGTGTCGAGTGGCAGCTGCAGAGCGATCTCGATGAGCAGTCACGCATCCTTGGCTCGATGGGTATGGGCGACGGAATCGTCCTCTTCACTGTCGATCGATCAGGAGCGGTCGTCGGCCATCGACTCGATGATCAGGGGAGGGATCTGGGCGCCGTCGAGGTGTCAGCGTTGCCCGATGGTTGGGCGCCGCTCACCATGGGGTTCGCCGGCGGAGGCACCGCGGATCGAGTGGTACTTGTCGATGCGGGGCAGGACCAGGAGATGACGGCCGAGCCGCTGCAGGTCGTCGAGGACGGGTTCACGCTGACTGTCAACACTTCTTCGCAACAGGACTGGACGTTGATCGAAGACCTCACCGGCACCGTCGTGGCCGCAGGACCTTTCGCAGCTTCGGACGACCAGGAGTTCATGCTCGACTTCGGCCCCGGGATTCGCGTGACGAACGCATCGAGCGGCGAGGTCGTCGCCGAATTCTCCGACGAGGCCTACAACGCCGCGCTCCGGGCGCTTTCTCCGCCGTCGTACGGGTACCGACCCGATCTGTGGTTGTTCGCAGCCGGTGACGACGGCGCACTCATCGTCGAAGACCTACCCGAAGACAGCGGCGAGTTCTATGGCGGCTGGGCGATCGTCAACGGCGACCGGGCGCTCGTTGGCACCGGCGACTCGTGGTTCATCGTCAACCTGCCATGACCGGCATCGGCGGTCAGTCGCACTGACCGAGTTGGCAGCGGCTGGCTGCTGCTGGTTGCCAACTCGGTGCACTGATCGTGTGGAACGTGGGGCGATACACCCACGACGCAACTCCATCCCACCGATTGTGTGACAGCCCGAAGGTGAGCGTCGACCGATGGTCGGTCGGGATCCAGCTGGCGAAGTAGTGGTTGCAGTCGTTGACGCACTTCACCGCCGGCCAGCGCTCGTCGTAGAACTCATACGGTCCGGCCGGGTGCAGGGCGCGCTCGACGATGACTCGTTGGCCCCACCAGTCGTCGAGCTTGGTGATCGCCATCCATTGATTGTGGTGGCGGATGAACTGGGTCGGGTTGGCCAGGCGTCCGGCGGTCTTGATGATGGTCGCGGCTCGCGCCGGTGAGGATTGCCAGCGGGTGCCGTCCCAATACGTCGGCGACGACAGCAGCTGACCGCGCGGGACGCGTGCGATGTGGACTTCGTCGGCACACGACCGGTCGTGACCGAACACGAACAACACCGGGTCGAAGCCGAACTGCCGGTGACACTGGGCGAAGAGGTACGTCCAGTCGTCATCGGACTCGATGGCGAAGCCGTACAAGTCGGCGCCTGCGTTCGCTGGCTGCCCGTACCACTCGACGTTCCAGGTGTCGGTGTCGACGGCAGCAACGTATGTTCCCGATGGCTCGACGTGGGTCAGGTACTCCTCGCCGAGTTCGTTCATCTCGGCCAGGTACACGTAGAGACGCTCGTCGCTGCCGACCTCCGCTCCGAGGGGCCAGAACCAGCGAAACATGTTGGCGGTGTGCTCGCTGTACAGCCAGGGCTGCGGGTCGCCGCGGCCGCCGCTCATCAAGAAGGTGAAACAGTTGCCTTCCTGTACAGCGCCGATGTTGTGGACCAGACGCGACCCGCCGCCGGGGAGCCGGACCTCTGCGTCTTGGAACGTCCAGAGTGTGGTGTCCTCGTCGATCCGTGTCGCCCGTTGGTAGTCGGCGCCGATGATGTTGGCAGGCTCGCTGTCGAACAGTCGGGTGAGGTCGGCTGCGGTTGCCGTGGCGAGGCACAATTCGTCGGCGAACCACGTGCTGGACCCGGTCCGCAGCGACGTGCGCTGATCGCCGTGCAGCGGCGGCGGGCGGTCGTCTGCGGCGGTGCGCGCGCTGGCCGACATCGTCACCCCGGCGATCAGGACGATCACCCAGGCGATGACCGCGCCCCGACGGACGCGGATCCCACCAACGATCCGCTGCACCCATCCATTGTCGTCGCGCCAACCGCGCGTTTTCCACTGCGTCGAACAGGCTCGGATCCAGCAGTGGAGGACGACGAGTTCTGCTGCGGTGAGCGAGGTGGCCCACAGAGGGCCGTTTCGCTCACCGGTCGGGCGGGTTGTCCTCGCCGGGGTCGGCGCCGGTCGCGGCTGGCGCGCCACCCTCGACGTTGATGACGGGTGTGACCCGGTCGAGCCAGCGCGGATACCACCACGCTCGCCGGCCGAGCAGATGAAGCACCGCTGGCACGATCATCAGGCGGCCGATCAACGCGTCGGTCAGTACGCCAACGCCCAACCCGAACCCGATCATCTTGACCACTGGCGAGGGGTTCGAGACGAAGACGAAAAAGACGCTGCCCATGATTACCGCCGCCGACAAGATCACCTTGCCGGTGTTCGTCAGCCCTGTGATCACCGACCCATCCGGATCGTCGGTGACCGCGTAGTCCTCGAGTACACGGCTCACGAGGAACACCTCGTAGTCCAGGGTCAGACCGATCAGGATGGCGAACAAGAACAGCGGGAAGAACGACTCGATCGGCACGGTCTCGTCGAGCCCGAGCAGGCCCAGCCCCCACCCCCATTGGAAGACAGCAACGACCACGCCGTAGGCGACGAAGAATGAGAGCAAGGCGACGAGCATCGCCTTGAGCGGCACGATCAGTGAGCGGAACGCGATCATCAGCGCGATGAAGGCGATGCCCACACCGACGAGGATGTACGCGACGAGGCGGTCGGAGATGCGTTGGGTGAAATCGATGAACGTCGCCGTTTCTCCGCCGACGAATACTTCGCCTGGCGCGATGCCCGTGCCATCGACGGCGTCCGGAAGCGCGAAGTCCCGGAGCTCGCGGACGAGATCCGCCGTCGCCTGTTCGTCGGGACCGGTGGTCGGTACGACTCTGAACAGCACGGCGTCGCGACTGTCGCTGAGCACCGGTGGCGACGTGGACTCGACGTCGGGGCTGTTGCGTAGCGTCTCGAACAGCGACACCACCCCGACGCCGGTGTCGGTGACTTCGCCGTCGCCAGAGAACCGGGCGACAACGAGCAACGGCGCGTTCTGGCCGGGTCCGAACCCATCGTCGAGCAGGTCGTAAGCGCGTTTTTGAGTGACGCTGTCGGGCAGCGCGCCGTCGTTGATGATCCCGAGGTCAGCCGACCGATACGGCGCAGCGACGACGAGCAGAACGAGCACGGGCACGATGGCGAAGACCACCCTGAACCTCTGGATCACGCGGGCCCACGATGCCCAGAAGCCGTGCGTGGTGTCGGTCGGGTGCTCGCGACCCCACGGCAGGCTGCCCCAGGCGATGCGATCACCGAACACTCGCAACATCGCCGGGAGCAACGTGAGCGCACTGACGATGGTGATCACGACGAACATCGATGTGGTCAGCGCCAACAGCGAAATGAACGGGACGCCAACCACGGTGAGTGCGAGCGTCGTCGCCATCACGGTGATACCCGCGAAGATCACCGACGTTCCCGCCGAGCTCCACGCGAGCGAGATCGCGGTGTCGACGTCATGGCCCTCGCCGCGCAGTTGGCGGTAGCGGTTGACGATCAGCAACGAGTAATCGACACCGACGCCGAGCGCAAGCATGGTCCCCAGGATCTCGTTGACGCTGCCGATGTTGAACACGTTTTCGAGCAATCCGAGCAGCGACAGCGCGACGGTCAGGCCGCCAAGCGCGGTGACGATCGGGAGTAGCGCGACGAGCGGAGAGCCGAAGGCCAAGAGCACGATCAGGATGGCGACAACGATCGAGATCGCGTCGGCGTACTGCGACAGCGTGCCGCGGGGTGGGTTGTCGGCGTCGATGAGACTGCCCTCGAACTCGACCTGTAAGCCGGCGGCGCGCACCGGCTCGACCGCCGACTCGAGGCTGTCGAAGGTGTCTTCCGACAGGTCCGCCACGCTCTGCGTGAACGTCATGGTGGAGAAGGCGATCGTGCCGTCGGGGGAGATGTTGGAGCGCTGGTTGAGCGGTTCGGCGGGGTTGGTGACCTCGGCCGCGTCGGGCACTTCGAGCAGACCGCCGATCGCCTCGTCGATCAGGGCCTGGGTGGGAGGGTCAAGAATCTGGCTCCCGTCGCTGGTGGCGTACACGACGGTCACGATCGGGTTGGCCAGCGTGGGGTAGCTCTCGCCGAGCACATCGAGCGCGTCGGCCGAGCCGCTGCCGGGCACAGTGAAGGAGTTGCGCGACTGACTCGGCACGACGGCCGAGATGATGCCGAGCGTCACCGCGAGCACCACCCACGCTCCGATCACCCAGTAGCGGTTCCGGGCGAGCCATGCGCCCGCGCCCGGCACTCGCTCGGATGAGTTCGGAAACGGGTCGGCCATCGGCGGCCGACGGTAGACGACTGCCGCCGTGAGCGGGGACCATCGGCGCGAGGTACCGCGGGCGTGACCACCGTGTGTGTTCTCTGAACACTGAGCGTGAGTAACCGCGCTGAGCGTTCGTGAACGCCACACCTTGCGGTCAAGTTCTACGTAAAGATATGGTAAAGCGACTTTTCAAACGGTGTGTCACATCGGGGTGGCGCAGCGCGGGCAAGACACGGCCCCTTGTGGGATCGGCGGAACGGAGATCACCATGACGCACGCGATTGCGCTCACCCGTAGTAGCTCCACCTACGCGGGTTTCGACACCGAACGCGAGCATGTCTCGCTCGCTGTGGACGACAGCTCGGGTGGCAAACGCCCGAAGCGGTTCGCCATTGCGGCGGCGATCCTGGCCCTCGGAACAACGGCGTTCGTCGTCGCCGACCCGCTCGGCTCGCGGAGCGGCCAGTCGGTCGAGCCCTTGGTCGAGGCGCCGGTTGCAGCTGGTGACCTAGCTCCCGGATCGATGTATCACGTAGTCGACCAGATCGGCGCCCGCGCGTTGTGGGAACAGGGCATCACCGGCGCCGGCGTGAACGTCGCGGTGATCGATACCGGTGTCGCACCGGTCGAGTCGCTGTCTGGCGACGGCAAAATCGTGGCGGTGGCTGATCTCAGCGCTGAGGCTGCGTCGCCGTCGATCGCCTTTGTCGACGGCAACGGACACGGGACGCACCTTGCCGCCATCATCGCTGGCCGCGAGCCCGGGGCGTCGCCCGCCGACTCCGCCGCCCATCCCGAGACCTTCCTCGGTGTCGCCCCCGACAGCGGCATCGTTTCGGTGAAGGTTGCCGATCGCGTGGGTGATGCCCGGCAGGTCGACGTCATCGCAGGTATCGACTGGGTCATTGCGAATGCTGTCGATCTCGACATCCGAGTCATCAACTTGGCGTTCGACAGCGGCTCTCCGCTCGACCACACGACCGATGCACTTTCGGCCGCCGTCGAGCGCGCGTGGAACGCAGGTATCACGGTCGTCGTCGCCGCTGGCAACAACGGTGACGAAGTCGTCGGTCTCGCTTCACCGGCGAACAACCCGTTCGTCATCGCGGTTGGTGGTGCGCTCACCGGGGACGAGCTTGGTGTCGCCGATTGGTCGGCGGTCGGCGATGGCGTGCGCAACCCCGATGTCATTGCTCCGGGTGTGAGCATCGAGAGCGCACGCGTTGGCGGATCGGACGCCGATGTGAACCATCGCAGCACCGGCTACGTCGACGACGAGACCTTCAAGGGCACTGGTTCGTCGCAAAGCTCGGCGGTCACCGCGGGTCTGGTGGCCTTGCTGCTCGACGCGAACCCAGACTGGACACCCGACCAGGTGAAGGCGGCGCTGTCTCGTTCGGCGACCCCGATTCCGAACACCGACGTAACGGCATCGGGAGCAGGGCTAGTCGACGCCGTGGCTGCGCTTGGCGCAAACGTCAGTCGAGCAGTGCAGGACTTTGCTCCCGCCGTCCAGCCGACCGGTGTCCGTCCGGTGTTGGCGGTCGAGAACCTTGCGCCCGGCGCCTCGTGGGCCGGTGCTTCGTGGGCTGGTGCGAGTTGGGCTGGCGCTTCGTGGGCTGGTGCGAGTTGGGCTGGTGCTTCGTGGGCTGGTGCTTCGTGGGCTGGTGCGAGTTGGGCTGGTGCGAGTTGGGCCGGTGCTTCGTGGGCTGGTGCGAGTTGGGCTGGCGCCAGCTGGGCATAACCTTCAGAATTCAAGGAGCGGGGTCGCCGCTCCGATAGAGACCAAGCAGGGTCGCGGACCGCCGGGTCGATCCTGGTTGAGGAGCGACCTTGAGGACAACCGACAACGACGGTGCGCACACCGCACCCGGCGGCTCATGGAGACTGATCAGCCCGTCGCGGCCTGACCGAGACGTGGTGGCACTGTCAGTGCTCCTGCTCGTCCTGTCTGCTGCGCTGTTGGTGCTGACTCCCGACGTTGGTGCGCCGATGCGGTCATCCGGCTGGCTCATCGTCGTTGCCGTTGCGCTCGGCTTCGCCGTCGCCGAGGTGACGGTCTTTCACTTCCAGTTCCGACGCGAGGCGATCGCCTTCTCGTTGAGCGAGGTTCCGCTCGCGGTGTCCCTCGTCTTTCTAACGCCGCCTGTGGCGCTGTCGGTGCGTCTCGCGGTCTCGTTCGTGGTGCTCGTGGTGTATCGCCGGCCGGCGGCGCACAAGCTGATCTTCAATACGGGTCTGTTCGCCGTTGAGCTGGCGACGGCCTACTTGATCTTCTACTCATTCATCTGGCGATGGGGTGACGGGTCGACGGTCATGGTGCCGGCGTCCCTAGTGGCGTTGGTCATTCCCAGCATCATTTCCTCTGTGCTGGTGTCGGTTGTCATCAGCCGCTATGAAGGCGACCTCGTCACGCGTGTGGGCAGCGAGCTCCGGCTGGCGTGGTGGCTCTTCGCCGTCAACGCGTCAATCGGGGGAATGGTGGTGTCCCTCTCGCTGGTCGCGCCGTGGCTGGTCCTCGTGGGCCTGATCCCCGTGGGCGCACTGTGGTACGTGCTGAAGGCGTTCGGCGCCATCGATCAGCAGCTGCGGGATCTCGATGCCGTCCACGGATTCACTGGTCGTGTCGGGCGGTCGTTGGATCCGCAGGAGATCGCCGACGCGGCGGTGTCTGAGGCGGCCCGCCTGCTCCGTTGCGACGTCGCTCTGCTCGTCTTGTTTGTCGATGAAGAAGTCGTCATGCGGGCATCGGTCGGTCCACCGTTGACCGCTCCTCCTCGCAGTCGCCGCGACCCGCGCTGGCGCCAGGCGATCGAATCCGACAGCGCGCAGCTCGTCAGCCTTGATTCTGGAATAGCGAGACCGAAGACTGGCGGTGGCGTCATCACCTCTCCCATCTCCGATGGGACCGGTGTCATTGGCCTGCTCGTGATCACCGGGCGGTCTGGTGTGTCGGCTCGTCTGAACGAAGGCGACGTTGCCCGCGTGCAGAACCTCACCGAGCAGCTGGCGTCCAGCTTGCGACGAGGGATGTTGCACCAACGGATCGAATCCGAGGCGCGCCACGATGGATTGACCGGGCTGCCCAACCGGACAGCGTTCGAGCGGCACGTGATCGAAGTCCTCGAAGAGCGCGATCGCTCCGGCGTGCTGTTCGTGTTGATGCTCGACCTCGACCGTTTCAAAGAAGTCAACGACACGCTTGGTCATCACGCCGGCGACCAGCTCCTCGTCGAATTCGCCCGGCGCATGACCCTCCGCCTCGGACCCGACGACAAGATGGCTCGACTTGCCGGCGACGAGTTTGCAGTCATCGCCCGGCGGGACAGCTACGAAGAAATGCAGGCGCTTGCCAACCTGTGCCTCGAAGAGGCGAGTCGGCCGGTGACGCTCGACGGACTCGAGATCGTCGTCACCGCGAGTGTCGGCGTCGCCGAACTCGAAGAACATGATCCCGATGCCGCTGGGCCGATGCGCCGCGCCGACATCGCGATGTACAACGCCAAGACCCAACGACTTGGTGTCGAGACCTACCGCGACGAACTCGACCGGCGGACGCCGGCACGTTTGTCGATGCTCGGCGATCTCCGTGCGGCCATCGAGAGCAACGGACTGCATGTCCACTATCAGCCCAAGCTGGACCTCGCCACCGGCACGGTCATCGGCGCCGAGGCATTGGTGCGATGGACCCACCCTGTGCGCGGCGAAGTGACACCGACGGACTTCGTGCGGGTGGCCGAGGACACGGGCCTGATCAAGCAGCTCACCGACCTGATGCTGTCCAATGGCATCGGCACACTGCGCCAGATCCACGACCGCGGGTACTACCTCGGGCTGTCGGTCAACCTGTCGACGCACGACCTCCTCGACACGCGTCTGCCCGATCGTGTCGCCGGGTATCTAGCGATGCACGGGGTCGATCCTGCACTCCTCACCGTGGAGATCACCGAGTCGTCGCTGCTCAGCGATGCACCTCGCTCGCGATCCACGATCACCGACCTCAACGACATCGGCGTGCGGATGTCGATCGACGACTTCGGAACCGGCTACTCGTCGCTGAGCTATCTGCGCCGTCTCCCCGTTGCCGAGCTGAAGATCGACCGGAGCTTCGTGGCCAACGTGCTGATCGACGAGCAGGACGAGGTGATCGTGCGTTCGACGATCGACCTCGGGCACAACCTAGGACTCGAGGTCGTCGCTGAAGGCGTGGAGAACAACGAGGTGCTCGATCAACTCCGTGCGTTCGGGTGCGATGTGGCCCAGGGGTATTGCATCTCGCGACCGTTGAGCGCCCGGCGTTTCATCGCCTGGTTGAACACGACGTCGCACCCCAGCCGTGTGCAGGATCCGCTCGACGCAGCCGATTGGCCGTCGGATCCAACGCCTACCATCCCCTGAGGATGAGCAAGCGCAACGAGTTCGAGGTCAACCCGATCTTCGCCCGCAGTGGGGAAGTACGTCGGCGCCACAAGTACAAGCTGAGCGAAGCGCCGATGCTGCCTGAGACGGCGTATCAGGTGGTCCACGACGACGCGATGCTCGACGGGAACGCCCGCCTCAATCTCGCCACCTTCGTCACCACCTGGATGGACCCGATGGCGATGAAGCTGTACGCCGACGTGTTCGACAAGAACATGATCGACAAAGACGAGTATCCCGCGACCGCGGAGATCGAGGAACGATGCTGGCGGATCATTGCTGATTTGTGGCACGCCCCAGATCCGGCGAAGGCGATCGGGACCTCCACCACCGGATCGTCGGAGGCCGCAATGCTCGGGGGCCTGGCGTTGAAGCGGCGGTGGCAACAGGCCCGCAAGGCCGCCGGCGAACCCGTCGACAAGCCGAACCTCGTGATGAGCTCAGCGGTGCAGGTGTGTTGGGAGAAGTTCGCCAACTACTTCGACATCGAGCCGCGCTACGTACCGATCAGCGCGGATCATCCGACCCTCGACGGCGACGTGATCGGTGACTACATCGATGAGAACACCATCGGCGTCGTCGCGATCATGGGCGTGACCTACACCGGTATGTACGAGCCCGTACAGCAGATCGCCGCGGCCCTCGACACCATCGAGCAGGAGCGTGGGCTCGACATTCCGATCCACGTCGACGCGGCGTCCGGCGGGATGATCGCCCCGTTTCTGCAACCCGAGATCGACTGGGACTTCCGCATCGAGCGTGTGCACTCGATCAACACCAGTGGGCACAAGTACGGCCTCGTGTATCCGGGCGTCGGCTGGGTGGTATGGGCTGACCGCTCGCTGCTCCCCGAAGACCTCGTGTTCGAGGTCACCTACCTCGGCGGTGAGATGCCGACGTTCGCTCTCAACTTCTCGCGACCGGGCGCACAGGTGCTGTTGCAGTACTACGCGTTCTTGCGTCTCGGTCACGAGGGCTACCGCGAAGTGCAGGCAGCGACGCGTAACGTCGCTGAGTATCTAGCGCTGGCGATCGGTCAGATGGAGCCGTTCACACTGTGGAATCACGGGTCGGACATCCCGGTGTTCGCATATCGCATGACAGAGGGACACACCGAGAACTGGGATCTCTACGACCTGTCGAACAAGTTGCGAGAAGACGGCTGGCTCGTGCCGACCTACCCGATGCCCGACGACATGTCCGATGTGGTCGTGCAGCGCATCGTCGTGCGCAACGGGATGTCGCTCGACCTTGCCGACAAGCTGCTCGACTCGTTGCGCACCGCGGTGACCTTCCTCGACGGTCTCGACAGTCCGCTGCCCCGATCGGGGCGAACGACCACCACGTTCAACCACTGATGACCACCCGTTCGCGGGTGCGGCGTGGGATCATGCAGCCGTGACCGAGATCGACGCTGACGCCACCACCGAGACCGAGACCGGCTGGCTGTCACCAGAGGACCTCGAACTTGTCCGTGCGCACGTGCCGATCGTGTACGTCGATGCGGTTCCGGTGCGCGTCGATGGCCAAGGCAAGGTGACCGAGGTGGGCCTGCTCTTGCGGGTTGCCGCCGACGGCACGATATCGCGCATGGTCGTGACCGGCCGGGTGTTGTTCGGCGAACGCATTCGTGAGGCGGTCATTCGCCACTGTGAGAAGGACCTCGGTCCGTTGGCGCTCCCGCGTATCCCCACCGACCCGTCTCCGTTCACCGTCGTCGAGTATTTCCCCAATCCGGAGCGCTCTGGCTTCTACGACCCTCGTCACCACGCCGTGAGCCTGGCCTACGTCGTCCCCGTCGAAGGTGACTGCGAGCCGACCCAGGAGGCACTCGATCTCGCCTGGTTCACGCCGGAGGAAGCGGTGAGTGAAGATGTGCGCGATCAGATGACCTCTGGGCACGATCGGCTGATCCGACTGGCGCTTGCGCACGTTGGCGCGCTGCCCTAGCCGCTGCAGCGATCAAGGCCTCAGGCTGCCGGACGCGTCCGGTTCACGTGATCAACAGCACCAGCCAGAGCGCAGCCATGCCGACGACGAGGGAGGCGATGAGATTGCGTGTCAGCGCTGCGATGACCCCACCGACGGCGATCGCACTCACCTCGGCGAATTCAACTCCACCGACTCCCTCGCTGCCGGCGACGAGCGTGACCGTCAGCGCTGACAGCACAGCGGGCCCGACGTAGCGCAACGCCCGTTGGATCTGCATGGGCAGCGGGCGTTCGGCGAGGAACAAGATGAGTCCGGCTCGCGACAGGTATGTCAACACGCCGACGCTGAGTACGGCGGTGATGGCGGCGATCGTCGTCACCGTGCCGGCTCCTCGGAAGTGTCGTTGCGATCGATGGCACGTTCGGCGAGATATCCGGCGGACACCCCGACGATCGCTCCGATGAGGATGCCGCCGTTGTTCGGTACATCGAGGGCGATGAGTGTTGTCACTACTGCGGCAAGTGCGGCGACCGCGGCTGGGCGAGTGGTGATGCCGATGATCACCAGTCCCGCGAACATCACGGCCGGTGCTACGTCGAGTCGCCACTCTTCGGGAATCGCGGATCCGACGAACAGGCCGATCGTTACCGTGCCCATCCAACACGTGAAGAAGAGTGTGCCCACCGAGAGGTAATAGCGACGCCAGTCGTCATCGTCGCGTTCGGCGGCGGCCGACGACAACACGTAGAGCTGGTCGATCAGAAAGTACGGCCCGACCCATCGGAACCACCGTGGTTGTGACTCGAAGCGCGGCGCGAGGGCTGCGCTGTACATCACGTGCCGCAGGTTGATCACGGCGGCGGTCAACACGAGCGTGACCCACGTCGACGTGGCGGCGAGGCTCACGGTGGCGAGCTGAGCGGCGCCGGCGAAGATGAACAGGTTGGTCGACCAGCCGACCTCGTCGGGCATTGCCGACTCGATGATCGCCACGCCCAGCACGAGAGCAAACGGAATCGCAGGGATGAACAATGGGATGCCGTCCTTGACCGCGCTGGGGTCGGGACGCGGGAGGGGCATTGGGCCGAGGGTAGGCCGGACGTGGTGCCCGCCAGCACTCGGTTGACCAGCCCGCTCATCGTCGCGGGCCGCGCTGGCGCGATTGCGGGCATGGTCCGCCGCTGCATGGTGCCGGCGTCGTAGCCTATGGATGTGCCAGAGGGCGATACGATCCACCGGGCGGCAAGCGCCCTGCGGACGGCGCTTGCAGGCAAGCCGATGCTGCGATTCGATGCGCCGCGCCTCGTCGGACCCGTGCCCCAAGCCGGGCGGATCGTCGAGCGCGTCGAGAGTCACGGCAAACACTTGGAGATCATCTGGGACGATGGTCTCGTGCTGCACACCCACATGCGCATGAGTGGCTCGTGGCACCTCTACCGCGACGGCGACCGCTGGCGACGTCCGCACCGCCAAATGCGGGCCGCGATCGAGGTCGCCGATTGGCTAGCGGTGTGCTTCAGCGCACCGACCGTCGAGACGTACCGCCTCCTCGACAAGCGCCGTCACCCTGGAATGGGGCGTCTCGGCCCCGACCTGTGCAAGCCGGATACCGACCTCGGCGCTGTGGTCAACCTGCTGCTCACCCACCCCGAACCAGCAGCACGTCTCGGCGAGGTGTTGCTCGATCAGCGGGTGACGTGTGGTGTCGGCAACGTATATCGCTGCGAGGTGTTGTGGGCCACAGAGCTCAGTCCCTACGCCCGGGTCGGCACACTGTCCGAACACGATGCAATACGGGTGGTCAACAGCGCGGCGTCGATGCTGCGATCCAATCTGGCGACCGCGCAACGGGTGACGGCGCCGACGGTGCCCGGAGGCCTCGCAGTGTACGGCCGCACCGGACAGCGTTGTCACCGCTGCGGTGAAACTGTCGAGTCTCGCCGAATGGGGGAACACCAACGGGTGCTGTATTGGTGCCAGGGGTGCCAGTATCACCTCGACCCGAAGCTCGACCCCCAGTTCCGCAGCGATGGTGACGACACGCCGATGGATCCGCATCCAGCCGCGCAGCGCTGGCTCGCCGACCTCCCCTGGAACCGTGACGTCGGCTAGCGCGACATCAGGTGCCAGGCACCAGATGTCGCGATCGCGTGATCGTGATCAGTCGTTGTGCGACATCTGGTGCCTGGCACCTGATGTCGCGCTAGCCGCGGCCGAGGATGCGTCGCACGTCGATCTCGACGACGGCGCGGTCGTCGCGTTCTTTGGGAGGTTGGTAGCGAGCTGCGTACCCGTCTACCCCGGGCTTGACGCCCTCGGCATCGGTGACCAAGCGCACCGGGCCTTCGAGCGACAACCAACGACCGCCATCGACCTGGCACACCGCGGCGTGTAGCCCGGCGGCCTCCATGCGTTGTGCGTTGAGCGCCTTCTGCGATGTCGCCCAGGTGATCACCCGGGCGACCGCCGCGTCTTCGTCGTAGCTGAACCCGACGGCGACGACGTGCGGCGTCCCATCCGACCGCAGTGTCGTCAGGGTGGCGAGGTGGCGTTCGGTGAGGAACGCTCGCACGTCGTCGTCGAGTTTGCGAAGGTCGAGAGCCATCGCTCCAGTCTGGCGCCGCTACTCGGTGGCGATGGCGTCGAGCACGTCCATGTTCGACGCCTTGAACGAGGGGTACAGCGCCGCCAGCAGGCCGGCGACCACGCCGCCGATCAGGATGATCACGGTGATCGTTGGGTTGAACGCCAGCTTGCTGATGATGTCGTCGGGTACCGCTAGTGACAGCACCACTCCGAGGAACGTTCCCAGGACGATGCCGATGATGGCGCCGAACGTCGACACGATCACCGCTTCCCAGCGGATCGACCGGCGGGTCTGCCGGCGATTCATGCCGACAGCCCGGAGCAGGCCGATCTCGCGGGTCCGTTCGAACACGCCGAGAGCCAGGGTGATCGAGATGCCGAGCACCGCAATCACAATGGCGAAGGCCAACAGCAGCGAGATGATCACCAGCAACTGGTTGATCTGCGCCTCTTGACTCTCGCGGAACTCGGCGTTGGTCTGCAGGTTGGCCTGCGGGAACTCCTCAATCGCCGCAGCGACAGCAGCGTCGCCGGTCTCGGCGTCGACCTCGTCGGCGAGCTTGCCGATGATGAAGAAGTCGCGCGCCGGTGCATCGCTGACCGCCTCGAGCGTGTCGAGCGAGATCAGCCAGTTGCCGAAGGTGGCATCGCCGTAGATGCCCTCGACGGTGAGCGTGGACGTCTCGCCGTTCTGATACAGCACCTCGACCTCCGAGCCGATCTCCAGGTCGAGGTCGCCGGCGGGGTCGGTGTGCACGAGCACGCCGTTCTCGCTCAGTCCACCGATCGTGCCCTCTTGCAGGTCGGGGTCAACGAGTTCTTCGAATGCGATCGCGTCGACAGCGCCGAAGCTCTTCGTGTCGCCCTCGACCTGGCCGCTGATACCGCGCACCGGCGTGACCGCCGACAGTTCGGGCACCTCGGCCAACGTTTCCGCGACCACAGGGGAGAGGCCCTGGAAACTGTCGTCGGTGACGATGTAGTCAGCGGTGATCGCATTCTCCAGCGTGTCGACGAAGGTTGTCCGTAGCGACGAGGCGAACACCGCCGCCGCGCTCACCAGCGACACGCCGATCATCAACGCCGCCGCGCTCGACGACGTGCGCCGCGGGGCGCGGGCCACGTTCTCGCGGGCGAGTGCGCCGGGCACCTTGAACAACTTGTCGATCGGCCAGCCGATCGCTCGGGTGACGGGGCGGGCAATCGTCGACGACACACTGGCCACCCCGACGAACAACAGCAGTCCGCCGCCGCCGGCGAAGAAGATCAGCCCTTGGGTACCGCCAGGTTGAGCAAACATCCCGACGAGGAACATCACCAGCCCGACGATGGTCACGACCACACCGCCGATCAAGCGCCGCCGACCGAGTGCCCCGAAGCCCAGCTCGGGCCGCATCGCCGCCACTGGCGGGATGCGTGCGGCGCGGCGCGACGGGACGAGCACCGACAGCATGGTGATGCCGACGCCGACGAGGAAGGCGATGATGACCGTCCGTGGTTGGATCACCGTGGCCGACGAAGGGAACCCCGCGCCGGCGGCGTTGAACGCGGTGATCAGGAGTCGAGCCACTGCGAGACCACCGAACACTCCGAGGATCGTGGCCACGATGCCCAAGATGAGGGCCTCGCCGACGATCATGCGGCGGACCTGTCGGCCAGAGGCGCCGACTGCACGCATCAACGCCAGCTCGCGCAGGCGTTGCCCGATCGTGATCTGGAACACGTTGTTGATGATGAAGCCCGACACGAACGTCGTGATGAAGGCAAAGATCAGCAGTCCGTTCCCGAACAGGTCGACGAACTCGTTGACCCCCTCGGCGGACTCCTCGGCGACCTGCTCACCGGTGATCACTTCAACCGTGTTGGTGAGCACCGACTCGAGTTCAGCCTCGACGGCGGCGACGTCGGCCCCGTCGGCCACCTTGATGTCGATGGTGTCGACCTTGCCATCGGCGCCGAACTTGTCGAGTGCGGTGTCGAGGTCGAGCGCCACGAGTGCAGCGCCACCGAAGCTGTCGGTGTCGCCGAGTCCGATCGTGGCGGTCACCGTCCCGGTGTGTTGCCCGGTGTCGGTGAGGTAGGTCACCTCGTCGCCGATCGAGATCCGCTCGCGGTCGGCGGTGGCCTTGTCGATCGCCACTTCGTCGGGGCCCTCGGGTGGGACCCCCTCTCTGATGGTGACACCTTGAATCCCGGCGTCGCCTTCCCACGACACACCGAGGGTCGGACCGCCCGCAGGTGACACGGCTTCGCCTTCGTCGTTGATCAACTGGGCGTAGCGGGTCAGCGTGGGCTCGGCGACCTCGACGCCGTCGATCGCCCGAACCTCGTCGACGAGCGTGACCTCGATCGGCTCACGGGCGTCATTGGTGTCGAACTCCTGGACGCTGCGCACCTGCAGGTCGACATCTTCGGAGAGTTCGTCGAACAGGTCGGTGAACACATCGCGCAAGCTGTCGGCGAGCACGAATGATCCAACGACGAAGGACACGCCTGCGGTGATCGCCACCGCGATGGCGATGGTGCGCCCGAGTCGGGCGCGAATACTGCGCCGCGCCAGCAGCGCGGTCGACGAGGTACTCATCTCAGACTCCGTGCTGCTTGAGGTGGTCGAGCACGCCGTCGGCGGTCGGCTCGTCCATGTCGCCGGTGATCTTGCCGTCGCCAACGAATACGACGCGGTCGGAGTACGACGCGGCACCGGGGTCGTGGGTGACCATCACGATCGTCTGGCCGTACTCGCGTACGGCGCGGCGCATGAAGTCGAGGATCTCGGCGCCGGTCGTCGAGTCGAGGTTGCCGGTCGGCTCGTCGGCGAAGATGATCTGCGGTTGGGAGGCCAGCGCCCGGGCCACCGCAACGCGCTGCTGCTGTCCGCCGGACAGTTCGCTCGGTCGGTGGCTGAGGCGCTCGCGCAGGCCGACGGTGGTGACCACCGTGTCGATCCACTCGGCGTCGCCGCTTTCGCCGCCGAGCATCATCGGCAATCGGATGTTCTCCTCGGCGGTCAAGGTCGGGATCAGATTGAAGGCCTGGAAGATGAAGCCGACCTTGGTGCGGCGCAGCTCGGTGAGCTGTTTGTCGTCGAGCGTCGACAGGTAGGTCTCGCCGATGTAGGTGTCTCCCGAGGTGAGGGTGTCGAGGCCGGCGAGTGCGTGTAGGAGCGTTGACTTGCCGGATCCAGACGGACCCATGATCGCGGTGAACTTGCCCTGTTCGAAAGCGACGGTGACGCCGTCGAGGGCGCGCACCTGAGCGTCACCGACGCCGTAGATCTTGGTGGCGTCGACGGCGCCGGCGGCGGCGACTTTCGGGGGAGAAGGCGGAGAAGGCGGAGCGGGGGTATTCATGCTCGCTGGTCTACTCCGCCTGATGCACTTCGCCATCCACCTTTCGGCGGATCGTCCTCCCTCTCTGGTCGGACTGGTCGGACTGGTCGGACTGGTCGGACCGGCTACAGATCGCCTGGGACGACGATGCCGGACTCGTACGCAGCGACTACCGCCTGGACGCGATCGCGAGCGCCCAGTTTGGCCAGGATGTGCCCAACGTGTGTCTTGATCGTCGCCTCGCCGAGAAACAGTCGGTCGGCGATCTCCCCGTTGGTCAGCCCGCGGGCCATCAACGTCAGCACCTCGTGCTCGCGCTCGGTGAGCTGGTCGATCCCGGGAACAGCACCGGGGTGACCAGCTGGTCGGCGGGCGATTTCGTCGATCAATGCCCTGGTCACGGTTGGCGCAAGGAGGGCGTCGCCTCGATGGACGACCCGGATAGCGTCGAGCAGATCGTCGGCGGGAGCGTCTTTCAGCATGAACCCGCTGGCCCCGGCGCGCAGAGCCGCATGTACGTAGTCGTCGAGGTCGTACGTCGTGAGCATCATCACCCTGGCATCGGTGTGCGCCGCGCAGATCGCCGCGCATGCGTCGATGCCGTCCATCCGTGGCATGCGCACGTCCATGAGCACGACGTCGGGGCGCGCCGCTGGCATGACCTCGACGGCCTCGACCCCGTCGCCCGCTTCGGCGACCACCGTGAAGTCGGGCTCGGACTCGAGGATCATTCGGAACCCGGCCCGCACCATGTGCTGATCGTCGACCAGCATCACCCGGATCACTGAGCCATCTCCGCATCGAGGTCAGGGCGCGTGGACACGTGGCCCAGCGGCAGTCGCCCACTCACCATCCAGCCGCCGCCAGGGCGAGGACCGGCCTCGACCGACCCGCCACTCGCGGCGGCCCGCTCACGCATCCCCGACAGCCCGAAACCCGGCTCGCTGCTGGCGGCCGCCGCACCGCGGCCGTCGTCGCTCACCTCGATGAACAGTTGGCCGTCTTCGGCGGTGAGTCGCACGGTGACCGTCACCTCCGGACCGGCGTGCCGACGGCTGTTCGTCAGTGCCTCTTGCACCAGGCGGTAGGCGGTGAGCGACGTGCTCGCCGGAAGTGCGTCGACCTCGATCGCGGGATCGATCTCGACGTCGACGCGCATCTCGTCGATTGTCGTCAATCCCGCGAGCTGGTCGAGGCCGGGCTGCGGCACCCGCCTCGCCGCCGCAGGGTTCGACGCCCGATCGGCGTCTGTGCGCAGCACGCCGAGGATGCCGCGCAGCTCCTGCATCGCCTCTCGTCCCGTCTGTTCGATCACGTCGAGCGCCTGCTCGGCGTCGTCTGGCGACGACCGTAGCGTGCGCCGCGCGCCGGCGGCTTGGATCACGATCACGCTCACCGAATGAGCCACCACGTCGTGCAGATCACGGGCGATCCGCGTCCGCTCGGCGAGCACTCGCTGTTCAGCGAGGAGTTCTTGTTCGCGCTCGGCCCGTTCGGCTCGTTCTGCGAGATCGGCGACGTTGTCACGGCGCCGTCGCAGATTGTCACCGACGACGAAGGCGGTGACCATCAAGATGGTTGTCGACACGAACTGGTCGAGCAGATCGAGGCGGTCGATCCAGCCAGACACGAACAGGGCAAGGACCAGCACGGCGATCGCGGCCGCCGTGCGCGAGCGCTGCGGCCCCGACGAATGCGCGCCGATCGAGTAGATCGCAACGACCGACCCCAGAAACGCCGGTCCGCCGACGCCGAGAAACAATGCGATCGTCTCGGCCGCGACGATCACCATTCCGCTGCGCAGCGGAGCAGTACGTCGCCACAAGAGCGGAGCGGATCCGAGCACGATGAGGCCCGTTGTCCACCATGTCGGGTCGAGTTCGTCTCGCCCCTCTACGCTGACCGCACCGCTCAAGTGGGCCCACAGCGAGAGCGCCGCGACCACCGCCGCCACCGCCGCGTCGGCAACGTGGGGATGGTGCCGACACCACTCGATCGGCTGCACACCGCTCAGTCTGCGCACGTCCTCGACGCTAGCGATCATCTTGCATTCGCTCGTCAGACCAGAGGTGGATGTGCCCTACGATCCAGGGTTGATGGCGAACTGTTCGTCGTGTGGACGAGATCTCCCCGAGGGCGCCCGATTCTGCCCGTTCTGCGGGCACGAGGTGGTCGCATCCGCGAGCGAGGAGCGCCGCGTCGTCACTGTCGTGTTCGCCGACATCGTCGGCTACACGGCGCTCTCCGAACAGCTCGACCCCGAACGGGTGAAGCGGCTCATCGATGGCGCTTTCGAGCGGATGATCGCCGACATCGAGTCGTTCGATGGCCGGGTCGACAAGGTGCTGGGTGATGGCATTCTGGCGCTCTTCGGTGCGCCGGTGGCCCACGAGGACGATGCGGACCGGGCCGTATGGGCAGCGATGCAGATGCACGAGTCGTTGGCCACGTACGTCGGTGAACACGACGACGTCGAGGGTCCGCTGCGACTACGCGTCGGGGTGAACACCGGAGAGGTGCTGTTCGGTGCCGTGTCCGGCACGACCGAGTCGACGGCGATGGGCGATGTCGTCAACGTGGCGTCGCGGCTGCAGACCATGGCCGAACCCGGCGACATCCTGCTCGGCGACGACACCGCATCACTGGTCTCTGACGACATCATCCGTGAGCTTGTCGACGACCTCCACCCGGAGGTCACGGTGCGTGGCCGCGAGCAGCAGCTGAAGGTCTGGCGAGTCATTGGACGGCAGCGGCGATCTCCCGAACGGATTGGCCGTTCTGGCCTTCCGTTCGTCGGGCGTGCGACGCAGCTCGAGCTGATGACCTCGATCATGGGCATGGTGGCCAACGGTCGGAGCGCGATCGTCGCCGTGAGCGGCGAAGCCGGGTCGGGTAAGTCGCGTCTCGTGACCGAGGCGCTGGCGTCGTTCCCGAGCCGCCAGGTCGTCGTGTTCGCTGGTGTGTGTGCGCCGTTCGGCGACACCAACGTGTGGTCGCCGATCGCCAGCGCGCTGTTCCGGCGTCTCGACTTCGATCCCAGCGTGCCGTCGGCAACGCTGCGCCGGGTGGTCCGCGAGCGGGCCGTCGAGCTGTACGACTTCTTGGCCGACGACCCGGCAGTCGATCGCTTTGTCGAAGGCGTGCTGCACCTCCTGGGACACCCGAGTGAACTCGATCGAGTCCCGCCGCTTCAGGCCCGCGAAGCGCTGTTCGCAATGATCGTCGAAGGACTCCGGCGCCGGAGCCGCTCGGGACCCGTCGTGCTGTGGATCGACGATCTGCAGTGGGCCGACACGCTGCTCATCGACCTGTTGCATCGCATCGCCCGTTCGCTGATCGATCGTCCGGTACTGGTGGTCACCGCGCAGCGCAACGACGTCGAGCTCGATTGGCCGCCTGGGAACGACCTTCCGATCACGGTGCGCATGCCACTAGAGCCACTCGAGCGCGACGAGGCCGCCGCGCTGGTCGCGGCAGCCTTCGGCTCCGACGTCGATGTGGGGCTGGCCGAGCGGTTGTACGAGCGCAGCGGCGGCAACCCGCTGTTCCTCACCGAGCTGACCGAGCTGGCCCAAGTGCATCCCGAGAGCTCAGACTTGCCGGGCACATTGCGCGCTCTGATCGCTTCGCGCCTCGATCGACTCTCGCCGACGCAGCGGGCGATCGTCGACAATGCCGCGGTGTTGGGGACCACCGGACCGGTGGTTGCGCTGGCCGAATTCGCCGAGGAGATGGGTCAGCCGTTCACCTACGACGAGGTCGACGCGTTGGTCGCCGATGGCGTCTTCGAGCTCAGCCTGGGGTGGTGGCGCTTCCGTAGCGACGTTGTGCGTGAAGTGGCGTACCAGACGCTGACCAAGCAGGTGCGTGCACAGCGCCATGCCGGCACGGCGACGGTCATGCTCGCACACGGCTCGACGGCCATCGATGAAATCGCCTACCACGCCGCGAGTGCGGCGGAACTGGTCGCCGAGATCGGTCCCGTCCCTGGGGTGTTGCCGACGATTCGTGAACGGGCAGCGCATCTGCTCCACGACGCCGCTCGCCGCTCGCTCGACGTCGGCGCGTTCCACCAGGCCCAACGACAGGCGACGCGCGGGCTCGAGTTGGGGACCGACGACCCCGACCTCCATCGGCAGCTCCTGCTCGTTCGTGGAGAAGCATTGCGCGAGCGGCGGATGGCCGGTCTCGCTCGTGCCGATGGTGATGCGGTGCTGGCCGATGCGATCGAAGCGGGTGATCGGGCCACCGAGGCCGCCGCTCGCCGGCTGCTCGGCGTGCTCGATCAACGAGACGGTGATCTCGACGCAGCGCGGTTCCAACTGGGGCGCAGCGTTGAACTGTTCCGCGAGCTCGGTGACGACATTGAGACCGCCGCGAGCCTTCGTGATCGCGGCTTCGCCGAGGTGTTCGGTGGCTCGTTGAGCGACGCCGAGTGGCTGCTCGGCGAGTCCGAAGCGCTCTCGGAACAACTCGACGACCGACGTGGCCGAGCCTGGGTGCGTCAGCATCAGGCTTGGGTGGCGTTCCTGTCAGGCGACAGCGAATTGGCGGAGGAGCGCCTGAGGCTGGCCCGGGAAGAGTTCGCCGACCTCGGCGATCGGCAGGGGAGCGGATGGGCCAACGGCTTGCTCGCGTACGTTCGTTTCTTCCAACGCGACTTCGCCGAGGCGGAGCGATTGGCCAACGAGGTGCGGTCGAGTGCGGTCGAGCTCGGCGACCGGTGGGCGCCGTCGATGATGGATTCGCTCGTCGCGTCGATCCGCCTGTGGTCGGGGCGGTTCAGCGACTCCGAAGAACTGAGCCGGCGCGCCCTCATCGGGTTCGAGGAACTCGGCGACCGGTTCGGCATGGTGCAAGCGCTCGCGCCACGCCTGCGGGCGCTCGTGGCGCTGGGCCGCACCCACGAGGCTGAGCGCACACTCGAAGAGGTGATGACGTTCGGTGAGTCGTTCGGCAATCTGAGTTATCCGTGGATGGCCGCCGCCGGGGCGTCGGTGCACATGGGTCTCGGCGAACGCGCGGTGACCGTTGGCGAGGAATCACTTGCACGTGTGCTCGCAATGGGAGCAGAAGGTTCCGAGAATCGAATCACGCTGGCCCTCGCTCGGTGTCAGGTCGGCGAACCCGATATCGCCTTGGCGATCCTGCTCGACGTGAATCACGACTCGCCGTATGCCGGGGCGGTGCAAGCGCTGGCCAGCGCGATGACCGGAGACGACCGTGGCGCCTGCAGCGCCGCCGACGGTGTCCTCGCCGACAGCGGTGCGACCTATCTCGATCGGGTCGTTGCCGACGTTGCTGCTGCGGCCGCAGAGGTGCGCGGCGGGCGTGCTGACGACGCCGGCAAACGGCTGGCGCGTGCCGCGCGTGCAGCGAGCGCTGCGGGTGACGCGGTGGCCCGTGCGCTCGTCGCCGTTGCGTCGACCACCTGGCTCGGTGCCCCGACGGCGACCGACGTCGAGCACCTCGGCCCCGGCTGGCGCCGGGTGGTCGACCACCTGGCGGCGATGGGCGCCCGACCGGAACTCGTCGAACAACCGTCGACGTGAGCGTGTCCGATCGCCACCGCAGCGGACTGATCGTCGGCCGGTTCGACCCACCACATCTCGGCCATTCGTACATGATCGATTGGGCCGCCGATCGCTGCGATCAGTTGGTGGTGTACGTCAACACCTCGAACGACCTCGACACCGCTCCCGGCGAGCTGCGGGCCTCGTGGTTGTCCGAGCTGCACCCCCACGTGGAGGTCATCCATGTGCCCCATTCCTTGTACACCGACTGGGACGACGAGGAGTTGTGGGCGAAGTGGTTGGCACTGTTCCGCGAACGATGGCCGTTTGCCGACGGCCCGCATTCCGGCGGACCCGATGCACTGTTCTCGTCGGATCCATACATCGACGAATTGGCCCGCCGCCTCGGTGCCACTCCGGTGGTGGTCGATGCCGACCGGACCAACGTGCCGATCAGCGCCACTCAGATCCGCGAGTCGCCCGGCGAACACCTCGACCACCTCGCCCCACCCGTTCGGGCGTGGGTCGAGTCCGAGTGGCTCTGACCGTTCGACCCGAAAAACAGGGGATTCCGTGCGCATAGCGCACGGAATCCTCAACAGAAACGGGTGGTGATCAGCGGTTCGGCTGCTTGGTGACGCGCAGGTAGGGCTTCACCGGCTCCCAGCCGCCGGGGAACAGGTCGCGCGCCTCGTCGTCGGACAGTGCCGGCACGATGATCACGTCTTCGCCGTCGGTCCAGTTGGCCGGCGTTGCCACCTTGTGGTCAGCGGTGAGCTGCAAGCTGTCGATGACGCGCAGGATCTCATCGAAGTTGCGGCCGGTCGAGGCCGGGTAGGTGATGGTCAGCTTGACCTTCTTGTCCGGTCCGATCACGAACACCGAGCGCACGGTGAGCGTGTCGTTGGCGTTTTCGTGGATCATGTCGTAGAGGTCGGCGACGTTGCGGTCAGGGTCGCCGATCATGGGGAAGTTGACCGCTTCGCCCTGGGTCTCTTCGATGTCTTTTTCCCAGTCGACGTGGCTGTCGACCGGGTCGACCGACAAGCCGATGACCTTCACGTTGCGCTTGTCGAACTCGGGCTTGATCTTGGCCACGTAGCCGAGCTCGGTGGTGCACACCGGGGTGAAGTCCTTTGGGTGGCTGAACAGCACGCCCCACGAGTCGCCCAGCCACTCGTGGAAGCTGATCTCGCCCTGGGTGGTGGGGGCGGTGAAGTCGGGTGCGGTGTCGCCGAGTCGGACGGCCATGGTGGATACTCCTCGTGGTTGAGCCGGGTGTGGGTGGTCTGGTTCGGTGCGTTTGTGTCGATCCGGTGGGGACGTTGCTGCGAGCAGCGGCGGACACGCTAACGCCTATTTCCGACCAATGCGATCGGGAATTGCCCGGATCGTTGTTACCCAGGGTGGAGTAGCGTCGGTGCCGTGAGCATCCCGGTGGAGATCGAGGACCTGCAAGCGGCGACCGACGAACGCGGCTTTGCCTATCTGTTGACCGTGCGCGACTCGCAGACGCCACACGTTGTCGCTGTCGACCCCCAGTGGGCCGGTTCGCAGTTGATGATGTCGGTCGGGCGCGGAACGGCCGCCAACGCGCGGTCACGTTCGGTGATCACGTTGTGTTACCCACCTGCCGATGACGACGGGTATTCGCTGATCGTCGATGGGTCGGCCTCGGTCGACGCCGACGACGTGCTCACGTTTGCACCCAGTGGTGCGGTGTTGCACCGCCCAGCCGCGCCGGGAGCGACCGGAGCGACGGGGTGCAGCAACGACTGCCTCCCCGTCGGCGGCGACTGACGGAGTTGTCCGTTAGTCGAGTTGCAGCTGCACCCGATTGAGCGGACCTCGGTCGACCTCGGCGGTCACGGCGCGACGTTCGCCACCGAGCCACACGGCGACTTCGCCGCCGGCTTCGATGTTGGCCAACCACTGTGAGTCCGCGCGCACGGTGCTGACCTCGATGCGATCACCCAGGCGGGTCGCCAAGAGCGGAACTGCCCGAGTCTTACCGGACACGCGGCCGGTGGTCTCGACGACCACGGCGCCGGCACCGATCGGCCATGGGTTTCCGACACCGGCTTGCACAGCTGGACGGATCACTGCGTTCAGCGTGCGGAACGCGTCCTGACTGCTGGGGAGCGACACGGGCTCAACCCATCTGCGTGGTCGCGGCGACGTCGACCACCATGACCACACGCTCGTCGCCTGGCTGGTGGAACGGGTACGAGTCGGCGTCCATGTACTTCTTGGCCATCGAATCGATGAACGTGTTCGACGAGTCGTCGTCGACCCGTTCGACTGAGCCGCGCATCTCGAGGTAGCGGTACGGGTTGTCGGGGTCGATACCTGAGATGGCGATAGCCGGGTTCTTCGTGAGGTTGCGGTACTTCTGGCGTCCCTTGGTGAGCGAGAACACGAACTTGCCGTCGGCCCAGCCGCCCCACACGGGTGTGGACTGCAGTTCGCCGTTGGGGCCGGTGGTGGCGATGTGCCAGAAGGTCTTCTTGTCGAGGAGGTCGGTGTAGTCGGCGGGAACACTCATGTCGCGTACAACCGCCCGGCCTCGATGATCATTCCGTGGCTGTCACGTCGCAGGGGGACGCCACATCGGCCACAACGTCGGGCCGTCGGGCAACTCGATCGCGCCGGTCGCCTCGAACCCGTGCCGTTCGTAGAGCGCTCGGCTGCGTGGCGTGGTCGATTCGAGGTATGCCGCCTCGCCGGCGGCGTCGGCCGCCTCCAATGCATGGTCGAGCATTGCGCCACCGAGGCCCTGGCTCTGCCCGGCGCGGCGGACGCCGATGGTGAACAGGTAGCGGTGCGGGTCTGTTGGCACATGGGGCGCAACGAGTTCATTGAGCTCCAGACCGCGTGCAATCTCACCTTCGACGGCGGCTGCGTAGCCAGCATGGTGCTCGACCCAGAACCGTGCGCCGAGGTGTTCGTCGCCGTCCTGTCCGGCTGGTAGCCACAACGCTGCGGCTCGACCGTCGACGATCTGCGATGCGCCGTGTGGGAGATACCCGTGTTCGGCGAGGTAACGGTACGAGCCGGCGCTCCTGCGCGGGCGCGACTGTTCGTCGGCGAAGATCCAAGCGATCAGCGGATCGTGGGTGAAAGCCTCGGTGAGAATGCTCGAGACTTCGTCGAGGTCGGCGACGGTTGCGATGCGAATGTCGACCGCCACCTGGTCAGTGTGACACGGATCACCGTGCGCGGTCACTCGGTCGTGGTGCCCGCATCGTGGGACTCGTCGTGGATCCATCGGAAGAGGTCGTCGCCCGCCAGTGTGCGGGCACGCCGGTCGTAGTGGGCGAGGTCTTCGGCGGAGAAGTGCGTTTGCCACTCGCCGCGTGCGGCGGACCGGAAGAAGCGGTCTTTGTCCTTCCAGAAGTCGGACATCGAAGCCTCGGGGATCAGCTCTGCCGATCGGCTGCGCATCGACGTCAGGCTCGCTGCCGGGGCGAGTTCGGCGATTCGTTCGGCGGCGATGTCGAACCCGCAGAACAACGCCAGCCGTTTCATCTCGCTGACCAGATCGCGTTGGTAGTCGAGGAAGTGGAAGACGGTCACGTTGGGTTCGTGGCGCCGTTGCCATCCGGTGTCGATGTGGTGGAGCACGTTGGCGAGGTTGACGGCGATGTCGGTCGTTGCTTCGGCGTCGACGTAGGTTCGAAATTGTTCGATCGCCCTCGTCGGCGCGACGAGTTCTGCTGGCAGCTCCGGTATGGGTCGGCCCTCGGAGGCACATGCGTCGCGAATGAGTTGGACCTGCTGCTCGCGGTCGATGTTGGCCCGATGATTTTGCCACGATTCGAACACGTCGCGCGGGTCGCGTGCGACGACGATGTAGCGCACGTCATCGCGCATCGGGAGTCCGTCGAGCGGGGTGTGGGTTTTGATGAACCGCTGGTGGTCCTGCCGGGCATAGGTGGCAAACACCTCTCGCTCGGTGCGGATGTTCGAATCGAGCCATGGGCTGATGGCGTCGAGCTTGTCGGGAAACTGCGATCCGTCGAACACCATCAGCGCACACAACATCTGGGTCCACGTGGTCCCGCTTTTGGGTGGTGTCGAGATCACGACGTCGCCGGGGCGGTGCTCAAACCGGATCCATCGATCGTTGTCGGAGAGGTAACCGGCGTAGCGACGGAGGGGACTCACACTCTCGATTATCTCAGGTCTGGAGCCCGCGTAGGGCGGTCGGAGCTGTGCCAGCTTCGGACTCGCGAGGGTCACAACTGCTGTCGTTGCGCCAACCGCGTGAACATGCCGTTCAGGGCCACCAATTCGTCGTAGGTGCCATGCTCGACGACGCGGCCGTCGTCGAGGACGTAGATCCGGTCGGCGTCCCGAATCGTGCTGAGCCGGTGAGCGATCACGATTCGTGTCACTGCGAGCGCGGCCAAACGTTCGGCGACGTCGGCCTGGGTCCGTCCATCGAGCGCACTCGTTGCCTCGTCGAACAGCAAGATCGACGGTCGACGGGCGAGGGCACGAGCGATCATCAGCCGCTGGATCTGACCGCCGGAGAAGGCTCCGCCCCGATCGGTCACGATCGTTCTCATCCCCATGGGCATCTGGCGAATGTCGTCGGCCAGGCCGGCCAATTCCGCAGCTTCCCAGGCCTGCTCCTCACGGCCGGATCGCGAGCCGGTGATGATCTGCTCGATCGATCCCGGGATCGGTCGGATGTTCTGGCTGACCACTCCGATGCGGCGGCGTACCGCAGCCATATCGAGCATCGACGAGTCGATACCGTCGAACTGGATGCTCCCCTCGTCGGGCCGCTCGAGCCCGAGAATCAACCGGAGCAGAGTCGACTTGCCGACACCTGACGGTCCGGTGATCGCAACCAGCTGTCCCGGCTCCGCGACGAGTGACACCTCGTCCAGGATGGGTGACAGCGCTTTGTCATAGGCGAAGCTCACGCCGACCATCTCGACTCGGCCGCGTATGTCTGCCGGTCCCTCCCCACGCGATTCGAGCTGCGCCGTCAACAGCGGCTGCAGACGTCGCCACAACGGGGCCGCAACAAGCACCGATGAGAGGGTCAATGAGACTGCGACGACGGCGCTGGTGAGTTGGCCGAGTGCGACGGCCACGGCCAGGAATCGCCCGGACGGCACGGTGTCGGCGACGGCAAGACCGGCGACGGCGTACACCGGCACGATGGCCAGCGCCGGGAGGGCGCTCGTGATTGCAGTGATCCAAGTTCGGAACCGGCCAGCAGCAAACGTGGCGCGTTGCTGCTCGCCGTACTCTTCTGCCCAGCGCGCGACGAGTCGCGGTTGTGCTCCGGCAACGCGCAACTTGGAGATGCCGCCGATCGCCTCGAACAACAGCGCCGACACCCGCCCGGCGTGGTCAAAGGCCTCTTGTTCCCAGCGGATCCACGAGCGGGTCAGCAGCGCAATGATCGAGAGGGCGATCGTAAGCGCAATCGTCGCCACGACCCCGAGCAGCGGGGAGTAGACGAAGATCAGCACGAGGCTGATCGTGGAGAAGATCAGCGTGAGGAACGCGGTTGCCACCGATCCGGCGAGCTGATTGCGGATCCGTTGGAGGCCGATGATCCGGTTCGCGATATCGCCAGCGGTCCAAGTGCGCATCTGCTCCGATTCGATGCGGAGCAGTCGATCGATGACCGCCGGATCCGCCCGTGCTTGTGTTGTGCCTTGGATGCGGACGAGCGCGAGGTTTCGACTGATCGAGGCCAGCGAGGCGGTGGCTCCTGCGCCGAGGAGCATTGCGATCACGCTCGCCAGCAGCCAGCCCTCATTGGCGGGGATGATCGAGTCGTACACGATGCTCACTGCGATCGGAATGACCAGTGCCAAGAGCCCGGCAAGAGCACCGGCCCCGACCAGCAAGCCGAGGTCCGCTCGTGACGTGCCGAGTGCGAATCTGATCATCTGCCGTGCGGTGACCGGCCCCTCGGGCAAGGGCGGGTAGACCGCTTCGGCGGTTCCTGCGAGATCGTTGGCGAATCGCTCGTCGACGACGCGCTGGGAAGCATCGGTCGGATCGAATGCGACCCACCGGTTGCGGCGCACGAACACCGCAACAGGGCGACGCCCCCGGTCGGCGAAACCGATGAACGGAGCGCCGGTGTCGGTCCACCAGCCGCGCTGCAGAGTGATCGGTCGTCGCCGGATTCCGGCGCTTCTGCAGAGCTCTTCGAGCACCTCGTGCGGGTCGTCGAGCTCGTGGTTGAGGTCGGGAACCTGCACCCCGATCTCGTCGCCGAGACGCTGCATGACGCGCACGAGCATGTCGCGTTGCTCATGGGCTACAGCGTGCGGCGTCGTTGCCGTGACGCCTTCCAGTCCATGCACGGCATCGGCGAGTCGAGCCGCGGCGGCGGCCTGGCTCCTCATCACGTCGCTGGCGGCCGTGCGATCGGCGGCGAGTGCGCGTTCCACTGCGGACTCGATGAGATCGGCGAATCGGGTTGCCGCCGACGCGTTGGCATCGTCGCCGTTGGGCATCTCGTCGCGGTCGGCGGTGTGGGCCCCGAGTCTTGACGCGACGGCGTGGACGAAGTTCCGAGCTTCGACGTCGGCCGTATGAGCGACTCGTTCCTCAGTCAGTACAGCGACTGGGATGTCGCGCACGACGGTGAGTGGTTCGGGCACGGCGATGACCCGCCAATGCGCGGGCGGGGTCCATCCCGTGCCGGGCCACACGAGCGTGCGCTCGCCGGTCGTGGCGATGAATCGACGTCGGCCGGGCTCGTCGTCGACGTGTTGCAAGAACAGCGACACGCGGCCCTGCACGATGAACCACGCGTGGTCGGACCCGCAGGACAACACCGACTCGGCGCCGATCGTGCGCTCGACGCCGAGCGCGCCAAGCATCTCGTGTTCTGGTTCGGCGTCTGCCGTGTTCGCTGGCTCAGCCACCGGCCACCAAGTCCGGGTAGATGCTGCCGTTGGCGATGAGCTCGTCGTGGGTGCCGCTCTCGGCGACGACACCGCCGTCGAGCACGAGGATCTGGTCGCAGTCGCGGATGGTCGACAACCGGTGGGCGATGATCAGACACGTACATCCACGGCGTCGAAGCTGTTGATCGATGCGTTCCTCGGTCAGGGGGTCGAGTGCGCTGGTGGCTTCGTCGAGCACCACGATCGTTGGATCGCCGGCGAGCGCTCGGGCGATCTCGAGCCGTTGGCGTTGGCCGCCGCTGAGGTTGCGGCCGCTGTCGGCGAGTTCGTAGGACAGCCCGCCTCGCTTGGCGAACAGCTCCTCTGCGATGGCGGCGTCTTCGACGGCCCGAATCATGCGCTCCGCCGAAATCGTGTCGTCCCACAGCCGCACGTTCTCGGCGATGCTTCCGGCGAACAGCATGATCGATTGGTCGACCTTGGCGAGCGACGAAGTCATCACCGCAGCGGGATATTCGTGCCGTCTGCGGCCGTCGAACAGGATCTCGCCCGACCACGGCTGGTAGAGGCCCGCCACGAGGCTGGCGAGCGTCGACTTTCCGCTGCCGGTCCGGCCGACGATGGCCACTCGTTGGCCTGGCGCGATCCGCACCGACACATCATCGACGGCGGGCGCCGCGCCTGGCGTGTAGCCGAATGTGACGTTGCGCAGTTCGACCGACCCCTCCAAACGGTCGACCGGCTCGGTCGGGTCGTCGTCGGCGCCGTCGGTGAGCACGGGGTCGACTGGTTCGTTGAACACGTCGTCGACCTGTTGCAGCCACGCCTGGGCATCTTGGAACTGCCCCGACGCAGCGACCAAGGCGTTGATCGGAGCCAGGAACGATGCCATGAGCACCTGGAAACCGATCAGTTGCGGAACGTTCAATCGGCCATCGATCACGAGCCACCCACCCACGCCGAGCACGGCGACGGTGCTCAGCGTGGAGAGGAACACCGGAGCGATCAGCAGCGCCTGGGTGATCAACCCGTAGCGCTGTTCGGTGTTGATCGCCGGCACTTGGTTGCCGGTCCAGCCCTCGAAGAACTCTTGGTCGGCACCGGTGGCCTTGATGTCCTCCAATTGGCTGGCGCCCAAGTAGGTGCGACCATCGAGACGAAGCTGACTGACCTGGACCTGGCGGCTGGTATCGATACGTTGCCGCGCAACGGCGGTCAGCGCAACAGCGTTGAGCGTCGCAACAACGATGGCGAGTAGGCCGAGCCATGTGTCGATCCAGAGCAGGACGACCGCATACAGGGTCATCGTGACGAGCGAGATCATCACGGTGGTGAGCTGTACCGAGACGAGCTGAGCCAACGATGAGTTGAGCTCGATGCGCGTGACGAGGCCGCCTTCGTACCGCGCCGAGAAGTACGACATCGGCAGCCGGAGGAGGCGGTCGACGAACCGCCATGACATCGCGATCGATAGTCGTGTCTGCATTCGTAACAACACCCGCTGCTGCAACGCAACGAGACCCAACGTGGCGACCGCGACGATCGTTGCGACGGCCAGAATCCGGCCAACCCAGACTCCCTCACCGGCATCGAGTACCTGTTCGACGAACAGCGAAGTGAGCAGCGCACCGACCACGGTCGGTACGACGAGCAGCATGCCTGCAAGGAACGCTGCCACCAGGCCCGATGGCGACCGACGCGCAAGCGCGAGCATTTCTGCCAGAGGATGTTCACGGTGGGGGGCGCGGCGCTCCTCGAAGTCCTCGGTCGGTGCGAAGTGCAAGACGATCCCGGAGTACTCGGCTCGAAAGTCGTCCATCGGAATCCAACGCCGTCCAGAGCCGGGGTCGTTCACTCGCACGCGGTCCGATCGGATGGCTTCGACGACGAGGAAGTGCGAGTCGGCCATGAATGCGATGAACGGGACTGGGCAGTAGTTGAGCTGGTCGACCGAGCGACGCTGCCCTCCCGCCGACAGCTTGTGGGTCCGAGCGACCTCCACGATTCGTCGCGCCGATACGCCGTCGCGGGAGACCGCCATCGCGACGCGCAGCTCCTCGAGTGTGACGTGGCGTCCGAAGTAGCCGAGGATCATCGCCAACGAGGCAGCGCCGCACTCGGTGGCTTCGATCTGCAGCACTGATGGGGTTCGCACGCCCCGCCGTTGAGTGCGACTGTCGACGGTGTCACTCACGGGAGAATGAACTGCAACGGCGTCTCGCGCCGAAGGATGATCGTTACGTCGGCCGTGAAGAACCCCGTCGCCCCGTCCTCCGATGCGGCGCGCAGCGTAGTGATGTCGACATCGTCGGCAACCTCGATCTCGACCTCGACGACGGCCTCGGCGTCATCGACCAGCACAGTGGCGAGGGCTGGATCTCCCACGGCGAGAGCGACGCCGTCGAGATCGAGTGGCAACGGCGACACGGCTGCGACGACGCCCTCGACCGGCGCGAAGTTGTTGTCGAGTTGATCGAACGAGATGATCGCTTTATCGCCGACATGAAGCTCTTGGATGTCGGCCGTCGACACGAACGCGCGCACTGTCGGTTGCCCGTTGGGTTCGATGATCGCGACGGTGTCGGACTCCGCCACTGCGGCGCCGACGCCTGCGACGTGCGACGCGACGACACCGTCGATCGGCGCCGGGACGGTGCTGGTCTGGCCGTTGTTCGAGAGCACCGCGATCTCGTCGCCCGTCACCACCGTGGAACCGACCGGCGCCGTGTATTCGACCAATACACCTGCATCGCTTGCGCTGACCTGGGTGAATGCACCTCCCGAGATCGCTACTCCGCGCAAGTCCGTGGTCACGCTGATCTCTGCCAAGGCGGCCCACACCGCGAGTCCCGCGACAGTGACGGCCAGTGCGGCCAGCCCCATCCAGACGCGAGTGCGAGTCACTGCGATGACGCCGTCGAGCCGCTCGGTCGGTGACGACGGAGCGATCTTCGGCGAGAGGTCTGGTTGGTTCTCGGAGTTCATGCGTGCCCGTGTCCGATCGGCAGCGAGGCGTCAGTGCTGCCAGGTGTCGCCATCTTGTCCACCGTTGCCGATCCGGGACCTTCCGCTGTACTCCGTCCGCCCGACGTACCGATGGGTGGGACTGTAGCCAATCCGATCTGTGGTATGTGCGGCCGTCTGTTGGCGCTACGCGCATTCGTCGAGCGGCACCGATTGCGGCGGAGAGCGCTTGCAGAGAACGGGTTGTACCGGTTGACTTCGACGTCAGTTCGGCGGTTGGCAGCCGCCTCAGCCCCTGTAGCTCAGTGGATAGAGCGTCGGTTTCCTAAACCGTGCGTCGCAGGTTCGATCCCTGCCAGGGGCGCCACCAGACATCTGATAGGTCGCGTGCGCAACTTCACTCTGCTGCCCACGACCGAATCGACACGGCTTCGAAGCCGCATCGGGCAACTCGACAGCCACTTGAGCCGGTCGAGACGCACGTATCCGCAGTTGAGGGTGATCGACGCGAACGACGTACTGAGCTCGGCCAAGATGTGGTCCGCCGACCGAGCCACCCCAGCCCAATGGGCTGCGAGGCGCTCGCCTCGGCGGCAATCGAGGAGCTGGGTCGCGTATCAGTAGGTGAGATGGGGGCCGAGACACCGATCTGATCCCGGTCGAATCGACGGTCTCGACGAGGTGTCGGGTCCGTTGACACCCACCGGCCCGATTTCTGGAGACCAAAGACGCCAATCTGCGATCGTGCGCTAGGTGCTCTGCGTCGCGCTCGACAAGCCCACATCGCTCCCCGGAACGGGCCTTGCGTAGGACCACACTTTCGATCTCGACCGGGTCACCGGGTGACAAGCGCGATGAACTCGTCCGCGAGTTCGGCCCGCTGGGTGGGATCGCGATCGGCGAGGAGCAGGATCGTCTCGCCGGCGAGATCGATCACCAGCCCGAGCCGCGTCGCCGACACCGCGACACCCCCAGCGGCGAGCTTCGTGGCGAGACGTCGGGCGTTCGCTTGTGTGTCGTTTCGGTCGATCGCACGGAGTGCGTCGTCGGCGCGGATCGCCCGCATGATCGCAACCTGCAGCGGGTCGTCGGCGACGGCGAGGTAGGCCCGCAGTGCGCTCTCGATCGCGTCGGGCGCATCGGCGACGGTGTCTCCGTCGACCAGTTGGTTGACGATCTCACCTCCCACCGTGCGCAGGTGTCGTTCGGCGAGCCCGACGATCAGCGCGGCGTGCGATGGGAAGTACTGGTAGACGGACCCGATCGGGACCTCGGCCATCTCGGCCACTGCGGTGAGGTTGATTGGGAGTCCGCGCCGACGGAGTTGATGTGCCGCTGCGTCGAGGATCGAGTTCCGTTTCTCGATGCCCCGTTGCTGGACCGGGCGTCGGCCTTGGGCGACTGTCACGAGACGAGGTGCTGGAGGTGGCGGTACCCGGCCGCTCTGGCGAAATCACCGAGGTGGCGCACCTGGCCGTCGATACCCCATCTGCCGTCACCAACGTCGCTCACGATGACCGATGTGAACACGGGTCGGCCGTCGGCCGGCGGGTGGTCGCGGAACGATCGATCGACCGCCTCGACGAAGGCGTCCATGCGCGCTTGCTCGAGTGCGCCGGCCGGTGGCTGGATGTCGACGAACACCGGGACGCCGAACTCGGCGACCTCCGCGCCGTTGACGTGAACGTGAGGCGCGTCGATTTCGTCCCACAGGATCACGATCTGGCCTTGGATTTCGGGCTCGGTCGGGATCTGCTCGGCATCGGCGATCGCCGAGGTGAGGTCGTTGACGATGGCGCGACGGAGATCGTCGTCGAAGGAGTCGGACGGGACGCGAACTGTGGCGATTGGCATGAAGATGAGGCTACCTCATCTTCGAGCGGCGATCCTGGAAGCGCGGTGAACTTCGGTATATTACTTTACGTCGAATATACCGACATTCACCGTGGAGGTCGGCTAGTGGAGAATCCTTTCACTCCCGGTTTCGGGACATCGCCACATCTACTCGTGGGGCGAGATCAAGTGTTGGCAGAGATCAGTCGGGCCTTCGGTGGGTCCTACGATCCGCATCGCACGACATGGTTGCGCGGCCGTCGAGGCTCTGGCAAGACGGTGCTGTTAAACGAAATCCAGGACCTCGCTGCGGGGGCCGGATGGGCCGTCGTTCAAGAGGACGGTCAAAGTCCGTGGTCGTTGTGGAAACGGGTTGCGCAGCGTGTTCAACGCGAAACGATCGCTGAGCCGCCGCGCCGTGTTCGCAGCGGCGGGGTGTCGACACCGATCGGCGGTGTGGCATTGGAGCTGTCGGACCCCGAACAGGTCGAAGCAACGTTGCGCGACGTGATCGCTGATGGGCTCGATCAGCGCGACGCACCGAACGGGTTGCTCATCACGGTCGATGAGATCCACAGCGCCTCGCGTGACGAGGCCGGCTACGTCGGTAATGCCGTTCAGCACCTGGTGCGCCAGGACCGACCGGTGGCACTCGTCGTCGCCGGGCTGCCACAAGACCCCGACGACCGGGCAACGTTCCTTGGACGATGCACCAAACCCGAACTCGAAGAACTCAGCCCCGATGCGGTCCGCCAAGGCCTGTTGGCCACTGCCGCCGATGCCGGCGGGACGTGGAGCGGGGACGCAGTTGACCTTGCGGTCACCGCGTCGGCGGGCTATCCGTACATGTTGCAGCTCGTTGGCTACTGGTCCTGGGACCGCACCGACAACGGACGCATCGGAGTCCAAGACGTCTATGACGCGCTTCCCCGCTGCGACCACGAGCTCGCTGGCGCGATCAGTGGCCTCGAAGTGCGCCTCACAGGCGCGCAATCACAGTTCCTGCAAGCAATGGCCGTCGATGACGGGCCAAGCCACACCAGCGACATCGGTCGGCGGCTCGACCGCACCCCCCAGCACGTCGGCAAGTACCGTGCCCAACTGATCAAGGCCGGTGTCATCTCCGAAGTCGCCCGCGGGGTCATCGACTTCGCGATCCCCGGCCACCGAGCCCGAATCCGCGTCGCCGCCATTCGCTCCGGTCACTTCGACGCTGACGGGAGCCTCGCTCAGTCGTCAGCATCAACGGACAACAACGACTGAGCAACGGGCGGGCGACGACCGTCGGTTGCTGAGATCGTTGCGAGCAGATAGTCGGTGAGGTGCCGCGGAAGTATGCCCGGTCGTCGGAGTTCACGGTGACGTTGCGGCTGGCGTCGAGGAGATCGCCGATCGGGTGGTCTGCGAGGCCGATACCGACGATTCGGTCAGGGCGACGCGACATGTCGTCGACGCCCCGACCTGTGGGATCGGTGACCGGGCCGCCAGTCGAATCACTCAGCCGCCTGGCCAGCGAGTGGAGCGGTGTCCAAGATATTGGCGAGCGCAGGTTCGAGATGGGCGGCCATCGATGTGATGTCGGGCAGCACATCGGGACAAGAGACGATGCCGATGTCCACGCATCCGGCGTAGCTGACGGCGGTGAGGTTGAGCGGTACACCTTCGAGGAGCGGACCGAGTGGATGCAGACCGGTGAGCTTGGCTCCTGCAAGGTAGAGGGGAACCGGTGGACCGGGGACCGAACTGAGCACGAGGTTTGTCGCCGGAGGCAGCAGACGCGCCGCGCCGGCACGCCGCGCAGCTCGCCACAGCAGGCCGAGGGTGGGCCATGGCGCAACCGCCGCGAGGTCACCGAGCGTCGTCTCGCCCGCGGCGCCATGAAGCGCCTTTGATTTCGACATGTCGTCGTCGATCATTTGGATGCGTTTGGCCGAGTCGGCAATGTGCACTGGGAGCGACACGAAGATCGCCGACACCTGGTTTCGCGATGAGAGTGTCGACTCTCCGTCCCGAATCGACACCGGCAGGGTGGCGAGCAGACTTCGATCAGGGAGTTGGTCGTTGTCGTGCAGCCACTCCCGGAGTGCTGTGGTCACCGTTGCCAACACCATCGTGTTGAACGTGACCTCGTAGGAGTTCTTCGCACGCAGCATGTCGTCGAACCGCAGGGAACCGAGTGCGACCTGGCGGCGAGCGGTCAGTGGCGCATGCCATGGGTCGCGTGCCGACAGGAATCCGAACGAGTGCCTCCCTTCCGTCACCACTCTGTGGGCCGCTCGAACGCCGGCCCGCGCGGCGTGCCAGCCGGCACGGGCGACCAGTTGCGGAAGATCGACCAAGCTGGGCGCCTCCGGTGGAGCAGCGGGCGCAAGATCCACGGCGGGTGGGCCGGCTGAAAGCGGCTCAAGGTCGAGTAACGCGGCGAGGATGCCGACCGCAGAGACGCCGTCTGCGAGCGCATGGTGGAGCTTGGCGACGACGGCGGCTCGACCGCCGGCCATGCTCTCGACGACGTGCATCTCCCAGAGTGGCCGACTGCGATCGAGTTGCACCTCGTCGAGGCGGGCAACGAAGTTGGCGATGTCGTCCATCGTGGCGTCGTCGGGGACCTCGGCTCGATGGAGGTGGTCGGCAATGTCCACCTCTCCGGCCTCTGACCACTGTGGCCACAGGCCAAGTGGCCCGCCATCAACGGTCTTGCGGAATGCCTCGATCTGCCCCAACCGAAGCTCGAGCAGTCGCGCGATGCTGGCCAGGCCGAATTGTTCGGTCGCAGTCGAGGGATCGACGATCAAGACTCCGATGACGTGCCAGCGCATCGTCGACGTCTCGGTGAGCAAGAACCCCGCATCGAGTCCCGCAACAGGTTCACTCATCGGGCTCGTATTCATCGGAGATCCGAACAGTAGCGAGGAGTGGCGACGTATTCGAGCGGCCTACGGCTCGAGTGATGCGGCGCCCCGTCGCGGTAGTCGGTAGAGCACATGGGGGCGCAGCGGGTCGCCGACCGGCAGCGCCGGATGGTCGAAGTCTCCTGCGGTGTCGCGCTCCATACCGAGCCGTTCCATGACGGCAGCCGACCGTTCGTTGAGCGCGGACGTGAACGAAACGATCTCCTCCAGACCGAGTCGGCTGAACCCGTCATCGAGCGCGGCGTGTGCTGCCTCGGTCGCGTATCCGTGGCCCCATGCGGAGCGGGCGAGTCTCCATCCCACCTCGACCGCTGGAGTGAATGGGGCCTCGAAGAGGGCGATGTTGAGTCCTGTGAATCCGATGAACTCCCGCGAGTCCGCGACCTCGACCGCCCACAACCCGTAGGCCCGCTGTTCGAACGACGTCGAGATGCGCTCGATGAGCGTGTCGCTTTCGGTCCGTGTCAACCGCTTCGGCATGAACTCCATTACCGCTGGATCTGCGTTCAGCGATGCGAACAGCGCACGGTCCGTTGCGCGCCAGCGACGGAGCACGAGTCGGTCGGTGTGCATCGCCGTCGGCGCTGGTGGCAACATGACCTGCAACCTACGGGACCCGGTCGGTGGCGCCGTGAGCAGACAGGAGCGGTCGCACGCCCCTTTCCGGTCACCCCGAGATTTCGGTCAGTACAAAGGTTGCGCACAAGTCGTGTGACGTCGGATGGAACGGTGCGATCGGCAGCCAGGACGTCGGCCATCGTGACGATCGCGTTGGTGCTGGCGGCGTGCGGCGCCGCCAACGATGCGGTGGGTGGTAGCGGCTCGACGAGCGAACCGACGGGTGAGTCGACCGGCGCCGAGCCGACCCTCGCCGACAAGGCAGGGCAGATGGTGATGGCCGGCTTCCGCGGGCTCACCCTCGATGAAGATGACCATTTCGCTCGAGAGCTGCAGGACCTGAACCTCGGGGGCGCCGTTCTGTTCGACTACGACGTGCCGAGCCAGTCACTGGGGCGCAACATCGACTCTCCCGAACAGGTCGAGGCCCTCGTGTCGCAGCTACAGGATCTTGCCCCGACGCCGCTCCTCATCGCGGTGGACCAAGAGGGCGGCAGCGTCGCCCGACTGAAGCCAGACCGCGGGTTTCCGCCCACCGAATCCGCCGAGGACTTGGCGGCGCTCGACGACCCTATGGCGACCAGTGAGGCGGCTGGACAGCTGGCCGAGACGTTGGCCTCGATGGGCATCGACATGAACCTTGCTCCTGTCGTCGACTTGAATGTCAACCCGGACAACCCGGTCATCGGTGGCATCGGCAGGAGCTTCGGCGCGGACCCCACGACGGTCGTCGAACAGGCGACAGCGTTCATCGAGGCGCACCATGCCAACGGCGTGCTCACCTCGCTGAAGCACTTCCCTGGCCACGGCAGCTCGACGGAGGACTCACATCATGGATTCGTCGACGTCACGGAGACGTGGACCGGCATCGAGCTGGAGCCATTCGCCGAGTTGATCGACGCGGGCCTCGCCGACTCGGTGATGACAGCACACATCGTCAACCAGGACATCGATCCCGACGTTCCGGCCACGCTGTCAGAATTGACCATCCAAGGAATGCTGCGCGACGAACTCGGCTTCGACGGTCTGGTCTTGTCCGACGACATGCAAATGGGCGCAATCACCCAGGAGTTCGGATTCGACGAGGCTGTCGAACGCACGATTCTGGCTGGTGTCGACATGTTGATCATCAGCAACAACATCGACGAGTACGACCAGCACGTGCATCGCCGGGCGGTCGAGACGATCATCCGATTGGTCGATGACGGGACCATTCCAATGGCACGCATCGACGAGTCGTACGAGCGCATCCAGCAAGTGAAAGAGCGCATCGCCGAACAGCGACCGGCTGGAGCATGAGCGCGTCGGTGAAGTCGCGTCGACCACGACAGCCCGGCGAGCGACGTCGCCGTCGCCGTCGCCGTCTCCGATGACGACGACCTCGTCGCTAATCGTCGACGAGGGGCCTGCTAGAGATGGAGCCCGTCGACCAACACGGAATCCCAGCATGGCGAAACCCTCTCTGAAGACTCTGCTGGCCCATGCCAGTCCGCTGCGTAGCGGCGACCAGCTCGCCGGGATCGCTGCGATCAGCGCCGAGCAGCGCGTGCGTGCCCAGATGGCCCTGGCCGATGTTCCCCTGACGCGGTTCCTCAGCGAAGCGTTGATCCCCTACGAGACCGATGAGGTCACCCGCTTGATCATCGACAGCCATGACGAGACGGCCTTCGCCCCGATTCGCCATCTCACCGTCGGCGGTCTACGCCAGTGGCTGCTGCAAGCCGACCAGGCTCAGCTGGCTACCGTCGGGCCCGGCCTGACCCCGGAGATGGTCGCGGCGGTCAGCAAGCTGATGCGCAACCAGGACCTCATTGCCGTCGCCGCCCGGTGCCACGTAGTGACCGCGTTTCGCGACACCTTGGGCCTGCCCGGGCGTTTCGCCACTCGCTTGCAGCCCAACCACCCGACAGATGACCTCACCGGTATCGCTGCCAGCGTGCTCGATGGTCTGCTCTACGCCAGCGGCGATGCAGTGATCGGAATCAACCCTGCCAGCGACAACCCCGCACAGTGCCAACAACTGCTGACCCTGCTCGACGAGGTAATCGAGCAGCATCAGATCCCCACCCAGTCTTGCGTTCTGACCCACGTCACCACCACGCTGCAACTGATCGAGCAGGGCGCACCCGTCGATCTGGTTTTTCAGTCCATTGCCGGTAGTCAGCGAGCCAACGACGGTTTCGGCATCACGCTCGGGCTCCTGGCTGAATCCCGAGACGCCGCCCTGTCCCTCGATCGAGGCACCACCGGCGACAATGTCATGTACTTCGAGACCGGACAAGGCAGCGCGCTCTCGGCGGATGCCCACCACGGCGTGGATCAGCAGACCATGGAGGCGCGGGCGTATGCCGTCGCCCGCGCGTTCGACCCCCTACTGGTGAACTCGGTTGTTGGTTTCATCGGTCCGGAGTATCTGTTCGACGGTAAGCAGATCACTCGGGCGGGGTTGGAGGATCACTTCTGCGGCAAGCTGCTCGGCCTCCCGATGGGGGTCGACGTGTGTTACACCAACCACGCCGAGGCCGATCAGGACGACATGGACTCCCTGCTGACGCTGCTCGGCGTGGCCGGCTGCAACTTCGTGATGGGTGTGCCCGGCGCCGACGACATCATGTTGGGATACCAAACCACCTCCTTTCACGACGCCCACTACCTGCGCAACGCGCTGAACAAACGGCCGGCACCGGAGTTCGAGGAGTGGCTGATCCGCGTGGGCATCCTCGGCGTCAACGGTGAGTTGATGAGCGGTTTGCCGGCGCCGTTCCGGCAGACGCTGAAGCAGTTGGATGCGCGCACGTGACAACGCCATCCGTCCCCGAAGACAACGGCCCGCCGAGTACCGATGGTTCGCCGACCGGTGAGGCGCCCGCCGACCCGTGGGTCGGTCTACGTCGCTTCACCGCTGCTCGGATCGGACAGGGGCGCGTCGGTCACAGCCAGACCACCGCGGCCCAACTGCAGTTCCAGCTCGACCACGCCCGCGCCCGGGATGCCGTTCACGCCCAGCTCGACCGGACACGGCTGGACAACGCTCTCGCACCGTTCGGTCTGCCGCGCCTGTGGCTGCACAGCCAGGCCAGCGATCGCGCCCACTACCTGCGCCGACCGGACCTCGGCCGCCGTCTCGATGGCGCCTCGCGTTCGCAGTTGGAGGATCAGCGCGGGCCAAGCGATCTCGCGCTGGTGATCGCCGATGGTCTCAGTGCCACCGCGATCGATCGTCACGCCCCACCTTTCTTGGCGGCGTTACTGCCACTGCTGGCAGGTGAATCGTGGCGCCTTGCGCCGTTGAGCATCGTCGAGCAGGGCCGGGTGGCGGTCGGCGACGAGGTCGCGGCGACGTTGGGCGCACGCATGGTGTTGGTGTTGATCGGCGAGCGCCCAGGGCTGTCCGCACCGGACAGCCTGGGGCTGTATCTCACCTGGGCGCCGCGCAGCGCACAACAGGGCGGCCGTCAAGACAGCGAACGCAACTGCATCTCGAACGTTCGTCAGGGTGGAATGAGCTACGCCGAGGCGGCGGTCAAGTCTCACTACCTGCTCCGAGAGGCGCGGCGCCGGCAGCTCACTGGAGTAGAACTCAAAGACGACGCGCCGGCCGGGGCGATCGTGGCGCAGGCTCCTGTGCGGGACAACACGCTCGGGTCAGCACCGGAGGCCTGAGGCGGCACGCCGTCCGGGCCGAGAACGGGTCAGCGCAGTTCGACGTCGGAACAGGGTCAGTTCAGGCGGTGCTCAGGTCGTGGGTTGCAGGATTGGCGGACACGTGAACGTCGGGAAGGACACATGAATACAACGCGTTTTGTGGCGGGTGCGGCCGCCGCGGTCTTGGTCGCTGCGGGCTGTGCAGGAAACGACTCCGGGCAGGCCACCTCGAACGGCGTTGAGGATGTCGGGCCCGACGTTGCGATCGAGGCCGAGACCGCCGATGATCCGTCGAGCACTGAGATCGACGGTCCGGATTTCTCCGAGATCGACGCAGTCGTCGCCGACTTTGTCGAGGAACGGGGCCTCAATGGTGCGGGCCTGGCGGTGGTCGATGCCGATGGTGTGGTACACGAGGAGTACTGGGGCGAATTCGACGCGGATCGTGTGTCGTTCGTGGCATCGTCGAGTAAACAGCTCAGCGCTGGCGTGATGCTGGCGCTCCAAGAGCAGGGCCTGCTCGACGTGGACGCACCGCTCGCGGACATCGTGGGTGATGCCTGGGGGCCGGACGTTCCCGATTTCACGGTGGCGCAAATGGTCTCGAACACCTCCGGACTCGTCGGCCTCGAACCCAACCCGTTGTATGAGCCGTACCTTTGCCAGTTCCTCGGTGACGACCTTGAGGAGTGCGGTCGGATCATTGCAACGACGCCCGATGACGACGCCGATGTGATCGCGCCCGACACCGAGTACCGGTACGGCGGAGCGCAGTGGCAGGTGGCCGGAGCGGTGGCCGAGTTCGTGTCGGACAAGAGCTGGGAGGAGCTCATACAGGAGGTGTACCGCGACCCCTGCGGCCTGGACGACAGCTTCGGATACAACAACCATTGGGCCACGCTCGGCGCCGAAGGGTTTGACTATCCGCGTGCTTTCGACGGTGATCTGGCGATGCTTGCTCCGACGAACAACCCTCAGTTGGAAGGTGGCGCGTATCTGACGGTTCCCGACTACGCCACGCTCCTGCAACTCCATCTCAACGGTGGCGCCTGCCCGAATGGCCAGGTGCTCTCGGCTGAGTCGTTGGAGATCATGCACGCCGACCGTGCCGCAGAGGTGTGGGATGGCGATGCGGATCGTCCCGAGGCTGGGTACGGCTTCGGTTGGCGGCACGACCGCAACACGAACCGGTTGTCGGACCTCGGTGCGTACGGCTCGGTGCCGTGGCTCGACCTCGACGCGGGGTACGGCGTGTATCTCGTCATCGAGGAAGACGCACGGACCGGTCTCGACTTGCAGAAGGAGATCGAAGAGCTCGTTCACGATGTGATGGTGGATGACACAGCGACTGCGTGAACGGAGCATGGTCCTGGCCGGAGACGATGGCCGACAACGACAACTCGCATCTGTTCTCCACCCAGCCGGTTCGTCACTGCGGAGTACTCGTGGGATGGAGACAACGCACGAGTCAACCGAATCCTCATCTGTGTGAGTGCCTCTTGATCGTCCACGATCTGATCCGATGACGGCGACCATCGAGCGATACTCGGTTGGGGGTGAGGAGTTCTTCGCGTGTACCCGCGCTTCGATCGAACACGTCTATGAGCAGGTGTTCGTCGACCGCGAGTATGACTTCTCCACCGACGCGCCGGCGCCGAACATCATCGACTGCGGTGCCCACTACGGAGTGGCGACGATCTTCTTCCTGAAGCGTTACCCGCAGGCGTCGGTGCTCGCGTTCGAGCCGGATCCGACGAGCGCTGAGGTCTTCCGCATGAACATCGAGTTACGAGCACTCGAGCGCGTCCGGTTGGTCGAGGCCGCGGTGTCTGACTACTCGGGTGACGGCGACCTGTTCGGCGAATTCGATGGCCAGCGCCCAGACAGTCAGGGCAGCTCGCTGCTCCAAGCGTGGGGCGACCGGGGGTACACGACGACGCGCACCGTGAACGTCGCTCGCCTCTCCGACCACATCGACCAGCCGGTCGACTTCCTCAAGCTCAACATCGAAGGCGCCGAGCTCCAAGTGGTACGCGACCTGTCCCGAACCGGTCGGCTCGAGTTGGTTCGACAGCTCTATGTCCAGTTCCACCAGACCCGATCCCTCAACTCCGACGACGAGTACCGGGAAGTGCTGCACACCCTCGAGTCGGCGGGATTCGAGATGTCCAAGACACAGATGAGTATCCGGGAGTTTCTGCCGCCACACCTCGATGAGTGGGCCGACCAGTCCGACCCCAGAATTCGAGTCGTCCGAGCGGTGAGGTCCGACCTAGGCGCGTGAGCGTGCTTGGACGGGTCGACCGCTCGGTGGACGAGCAGGCGCGAGACTTGCGGGGTGAGCACCGACCGGCAATTCGCCGAGTTGCAGCCCCTGTCAGAGCGGGTCGGGTTGACCGAGCGTCTCGACGAAGAACGGCGCGCCGTCATCGCACAGGCTGCCGATCTCACATCCGAGGAACTCCACGCCCGTCCGCTGGCGGCGACGAACCTGAGTATCGGACGGCTGGTCAAGCACTTGGCCTTCGCTGAGGATCGATGGTTCCAACACAAGCTGCTCGGTCTCGAACTCGGCGACCCGTGGTGCTCGGTTGACACCGGTGAAGTGCGCGAGTGGTCGTTCTACTCCGCCGACGCCGACAGCGCCGACGAGGTGCTCGGGCTGTATCGCGCTGCGTGCGAGCGAAGTCGGTCTGCGACTGCTGCAACTCCGTCGATGGGCACGTGTGCGGCACTCGTTTCGTTCGACAAGAAGCCGGTCAACCTGCGGTGGTTGCTCGCCCACATGATCGACGAAACGGCGCGTCACTCCGGCCATGCAGACCTGATTCGTGACGCGCTCGGGCGGCCATCGGTTCGCTGACGTGCGAATCGGCTCCACGGCCTTGGTCGTCGTCGACCCCACACGTCTGTCCATTGTTCCGGCCAGCTCTGGTTTTCGCCGGGGGAGCGTTCAGCCGGCCCGGACGCCATCGGGCACCGGACGTTCTGGCGTTGCCATCACGGGCGTGATGCTGTCCTGGTAGCCGATGTCGAAAAGCATGCCCTCGGAGCGTTCGCCGGCCATCTTCCGTGGCTCGAGGTTGACGACGAACAACGCCTGGATACCCTCGATCTCGGTCGGGTCGTCGCGTTCCTGTTTCATGCCTACGACGATCTGGCGCCGGTGATCGCCGAAGTCGACCGTGAGTGCGACGAGTTTGTCGGAGCGCTCGATGTCGGCGACCTTCAGGATCGTGCCCACCCGAATGTCGAGTTGGTCGAGCACTTCGATTCCGACGGTCGGTTTGACGGGAGCGTGTGAGTCGGTCATTCGTGCGCCTTCCTAGCGGGCTGTTGTGATCGGATGCAGCGGGCGTGATGGCTCGTATGTGTGCATCACGAACTCGGTGACGGAGGTTCCTTCGTTGCGGTACTCGTGAGCCGCGTCGGTCGCATACAGCGCAGACGCACCCGACCTCACGACGAGTGCGTCTGCGCCATCGACAGCGACGACCAATCGCCCACGAACGACTGTTACCGACTCGACCGTGCCGGCTCGGTGTGGATCGCTGAGGTAGTGGTCGCCTGGGCTGAGCAACCACCGCCACACCTCGTGGTCGCCGAGCGATACGACGAGGCGCGCCGACGAACCGGACGCACTGGTCCAGAAGGCGTGGGCGTCCCGATGGTGGCCGACGACCCCGGCCGGTGTGGTGTCGTCCGAGAGCAGGTCGGACAATCCCACACCGAATCCCTCGGCGACACGCAACAGCGTCGTCAACGATGGATTGGCGTCCGACTGTTCGAGCTGGACGAGCAGCCGGCGGCTGATACCGAGCCGTTCTGCCGCCTCGTCGAGGGTCCACCCGAACTCGGCTCGACGTTGCCGGACCGCACGAGCGATCGTTGCGACTTCGGATACCACAAGTGGTGTATGATAGTGCACGTGTCGTGCACTAGAGGTGCGGCGGCAGCGTGGTCCGACTGCGCGCCCGCTGAATGATCGCCCCTCGCCGCACGGCGTTGTGAGCATGGAACGACGTCGGGCGAGAATTGACGTCGTGAACGCGGATCTTGCTCGCGCGGTGTGGCACCGGCTGGAGATCGTGAATGCGGTGGCCTACTTCAGCCAGGAGTGTCGGGATGCCTCGACGCACCTCGGGTTGAAAGGCTTCTGGATGGGCTACTTCGCAAGCCGCGCGGCCCCGATGGGGCCGGTCGGGCCGGGAGTCGTCGAAGCGACCTTCTACAACTTCCACCCCGACCGCGTTCGTCGCGCGGTCCCGGACGCGTGGGCGCTCGCCGAGCCGCCAGCGATCGTCGCCGCGCGAAGCAATGCGGCAGCGGAGGCGATCCGCCGAATCCTGGGCGACACAGACGCCGAGACACTGGCCGCGCTCGTGCGTCCCGTTGCGCACGAGGCGATCGATCGAGCGGGTGGCGAGGGGCGACCCCTGTTCGCCGCGAACCGGGAGGTTGCAGAACCACGTGATCCGGTCGACGCGTTGTGGCAGGCCGCTACCACGCTGCGCGAGCATCGAGGTGACGGCCACGTTGCCGTGCTCACGTCGGTGGCACTCGACGGGTGCGCGGCGCACGTGCTGTTCGCGGCAACCGAGAACGTGCCCGCAACGCTCTACCTGGAGAGTCGCGGATGGTCGCTCGACGACTGGGCTGCCGCGTCGGCACGGCTCGCTGAGCGCGGCCTGCTCGATGGAAACGGCTCACCGACGGCCGCTGGCCGCGAGCTGCGCCAGACAATCGAGCAGCGAACCGACGAGCTCGCCGGTGCGCCGTACGAGGCGATCGGCGTCGATCGCATCGAGGCGCTGTTGTCCGATGTCGATCCGATCGTGCGGCGAATTGCGTCGACGGGAGAGATCACGTTTCCCAACCCGATGGGACTGCCCTCGCAACAGCGATAGCCCGGGCGCGCTGGTCGGAGCGTGGACCGCCGCACGGTTGCGACGATCGCAGCTCCCTTCCCGTGGCTCGGGACGTCACGGATCTGTTCGGCAACAACGCTGCCGCGCAAGCACAGCTCGAGAGGGAGGGCGGCATAAAACGTTGGACGAGCGAGATGGGCGGCGATCGGGGCAGCGATCGCGGTTGCCCTTGGTGGGGTCGGTTTTGGTATCGCCGACGCCACGTTGAGCAGCGGTGAACGACCAGTGTTGGTCAACATCACGCCGTGCCGTATCGCGGACACGCGGCCCGGGCCACTCAACGTCGGTCCGCGGGCCACGCCGCTCGGCGCCGATGAGACGTACTCGATCGCCGCGCACGGCAGCAACGGCAACTGCGTCGTTCCCAACGGCGCAGTGGCGCTGGCGACGAACGTGACGGCCGTCGGCGCCTCACAACAGACGAACCCGCGGTTGTTTCCGGCTGACGCCGACCTTCCGTTGGCGTCGAGCCTGAACCCGTCGCCGGGTGCTCCCCCGACACCGAACGCGTTGACGGTCGGGCTCTCCCAGTCCGGCCAGTTCAGCATCTACAACTTTGCCGGCCAGGTCCACGTGGTCATCGACGTGAGTGGGTGCTACGTCGACCACGATCATGACGATCGCTACTACACGCAGGCCGAGGTCGATGCGCTGCTCGCCCCCACCGAAGTGACGAGGACGCTGCACGTGAGCGCGCTCGAGTTCTCCCCCCCCCGGTCCGGGGAGAGTGAGTGGAGCGAGTTCCAGTCGAACTCCGACGACCCGTCGGGCCGGACGTTCCGGCCGAACGTGGGTAACGCCGAGTCGCTGTGGGCACCGGTGCAGCTCCCTGATCGCGCAGTGTTCACCCGCGTCGAGTTCTTCTACTACGACCAGAACAACAACATCGTCAACGACTTGCAGTTCCGCTTGATCGAGAACACCGGGTCGGGGACCATCACGATGGCGCAGACGCAGTCGGTCGGCGACCTTCCGAACCGCCGCTCGGCGATCGACGAGACGATCAACTCGGCGATGATCAAGCCGTCGTCGACGTATTACCTCGAGGTGCGTCGTCAAAGTTGGGGGAGCTCACTCTTCGCCGATGCGCAGGCGATCAGCTCCGTGGTGATCACCTATCAAATCGAGAAGTAGAGGAGTAGCGGAAGCGGCTGAACCATCAGCTCTGCGAGCCGACCCGGCCTTGCGCGTCGCTGAATGGTGATGGGCTGGCCAGATACTTCTCGCGATGAACCCGACCCGCACCGGCGCGACCCTACGGGAGCGGCGACGATGTCGCCGTGAATCGCCAGCGGCGCGTTCGGTGGGTCGCGCGAGAGTGGACCCGTGCGCACGGCAGTGGTGTTCGATCTGTTTCACACCTTGGTCGACACCGAACACCTTCGACCGCCCGGCTTTCGCACCGTCGACGCGGTGGGCGAGGTGATCGGCGCGCAGCCGGACCGGTTTGCCGCGTTCTGGGCGACGTCGTATGCGGAGCGGGAGACGTCGATGCTCGAGCTCGTCGACCTGGTCGGCGACTACTGCATGCTGGTCGGCATCGACTTCGATGACCACACGCGGCGCGAGGTGGATGCACTGTTCGGTCGCTGTCGGGACGACGCGTTGCGGTTCCCCGAGCCGGCAATGGCCGAATTGATCGCGGAGCTCGCCACACGGTCGAGCATCGGGGTGTTGTCGAACTGCGACGTGCGAGAGGTACGCGAGTGGGACGCGTCACCGTACGCCGAACATGTCGACGTGTTCGGACGGTCGTGTGAGATCGGGGTGATGAAGCCCGACGTTGGCAGCTATCGATGGGTGTTGGAGCGTCTGGGCGTGCGGGCCGACGAGGCGACGTTTGTCGGCAACGGTGCAAGCAACGAACTCGATGGTGCTCGAGCAGCCGGGTTCGGGCGCATCATCCACTGCAACATCTTCGATGCAGTCAATGGGCTCGCCACTCCGCTCGAACAACAGCAACGTGCGCGGCAGGCGGATCTGTCCGTGAACTCGATCGGTGAGCTTGCCGCCGCGCTGGCGGACACGGATCCCTCCTGGGCGACAGACGAGTTCAGCGACTAGCGCGCCGCGAGCCGAGCACGAGCAGCGCCTCGTAGGGCTTTGTTGCGACGCCATCGAGCTGGTTGTCGATCGTGTCTCGCAGCTGCTCGTGGAGCCGCTGCCGGGTGGCTGGCTCGAGCGCCTCGTGGCTGGCGTAGGTGGCGATCAGTTCGAGAAAGTCCTGCGTGGTGTAGCGCACTTCAAAGCCGAATCGGTGCGCTTCGATGTGGTCGAAGACGCCGCAGGTCTGCAGTTCGTCGTGTGGGACGTAGTCGTGTCGATCCGGTGTCAACGGTGCGAGACGGGTAAGCGCTGGAGCGACGTCGCGATAGGTCGCTCTGATGGGTTCCCACTGCGGCAGGTCGGTATCGGGGACGTGGGCATTCCAAAACAACGCGATCGTGCCGTGCGGGCGCAGCATTTCGAACGCTCGCGCATAGCTCACCGCCGGGTCGATCCAGTGCCAGCTGGTGCCAGCCGCGACGACGTCGAATGCGGTCGGTTCGGGTGACACGTCTTCGAAGCGCCCGCGGTGGAATCGGACTGGTTGGCTACTACATCGATGCTGAGCCTGTTCGATGAGCTGTTCCCCCGGTTCCACGGCGTCGACGCGCCATCCTCGCGCGGTCATCGCCAGGGTGGCCTGTCCCGCTCCGCACCCGATCTCGAGGACTCGGGCGCCGGTGCTAGCGCTGGCGTAGCTGGCGATCGTGTCGAAGACCTCGTCGGGATAGTCCGGTCGAACGCTCGCATACGACCCCGCCCGACGGTCGTATACACCTCCAACGGTGTCGTCGCTCACCAGTGCATTGTGCCTCGTCGGCGATGGAATCGATCGCCCGCGCGAGGCTGTTGGTGGTGCAGCACCGCTGGATGATCGAGGAACGGGAGTACGCCCGCCAGGAGGAGCGTCGGGGACATCGCCATGCGTTCACGTCGCTGACGCCGGCCAAGACCGCGCTGGTTGTCGTCGACTTCGTCGAGTTCTTCATCGACCAAAACGACTACGCCCGCGGCATCGTGCCCAATGTCAATGCTCTGGCCGGAGTGCTGCGCGCAGCAGGCGGCACCGTCGCCTGGGTTGTTCCGGCTGCGTGGGCGCCGTCGGCGGTGAAGACCGAACTGTTGGGTCCACGCATCGAGCAGCTGTACCGCACATCAGGGGGAACAGGAGCACCGCGCGATCGCGTCTGGCGCGAGCTGGCCGTCGACGACGATGACGTCTTCGTCGAGAAGACCGCTTCGAGTGCGTTCTTCCCCGAGCGCTGCTCGTTACACGCCATACTCCGCGACCGTGGCGTCGACACGGTGCTCGTCACGGGTACCTTGGCCAATGTGTGTTGCGAGGCGACCGCTCGGGACGCATCCACGCTCGACTACCGCACGATCATGGTCGCCGACGCCAATGCGGCCCGACGGGACCAGGATCTCAACGCGACCTTGTACACGATCTACCGCTCGTACGGCGACGTACGTACAACGGCCGATCTGATCGAGTTGACCGCCAACCGTTGATGCTGCGCCACCGCTTGTGCGTTTGCGGCCAGGGTCAGAACTCTTGGTCGGCGTCCTGAGCGAAGTCGGGAGTCACGGCTCGCGTTCCTCCGCCGCTGACAGCTTCGAGTTCTTGATCGGAGAGTGCGCCGTCGATCTTGGTCACCGAGTCGGGAGGGATGATCACGTGAATGCTTTGGGGGCTGTCTTCGACGGCGACGACTTCGAGGTCGTCCGGCAGTGGCTGTCCGAGCCACTGGGAGAGCGCCGCTTTCGGGTCGTCACGGAATCGTTCGCGCAGCTGCGGGTCGGTCTTGAGTGCGTCGGAGAGCGCGTTGCCGGTGTTGTCCATCTCGTGTCCCTGATGTGATTACTCGGTCGTCGTCTTCGACTGTAGTAGCGCCCCTCCGCCCGGGCGCTCAGCCGATCTCGACTGGCTGCTCCGGCGGCATTACTGGAACCTGGTCGGCGAAGACGGCCATCTCGTCGAGCCAGTCGATGGTCGCTCGAACAGCCTCTCGATCGTGCCCGCGAGCTGCCGCGACGTCGATCACCGACGCCAGCGTCGGGTGATCGCCGTTGGCAATCAACGCGCCGATCAGGTCGAGCGCCGGTCGGGAGCGGAGGTTGATCGTGTGGGACCGCGCCATGAGGTCGAAGCCGTCGAGCGCCGGGTGGTAGGTCAGCAGTCGCCGGAAATCGAGCGGGGTGTCGGCGCTGAGTCGGCGCACCGCGTGGCGATCGATGAAGGTGTCGATGATCGCGGCGAAGTCGTCTGCGTCGTCGAACGTCGCCTCGTCGAAGACTCGGACACCACCCGGCCACTCGTCGGAGGGATTGCATGGGGCGACCAACTGCACCCGCCGGTGCGGCAGGTTGACCATGAAACCGGTGACACACGCCGGTGTGTATGCGTCGTCGACACCGACGAGGCGCGACCGACGGCGGGCCCGCTGCTCGGAGCGCGCGAACCCCGCGCGTGCCACTGGTGCCTGCGAGTCCGGGGTGTGCAGGATCACCGACACACCGAGCGTTTCCTCCGGAGTGAACGCCGCGTGGAAACGGCGGAGAGCGCCTTCGCTCAGGATCGAAACCTGCAGGTTCCGATAGTTCTCCCCTCGGGAGCAGGCCACCAGTGGCCGGACACGATCGGGTTCCTGTACCGCACGCGCCGTCGACGTGTGTGGCCACGCCCCGGCGTATTCCGCGAACCGTGCGGCGAAACGCTCGTAGTCGGGATTGTCGAACGGATCGGTCGCCCAATACAGAAACCCATGGCGCATCGTCGGACCACACACGTCGCGCAGCGTCGAGGCGATGCCGTCGAAGAGTTCGATCTCGTCGTCATACTTCGCCACCGCCTCGAGCGGTTGGGCCGACACCGCACAGAACCAGCAGTTCATCGTGCACCCCACGGCCAACTCGATCGCCACCGGCGAGGAGGTCACCTTCCAGGCGGACATGCGACCGAGTTCGATTTCGCACCGCTCGAACTCGCGGCGACGCCACCTACTGAGCCGCGGGTCGCCGGACGCACGAGGAGGTCCAGCAGAACGAGGTCGGATGCGCTCGACGAGGTCGATGTACTGCTCGACCGACTCGGGAAGCTCACCGAACGACTCGTGGTCACCCTCCGCCAGTGCGCGCATGGCCGCGGACTCGTCGGCGTCCAACGCGATGCCCGCCTCGGCGAGTGGGGCGAGGGGGTCGTCGCGTACCGCGCTCCGGAAGCCCTCGCTGGCTATCCACCACTCGCTCCAGCGCTTCAGATTCGCGAACGAGCGCACCTTGCTGGCTGACGGTTCCGTCGGCCAAAGGTCGTCTGGGATGATGTCCTCGGCGGCGCCGATTCGGTCGGTATTCATCGTCGGGTGACGTACCCGGATTCAAGAGGTCCTGTGTGTGTCACGGATAGCCCCAGAGGGCATGAATGGGAGGAATCCTGCGCCGCTGACGGCGTCGAGTTCCTGGTCAGAGACTGTGTCGTCGACCTTCGTCACCGGTTCCGGAGGAATGATCACGTGAACGCGTTCAGGGCTGTCCTCGACGGCGACGATCTCGACATTGTCGGGTAACTGCTGGCCGATCCATTCGGCGAGCGCCGTCTTCGGGTCGTTGCGGAATCGGTCGCGAAGTTGCGGGTCGGTCTTGAGTGCGTCGTACAGGGCGCCGCGGGTGTTGTCCATCTAGTGCTCCTCGTGTCGTTCGTCGCCGGTGTCGGCTCTCGAACCTAGTTCTGCCCACCGTCGTGATGTACGTCGCCTCACGAGGTCGCAGAGTTCATCACCGAGTTCGGCTCTCCGGTTCACCGGCCGGAATGGTTCGTCGGGGCGATATGCGTGTCGGTCGATCATCGTCTGTGCGGCCGAAGTCCACGTCCCAGATCCGAGGCCGAGGTGGCGAGCGGCCGCCGCCGTTGTCGCCTGGGGATCGGCGCAGAGCTCGTGGTAGGCGACGAAGTGCGTCCGTTCCGCTGGCAAGTTGAGCGCCGCGTCGACGACGTCGAGCCACTCATCGATGACGCGTTGGACGAGCGTCGGCCGATACTGCTCGCCCCGAAGATGCTCTTCGCGCGGAGCCGGTCGGCTCACTCTCGATGCAACGGTGTCGACCGGGTCGCGAAACAAGAAGACGATCGGGGCGTCGGGGAAGACCCTGGCCAGCAGTGGTGCTTGGACGGTCGTCTGTTGGGGCAGCTTCCACAGGCCGCGCGGTCGATCGGGCGTCGTGGTCAGCGCCCCGGTCGTTCGCAGCGCGTCGGCCGCCTCGCGTCCGAGCCTGGAGTATGGAGCTTCGATGGCGGCGACGAGCAGTCCGCCCACCAGGGCCTGTTCCTTCAACGGCAGGGTCGGGGTGACCGCAGCGAGGAGGTTGGCGAGCAGCGTGGAGCCACATCGCGACGTCATCAAGATGAGGCCTGGCTGCGGGTCGTCGGCAAGCTCGCCCGCAGCGGCGAGGTAGTCGCTGAACGGCACCTCGACCGCGCGATGAACGTCTCGCGTGACTCGACCGATGGTCTGATCGGCAAGCTTCTCGGTCCACTCGACACCTGCAACGTCGACGAGCCGAACGACATCGCGTTCGGTGTCGAGCTCTGTCGGGATGAACGTCGAGTGCACGAATGACCTGATGAGTTGCGTGCCCGAGGAGTGCTGATCGGGTGGGCCGGCGGGCTCGCGGGTGTTCGTCGATGCGTCGTCACGGCTCCGTTGGTCGTCGTTCCTGGTCTCGTCGACGGCGAACAGAACGCCTCCATCGAGCAGGCGTCGAGCTACCTCTCGTCCCACCGCGCCCCACCGGGCGATCGCCTCGCGAACGGTGTGCAGCTCTCCACCGAGCAGTCCGTCGACGACCGGGCGCCATTCGATGTCGAAACGGGTGGCGAAGTGGTCGGTGCGGACGACGACCGAGTCGCCGAACTCGGCGACGTCGACCTCGTGTTCCGAACGGCGAAGTCGGAGATGGAGGTCGATTGCTTCATCGCGCTCGGCGAGGCCTGGTCGATCGACCCATGGCTCGCGGTCGATCGACGCTTCGAGCGCGTCGTGGGCGAGGTTCACGAGGTCGCGATGGGTTGCATCGTGGTCGTGTCGCGACGTGGCGAGTGGAACGTCCACGAGAAAGCGCTCGTCGAAGCCGATCCTCCAGAAGAGATCGTCGACGATCGAGGTCCGCCAGTTCAGCCGGTGGAATCCGAAGGTGAGGTGCATCGAGACCGTGTCGTTCGCCACCGCGCTGTGCACCGTTCCTGCGGGGAGGTAGAGCCGTTCGCCGGGTTGCAGCGTGATCGGCGTGTTCGGTGCGGCGACGTGGCGCTGAGCGCCGTCGTCCGCGCCCTCGATCGTGACGGGCGCGTCGACCGTCCATCGTTTCGTTCCCGACAGCTGCACGACGAGCGCGTCGTGGGGGTCGTGATGTTGTGGCAGCGTCGACGCGGCAGGCGGTGTCGTGTACAGGTTCGCCTGAACCGCGCGCCCAACGACCTCCGTCAGCTCGTTCCGCCAGCGTTGCACCTCGGGCGAGTACTTGGTGGCGTCGAGCACGCGAATCGAATATCCGTCTGCCAAGAGCGGTCGGAGCGCGAACTCCTCACGCCGTCGAACCATCTCCGAGACCAGCCCCGACCGCCGAAGTTCGGGTCCCGGGTATCGAAACGATTCGGCCGGCACATGGAGCTGATCCTTGATGAGGTCGATGTCGTCGGCGTCGATCGCGCCGCGTCCGAGCTGGGCCTCGAGGTCGGCGAGCGCAAAGACGCCGGCGACAGGCGTGCCCGCGGAGATGAAGTGCACGGCTCGGGTGCCCCAGTAGCGGTCTTCGAAGCGGTGAATGTCGCCAAGGAGGGACCAGACGATGCCGTCTGGTGGGCTCACGGTACGTGCTTGCCGGATGACGACATCGGTGCCGATCCTAGATGGACCCTCGTCGATGCTCCGCTCAACGACCCGGCCGACATCACCCGTGGACGAGCGCCGACGTCGCGTCGGGCTACTCGCGATGGGCGCTGCCGGGCGGTAGCGCGATGTCGAGTTGGCGCACGAGCCAGTCGGCGTCGAGCGGCGCGTTGGTGTCGACACGGATGAGCGGACCGAGTCGTAGCGGGCCGAGCTCGGCCAGGCGTTGCAGCTGTTCGAGCGTCTCAGCGCGGTTGCGTCGATCGTCGCCATGTCCGCTGTGGCGGGATCTGGCGAAGAAGCGGGCGTGTGCGGTGTGGACCGGGCAGTCGCACCACACTTCGATCACGTGTCGGTCGGCCGGGAACCGGTCGATCGGTGTGCCCGAGGTTGCCGAGACTTCTGAGCGGCGCCAGAACGAGACGGCAACTGCTGTGGGTGCACTCGCCACGGCATCGAGGAAGTGCTCGTCGGCCCGTCGGCTGAGTACCTGTCGGGGCGCGTCGTCGGTATCGAGGAGTGCTTCGAGAAAGTCGTCCTTGTCGAGGAACGTGGCGCCGATGCGATCGGCGATCACCCGACCCACCGTCGACTTGCCAGCGCCGGGAAGGCCGCTGACGACGATCAGATCCGGCGCCGTGGCCACCACTGCATCGTAGGTGTGCTGCGCAGCGTGACGGCGCGCAACATCCCGCCGCCTGGCGGCGCGAGCACGAGGCACGATGGGCCCGTGGAGGTGTTGAAAGACGACCCGACGCGCCCCGTGATTCGTATCGGCGACACGGTGCGGCGAGCGACGGGGTGGAGTCCAGCAGTGCATCGGCCGCTCGACGGGTTGGAGGCCGCTGCGTTCGAGGCGTCACCACGCGTGCTCGGTATCGATCCTGACGGCCGCGAGACACTCACGTACGTCGACGGCGACAGCGGTGCGGTTGGATTCTCCAACGTCGTCTCGGAGCAGGGGCTGTACCGATTCGCTGCGCTGTTGCGCTCGTTTCACGACCACAGCCGGTTGTTGTCGTTCGGCGCCGAGACCGAGTGGGCCCTCGGCACCCGGCCCTCCCCGTTGGGCGAAGTGATCTGTCACTCGGACTTCGCCCCGTGGAACATCGTTTGGCGAGGATACGAACCGGTCGGCATCCTCGACTGGGACTTCGCGCTTCCTGGTCCCGCGATACACGACGTTGCATACGCGCTCGACTACGCCGTGCCTTTTCGCGACGACGACGCGTGCTTGCGAGCGCACGGCTTCGACAACCCGCCGGACCGCAAGCACCGCATCTCGGTGTTCGCCGACGGCTATGGACTCGCCAGTACCACTGGGCTCGTGGATGCGGTGATCGATCGGCTTCGTCTCGACGACGACAATGTCCGCACCCTCGCCGAACGCGGTCTCGAACCGCAGGTGTCGTGGGTTCGCACAGGACGCGGCACCGAGAGCAGCGCGCGGATCCCGTGGATCGAGCAGCACCGGCGACTCCTCGAGTAGCGGATGGTGTCAGCCGTGACGTCGTCGGCGTCTTCCTGACGCGGCAGTCTGGCTATGGCCCGCCGGTGCCCTCATACTCGTCGCGCCACTGAGGTGTACACGCGATCGAGCATGTCGATCGGCTCGTCCAGCCCGAGCGCGGCGAGCCGCTCGACGATCAGGCCGAGTTGACCGGCGGTGCTGGCCAAGCTGGCGCAGAACCTCGCCAACCGATCGATTGTCCATTGCTCCCGGCGTGTGTTCATCTGCCACGTCGGTGCGGAGAAATGGCCCGATGCGATCAACTCGCGCCGACCGTGCTCCAAGGAGTGTTCGAGTGCCGTCGTGTCGCTCGGAAGGTTGCGGCGAAGGTCTGCCAGTGGGCTGGTCCACGCCCGTTCGTTGAGTTCGCGTTGTACTGCGTCGGTCGCTGCAACGGGGAAGTTCCAGAGCAATGCCAGCGCACCGTCCAGCTTCAGCTGGCCGGCGATGCGCTGATACGCCGTGGTCGGCTCGAGCCAATGCAGCGAGTTGGCGGCTACGACGCCAGCCGCCCGGTGGGCGATCTCGGCCTCTTCGTACAGCGCGTTGACCACCTCGACTCGGTCGATATCCGTGGCCCGATCGCGCAGTTCGGCGCACAGTGCGGGGCCGGGCTCGATGGCGGTGACGAGCAGGCCCCGTTGGGCCAGCGGGATGGTCAGTTGACCCGTGCCCGCACCGATCTCGATGATGCGGTCGCCGGGCCGCCAACCGGCGAGTTCGATGAGTCGCTCGATCATCGTCCGCGCCGTGGCCTCCAGTGCCCGGCGTTGCACGCGGTGGAAGTCCCACAGCGTCTGATCGGCATCGAAGCTCAACGCGCGCACGTGCACGGCAAAGTTTGGCTCGCTAGGGGTGATCGGAGAAGGCTCAGCTCTGGCGTATTTGTTCTATGGTCGCCGACTTGGTCTTCGTCACCGTCGTTCTGCTCCGGCTGGGGATTCCACTCCTCATCCCCCGGTTTCCGCTGCCGGCCATCCTCGCCGCACTGGTCATCGATGCCGCCGATCAGACGATCTTCCAACAGCTCACCGATCTCGACCTCGAGGGCTATCAGGGCTACGACAAAGCGCTGGACGTCTACTACCTGGCGATCGCCTACCTGGCGACGATCAGGAACTGGCGGGACCCGTTCGCGTTCAAGGTCGCCCAGTTCCTCTGGTACTACCGGCTCGTCGGCGTCGTGCTCTTCGAACTGACCGACGCTCGGGCCGTGCTGTTGCTCTTCCCGAACACCTTCGAGTACTTCTTCATCGCCTACGAAGCAGTGCGGACCCGCTGGAACCCGCTGCGACTTTCGCGTCGGGCCGTGCTCGGCCTTGCTGCGTTCATCTGGGTGTTCATCAAACTGCCTCAGGAGTGGTGGATCCACGTCGCCCAGCTCGACTTCACCGACTTCATGAAAGAAGACGTGTTGGGTGTGACGGTGACAACGAGCTGGGGGAGCGCGCTCTCGCAGAACCTGTGGTTCGTCGCACTCATGATCGTCCTCGTGGTCGTCGTGGTCGTCGGCGCTCGCGCCATTCTGGAGCGGGCGCCCGATGCGGATTGGCGGTTCACGCTCGACGTCGACGCCCACCTGCCGCCAGCCGACGTGAGCGACGGAGTGCGGCCGGCGCCGACGTTCAGTTGGTACACCGCAGAGAAAGCCGCCTTGATGGGGCTGCTGTGGATCATCTTCTCCGAGGTCATCCCGAGCAGCGACGCGGCGGCGTGGCAGACCGCCCTCAGCGTCGGCGTCATCGTGCTCGCCAACGCAGCGTTGACGCAGTGGCTGGTGCGCAGCTGGCGGCTCGACTGGACGTCGCTGGCGCGTCACTTCGCGTCGACGTTGACGCTCAACCTGCTGCTCGTCGTCGGCTATCTGCTGTTGCTGCGGAGCAACGACAACGAGACCAACGATGCCGCGACGCTGTTCTTCATCCTGCTCCTGACGCTGGTCGTGACGCTGTTCGATCGCTTCCGACTCATCCGCACCGTTCGTACAGATGCCGAAGTGGAGCACTCCTGAGCAAGTGCTGACCGAGGTCTGGGGAGACTGCGAGATCGGAGAGTGAGGGCGCGGCTACTGGGTCGCCGCCGGACGTCGCTGCCACTCCTTGTAGCCCCACACGAGCAGGCCAATGGTCCACGCCATCCCGATCAGTCCCCCGAGGTACAGGTTCATGCCCCCGCCCGGAGCGATGAATCCGCTCTGACCGAACACCGTGATCGTCTCGATGGCCTGCTCGACGAACAGCGCGACGCTGAGCCAGGTCAGCCATGCGGGAATCGTGCGGACGGCCCCGAAGCCCAGCGGAATGAGCGCGGCGGCCATCGTCATGGTCGATGCGTTGATGATCGGGCCCCAATACTGCGAGATGTCGAACAACGTCTGTGCGGTGCCCGCATCGAGATCGTCGGGTCGGAGCGCCAGGCCAGCCCAGAACCACGCCTGGATCAGTCCGGTGATCACCCACATCAATACGCCACCGAAGAACACATAGCGATGTGGAGCCGGGAGCAGCGCGGTGATCATGGCGCCGAACACGGTCAGCGAGAGCGCCGCAAAAGGCGCTGTCCACGCGTATGTCCGTGCGTTGGCGCCGTTGTCGATGAACCAGTCGAGGATCTCCTGGCCGGTCGACTCGACGGTCGGCACCGACCCGCCGAGCGCGGCGAAGCTGGCGACGTAGAACACGATCCAGCCGATGCAGGCCACCAGCGTGACCATCGATGCTCGCTTCACGGTTTGACTCCCTCTGCTGTGTCTGCTGCACCATGTCACGGCGGAACGCCGGGGGCGCAGATGGCGTCGCCCCCAGCGGTTCGACGACCGCGCCGCGCTGCGAGTCGCGGCCGGGTGGTCTCCTAGTGTTGGCCAGTGCTGCCCAGGCGACGCGCGGAACCCCTCTGTGCCGAGAAAGGACCTCCGAACGATGACCACCACCCTCGAACAGGTCGACTCGCTGGTCGATGCCTTGCTCTCCGAGCACCCGCCTGAGACGACACCCGACAAGGACCTTCGCGGTGCCCGCTACGACGCTGGCCTTGCGTGGGTGCACTTTCCAGAGGGGTGTGGCGGGTTGGGGCTGAAGCCAGAGCTCAACCAACACATCGAGAAGCGTCTGCGTGAAGCCGGCGCGGCGGCCACCGATCCGACGACGTTCTTCATGCATCTCGCCGGACCGACCATCGTCACCCACGGCTCGACCGAGCAGAAGGAACGATTCCTCCGGCCGATGTTCACGGGCGAAGAAGTGTGGTGTCAGCTGTTCAGCGAACCGGGTGCCGGCAGCGACTTCGCAGGCCTCGCAGCCAAAGCCGTCCAAGACGGCGAGGAATGGACCGTCAATGGGCAGAAGGTGTGGAACACCCTGGCCCACCTCGCCGACTTCGGCATGCTCGTCACTCGTTCCAACCCCGAACTGCCCAAACACAAGGGGATGACGTACTTCGCGCTCGACATGCATGCGCCGGGCGTGGAGGTCCGCCCGCTTCGTCAGATCACCGGTGAGGCGGAATTCAACGAGGTGTATCTCACCGATGTCCGCGTTCCTGACACGAACCGCATCGGCGCGGTCGGCGAGGGCTGGCGGGCATCGCTGACCACACTCATGAACGAACGGCAGGCGATCGGCGCCGGCGCGTCGAGCGGCAAGCCGCGTCGGGGCGGTGGCGCCAACGATGCAGTAGAGATCTGGGAGCAACTCGGCGACGACGAGCAGACTGCGGTGCGCCGTGACCAGCTGATGGAACTGTGGGTGCGCGGCGAGGTCGGTCGGCTCACCAACCTGCGGGCGGCGGAGGCTGCCAAAGCCGGCAATCCGGGTCCCGAGATGTCGGTCGCCAAGCTCGAGTTCGCCTCGTTCAACCAGGCGCTCTACGACTTCTGCGTCGACCTTCTCGGAATGGATGGCCAGATCGGTTACGACTACTCGTTCCGGCGGCCAGACGAACTCGACGTCACCGGCACGGGTCGCGGGATCCAGTACGCATTCATGCGCGTCCGCGCAAACTCGATCGAGGGCGGGACGTCGGAGATCCTGCGGAACATCGTCGGCGAGCAAGTGCTCGGCTTGCCCGGCGAGCCGCGGGTCGACAAAGACGTTGCCTGGACCGACGTCCCGCGCAGCTGAGCGCAACCACCTCGATCACGCCGCGTCCCGCGATCAGCTGCGGAACCAGGGGTGTTCGCTGGCAAACAGGGCCATTGCTTCGCGGCGGGTCGTCGGACCGTGGATGCCCGTCGTGTCGACGGCGCGTCGCAATGCCGCTCGGTCGTCGAGTGATGGCTGGCAGTTCGTCAGCGCTGGGTCGATGCCATAGACGCGGGCCGCGTTGAGGCCGAGAATCTTGGCCTTCACCGCGTCGGTGAGCGCTGGGTAGCCAAACCGTTCCTGGAACTCGTCGGTGATCTGGAACGCCCGAAACGCTTCGATCTGCGATTGTGGCGAGCCGTACCAGAGCGAGTCGGTACCCCACAGGATGTTGTCTTCGCCGAACGCGACGAGCAGCTTGCCGAGCACGTGAGCGGCCTCGTCCGGACGTTGGATGAGATTCCACCATGTCGAGCCCAGCTCGGGGTACACGTTGCCGCCCACGCCAACCCCGACCTGTTCGGCGGACGCGATCAGCCGGTCGACGCCACCCGAACCGAGCCCGGCCTCGACACCCGGGTACGGCCCCTCGGTGACCGACCGCTCGAATCCGGAGTGGTAGATACAGAACGCCAGGTCGGGGTGTGCGACCGCCGCCGGGCCGACGTCGACCGGAGACGCCGCCGCCGGGCCGAGGCCCTTGTGGACGCAGATCACCTGTTGACCCAGTGCCCGCGCCTGGTTGCAAAATGCGGTCCCTACGGTGTCGTCGAGTCGCCACGCTGGACCCTCGTGGGTGTACGCCTTCCACGCGGCGATGTCGAACTCGGTGGCCGTCGCCGCCATCGCGTCCATCGCCTGATCGAGTGTGCCGAGCGTCGGGGTGGCATGCCCTTGTATCAGCACTCGATCGAGGCATCCCACTGCCTCCGCTTGTCGGCGGGCGCTGTCCATGACCGCGGCGCTGAGCGGATCGGGGTCGGCGACGACCGGGATGGCCGACAGGACGGCCACCGTCGTGTCGCTGCCACCGAGCACGAGCGACAGCCAGCTGTCGACGCCGAGACACTCCGCTGGATCAAGTCCACACGAAGCCTGCGGGAATCCGAACCCGAAGCCGGTGGTCGTCCCGGCCGGATAGTCGAGGAGATGGGTCTGGACGTCGATGACGAGTTCGCCGTCGCGTGCCTCGAGCACCGTCGTCGCTGCTTCTTCCTCGAGCGTCGACTCTGGCGGTAGCTCGAATGTGCCGCCCGTGCCGACGGGAACCGACGACGTCGAGCTGTTTGCTCCTGACGATGCAGTTGGTGAAGTGCTGCCCCGCGATGTTGTTGCCGCCCGCTGTTCGGCGCTGCACGCGGCCAGTGTGGTGAGCGTCGTGGCCATGCCCGCGGCGGTCCGTAGGAAACGACGCCGGTCCATGCCGAGGCGTCGGGCGTTGGTGTCGGCCGTGTCGAAGGTGCGCCGCACGGTCTCGTGGATCAGCTCCGACCTCGGTAGCGGGTCGTACTCGCCGTTCGACAGCGGATGGAATCGAATCGGAAGTTCGTCGTCGTCCGGCGACGTCATCGCCCCATCCTCGTCGACCCTCACCGGTGCTTTAGCGCAGGCCACCGCCAGCGGGTTGCACAGGGGCCGAAGTTGTCGCGACGTTCGATGACCCCGTACGCAACCTGTGGGGTGACGAGGTAGGCGTCGAGCACGTCATCGGAGTACCGGCCATCGTCGCGCGCCGCGACGCCTTCGAGCGAAACAACCTCGACCGTGCTGTCAGCCGTGACGACGAGGCGCTCTTCGGCCCACGACCAGGGCAGCACGCGGTCATTGTCGTCGGGGACTCCGTAGTCGGCCATCGATGTCGGACGCTCGGGGATCGGTGCCATGTGCCGATCACCGACCGTCTGGATCGGCGGGCACCGTTATGTACACCACGTCCATGGCGGCATTCTTTCATGAGCGACCGAGCCCCCCGGCATCGATCCACGCGCCCTCGCGCTGGTCTTCACGCGTTGATTCGAAGGGTCAGTGCGCTGCTGCATCGACTCGTTCGAGCCAGGCGATGTCGACCGGCACGCCCGGAGAACATGCGGTGTGAGCAACGCTGGTGGGCAATGGCAGACCAGCGGGTGCGAACAGGTCGCCATCGACTCGGTAGTCGGTCACCTCGTGCAGCGGCCAGCGCGGATGCTCGACCCGGCCGGAGTAAATCCGCCCGTCTCGAGCGGTCGCGAGCGACCAGCGGGCCGTGAGAAAGTGGTCGAGTTCGGTCACAGTGGTCACCGGCTCGCCGACGCGGAACGCGATGGTCGCCGATGCCGGCCGATCTCGTGGCCAGCGTCGGCGCATGGCGTAGGCGCGGGTGTCGCCCGTTGCTGTGAAGCGCGTCGCCGACCAGCAGTAGGGGAGCGAGAACATCGATCGTGCGACGCCAACTACCGCCAACCGCGGAACGTCGAGTGAGTAGAACCACACCGAGCGCCGGCCGCGTGTGTCGATCACGTAGGTCCGGAGGTTGATCTCGACGAACGTGCCGAAGTACGGAATCGACGGCCCGCGGCCGACCGCGACGTCGCGCATCACGAACGGCACGACACCCACCCATGCCATGCCCTCGAACGTGTCGACCCGCAGGCCTCGGGGCAGCGTCGCTTGCACGACCGTTGGCTCGAACGGCCAGTGGAAGTACCCCAGTTCGGTCCACCGTTGGCCGAGGACGCGGCGACGAGATAGTGGGGGAGGGTCGGCCGTGATCGACTCCACCGTCCGTTCGCCAGCGGGCGCTGATGCAACAACGTCCATCGACACGAGGCTCTCACGATCGGGGACGCTCCGGCCACTTCGTGCGCCCGACGGTGCATGCGTCCCACGGTCAGAGGAGACTGCAGCGAATGCCGACTCGCATGCATCGTGCGCAATGAACGTGTTACCGACTCCAGCGTTGGGGCGTGCGAGCGCCGAGCGCTACGTCGAGCAGCACCTTGCCGATCTGGTGAGCGACGACGTGCGTGGCTCGGGCAGCATCCGCGGCGGGCAGGCGGCAGCCGATGCTGCGCTCGCAGCGTTCGATGTCAGCGGCTACGCCGCAACCCGCAACGAGGTGCTCCCGGTCGATGGGCGCGGGGCCTCCCGGTTGTCGCCGTACATCCGCCACGGGCTGCTGTCGTTGCGAACCGTTTGGGAGCACGTCGCAAACGGTCCACCGCGCGATGTCGCGCGCTTTCGCGACGAGCTGATGTGGCAGGAGTACGCACGGCACTGGTACGCCCGACTCGGTACGGCGACCGCCAGCGGCGTCCGCCACGAGGTGGTCGTCGATCGGGTGCCCGACGATACATCCACTGCATGGCCGTCTGAGATGCGATGCGTCAGCGACACGCTCGCAGAGCTGCACCGCGACGGCTGGCTCGTCAACCAGACTCGGATGTGGCTCGCGTCGCAGTGGACCGTGCGACAGGGTGCACCGTGGCGCAACGGCGAAGACGAGTTCTTCCGGCATCTCCTCGACGGGTCGCGCGCCGCGAATCGACTCGGCTGGCAGTGGGTGACTGGTGCCGGTTCGGCGAAGGTCTACGGCTTCAGCCGACGACAGGTCGAGCGCCGTGCGCCGACGATGTGCGACACCTGCGAACTGCGAGACGACTGTCCGATCGAAGACTGGCCAGCAGAGCCGCAGCTACGGCCTGTCGTCGGTGATTCCCGTGTGCCGCGAGACGACAACGTGGACGCCACAGCCGGACCCGTGACACCGGTGGTCACCGGCGAGGCCACCGTAGTGTGGCTCACCGCCGAATCGCTCGGCGATGGCGACCCCGCGCTGGTTGCGCAGCCCGACCTCTCCGTGGTGTTTGTGTTCGACGAGCCGCTGCTCGCTGGCTTGCGCCTCTCGTCGAAACGTCTGGTGTTTCTCGTCGAGACGCTTGCCGAGCTAGCCAGCGATCGGCTGCTGACGATTCACCGGGGGCGTCCATCGGCGGAGCTGGCGGGTTGTTCCGTGGCAACCACGTTTGCGCCCGTCCCCGGGTTCCGGCGTCGTGCCAACGACATCGACGTCGTCGAGCTCCACCCGTGGCCGTGGCTGCGCCGCCCGTCGACCGGATCGGTGCAGTCGTTCAGCGCATGGCGCCGAAGCGCTCGTTGACGGTCACGCGGCGACGATGATCATCCATCCGGCAACGCCCACGCGCATCGTCCATCCCACCGTTCGGATCCAGTTGCTCGCGACGAGGCGCCGGTGTGTGGCCTGATCGAAACCCTCCTCCAGTTGCATGTGCGCTGGCAGCTGGAGCGACAGCGTGCTGGCGTGGATCGCGCCCAACAGCGCGAGCCCCACGAGTGGCAGGGCCAGCCCGACGACGTCGCGCATGAGTCCGACGATCGCCAAGGCGCAGAACCCTTCGATGGCCATCAGCGGCCCGACGACGAGCGACGTTCGTCGCCGGTGCGCTCCTTCGAACTCAGCGAAGCCGGTCGTGTCGACCATCGCGAACAGCGGGTATTGCACGACCTGTACGAACCAGATCACTCCCATCATCCCCGCCGTCGCAGCGAGATGGATGGTCAGGAGAGCTGCGTCGGCGCCAGACATCGGGCGATGATGCCGGACCGGCTGCGACGCTGCGAGATCGTGCCGCGGGATCCAGGTCTCGGTTGACCCATCGTCGGCGCGGGTACAGCTAGCTCTCGAGCGCGGCAGCCAGACGTTCGAGCGTCCCGCTGATCGTCTCGCGGTTCCGAGCGGTGCGATTGTCGACGCCTGAGACCTTGGCGCTCATCTCCAACGCCTCGTCGGGGCGAAAGTCCTCAGCCCACTCCGTCACGGACGAGCCGGAGTTCGTCGGAGTGATGTCGTACCCCCACGTGGCGTAGTGAAAGTCGTACATCGAGCACTCGAACGCAAACGCTCGACCCGGATCAGCCGCCACCACCGTCCCCTGAGTGATCCAGGTGTTGTCGCCGTTGCGATTGTGTCCGTCGAACGTCGCACCGACCGCTGCCGACGTCGACTCGCCGGTCCATTCGCAGTGGTGGCACTCGATGGACCACTCGCCCATGCGAGTCACGTCGGAAATCGCCGCATAGATCGCCTCTGGTGAGGCGGCGATGTCGCGTGAGACCTCGACGCGGCGATTCATGATGCTGCGTCGCGTTGCGCCTTGAGTTGCTTGCGCATCGGTTTGTCGCGCCAGAACCGGGCGGTCTTGGCGCCGTACGGCTCCCACCTCTTGTCCGCAGCCGCTTCCGGATCGTCGCCCATCACCGTGACCCGCTGGATGACCCGCGTCTCGGTGAAATCGTCGAGCACATGGTGCTGTGTGCAGCGGTTGTCCCACATGGCGATCGTGCCCGAGGTCCACTGGTATCGAACCGTGAACCGCGGCTCGTGAATCCACCGGCACAGGTAGTCGAGCAGCATTCGCGACTCGGCGTCGCTCAGTTCGACGATGCGCCGGGTGAAATGCTCGTTGACGAAAAGTGATCGTCGGCCCGTCTCGGGATGCACCCGTACTACTGGATGGATGTAGGTCTGCTCGGCGTGGAGGTGCGGCCCGGCATCGTGCAGCGCCGTGAGGCCGTCGCACAGATCGCGCAGGGGAGCAGACAGCTCGTCGTACGCCTTCGCGGCGTTGGCCCACATCGTGTCGCCACCGACCGACGGACACTCACGCATCTGCAAGATGGCGAATCGCGACGGTTGTGCTTTGAAGCTGATGTCGCTGTGCCACTCGTCGGCCACGGCTCCCTCGCCGCCTTCGGCGCGCAGCTCGAAGAACTCGGGGCGCTCCGCGTCGAACGACAGGTTGGGATGAGACTCGAGCTCACCGAAGTGGCGCCCGAACGCGATGTGCTCGTCGGGCGACAGGTGCTGATCGGGAAAGAACAACACCATGTGCTCCATCAGCAACTGGTGGAGCACAGCGGCATCGCGTTCGTTCGCCTCGGCCAGCGATATGCCGCGCACCTCCACACCAAGCGATCCGGAGAGTCGGCGCACATCGAGGTCCGGTCGAGCAGGAGCGTTGGTCATGGTGCAACGGTAGGTCGCGAGCCGGCTCGGACGTCACTCGGGCCAACGGATCCACGCGCCGTGGGGGTCGCCGACGGCCACAGCTCGGCCGTCTCTGCTCAAGATGAAAAACCCGTTCGACGGCTCGGACGACGGAACGCCGAGGTCGGTCCGGGCGTCGGCGAGCACGGTTGGCCCCTCGTTGGCCAACCACACCACCCGCGGTTCTCCGGTGACCCGCTCGACAAACGCTTGTCGCGCTGGAGCGTCGAGGTAATTGAGCACGGCCGAGTGGAACACGACCGGTGTCACACCGTCGGGCACAAGGGCGAGTGCCTCGCCGAGCTGGGCGGTCGCATCGCCCGCGATCAGCGTGGGGGGTGCATCTTCGACGAGACGCGACGCTGCCCGCACGCGCGCCCGGCGCTCGTCGTGCTCGGGCCAGACGAGCGTCGTCAGCCAGGCGAGATCGTTCGGCTCATCGACGCGGAGCGGGTTGAGGTCGATGCCGATCCGGGTGACCACCTCGGGCACGCGTGTCGGCACCGGCACGTTGCCATAAGTACGCACTGCGATGTTCACGTCCGAATCGACCAGCGGCGGCTCGCCGCGGTACGAGATGGCATAGCGGTCGGGATACAGGCACAATCCAGCCGAGCAGCCCACCTCGATCAGAGCGATCGGCCCCTCGAGGAGGCTGAGCAGCGGGAGGAACGCGCCACAACGCGCCGGCTCATTCGTTTGGGTCGAACGCTCCAGCATCGTGCCGCAGACCTCGTCCCAGCGATCGACCAGCTCCTGGACGAACGCGGCGCTGTCCTCGACGGCAACGCCGTTGTGGCGGGCTGCGGCAAACAGCAGGTTGGGTTGCCGCTTCTGCGGCGGGAGTCGATCGAGTCGGACGAGTACCGCTGGTGCACTCGCCACCGCCCGTGCCAATCGCTCGTATGTGGTCGACGAGCCATGTGCCTCGAACTCGGCGAAGCCCTGATACCACCGGAGCGTGTCCACGCCCTCATCATGGCGCGCGCCCGGTTCGCCGTGCTGGCCTCGGAATGGTTGACACACACCGCCGGCGTCGGTGAAGGTAGACACGTGAGTTCCTGGCCGACTCCTGATCGTCGTCGGGTGTTCGTGCCGCAGGCGCTGGGTGCCGACGAGTATCTGAGGGTCACATGGCACGAAGGTCGCAACGTGATGGTGTTCTCCCATTGGGACGGGGCCGAGTGCATCGCGGCGACCCCGGTTCGCGTGACCGACCTCGGCGAGCTGGTGACGTTGACCACGAGCGCGTTCGTGGAAGCAGCCGAGCAGCGCCAGCCCGCCGATCTGTGGGCGCCACCTGCGGCTGCCATGGTCATCGACACCACGCCGCCAGACGCACTCACCGCTTGACCGCGCGTGCGCCGGGGGATCTCACCGTCGTTTTCCGACCGGTGATGTGTGGCGACCGTCGCGTCAGCTCACGACGGCGTCATTGATGGTGAACCCCGCAGCTTGTGCCGCTGCGCGGGCGCGGTCCGCGTGATCGGGGTCGCGCACACGAAACGTCGCTCGCACAGCTGTTGCGCCGAGACCGAGGTCGATGCCCTCGCGAAGGTGGGTGACCTCGATGAGATCGGCGCTCTCGCTGGCAAACGCAACGAGGAGTTCCGCCAGCGCACCCGGACGGTCGTCGATGACAGCATCGACGATGACCCGTCTGCCAGCTCGCGACTCGCGGCGACGAATCAGCCGCTGCAACACCTCGAGGTCGACGTTTCCGCCGGACAGCACAACCGCCGTGACCCCCGTGGCCAACGATGGCTCGTTGAGCAGGGCCGCGATGCCGACCGCTCCTGCGCCTTCAACGACGAGCCGTGACTTTTCGAGCAGCATTGTCATCGCGTCGGCGATGTCCTCCTCACCGACGGTGACGATGTCGTCGAGCAGGTTATGGACGAGCGGGCCCGTGATCTGCCCTGGCTGCTTGACGGCGATGCCGTCGGCCAGTGTCGCGGGGCTTGTCGTCGCCACATCCTCGTGCACGTACGGGGCGTATGCCGCCGCCTGCACTCCGATGAGGCGAATCGTCGGTTTCAGTGCGCGTAGCGCAACGGCGACGCCGCCGGCCAAGCCGCCACCACCGACTGGGATCAACACCGTCTCGGCGTTCGGTAGCTGGTCGATGAGTTCGAGTCCGAGCGTTCCCTGCCCGGCGATCGTTGCGGCATCGTCGAAGGGCGGGCAGAAGTGCCGATCGAGTTCCTCAGCCAAGTCACGGGCAGCGCTGATCGCATCGTCAACGGAGCCCGGACACTCGATCACGTCGGCGCCCAAGGCTCGACACGCGTCGACTTTGGTCGCCGGCGCGCTCGCCGGGACGACGATGGTGCAGGGCACGCCTGCGCGCCGGGCGGCGAGTGACAACGATCGGGCATGGTTGCCGGCCGAGCCGGCGATCACCCCGCATGACGCCGCAGCGCCGAGTGAGTGCACCTTGTTCGTCGCGCCTCGAATCTTGAACGACCCCGCACGCTGTAGGCATTCCGCCTTCAACACGACGTCGGCGCCGACGCGCTCGCTCAGCACCGATGCCGACACCAGTGGCGTCACATCGACGGCGCCGTCGATCGTGTTCACCGCCGTGAAGATGTCGTCGATCGTCGGTGCCGATGGGGCGCTCATGGCACTCGCCTGCCTTGCCGCAGCCGACCGCGGCGCAGCAGTTCCGCGTGCGCGCCCGGAGTGCAATTCTCAGCCACGCCTGCACCCTACGAGCTTCAGGTGGCGGACGATATCGCGTGCTGTGTGCCAATCTCGAGATATGACTCGACTCGCCATTGTCGCCGGTGGCCTCTTCGCGCTGCTCACAGCCCTCGTCGCTGCCGATGCCACGACCGGAATCGACGACGAGTGGAACGAGGCGATGATCGACACGGAGGTCGGCTGGCTCGTCGACATCGCCCAAGCCGTGTCGTGGGTCGGCTCGACGACCCTGGCCATCATCACCGCCGTGGTCATCGCCGCCGTCTTCGCGTTCCGTCGACGGCTGTGGGACGCAGCTGCACTGGTGGCGATCGCCGTCGCTGCGTTCGTCGTCTCGCAGGTGGTGAAGGTGGCCGTCGATCGCCAGCGACCGCCGAACCCGGTCGATCTAGAAACCTCCGGTTCGTATCCGTCGGCGAGCGTGATGGTGTCGGCGACAGCGATCGCGCTCGGTGCGGCAGTCCTCGCCTCACGCCACGGGTCACGGCGTCGCACCGCCCTCCTTGCGGTGGCGGTCGGGTACGTCGTGTTGATGGCGTGGAGTCGGACCTATCTTCGAGCCCACTGGCTGACCGACGTGGCGGGTGGGGCCGCCGGCGGATTGGCGATTGTGGCCGCCGGCATCGCGCTGCTGGCCGTCGTGAATCGGCGTGCCGGAGCTCTACGGTGACCTCATGATCACTGCGATCGTCGGCGGCGCCGTCCTCGATACCTTCACGATGTCGTGGACCGATGATGCCACCGTCGTGCTCGACGACGACCGGATCATCGAGGTCGGAGACTCCTCCCGAGATGCCGACCGGACGATCGATGCCGGTGGTGGGTACGTCGTGCCGGGCTTCATCGACGCCCACGTGCACCATGTGCTGACCACGATGGACTTTCACGCCCTCGGCAGGCAGAGTCCGACCGAGCTGGCAATAGCGATGGCGCATCTCAGCGAAGCGATGTTGCGCCGGGGCTTCACCACCGTGCGCGACTGCGCTGGCGATACGGCCGGGCTCGTACGCGCCATCGATCGCGGCCTGGTCGCCGGTCCCCGCATCGTGCGCGCCGGGAGAGCGATCTCCCAGACGGGCGGTCACGGGGACATCGGGGCCGATCCCGAGGTGCGGGTGTGTGCGTGTGCCATCCACCGCGACGGTTTGGCGGTGATCGCCGACAGCGCCGACGCGGCCCGATTGGCGACTCGCCGCGAACTCCGCGAGGGCGCAGCGTTCATCAAGTTGATGGCGTCGGGTGGAGTCGCCTCGCCGACCGACCCGTTCGACTCGGTGCAGTTCACGCCGGAAGAGGTGCGGGCGATCACGATCGAAACCGACCACCGGCACACGTACACGACCGCCCACGCCTATCACCCCGAGGCGATCATGCATGCGATCGACAACGGTGTGCGTTGTATCGAGCACGGCAATCTCGTCGACCAACCGACTGCGGAAGCGATGGCCGCACGTGACGTCACGATGGTGCCCACGTTGGTGACCTACAAGGCGATCGCCTAACTCGGTGAGAAGCTCGGGTTCCCCGAGGTCAGTCGACAGAAGAATGCCGGGGTGTTCGATGCCGGGCGGGCCTCGATCGACATCGCCAAACGAGCCGGCGTGGCGCTCGGCTTCGGTACCGATCTCATCGGCGAAGCGCAGGTGTGGCAGAACCAGGAGTTCGCAATCCGCGCCGAACTCGAGCCGGCGGCCGACGTGCTGGCATCGATGTACCACGTCAATCCACGGCTGTGTCACCTCGAGGGCCAGATCGGCGTGCTGGCCCCTGGCGCTTCAGCCGACGTGGTCGTCCTCGATGTCGATCCCCTCGCCGACCTCGCTGCGCTCGCCGAACCCGATGCCGTGATCCGCCACGTCATCGCCCGCGGCCAACTCGTGTAACGAGCGTTACAGCTGTCAGGTTGGCGGTATTTGGCGTGATGGTCTGGTGACGCGCACGATGAGGTCGGCGAGCAGGCCGACGGTGATGACCTGGAGCGCGGCGAACATGATCAGCAGCGTGTTGGTCGCCAGCCGGAAGTCCTTGTCGATCCAGTCGTAGATCAACTTGCCGACGCCGACGAGCAGCAAGAACAACCCGACAGGTAAGAACACTTTCAGCGGGTTGTACGACAGCGTCATTCGCACGACCTGCAACAGGTAGCGCTTCGTGTCGCTCCACCAATGGAACTTCGATCGTCCGGCGCGTGGGAAGTAGTCGATCGGCACGTACTTGACGCTGTAGCCGTTCGCCAGGAACGACATCGTCAAAGTGGTGACGCAAGAGAACCCCGGCGGAAGTTGGTGGACGTACTGCATCGCCACGTCGCGGCGAAACGCCCGCAGGCCTGAGTTGAGGTCAGCGATCCTCGTCTCGGCGAGGTAGCTCGCCAGCCAGCGGATGAACCACTTCGCGGGAACACGGAAGAGCTTGAGCGTGCCTTCTTCGGTGCGGCGAGCGCCGACAACATGGTCGTAACCATCGAGTTCGTCGACGAGTTCGGGGATCTCGTCGTTGGGGTAGGTCATGTCGACGTCGGTCCACACAACGACTCGGCCACGGGCAGCGGTCGTTCCGGTGCGTCGAGCGGTTCCCGAGCCCCGATTGTGCGAGTGGCGGATGAGCACGACGTCGTCGCGCCCGGACACGGCCTGATCGATTTCGTGGGTTGAGCCATCGTCACTGCCGTCGTCGACGACGATGATCTCGTAGGTGTAGCTCGAGGCATCGAGCGCCGCTGTGATCCGCTCGATCTCGGCCGACAGGTGGCCCTTCTCGTTGTAGATCGGCAACACGACCGACACGTCGAACTGGTCGAGGTCGTCTGTCACCGGCGGCAAGCTAGCACTGCAGGGATCATGCGCCACCGGCGCGCGGCGTGCGCCACAGCACCCACGTGGTGTCGGACCAGACTTCCTCGAAGCCGAGCTGTTCGGCGAGCACCGGATCGAATTCGGGCTGCCAGTACGTCGTATTGCGGCGCTGTGCGAAGTAGTCGGCGTTCTCGGCGATGTGGTCGATGCGGCCGCTCTGGAACGACTGCCGATCGGTGACCAGCGTCATCGTGCGGGCCCGGTAGAAGGCGACGATGTCGTCGTCGTCGGTGTACTCGTCGACGGCGTCGTACATCGCGGCGACGGTTGGACTCGCTGGGCCCCATTGCACGCGACCAGCACTGTTGAAGTCGCGCACGGCGGAGATGTCGCCACGCAGCTCCAGTCCATGGACGGCGACGAGTAGTACCGCCGGCACCAGTGCAGTTGCCACAGCGAGTGACCCCCGGCGCTTGAAAGCCGCCGCAGCAATGGCTGCAATCGCGACCATCGCGAAGAACAAGACCCACGGCGTCACCTGGTACCAGTACCGCTTGACCTCGCGGAAGTGCGTCCCGATCGTGAGCGCGGTCAGCAACGGAAGAACGAGTACTGGCAGGTCGAGTGTCGGTCGCTTCCGGACTCCGATGACCGCGCCCGCGAGCGCCAGCGTCAGGACGATCAATCCGACCCACGGCCGTTCGCCCAGGCCGAGCTGTTCCGACAGGTTGGCTGGGTACTCGCGGGCTCGATCGTCGATGAAGCCGGCGCTGTTGCCGTTGTCCGGAAACAGATCATTCGGCAACAGCAGCTGCACGACGACGACCGATCCGATGAACGCTCCGTATGGCGTGAGCACCTGTCGCCAGTGGCTGAACAACGCGCCGAGCGATCCGCGCAGGTCGGTCCACCGCTCGCTGGTGCGTGCGGCGTCGACGACTTGCATCACGCCGATCACGCCGAGCAACACGATGCCCTCGCGACGCATGTTGTAGGCCACCATCACGAGCACGCCGAGCAAGAAGAGGTGGAGCAGGGACGCGTCGAGCAGATCCGATCGGCGGCGCATCCAGTCGTACCACCAGATCACCAACGCCACTGCGGCGAGGTGTGGGAATTCGCTGAGCAGTTGGTCGGTGTGGCGGAGCAGGATCGGTGCGGTGCCAAGCACAGCGATGACGGCGATGGCGTAGATCCAGCCGATGCGGCGCCGCACGATGCCGTGCATGAGCACGAGCCAGAAGCAGAAGGCGGCGACCTGTACCAGCTTCAGTCGGTCGTAGTCGAGGTCCCACACGAACACGAACGGAGCGAGCACCATCGGCCAACCCCAGGGGTAGGCCAACGGACTGAAGTTGCCGTCGGACATCTCGAGGGCGAAGCGGTTGTCGTTGACGACCTCACCGACGTTCCATCCGAAAATGCCTTGCGCCTGCCGGAGGTACAGCGCGAAGTCGTCGCCCTGTGTGTGCCCGTTGCGATGCATCATGATCGCCAAGAGGGCGCAGCCCCCAACGGTGATTCCGAGCGCGGCGGCGCGTATGCCGATTCGCTCGTGGCTCCGTACGTCGCGCACTGTCTGACGATACGTCGGTCGGATCCGTTCGCGACTGCGGTCAGCCGTCTTCGGCGGGAGGAGGAGGTTTGTCGCGTGCGGTGATCGCCACGCTGAGGATCGTGTGGTGACGGACCGCCCGGACTTCGAGGACCCACTCTTCGACGTCGACGGTCGTTCCCGGTTCGGGAAGTCGCCCGATCCGATCGAGCACCAGCCCGGCCACAGTGGCGTATTCGCCAGTCGGGAGCGGCACATCGTGATCCGGCATTTCGTGCACCGGGAAACGTCCTGACACAACGAGCGTGCCGTCGGCCTCGACGACCGGAATCTGGTCGACTTGATCGTGTTCGTCGTAGATCTCACCGACGAGTTCTTCGATCAGGTCCTCCACGGTGACGATGCCCTCGACACCGCCATGTTCGTTGACGACCAACGCCATCTGCGCCCGTATCTTCTGCATCTCTCGCATCGTCGTGAGCACGCTCGCAGCTTCGGGAAACACGGGGAGCTCAGCAGTTACGCTGGACACAGGCGCCGCGGGGTTGGCCAGGAGCGTGCGTAGATGCACGACGCCGACCATCTCGTCGATGTTGCCGTTGCGCGTCACCGGGGCGCGCGAGTGACCGGTGTCGATCAGCGTCGCCTGCGCGACGGCGCAGGTCGATGATTCGTCGACGGTCACGAGTGCGATTCGAGGCACCAGGATCTCATCGAGGGAACGTTCGGCGATATCGAACGCTCCGTGAAAGATCTCGCGTTGTTCAGGTGCGAACGTCTCTTGCATCGTGACCAGATCGCGTAGCTCGTCCTCGGTGACCTCAGCACGTTGTTGATCCGGATCACCACCAGCAAGTCGCACGACCACGTCACTCGACTTCGAGAGCAGCCACACCAGCGGCTTGGTGGCGGTGGTCAAGAACGTCAGCGGGCGGGCCATTGCCAACCCCCATCCCTCGGAGCGTTGCAAGGCGATGCGTTTCGGAGCGAGTTCGCCAAAGACCAGTGTGAAGTACGACAACACGAGCGTCACGACGATCACGGCAACCGGCTCTGCGGCACCTCCGAGAAAGGAAAACGCCGGCTCCAGCGGCTCGGCGAGCGACACGGCAGCGGCAGCTGACGCTAGGAAGCCGGCGAGGGTGATTCCGATCTGGATCGTCGCCAAGAACTGGTTGGGTTGACGCGCCAGGCGAGCCAGCAGCGCTCCCGACGTGGAGCGTTCCTCGAGGCGCTGCAGCTGGCTCTCGCGCAGCGACACCAATGCCAGCTCGGCGCCAGACAGGGATGCGTTGATCGCAACGAGCACCACGACGAGCGCGAGCTGCGGAGCGACGCTACTCACGGCACGTCACGCGCCGGCTGCGCAGCGGGCCTCGGTGAAGCATGGGTGTTCGCAGACGGCGCCACTGGTGATCGATGACCACGTTAGCGACGCAGGTCCTGCGTTGTTCGATGTTGTCGTGCGACGGAGCGTCGATGCGTTCAACTCGGCGGAGGTGGTGGAGGCGTTCCGCCGGTGGGCGGGGGGTCTGCGCTTGGCGGACTCATCGGCGCCGCGCCAGAGCCGCCCGTGGGCGGAGCATCCGATGGTGGTGGGAGCGGGGGCGTTGCCGCCGGACCGCCGGTGGCGACGGGAGCGGTGGTCTCTGGCTCGTCTGGAGTACTGCCGCCCGACGCTCGCTTGATGATCAGGAACGCGATCGCGGCAACTGCCAACACCGCGAGGATGATGATGATGATGATCAGCGCCGCCGACGAGTCGCTGCCTGCGCTTCCGGTGCCAGCCCATACGGCCGACATCGTCGCTGTGTCATCGACGATGAACGCCGCGTCCGGCGACACGACCCACGTTGCGGTGGCACCGTCGGTCGAAGTGGCGTTGTTCTCGCCGAGCGTGCCCGGGGCCGAGACCACGATCCGGAAGTCGATGAGTTCTTCGAACGACAGACCGAGGGCCCCGAGGTCGTCGGTGCCGGCGCCGGTCACCTCGCTCACGCCGCCGAGCGAGAGTTCGAATGTCGTGCCCTCGTCGTCTTGGGTGATGGACAGCGCCGAGTCCTCGCCGAGATCGGTGAGTTCGGCAATGGGCACGGCGTTGACGGTGCAACCGACGCCGACGCGGCCGTCCTCGTTGATCTCGCGCGTGCTGACTTCGAATCCGACCAGATCAGTGGTGAGTTCCCCGCACGGGTCGTCGTCGCTGAACTCGCCGAGCAGTTCATCGCCCGAGAGGCCATCGAGCCCGGAGGTGTCTTCGCCGAACAGCGCGCTCAGCTGTTCCAGCTGAGCGGTGTCGATGGCAGTCACGATGCCGACGTCGACCGTCCCATCATCGGAGATCTCGAATGTCGATTCGAACTCGAGGCATCCGCTCAGCGCGACGCTGGCCAACATGGCGGGGGCGATCCAACGACGGATGATCGACATGCATGGCATCGTAGGCGAGACGACCGAATCGCCTGAGAGATCGGTTGGCGACTTGCGCTATATACCCCGGGGGGTACAATCAGCACGGTCGTAGATCGAAAGGAATGCACATGCCCGCCAACACCACGCCCGTCGACCGGTACGCCGATGCGCTCGGCACGAACGGCCTCGTCCTCGATGTTCGCGAACCTGACGAGGTCGCCGAGGGCACGATTCCGGGGGCGCTCCACATCCCGCTCGGCGAGTTGCACGACCGAGTCGGCGAGCTCGACCCGGGAACGCCTGTCGCCGTGTTGTGCCGAAGCGGCGGTCGCAGCGCCATGGCTGCGGAGTTCCTCGATGCAGCTGGGTTCGGTCAGGTGACCAACTTGGAGGGCGGCATCCTGGCCTACAGCGGAACGCTCGGCGCACCAGCAAGCCCGCGCGCCGAGGGCGACTGATGATCTTCACGCAGTACTACCTCGACTGCCTGTCGCAGGCCTCGTACCTGATCGGTGACGACACGACGGGCCGAGCGGCCGTCGTCGATCCGCGCCGCGACATCGACGAGTACGTGTGCGACGCCGAGGCCGCCGGACTCACGATCGAGTTGGTGATCGAAACGCACTTTCACGCCGACTTCTTGTCGGGTCATCTCGAGCTGGCGGCGGCGACCGGAGCGGCCATCGGGTACTCGTCGGTCGCCACGACGGAGTTCGACTCGCGTCCGCTCGCCGATGGAGAGCGCATCGATCTCGGAGAGGTCGTGCTCGAGGTCCGCCACACCCCAGGCCACACTCCCGAGTCGATCTCGATCGTTGTTTGGGAGCACGCCGGCGACGCCGAGCCGTATGGTGTGCTCACTGGCGATGCGCTGTTCATCGGCGACGTCGGCCGTCCGGATCTGTTGGCCTCGTTCGGATTCACTCGCGGCGAGTTGGCAGAACAGCTCTACGACAGCTTGCACAACAAGCTGCTCACACTGCCCGACAGCACTCGGGTGTATCCCGCGCACGGAGCGGGATCGGCGTGTGGCAAGAACCTGTCGACCGCCACATGGTCGACGATCGGCGACCAGCGCACGACCAACTACGCGTTGGCCGCGCCTGACAAGGCCTCGTTCGTCGACTTGGTGATCGAGGGTCAACCGCCGGCTCCGGCCTACTTCGCGTACGACGCGGCACGCAACCGTCAAGATCGGCAGCTCCACGACGAAGAGGTCGCCCCCGATGCACTGACACTGGCTGATCTCGACTCGTTCATGGCCACCGGTGCGATCGCGCTCGACGGTCGCGACCCCGCCGACTTCGCCAGAGGTCACCTCGCCGGTTCGATCAATGTCGGGCTCGATGGGCGCTACGCCGAGTTCGCCGGTTCGGTGATCGAACCCGACGTCGACATCGTGCTGATCGTCGAGCCCGGGTTCGAACGCGAGGCGCGCACGCGCCTCGCACGCATCGGATTCGACCGGGTCGTCGGCGCATTGTCCGATCCGCTCTCCGTGATGGCCACTCACCCCGAGCGCATCGAACGTGCGTCGCGACTGACCGCGTCGGAGCTCGCCGAGCGGCGGCGCACCGTCAACGAATTGCAGCTGATCGACGTCCGCAATCCAGGTGAGGTTGCCCTCGGCAGTATCGAGGGGGCGCTAGCGATTCCGGTCGGTCAGCTGCCAGGTCGGCTCGATGAACTCGATCCGACGCAACCCGCGGTGGTCTTCTGCGCTGGTGGATACCGTTCGTCGGTCGCTGCCAGCGTGCTGCGTCAGGCCGGCTTCGACGATGTCTCCGACGTACTCGGCGGCTTTGGCGCCTGGCGCGCCCGCGCTGACGCAGTCGTGCGCTGACCGAACGCCGACCGTCCAGCCCGCAGCGTTCGAGGGACGGCCGTCGTCAGGCCGAGGCGTCGGCCTGTTCGGAGAACGCTCGGATCATCTCGAGCACTGCCGGGTCGGCCTTGCTCGGGGAGCCACTGTCGAACGGTGGCTGAGGGTCGTACTCGATCGCCAGTTGGATGCCTTGGGCGACGTCTGGCCCGACCAGTTCGGCGGTGAGGGTCAACGCCATGTCGATTCCGGCCGAGACGCCGGCCGCCGTGATGATCTTGCCCTCCTGCACGACTCGTTGCTCGGTGGGCTGAGCCCCGTATCCGGCGAGCGAGTCGTAGGCCATCCAGTGCGTTGTCGCCCGCACCCCCTCGAGCAGCCCGGCGGCGCCGAGGACCAGGGCGCCAGTACATACCGACGTCGTCCACTGCGTTCGTGGATGGACATCGGCGACCCACTGCACGATCGGGTGACGTTCCTCGGCCAGCCGTCGCGTCGCAAACCCGCCGGGGATGACGACCACGTCAGGCTCGCTGATGTCAGCAAACGAGTGGTCAACACGCAAATGGAGCAGGCCGTTCTCGTCCGACACCGTGCCCACCTCTGCAGCGCACAGCACCGTCGTCGCACCAGGAATCGAACTCAACACCTGGTACGGCCCGAACGCGTCGAGGGAGGTGAAGCGGTCGTACAGGCCGATGGCGATCGTGGTCATTCCGACAGCCTGGGTCGCCCGAGCGTTGGCGTCAACGACAACAAACCCACCGATCTGGCCAACCTGGAGCGCCGACAGTTTCTCGGCGGCGGATCGGGACGATGTAGCTGGTCGACTCAGGGGGCGGGCGTGGTGGGCGCGGTATACGCCAGATGGCCCACAGAAAGTCTTCTCTGCGTGACGCCTCCGAGGCCAATTCGACATACACGACGAAGCCAAGCTCAGCGCAGTTACAGCCTGGAACCCGGCCGGGAACGGGCACCGTTGTGCTCGCCAGGGTGCCCGATATTCGCGGCCGGAGATGACCGGACGACTACCAGCCGTGCCCTGAGAGCGACCGACTCGCCGACCTGTGCACGACAATCACTGTCGCACTCACCTAGCTCGGAGTGCTTGCTGAGCATTCCCGAGCGGAAGAATAACCCGCGCCGACGGCGGGCGGAGTAGCTCAGATGTCGGCTCGGAGGTTCGCCACGGCCGACGCGCTGGCGCTGCTGAACATGGTCCGTAGTGCAGGATGTTCGATGTCGTCGAGCGTCAGCTCGCCGAGGAGCTCGCGCAGCTCGTGTTCGTCGAGCGTCGGGTCGGCTGGGGGCACGCCCCTGGCCTCCCTCAGTGCCCGCACCCGCATGATGTCGGGGTGGTCGGCGAGGTGTGACACTCCGTGGTCGGTGAACACGGCGGCGCGCTCGGTGCTGGATTGGGCCGCAAGCAACGCATCAGCGAAGCCAGGATTGGCACGCTCCGCTGCGGCGAGGTCTTGAAGCAGTGAGGCCATGTGCCAACCTTAGATGCTGCATTCCGGCGATGTGGATCGTCCCCCGGTATCGGTGCCGGGTGATCGGTCGTGGCGATTCTCTGGTGGAGCTGCCTATTGGTCGGGGTCCTCAGCGAGGAGGGTGTCGAGGATTCGCTCTGGTGCGGTGAGAAAGCGCCGCCATAGATCGATGACGGTGAGGTCGTCGTAGTCGCGGGCGGTGATGTCAGAGTCGAGTTCGTAGATCATCGCTCCCGGTGTTCGCATCAGCACGGGCGAGTGCGTGGCGATGACGAACTGTGACCCTGCCGCCACGGCGTCGTGGATGAACCGCAACAGCCCCAACTGTCCTTCGATCGACAGCGCGGACTCGGGCTCATCCAGCACGTAGAAGCCGGCGCCGCTGAAGCGGCTTGCGATCAGCGTCAGGAAGGACTCGCCGTGCGAGCGAGCGTGTAGGTCGGGGAACATCCCTGCGACCCCCAGTGGGTTGCCGCGCTCGTCGACTTCGTCATCTTGAGCGATGTGGCTGGCCATCCCATAGAAGGTCTCGGCCCGCAGAAACCAGCTCCATCGTGGTCGGCGGCGCCAACGCAACGTCAGGTGCTTGGAGAGGTCGCTGTGCGTCGACAACGTCGTGAAGCGCAGATTGTTGCTCCCGCCCTCAGCGTTCAGTCCCGCGGCGACGGCGATCGCCTCGATCAACGTCGACTTGCCGCTGCCGTTCTGTCCGACCAGCACCGTCACACCACCGAGCGCGATCGACTTGCTCCGCAACGCCGAGATCGCGTCGAGGTTGCATGGATAACGGTCGTCGGGAGCGCGAGCGCTCAGCGACACAGAACGCAAGAACCTCGGCGACCCAACAGCCACCTCGGCGAACCTAATCACCTCGCCCCGATTCCGGTGACCGACCCGACATTGCGGCGAGCCTCCGACGGTCGACCTGTCCCAGTTCGGCACACGCAGAGCGCCCCACAACAGGCTGAACAATCTCGTCCGCCTCGACTCGAAGTGCACTCGCCTTGTTCGGGGCGGCGGTATCTCGTCGATCGCCGCACGAGCGTCTCGAGTACACGTCGACGGAGACGCAGGGGCGGAACCGTCTCAGCCGCTAGGTTGCGGCGCGTCGGACCTGCCACGGAGATGCTCAGCCAGCGATGATCGACCAGGTCGCCCGGTTGCGGCGGCGACTCCCTCGCCCGGTGCGCGGTGTCATCGCGCTCGGCGTGGCGACCTACGACAACTGGCGTCGCCACCGGACCATTCGGTTGGGCGCGGCGATCGCGTACTAC
>JBCDFR010000003.1:0-111191 GCA_039177505.1 Actinomycetota bacterium | reverse complement strand
TATTACGTGATTGCCCCGGCGGAGGCGTCCTCCAACCTCGCCCGTTATGACGGCGTGCGCTTCGGCATGCGCACCGACGCGCCCGACACGAATGCGATGTACATCGCCACCCGCACCGAGGGCTTCGGCGCTGAGGTCAAGCGACGCATCATGCTCGGCACGTATGCCCTGTCGGCCGGGTACTACGACGCCTACTACGGCCGCGCCCTCAAGGTGCGCCGTCGGATCACGCAGGACTTCGCCGCCGCCTACGCGCAGGTCGACGCCTTGATCACGCCCGCGTCACCGAGCGTGGCGTTTCGCGCCGGCGACAAGACGGCCGATCCGATGTCGATGTACCTCTGCGATACGTACACGATCCCGGCCAACCTCACCGGCGAACCAGCGATGAGCGTCCCGTTCGGCGTCGGCGCCGACGGCCTCCCCGTCGGCGTGCAAGTCATCGCACCAGCCCTGCAAGACGCACGCATGTTCCAAGTTGCCGCCGAACTCGAACGCCGCGCTCCCGCCTGATCGCCCTGCGGTGAGCCAAACGGCCCACAGAGGGCCGTTTCCCTCACCGGTGGTGGCGCAGCTCTTTCTCCGGTGAGCGAAGCGGCCCACAGAGGGCCGTTTCCCTCACCGGTGGGGCATCTCACGCCTCTTGCGGTCGAGATGTTTTCGGGCTTCGCGCACGGTGAGGCCGGAGAGTTCGTGTTCGTGCTCGGTGACAAAGGCAGTGACCGCGTCGGGGGCGACCTTGGAGTACTCGCGCAGCGCCCAGCCGATCGCTTTGCGAATGAAGAACTCAGTGTCGCCGGCGCGTTGCACGCTGTAGCGGAACAGCCGCGCCTCGTTGGTGCGGGCCTTGTAGCGCAGTTGATGGAGGATGGCGCTGCGGGCGATCCAGATGTCGTCGCTACCGGCCCATCGGTCCATCTCGCTGCCGGCATCGGGATGTCGCTCGACGACCGAGCCGACCGGGTGCGGAGCGAGTGCATCGACGGTATCCCACCACGACTTGGTGCTGATCAACTCCGCAAGGTCGTCCAGATGCTCTGGCGTGAACCGATTTGCCCCGGCACGCAACGCATCGGTGGCGACGTACTGCAGCTCGCGCTCGGCGGCCTCCCAGCAACGGGTCGCAAAGTCGAGCAACTCGTCGGCCTCGGCGCGGCGCGCCGACCTGACGACGTCGGCGGTCGCCTGTTTGCGGTCCGGTGAGCCGACGCCGAAGAACGCGAACTGATCGCGCATATAGCGCGCCATCTGTTCGCTGCGCGCGGGGTCGGCAATCGCGGCCAGTGCCACCCGGCTCATTGCGTACGCATCGGCAGGGTTCATTCCACGAAGTGTCGCGCGGGCCCCGTCGCTAGCCTCGCCGTCGTGACCGACACGACGACCACCGACCACGCCGCACGCTGGGAGTACGAGGGCTACGAGATGGTGGTTGGTCTCGAGGTCCATGTCGAGCTCGACACGGCGACCAAGCTGTTCTCGGCATCACCGCATCGATTCGGCGACGAGCCAAATACCAACATCGATCCGGTCACACTCGGGCTCCCCGGCGCGCTCCCGGTGCTCAACCGAGCGGCGGTCGAGCAGGCGATGCGGCTCGGCATGGCTTTGAACTGCACAATCCAGCGGTCGACCTTTGCTCGCAAGAACTACTTCTACCCCGACATGCCCAAGGCGTATCAGATCAGCCAGTACGACGAGCCGATCTGCGTCGACGGTTGGCTCGACATCGCTGATGGGTTGCGTATCGAGATCGAGCGGGCCCACCTCGAAGAAGACACGGGCAAATCCACGCACGTGGGCGGCGCCGGTGGCCGGATCCACGGCAGCGAACACTCGCTGATCGACTTCAACCGCGCCGGAATCCCGTTGGTTGAGATCGTCAGCCGACCCGACATGCGCTCACCCGAACAAGCCCGCGAGTACGTCAGCGAGTTGCGCGCCATCCTCGTGGCCGTCGGCGCGTCGGACGCCAAGATGGAAGAGGGCTCGATGCGTGTCGATGCCAACGTGAGTGTGCGGCGACCGGGTACCGAGCTGGGCACGCGCTGTGAGATCAAGAACCTCAACAGCGTTCGCTCGGTCGGTCGCGCCATCGACTACGAGGCCCGCCGCCAAGTCGCCCTGCTCGACGTCGGCGACGCGGTGCGCCAAGAGACGCGTCACTGGGACGAGAACGACGGCCGCACTCACACGCTGCGGAGCAAGGAAGACGCAGACGACTATCGCTACTTCCTCGAACCCGACCTCGTCGTGGTCGATCCCGACGACGCATGGATCGACAGCGTGCGCGCATCGCTGCCCATGCTCCCTGCCGCGCGTCGGCAGCGGTTGGCCGACGCGGTCGGAATGACACCGGACGCCGAGGCCGTGCGTGTGGTGGTCGATCGAGGTCAGGATGACTATGTGCTGGCGGTGGGCGAGGTAGGCGGCGACCCCGCTCGCGCCACGGTGCACGTGAAGGAGGCGTACGCTGAAGCGGGCACGGAGCCGGCGGTTCCGGCGAATGACCTCGCCGAGCTGACGAAGATGGAAACGGCCGGGGAGATCACCGCCACCCAGGCCAAGGAGATCCTCGCCGCGCTTGTTGACAGCGACGGCGGCGACCCGCGGGCGATCGCAGCCGACAAGGGCTTCGAGGCGATGGACACCAGCGAACTCGAGGCCATGGTCGACGCCGCGATCGAAGCGCAACCCGACGCCTGGGCCAAGTTCTGTGCCGGCGAGAAGAGGGCGGCGGGGGCACTGGTCGGCGCGGTGATGAAGGCCTCGAAGGGTCAGGCCGACGGCAAAGCAGTCAACATCTTGCTCAACCAGAAGCGGACGCGATAGCCCGCCGGTTCGTCACAACGGCGAACCCGTCGCGACACTCGGTCATGGACTTCGAGATCCCGGCGGCCATCCAAACGACGCTCGACGAGCTCGACGCGTTCATCGAGGCGGAGATTCGGCCGCTCGAGCAGCAAGACGACAACGTCCGTTTCTTCGATCACCGCCGCGAGTGGGCGCGTACCGACTTCGACAACGGGGGAGTGCCTCGCCGGGAGTGGGAAGACCTCCTCCGGGAGATGCGCCGCCGTGCCGACAAAGCAGGTTGGTTGCGGCTCGCGTTGCCGAGCGAGTTCGGCGGGCGCGATGCCAGCAACCTCGAGATGGCGATCATCCGCGAGCACCTCGCGACCAAGGGTCTCGGACTGCACAACGACCTGCAAAACGAGTCGTCGATCGTCGGCAACTTCCCGACCGTGTTGATGATGCGCGACTTCGGCACCGAGGCGCAGAAGGCCGAATGGATGCCCGGGTTCCTCGACGGCACCAAACGACTGGCGTTCGGGCTCACCGAACCGAACCACGGCAGCGACGCCACATACCTCGAGACCACCGGTCGCCGAGACGGCGACGAGTGGGTCATCGACGGGATGAAGCGCTGGAACTCGGGGCTGCACCACGCCACCCACGACATCATCTTCGCCCGCACGTCGGGCGACCCGGGCAGCCCGCGCGGCATTACCGCGTTTCTCGTGCCGACCGATAACGAGGGATTCAACGTCGACTTCTTCTGGTGGACGTTCAACATGCCGACCGACCACGCCGAGGTGTCGATGAATGGCGTGCGCGTCGGCGACGACGCTGTGTTCGGCGAGGAGGGCCGCGGTCTCGAGCTGGCACAGCACTTCGTTCACGAGAACCGCATTCGTCAAGCGGCATCGTCGCTCGGTGCTGCCCAGTTCTGTGTGAACGAGGCGGTCGCCTACTCCAAGAGCCGTACGACGTGGGGGAAACCGTTGGCCGTCAACCAGGGGATCCAGTTCCCGCTCATCGAGCTGCACACCGAGGCGGCGATGTTGCGCCAGCTCGTGCGATCGACCGCCGCACAACTCGACGCGATTGATCATGTCAACGACGGCTACGGCGCGGTCACGCACCTCGTGGCAATGTGCAACTACCGCGCCAACCGGCTGGCTTGCGAAGCGGCCGACCGAGCCATGCAGACGTGTGGCGGCGTCGGCTACTCACGGCACATGCCGTTCGAGCACATCTACCGTCACCACCGGCGCTATCGGATCACCGAAGGTTCCGAGGAGATCCAGATGCGCAAGGTGGGCCAAGAGCTGTTCGGATTCGGCCGCCGTTGATCGCCTCGACCGAACTCACAGTTCGATGTGTTCGCGCCAGGCATCGAAGGCGTCGACGTTGGCCTTCGACATCGTGCCGTGTTGGTGCGCGATCGCCGCGCTGTCCGGGTCGGTGAGTCGCATCTCGATGGCGATCGAGCCGTAGAAGTTCCCGCGGAAGTACGGCCCGAAATCGCGCGGCCCGAAGTAGCCACGCAAGTCGTCGGGTACCTCGGCCGTCGGTGCCCGTACCGCTATGGCGACGTCGGCGCCGGGGCTGGAGCGGGCCGGGCTGCGAAACGCGACGGGATCGGGATCCGGTCGTAGAACTTGGTGAGCACCGGCCCGATGATGGCGGTCAACAACACGTAGCCGGCGGCGGTCGCGCCGAGTTCCGGACCGTCGATCAAGCTCGCACCGAGTGCGGCGATCACGATCGAGAACTCGCCTCGCGCGATCAGCGCGGTTCCGGCGCGCAACCGGCCCTTGGGCGCTGCGCCAATGCGGCCGGCTGCGTACCAACCGGTGATCACCTTGGTGGTCGCCGTGAAGAGCGCCAGTCCGATCGCAGGAACAGCCACACCGAGCAGGTCACCTGGGTCGATCTGGAACGAGAAGTACAGGAAGAAGAACGCAGCGAAGAGGTCTCGCAGCGGCTCGAACAAACGCAGCAGGCGTTCGGCGGCCTCACCCTTCAACGCCAAGCCCACCAGGAACGCCCCGATCGCACCGGACACCTCCAGCTGCTGGGCCAACCCGGCGACGAGCACGGTGATGCCGAACACCATCAGCATCAGCGCCTCGTTGCCGCCTCCGACGACGAGGTCGCTCAGCTTGCCGCCGAAGCGCAGCGCAGCGAGCAGGATCAGCGACACGGTGGTCAACGCGATCAGCACGCTGACGATCGTGCTGGACAGGCTGCCACCGACGATGAGTGCGGCGACGGTGGGCAGGTAGATCGCCATCGCCAGGTCCTCGATGACGAGCAGGTTGAGGATGGCGGGCGTTTCTCGATAGCCAAGTCGTCCGAGGTCGCTCAGCACCTTCGACACCACCCCCGACGACGAGATCCAGGTGACGCCGCCGAGGAGCACTGCGGCCAGCGGTTCCCAACCCAGGAGCAGCCCTAGCGCCACGCCCGGGAGCGCGTTCAGCGCCATGTCGAGCGTCCCCGGCCTCATGCCCGTGCGCAGGCCCGATCGCAGCTCGCTCTCGGAGTATTCGAGCCCGAGGGTGAACAGCAACAGCAGCACGCCGAGCTCCGAGGCGATCTCGATGAACTCGATCGAGTCCTCCAGTTGGGAGACGCCGCCCTCGCCGAGGCCGAGGCCAGCGATGAGATAGAATGGAACCGCGGTCAGGCCGAGCCAGCCCGCAAACCGGGCGAGGACGGCGAGGCCGAGCGTGACGGCGCCGATCTCGACGAACGCGAGTGCAACCTCAGCGCTTCCAGCAGCGATCAGCACGCGGCGCACACCTTCAGCACGGCGCGCACCTGGGTGACGGCGGCGGTCACGGCGATCAAGTGCGCAGGATCTCGCGCACTCGCACCAGGCCCTCGTTGGTGCCGACGGCCACGATGACGTCGCCTTCGAGCATCGCCTGATCGGGTCCCGGTGCGGGGATCGTCGTGTCGCCGCGGATCACGGCGACGATCGATGCCCCGGTCTTTGTGCGGTACTCGCCGTCGCCGATCGTCTTGCCTGCGGCGGGTGACCCCTCGGGCATCTCCATCCATTCGATGGACAGACCCTCGATCTCTTGTCGAACGACCGCATCGACCTCTTCGGTCACCCGGCTTGCGCCGAGCAGCTCGCCGATCGTGCGGGTGTCGGACACCGACATGCTGAGCATCCACCGGCATGCGTCGGGGTCATCGCGGTCGTAGACGAGGAGTTCGCGCCGACCATCGCGGTGGACCAACACCCCCACGTGCTCGCCGTCGTCGGTGGTGAACTCGTGCCGTACCCCGACTCCGGGGAGTTTGGTCTCGCGAACGTCGGCCATCGACGCATTGTGCCACTCGATCGGCGAGCTGTCGCTCAGAGCCGTCGGCTCTTGTCGCCAGTAGCCTCGCTGCCATGAATCGAGGGAGTGACGCGTCGAGATCGACGAACACGCCGGTCGACGTGAAGCCGCGTTCGCGCGATGTCACCGACGGGATGCAGAAGGCGCCGTCGAGGGCGATGTTGCGCGCCGTTGGCATGGGCGACGAGGACTGGGCGAAACCACAAATCGGTATCGCGTCGTCGTGGAACGAAGTGACGCCATGCAACGTAACGCTGCGCAAGCTTGCGCAGCACGCGAAAGAGGGTGTCCTCGAGGCGGGCGGCTACGCGCTCGAGTTCGGCACGATCACCGTCAGCGACGGGATCTCGATGGGGCACGAGGGGATGCGGGCCTCGCTGGTCTCGCGTGAAGTCATCACCGACTCGGTCGAGACCGTCGTTCACGCTGAGCGGTTCGACGGTTTCCTCGGGCTCGCCGGGTGCGACAAGTCGATCCCAGCGATGCTCATGGCGGCGGCGCGACTCGACCTCCCGAGTGTGTTTGTCTACAACGGCTCGATCCTGCCCGGCGAACACAACGGGCAAGCACTCGACATCACCAGCGTGTTCGAGGCCGTGGGCGCGCACGCCGCCGGCACGATCGACGATGCGGAACTCGACGCCATCGAACGCAAGGCATGCCCCGGCGAGGGGGCATGCGGCGGAATGTTCACCGCAAACACAATGAGCTCGATTGCCGAGGCGCTCGGACTCAGCCTGCCTGGAACCGCATCTCCACCGGCGGTCGACAGTCGACGCGAGCGTGATGCTCGACGTGCCGGAGAGGCGATCGTCAACATGCTCCGGCTCGGTATTCGCCCACGGCAAATCATGACCAAGCAGGCCTTCGAGAACGCGATCGCCGTCACCTCGGCGCTCGGTGGTTCGACTAACGCGGTCCTCCACCTGCTGGCGATCGCCCACGAAGCGGGGGTCGACCTCGAACTCGAGGATTTCAATCGAGTAGCCGCACGGGTCCCGCATATTGCCGACATGAAGCCGGGCGGCAAGTTCCACATGACCGATCTCGACCGCGTCGGTGGCGTTCCCGTCGTCCTCAAGATGCTGCTCGACGAAGGGTTGTTGCACGGTGACGCGCTCACCGTGACCGGCAAGACGATGGCCGAGAACCTCGACGAGATCAATCCGCCGGCCCCCGACGGCGTCGTGGTGTATCCCATCGATCGGCCGCTTCACCACGAAGGTGGCATCAACGTGTTGCGCGGTTCGCTGGCGCCCGACGGGTCGGTCGTGAAGGTGGCCGGGCTCACCGCTGATCAGCAGGAGTTCGAAGGTCCGGCGCGAGTCTTCGACGACGAGTCCGACGCCATGGATGCGATCCTCGACGGCTCGATCGAGCCGGGCACGGTGCTGGTGATCCGCTACGAGGGCCCGAAGGGTGGCCCGGGAATGCGCGAGATGTTGGCGATCACCGGAGCGCTGAAAGGCGCCGGACGCGGCAGCGACTGCGCCTTGATCACCGACGGGCGTTTCTCCGGTGGCACCTGGGGCTTTTGTATCGGGCACGTGGCGCCGGAGGCAACCGACGGCGGACCGATCGCCTTCGTCCACGACGGCGATCGCATTCGCATCAGCGTGCCCGACTCATCGCTCGACCTGCTGGTCGACGAGTCGGAGCTCGCCGCCCGACGTGACGGTTGGACGCCGAACCCGGCGCGGTACACATCGGGCGTGCTCGGCAAGTACGCCCGGCTCGTGCAAGGCGCCGAGACCGGCGCCGTCACCAACGTCACCTGAGGTCGCCCGGAATGGATCGGGTCCGCAGCTTCGGAGCCAGCGTGGTCGGCTGGCTCGTGGTGGCGTTGCTCCTGGTGCTTGCATTGCGGATCTTCTTTTCGGTCTTCGGATTCCTGATCCAGACGCTGTTGATCCTCGTCGTGCTGGGCGGCTTGATCTATCTCTACATCCGGCTCAAGGCCGGGCCACCCGACACGCCGTAGCCGCGCCGCCCACCGTCAGTCGACGAGGGCCTGGTAGACGAGTGTTTTGAGCTCCGGCCTGATCGGATGAGCTGACGACGGCAGGAGCTGGGTGAGAAAGACAGCGACGATCTCGTCGACCGGATCGATCCAGAAGGCGGTCGATGCGGCGCCGCCCCACGCGTATTCGCCTGGGTTGTCGAGCACTTTGTTGTGCACCGGATCCATGGTCACCGAGAAGCCGAGACCGAATCCGACTCCGTCGAAGCTCGATTCGGCGAACAGCGGTCGGCCGTACTGTTCAAGGTCGGCGTTGCCGGGCAGGTGATTCTCGGTCATGAAGTCGATCGTTCGAGTGCCGAGCAGGCGTACGCCATCGAGCTCCCCGCCGTTCAGCAGCATGTGGCAGAACCGCAGGTAGTCGGCAGCGGTGCCGCACAGTCCGCCGCCCCCGCTGAGCATCGCCGGATCGGTGCTGTGAACGAAGTCCAGCAAGCCGGGCGCTGGCACGGCCTGCCCGGTTCCCGGCATTGGTACGTACAGCGACGCCAGTCGGTCGCGTTTGGCATCGGGCACGCGGAACGCCGTGTCGGTCATCCCGAGCGGCTCGAAGATCCGCTCGGCAAAGAACTCGGCGAGCGTCTGCCCGGAGATCACCTCGACCAACCGTCCGAGCACGTCGGTCGACACGCCGTAGAGCCACTCCTTGCCCGGGTGGAACGCGAGCGGCAGCGACGCCCAGCGCTCGCAGCATCCTGCAAGATCGAGGTCGGGAGGCGCCCCCCACTCGAATCCGGCCTCGCGATACAGCGCGTCGGTGACGTGGCTGTTGTGAAAGCCGTAGGTGAGGCCGGACGTGTGGGTGAGGAGATGCCACACCTGGATGGGCTCGGTCGCGGGTTCGGTGATCGGCGCCACCGACGATCCGCCACGGAACACTCGCATGTCGGCGAATTCGGGCAGCCACCGTTTGATCGGATCTTTCAGCTGGAAGGCGCCCTCTTCGTGCAACATCATCGCCGCGACCGATGTGATGGGCTTGGTCATCGAGAACATCCGCACGATCGAGTCCGGCGCGAATGGGTCGCTGCTCTCGTGGTCGCGCTTCCCATACGTGGCGTGGTGGGCGACATCGCCGCGGCGGCTCACCGCAAGCTGCCAACCCACCAGTCGCCCGTCGTCGACGTAACGCGCGAAGTGCTGGTCAATTCGGCTCAGCCGGCCGGCGTCGAATCCGAGTTCGGCAGGATCGCGCTCGACCGAAGGCGAAGCAGAAGCGGACGAGAGCGTGTCGGTGGTGGCCATCGCCGACGAGCTTGCCAAACACAGCCCGTCGCAGGGCGAACCGGGGCGGCGTGGGTGACGTGGTGCCCACCGACCCTCATCCTCGGAACCATGCCCGACGCTGGCTACGTTGCCTTCATGAGCGATGTTCCGCCTCCGCCTCCGAGCCCGCCGTCAGCAACCCCGCCGCCACCCCCACCGGCCCTGACCGGCAAGCCGCGCTCGATCGTTCTCGTCGTCTTGTTGTCGATCGTGACGTTCGGCATCTGGACGGTCGTGTGGTCATACCAGAACGGCGACGAGCTCCGGCGATACTCCGGGCGCGGTATCGGCGGGATCGGATACCTGTTCATCACCTTGTTGATCTCGCCGGCGACGATGTTTCTGATGGCTAACGAAGTCGAGCAGTTGTACCGCAGCGAGGGCCGTGCGCCGCGCATCACGACGCTGTGGGGATTGTGGTTCCTCCTGCCCGTGATCGGCAACGTCATTTGGTACGTGCGCATCCAGCGCGCGATCAACGAGTTCTGGCGCACTCACGGCGCGAGCGGTTCGGCCGGGCTCTAGGACTTGCCGAGAGATGCGAGCAGTTTTCGCGGTGTGTCCTTCGGGCTGATCTTCGGCCACGACTCGACGACCTTGCCCGACGGCCCGACCAGGAACGCTGATCGTTGCACGCCCATGTACTTGCGGCCGTACATCGACTTCTCGGTCCACACGCCGTACTTCTGGGTGACCGCATGGCCCGGGTCGGACAGCAGGGTGAATCCGAGCGAGTACTTGTCGTCGAACTTGGCGAGCTTGGGCGGCTGATCCGGACTGATGCCGACGATGGCGGTGTCGCCGATGTCGTGGGCGATGTCGCGTAAACCGCACGCCTGCGTCGTGCAGCCTGGTGTGTCGGCCTTGGGATAGAAGTAGATGAGGACGTGGCGGCCCTTGAACGACGACAACCTCAGCTTGTCGCCGTGTTGATCGGCGAGAAAGAACGCGGGTGCGCGGTCGCCGGCGGCCGGAGGCGTGTTCTCGGACATGGCCGGCAGGCTAGTAAGCGCTGATCGGAGTGGGTTCTTTGGTGCGTCGGCTGCGGTCGACGAGTGCGGCGACGGCTCGCCATCCGACGAGGAACACACCGAGGAAGACCGTCGCCACGATGACGAACGACGCTGCGGTCCCGTCGTCGAACGCGAAGCGTCGCAGCACCATTCCGGCCGCGACGACCACCGGCCACACGATGAACCCGGTGGGCAGCGCGGTCGGCCGCTTCCAAGCTCGAGCGACGAGCCAGGCCGCGCCGAGGGCGATCACGAACGGGGCAGCGGTCTCGATCAGGCCGCTCACGCCTGGGTCCTGATTGTGGTTGCGGCGGCCGATGGCGACGAACAGTACGACGAACCCTGTGTCGAGTCCGGCGGCCAGGGCCAGGCGACGATCCATTCGTTCAGTCTGCCAGCGCACCAGCGCAGCGCGGCTGGATCAGCCCTCGGCGGAAAAGCCACCCAAGGCGCCGCGGTAGAACACCAACGGCAGCGGCGGCTCGCCGTCGTGGTTGGCGTCGGCGTCGAGAGCGACGACGCGGCCGAGCACGAAGTGGTGGTCGCCCATCGTGTGTACCTCCTCGATCGTGCAGTCGATCCAGGCGACGGCTCGGTCGAGCACCGGCGATCCCGTCGGCGCCGCGTGCCACTTGACGCTGTCGAAACGTGATGCCTCGACGCCGCTCTTGGCGAACTTCCAGCAAAGGTCGCTCTGTTGATCGCTCAACACATTGACGCAGAAGCTCCGTGTGCCTTCCATTGCCGTCCAGGTCTCTGAGCCGACCTGTGGGAGGAAGCCGACGAGCGGTGGGTCGAGTGAGACCGAGGTGAACGATCCGATAGTGAATCCGTGGGGCCGGTCTTCGGCCATCGCTGTGACGACGGTGACGCCAGTGGGGAAGTGACCCATCACCGTGCGGAAGTGGGCCGAATCGAACTCGTGGCTGTCCTCGCTCATCGGCGCCAACTGTACGCTCACCCCGGTGGCCGAAGGCACGTCGTCACTCGACGCCAAGAGCCGCTTGCGTCGAGAGCTTCGCTCGATGCGTCGCGCGCTCACCGACCAGCCCGCCCGCAGCGAACGCATCCGGCGGGTGATCGTCGAGCTCGAAGCGATCCGCAACGCCCGCCGGGTGTTGGTGTTCGACTCGATTCCAGGAGAGCCGGAGATGGACGGCGTGCGTGACGACTTGGCGGCACGTGGCGTGGAGGTATGCGTTCCCGAGGACGGGCCGACGTCGTCGTGGCCGGATGTGGTGATCGTTCCCGGGGTCGCGTTCACCGTGCGTGGCGATCGGCTCGGGCAGGGGGGTGGCTGGTACGACCGCTACCTCGCCACCACCCGCGCAGGCTGCATTGCGGTCGGCGTGTGCTTTCGCGAGCAACTCCGCAACGACCTGCCCACCGAACCGCACGACGTCACCATCGATGTCGTCGTGACCGACGACGGGATGGTTCAGCCGTCGGGCTGATGCAGCTCGATCGTGTTGCCAGACGGATCCTGCAGGAACGCCTGACGCCCGGAGCCGACCGGAGTTGGATCGCCGACCGTCGCGCCGCGTTCGCGGGCGTGGGCCACAGCAACGTCGAGATCGTCGACGGCGATGGCGAAGTGCTGTCCCACGTTGTCGGGCACGGTGAGTTCCAGCAGATGCACCTGGTGGTCGCCGACGTCGAGCCAGGCTCCGGCGAAGTCGAAGTCGGGGCGATCGGCGCGCACCGTCATACCGAGCACGTCGGTGTAGAACTCGACCGCTTCAGCGGTGTCGCGCACATTGATCGACACGTGATGGATGCCGGGTGACCGCATGGCGTCACCGTAGTGCCGTCGAGTGCCCCGTCGATTCGGACGCATGGCGGCTGAACGAGGTGATGAGGTCGTCGACGACCGGCTGACGCACGGCTCCATCGCGCACCGCTGCGACGAGCTCGCGGCGCAGCAGCGTGCGCACTTCGACGAGGTTGGCCGCACCGTGGTCGGCCTGCGCCCGCGGCAGCGCGGTCCAACCCGTACCCAGACGGACCATCTCGCGCAACACGTCGGGTTGGTGGCTCTCGGCGACGATGTCCAGCGGCGCGCCCAGCCGCTGCAGCTCGTGGGTGATCGCGGCGCGGGTGTGTGATCCCTCGGGGAACAGCACCCAGGGGCCCCATGTCGATGGAGATCCCGGACGCGTCGTCGCTGGGGCGTACACGGCGACGTCGTCGATCAAGAGCGGTGTCGTACTGATTCCAGGAATCGGCTGTGGTGGCGCCACGCATACCACGACGTCGAGATCGCCAGCGATGAGCAGATCGAGGAGCGGCCCCGACGGTTCGACGCGCAACCGCAACTCCACGTCCGTACGGGCGGCCCGGAACCGGCGGAGATGGTCACCGAAGTGCACGATCGCCGCGGCATCGATCATGCCGAGGCGCAGTCGGCCCGTCGATCCGGTGCGGACCCGCTGGGCCCAGTCCGCCAGATCGCCGGTGAGCGCGAGCACCTGACGTGCATGGGCGAGCACCGGCGCAGCGTCGGTGCGCAGCCGCCGCCGACGTCCATCGCGATCGAACAGGTCGACACCGAGCCGGCGTTCGAGTTCAGCGATGCCCTGCGAAAGTGCCGATCCGCTGACGCCCACGCGCTCGGCAGCCAGCGCCCAGGTGTTGGAGTCGGCGACTGCCACGAGGTACTCGAACTGGCGGATCGTCAGGTCGGGAAGGGCGGTCACGGCCGCGCAGAATAGTTCAGAAGTACTTCACTATTGGCCTATGTCGAGCGATCTTCCTTATCATTTCCGCCCATGACCGCTCGACAGATCGCTCCCGCCGCCGGCAAGCTTGGTGTGCTCACGCCCGGCATGGGTGCCGTGGCCTCCACGTTCATCGCCGGCGTGATCGCCGCTCGCCAAGGCCTGACCGCGCCGATCGGCTCGATCAGCCAGATGGCGCACATCCGCCTCGGCACCAAAGAGGAAGGCCGCAACCCGCTGATTCGCGAGTTCGTCCCGCTCGCCGAACTCGACGACCTGGTGTTCGGCGGATGGGATCCGATCTCGCCGAACGCGCTCGAAGCGGCGAAGACCGCAGGCGTGCTCGAGGGCGACGATCTCACAGCGATCTCCAGCGATCTCGAGGGCATCGTCCCGATGGACGCGGTTTTTGACCAGCGTTGGGTGTCGAAGCTCGACGGCGTGCGCGTGAAGGACATCCCCAACAAGTGGGACCAGGCAATGGCGCTGATCGACGACATCGCATCGTTCAAGGAGGCCAATGGCTGCGACCGCCTCGTGATGGTGTGGTGCGGATCGACCGAGGCCTATCAAGAGCCGTCCGCCGTGCATGCCTCGGTGGCGGCGTTCGAGCAGGGCCTGCGCGACAGCGACGAGAACATCTCGCCGAGCCAGATCTACGCCTACGCCGCGCTGCAGTCCGATGTGCCGTTCGCCAACGGGGCGCCGAACCTGTCGGTCGACCTCGACTGCATGATCGAACTGTCGCAGTCGCGTGGTGTGCCGATCGCTGGCAAGGATTTCAAGACCGGCCAAACGCTGATGAAGACGCTCCTCGCTCCGGGCTTCAAGGCGCGGATGCTCGGGATGCGCGGCTGGTACTCGACGAACATCTTGGGCAACCGTGACGGCGAAGTGCTCGACGATCCGGAGAACTTCAAGTCGAAGGAAGTGTCGAAGCTCGGTGTGCTCGACACCATCCTCCAGCCCGAGGTGTACCCGGACCTGTACGGCGAGATCGACCACGTCGTTCGGATCAATTACTACCCGCCTCGCGGCGACAACAAAGAGGGCTGGGACAACATCGACATCTTCGGCTGGCTCGGCTACCCGATGCAGATCAAGGTCGACTTTCTGTGCCGTGACTCGATCCTCGCCGCGCCGATCGTGCTCGATCTCGCCCTGTTCATGGACCTCGCAGCACGTGCTGGCGAGTCAGGCGTGCAGGAGTGGCTGAGCTTTTACCTCAAGGCGCCGCAAGCCGCCGGTGAGTCGCCCGCCGAACACGACCTGTTCATCCAGCAAACCAAGCTGAAGAACACCCTGCGCGAGTGGATGGGCGAGTCACCCGTCACCCACTCCGAAGCTGGCTAGACGTTTACGTCGCGGCCGCTGGCGTGGCGGGTCGGTGGGGCCGCCACGCTCGTGCGATTGTGCGCGTCGAGCTTGAGTGAGCCTTGAGTGGGATCGGGCTGAATAGACGACGTGCCGCGTCGTTTCCCCCTGCTTCGCATCACTCGACCTCCTGCGATCTACCTGCCCAGCGCCGGTGGGCTCCTGGTCGGCATCGTGCCCATCACCGGATCGCCGCCGGTGGCCGCGGCGCCCATCGTGACCGTCGTGTCGGAGGTCGGCGGCGAAGCCGAGGAGCAATTGACCGTCACGTTCGGCCGGCCGCGCGACGTAGCCGCTGACGAGCTCGTCGTACCGATTCAGCTCGCCGAACCCTCGATCGCGAATCGCAACGCAGCCACGATCGGCACCGACGTGTCGACGGTCCAATCCTCGCTCGTGTTCCCGGCCGGCTCCACCATCGGCACGGTGGATCTCGCGGTCGTCGACGACGGCCTGCTCGAAGGTCCGGAGGATGTCGACATCCTGCTCGGCCTACCCGGTGGGGTCGAACGGACCACAGTGACGATTGCCGACAGCTCGCGCCTCAACCTCACCATCAGGCCTGGCACCGGATTGCTCGACGAGGGTGAGTCGACCACGGCCAGGGTGAGCAGTACGGCCGCGCCGGTCAATCCGATCTACCTCACCGTTCGCACCGAAGACGCCAGCGGGGTCGGCGGTGTCGACTACGAACCGCTCGACGTCGCCGTGACGATCCCGGCGGGGTTGACCGAGTCCGAGCCGGTCACAGTGCGCTCCATCGACGACGAGACCGGCGACGTCTACGAAGCGAGCTTCTCGTTGCGCGTGTTCGCGGGCGCACCGACGGACGTGGCAGACGGTGACCGTCCAATCGCGTCGTGGTTCCTACGCGTGCTCGACGACGACGAGTACCTCCGGTTCGTGCGCGACGCCGGGCAGGACGACGCGCCGGTCCATCAGGTGCTGGTCGACGAACCGGTGTCGGGAAGCGTCGACATCGAGCTACCGATCGAGTTGCTCTTCGATCGACCGCCCTACGGTGGGATCTCAGGCGAGATCTTCCTCGAGCCGATCACCACCGGGCCGAACACGCTCGATCCCTCGGCCCCCGCTGCAGAACTCGGCACCGACCTCACCGTCAGCCGGTCGCCGTTTCCGTTCGACGTGGCGCCGCCGCCGCCACTGGTCGTGACGATCAACGCCGACGACGTCGTCGAGCCGGTCGCCGCAGAACTCGCGACCCACCGTCTGGTCACGGTCGTCGGAACCAGCCGAGTCGGCAAAACACTGCTGGCCCAGCACGTCGAGCGCACGGTCGCGTCGGCGTTCGATCGTGTCATCGCGGTCGATCTCGACGATCTTGCGAGCGTCGACCCTGACAGCATCCTCCGTGCGCTCGCCGGGGCGCTCGACGTGAACGAACAGTCGCTCGGCTCGGTCGACGACAACCTCGTGGATTCGATTGGCGCTCGCTCGGTGCTCGTCAGGCTCGACACCGCCGAGCTGGCGACCGACGGGGTGCTCCAGGTGGTTCGCCGGCTCAGGCGGGTATCCGGGCTACGGCTGCTCGTGACCTCGCAAGTCCCACTTCGTGCAGCGGGGGAGCGCCTCGTTCGACTGCACGGGTTGAGCGCAGACGATGCGGTTGCGCTCCTCGCCCAGACCGCCCCGGTCAGCGACGAGCGCGACGACACGCTGCTCAAAGAACTCGCCGTCCGGCTCGATGGTGTGCCACTCGCACTCGAGCTTGCAGCCGCCCGGCTTGATGCACTCGGAGCCGCCGAGACGCTTCGCCAACTCGATCGCGGCGCCGCCTTGGCCGGAGGCGACGATCGGCCCGAGCGGCATCGCAGCACGCTCGCCGCAGCTCGTTGGAGCATCGGTCTGCTCGATCACGACGAGCGTGTGTTGCTCGCTCGCTTGGCCACCCACACTGCGCCGTTCACGCCGGCGGCAGCCGGTCACACGTGGGGCATCCCACCGCTTACCGCCGACCGCGTCGAGCAACTGGTCACCCGGCTGATCGATCGCTCACTCGTCCAACGCGTCGATGGCGGCGCGCAGTATCGGTTGCTCGACACCATTCGGACCGCTGTCCTCGACGCCGACGCCGACGCCGACGACTCGGTGGCGTCGAACGAGGGCCGCCTCAACGAGGTGGTGTTCGAGACAGCCGTCGCTGCGCTGGTTGGCGCTCCAACCGCGGTGCAACTCGACGATCTCGCCGACGAGCTGGTGGCGACCCTCGACCGGCTGCATCGCGCCGACGACGAACGCGAGCTCCTGCTGGCCGGCAGCCTTGCGCTCTACTGGATCGCCCGCAGCCGGGCCGCCAAGGGCGGTGAGCTTCTCGACCGTGCGTTGGCAACGCATCGAGCGGCGCCCGACGAGATCTACGGACCGGTGGCGGGCATCGCATCGATGGTCTCCTATGTGCGTGGTGACATGCACCGCACCCGCGACCTGTTGTCCCTGATGGGCGAGCGCGGTGGCGGCTTCGTTTCACCCAATGTGCAGTACTCGATCGATGCGTCACTTGCCTTTCTTGAGCGGCGCTACGGCGATGCGGCCGAGCTCTATGGCAAGGCGTTGCACGACTTCTCCGAGCCGAGCAGCACGCGGCTGCTGTATCTGTGGCTCGGCGCGAACACGCTGTGGTACGCCGGACAACCCGAAGAGGCGGGCGCGCAATACCGGCAGCTGCGGCGCGAGGCGGAGGAGATGAACGACCGCTACAACGCGGCGCTGGGTCTGCGATTCGAGGCGATGGTGACTGCCGAACTCGGCGACGTGGAGCGTGCGTGGCGACTTGCCGAGCGCGGTGTGTCGAGCGCAGTCGATCTCGGCGACGCGGGTGGTCGGAGCCAGGCCGAGGTGGCCGTGGCGATCGTTGCTGCTGCGTCGGAGGCCATGGTTACGGCGCGCCGCCACGCCCTCGATGCGATCGAAGCCACGCTCGGACCGTACGACCTGTTCACCCAACGCGCTGCGCCGGTGATCGTTGCGGCGAGCTTCCTCGACGCCGGTGACGCAGCGACGGCGGCGACCGCGATCGGGTGGTATCTCGACTACCTCGACCGCACCGGTCAGCCGCCGGCCGTCGGCGTGGCGGCACTCGCTCGACGCACCGAGGACGGAGCCCGGGCGGCCCTCGGCGGCGCCGACTTCGCCCACATCGCGGCCGGCGGTGCACGCCTGCGTCTCCGGGAGCTACAAGACCTACTCCTCGCTCGGGATCGACTGGAACAAAGCAGTGGGGCCGACGGGTTGGCAACGACATGACCCTGACCCTCGGCGCTGCCCTGCTCGGCACCACATCGCCCGACACGGTGAACTACACGATCGATGGACCGCGCCATCGACTGTTGATGGATCCGTTCCCCCGGCGCGTCCGCGCCGAGGTGGGCGGCGTGACCCTGTTCGACACGGTCGACGGCCAACTGGTGCACGAGAGCAACATCGCGCCGGTGCTGTACGTGCCAATTGACGCCGTCGACATGGCGCTACTCGAACCCACCGATCACTCGACACGCTGTCCGTTCAAGGGCGACGCCGCGTACTGGTCGGTGCGGGTCGGCGACCGGGTGGTCGACAACGCCGTGTGGGGATACCCGTCGCCGCTGCCGGAGGCACCGTGGCTCGCCGGCTACGTGGCGCCGTATTTCTCGAAGATGGACCGCTGGTTCGACGAGGACACTGAGGTGTTCGGCCATCTGCGCGACCCGTACCACCGGGTCGATGCCCGTCCGTCGAGTCGACGCGTTCAGGTGAAGGTCAACGGCAAGGTCGTGGCCGATACGGCCGATGCCGTGGTGGTGTCCGAGACCGGACTCGCCAACCGTTGGTACCTGCCCGTCGACGCTGTGACGATCGATTTGTCGGCCACCGAGACCACCACCCACTGCCCATACAAGGGGCAGACCACCTACTGGTCTGGCAACGGCGTCGCTGACCTCGCCTGGTCGTACCCCGATCCGTTCGATGGCCTCACGACGATCGCCGGCTACGTCAGCTTCGACGACAGCCTCAACGGGGTGACAGTCACGGTCTGATCGTTCGCCGACGCACGATCGCACGGGGCGAGGCCGCACGAGGGGTAGGTTCGGCGGAGTGACGGCAATCGTGATGGACGGCAAGGTGCTGCGCGACGAAATCCTCGTCGAGCTCAAGGCGAAGATCGAGGCTGCCGGGTCGCCGGCGATCACGCTGGCGACCGTGCTGGTCGGTGACGACGGGCCGAGCCAGCGCTACGTTCGCAGCAAGCGCAAGAAGGCCGAAGAGGCCGGGATGATCTCTCGGCACACCGACTTGCCCGCAACGTCGACACAAGCGGAGATCGAGTCGGTGGTCACCGCTCTCGCGGCCGACCCCGACGTGAACGGCATCCTCGTGCAGCTCCCACTTCCCGATGGTCGCGATGAAGAGGCGGTGCTCGATCTGATCCCGCCCGAGAAAGACGTCGACGGCCTCACCGAACGTTCAATGGGACGATTGGTGCGAGGGCGTCCCGGGCTGGTCGGGTGCACACCGACCGGCGTGATGCGGTTGCTCGAGCGCTACGAGGTACCGGTGAGCGGCAAACGCGCCGTGGTGATCGGCCGGTCGACCCTGGTCGGGCTCCCGCTAGCGCTGTTGCTCGCGCGCAAGGGCGTCGACGCCACGGTCACGTTGGCCCATTCGCGCACCGCCGACATGGCGGACGTCGTGCGGGAGTGCGACATCGTTGTCGGTGCCGCGGGGCAAGCCGGGATGATCACCGGTGACATCGTCAAGTCCGGAGCCGCAGTGATCGATGTCGGCATCTCGCGTACCGATGCCGGGATCGTCGGCGACGTCGATCAGGAGTCGGTCGCGCCCGTCGCGGGCTGGATCACACCGATGCCCGGCGGCACCGGACCGATGACCATCGCCTCGCTGCTCGACAACACTTACACCGCTGCGCAGCTGCAAGGCGTCGTGGGGACGTGATGCACAGCGACATCAGGGGTCAGGCACCAGATGTCGCAGCGACATCTGGTGCCTGACCCCTAATGTCCTAATGTCGCGTACTGCCCCCGTGCCGGTTCGGTCGCCCAGGTTGACCGAGAGCGGATCTCCTGGCACACTTGGAGGCGTGAGCACCGGCCCCCGCGCCCTTGTAGTACTCATCCGGTAGCACGCCGGACCACTCCGCGCGTGCTCACGACCTCCCAGCCGGGAGGTCGTTTGCGTTTTCGGCATCGATTTCCCATCACACCACTCCTCGATCTCCACACGAAAGGCACCGACATGACCGCAGCGAATTCCGGCCCAATCACCGGCGCCGAAGCGCTGATCCGATCGCTCGAACACGAGCAGGTCGAACTGATCTTCGGGTACCCCGGCGGGTGCATCCTCCCGGCGTACGACCCACTCGTCGATAGCCCGATCCGCCACATCCTTGTGCGCCACGAGCAGGGCGCCGGCCACATGGCGGAGGGTTACGCCCACGTGACCGGCCGCCCGGGCGTGGCGATGGTGACGTCTGGCCCCGCCGCGACCAACCTCGTCACACCGCTCATGGATGCCTACATGGACTCGATCCCGATGGTCGGGATAACCGGGCAGGTGCCGACGGCGGCGATCGGCAGCGACGCCTTCCAGGAGTGCGACACCGTCGGGATCACGCGCTCGTGCACCAAACACAACGAGTTGGTCATGTCGCCCGACGACATTCCGATGGCCATCCGCCAGGCGTTCCACATCGCCCGCACCGGCCGGCCTGGCCCGACGCTCGTCGATGTGCCCAAAGACGTCCTGCAGGCCACGACCACCTGGAACTGGCCGAGCGACGAAGAGCTGCTCGGATCACTGCCTGGGTACCGGCCCAACGTGAAGGGCCACCCGCGGATGATCAAGCAGGCCGCGCAGATGATCCTCGAGGCGCAACGCCCGGTGATCTACGCCGGTGGCGGCATCTTAAAGGCGCGCGCCGCCGAGGCGTTGCGCGAACTCGCCGAGCTGACCGACATCCATGTGGTGACCACGCTGATGGCTCGCGGTGCGTTCCCCGACGACCACCGCCTCTGTCTCGGGATGCCCGGCATGCACGGCAACGCCACTGCGGTGTCTGCAATGCAGCACAGCGACCTGTTGATCGCGCTCGGCTCGCGGTTCGACGATCGGATCACCGGCAAGGTCGACTCCTTCGCCCCGGAAGCCAAGGTGATTCACGTCGACATCGACCCGGCCGAGCAGGGCAAGGTGCGGCGACCCGACGTTCCGATCGTCGGCGACGCGAAGTACGTGATCGAGGAGATCGTGTCGGCGATCCGGCAACTGCAAAGCGGTGGAACGGTGCAGGCCGATATCGCCGACTGGAAGAGCACCTTGTCGGGTTGGCAGGAGAAGTTCCCGGTCGTCTACGACCAGTCCGAGCCGGGTCAGGCGCTCAAGCCGCAGTTCTGCATCGAGCAGCTCAACGAGCGGCTTGCGCCGGGCGCCATCGTCACCTCGGGTGTCGGCCAGCACCAGATGTATGCGTCGCAGTTGATCGACTTCACCGAGCCGTACACCTGGGTCAACTCCGGTGGGCTCGGCACGATGGGCTTTTCGATCCCGGCTGCGATCGGTGCGAAAGCTGCGCACCCCGAAAAGGACGTGTGGGCCATCGACGGCGACGGCTGCTTCCAGATGACCGGCCAGGAGATGGTCACGGCGACCCTCGACGATCTGCCGATCAAGGTGGCCCTGATCAACAACGCCTATCTCGGGATGGTGCGTCAGTGGCAGGAGATGTTCTACGACGAGAAGTACTCCGAGGTGTTCCTCAACGGTTCGGTGCCCGACTTCGTGATGTGGGCCGAGTCGATGGGCGCCGTCGGCATCCGCGTCGAGTCACCCGAAGAGGTCGGCCCAGCGATCGAGAAGGCCAACGCCATCACGGACCGCAGCGTCGTCATCGAGTTCCGTTGTGACCCGGGCGAGAAGGTGTTCCCGATGGTTCCCGCCGGTGTCAGCAACGACGAACTGATCCTCCACCCTCAACACGCCGACGAAGCGCACCACCTTCGTCGTCCCGAACGCTGAAGCGAGACGTCAAGTGACGACCATCAACCAATACAGCGGGCACTCACTGAACCACCACATCTTGTCGGTGCTCGTGCAGAACCGGCCCGGTGTCCTGGCCCGTGTGGCCGGACTCTTCGCCCGACGGGGTTACAACATCTTTTCGCTCGCGGTCGCTCCGGCCGAGGACGATGGGATGAGCCGGATCACGATCGTGGTCGACGTGGAGTCGACGCCACTCGAACAGATCACCAAACAGCTGTTCAAGCTCATCGACGTGGTCAAGATCTCCGAGCTCGACCCCCGTCGTTCGGTCGAACGCGAGCTCCTGCTCGGCACGGTGAAAGCGAGCGACGAGAGTCGCAGCCACGTCGTGGAACTGATCAACATCTTCGAGGGCAAGATCATCTCCGTCGCCGAATCGGCGCTGACCGTCAGCCTCGAAGGTCATCCCGACAAGCTCGACGACTTTGAAGACCTGCTCAGCGGATATGGCATCGTGGAACTCCAGCGCACCGGCCGGGTGGCGCTTCCCAAACTCGATCGCAACGCCCGGCTGCGCGCCCTGAATTCTTCCACCACACCGAATACTGGAAAGGCTGGCTGAGATGGCCGTCACCGTGTACTACGCCGAAGACGCCGACGCGTCGATCATCCGAAGTAAGAAGGTCGCCGTCGTCGGCTACGGCTCGCAGGGTCACGCCCATGCGCTCAACCTGAAGGACTCCGGTGTCGACGTCGTGGTCGGACTCCGTGCGGAGTCGTCGTCGGCCGCCAAGGCCGATGCCGCCGGACTGGCCGTGATGACGATTGCCGAAGCCGCAGCCTGGGCCGACGTGATCATGCTGCTGGCTCCCGATACCGAGCAGAAGCGGATCTACGACGAGCACATCGCGGCCCATCTCTCCGACGGCGACGCGCTCGCGTTCGCTCACGGATTCAACATCCGGTTCGACCGCATCCAGCCCCCTGCAGGCGTTGATGTGATCATGGTCGCACCGAAGGGTCCTGGTCACCTCGTACGTCGCACCTACACCGAGGGCGGCGGCGTGCCGGCACTGATCGCTGTGGCTCAAGACGCCACGGGCGCAGCCCGCGACGTGGCGATGAGCTACGCCGATGCAATCGGTGGCACCCGCGCGGGTGTGATCGAGACGACCTTCGCTGAAGAAACCGAGACCGACCTGTTCGGCGAGCAGGCTGTGCTCTGCGGTGGCCTCACCGCTCTGGTGCGCGCCGGTTTCGAGACGCTCGTCGAGGCCGGGTACGCGCCCGAGATGGCGTACTTCGAGTGCCTTCACGAGGTGAAGCTGATCGTCGACCTCATGTCTGAGGAGGGCATCGCCGGGATGCGTTACTCAATCTCGGACACCGCCGAGTACGGCGACCTCACCCGCGGCCAGCGGGTGGTCACAGAGGCGACCAAGGACGAGATGCGCAAGATCCTCGGTGAGATCCGCAGTGGCGAGTTCGCCGCCGAGTGGATCGCCGAGTCGGAGGCTGGGCGACCCAACTACTCGCGTATGCAAGAAGATGGTAAAGGCCACGCCATCGAGGAGATCGGTAGCGAGCTGCGCGACATGATGCCGTTCATCAAGGCTGGCAAGCAGAAAGTCGCCGACATTTCGGGGGGTTGATCCCGCTCAGCGGCGACGCTGCTCCATCCCACGATTCGGAGACGGTTTATCCACCGTTTGAGTAGCGCTCAACAGCGTTGTGCCTTTCTGGAGGCATGAACCAGAGAACCGACTCGCTCGACGGCCGGTGCGCCGCATTCCGTCCACGATGAACCGGGCGCGCGCTGCACTGATCGCTGTGGTGGTCGCACTGGCCGCGGCATGTGGTGGTGAGACTGGATCATCTGGCGATGCCGACGTCGCAATGGTCGAGACCGTCGAGGGAGTTGAAGTGAACCTCGACGGCCTCGACGAGGAAAACGTGCTGCTGTGGTTCTGGTCGCCGTCGTGCCGTCATTGCCGGGCCGCGATTCCCGATCTGATCGAGGCCCACGACGAGTTCGGTGACGATGTCCGGTTCCTGGGTGTGGTGGCACCACACGACAAGGGCGACGCCGCAGAGATGATGCTCGACGAGGGTCTGGACGGCTTCGACCACATCGTCGACAGCGGGTATGACTTCGCCAACACCTTCGGCGTCATGGGGCTGCCCACCTACGTCGCACTCGGCAGTGACGGCGGTTTCAAACACAGTGTTGGGGCACCGGCCAGTGCCGAGCTCGGCTCGAAGCTGACGCAGTTGCTCGCTGCCTAATCGGGCGGTCTCAGGTAGGCGACACCGAAGATGTGGGCAGATGCCCGATGTGTCGGGGGTGCCTGAGGGCTCATGGTGGAGGGCGTTCATTCGCCGTCCTCTCCGCCGGAGGCCCATCGTGCACGACCACCCCGACACCACCTTCGCCATCGCGATCGCCCGCCACCGCGAAGACATTGCTCGCTCGGCGCTTGCCCATGCCGCGACCCGACCGCCAACACTGTGGCGACGAACGCTCTGGCGCCGGCGTCGCAGCACTACCTCGGTCATCGTCGCCTCGGCACCGACAGGCGCTTCGGCCGCCTCAACGCCTCCAATCGCTCTATCGGAAGTAGGTGGCGACCCGCTCGTCCCCGAGTTGGTGCACGTTGAACGGCATGTCGTAGATCGACTCGAGGGCGTGCTCGGTGATCACCTCGGACGGCGGACCGTCACACACGATGACGCCGTCACGCAGGGCGATAATTCGGTCGGAGTACGCCGCGGCGTAGTTCACGTCGTGGAGCACGAGCACGATCGACTTGCCGCGGTCGACTGCGAGTGAGTGCAACAGGCCCATCAGCCCAGTGGCGTGGGCCATGTCGAGATTGTTGAGTGGTTCGTCGAGCAACACGTACTGCGTGTCCTGGGCCAGCACCATGGCGACGTGCGCGCGTTGGCGTTGTCCGCCGGAGAGCGCAGTGATCGGTCGGTCTGCGAGGTCGTCGAGGCTGCAGTAGGCCAGTGCCTCGTCGACCGCGACGAGACACTCGGGGGTGAGCCGGCCGCGCGAGTGGGGGAAACGGCCGAACTCGACGAGCTCGCGCACGGTGATGCGGGCCAGCATGTGCTGATCCTGACGCAGGATCGACATCTTCTTGGCGACCTCGCGTCCGGGCGCCGAGAACACGTCGAGGCCGTCGATCTCCACCGTTCCGGCGTCAGCGCCGAGAATCCGGCTGACCATCTGCAACAGGGTCGACTTCCCCGCCCCGTTCGGCCCGATGATCGAGGTGATACCCGAGCGCGCGAATTTGACCGAGATGCCGTCGACCACACAGGTGTCGCCGTACGTCTTGGTGAGGGAATCGACAGTGATCATGTCTTCTTGGACTCCATGACGAGAAGGATGACGAAGTACGTGCCACCCACGAGGTTGATGATCGAGCCGAGTGTGCCGGCGTAGTTGAACACGTGCTGCAGCAGTGCCTGGCCGAGTGCAAGCGCCGTAATCGAGATGAGAATCGCCGCCGGCAGTGTGATCGAGTGGCGTTGGGTGCGGGTCAATTGATACGCGAGATTTGCCACGAGGAGCCCGAGGAACAACACGGGACCGACCAGCGCGGTCGACACAGCGACAAGGCCCGCCACGATGATCAACAGTTTTGTAGCGGTGCGCCGGTAGTCCACGCCGAGCGCCGTGGCGCGATCGCGCCCGAGCGTCAACACGTCGAGTGTCGGTGCCATCATCACCGCGGCGACGATGCCCAGCACCAACAGCGCCGTTGCGATCCGCAGCACCGTCGTGTCGATCAGGTTGAAGCTTGCGTAGAGGGTGGTGAGGAGGGTGTCGTATTCACTCGGTTCCATCACGCGGAACATGAAGGTCGAAAACGAGTTGAACAGCGTGCCGGCGATCACCCCGACCAACAAGAGCGTGTACAGGCCTCGCGACGTATCGGTTAAGACCCACCGATAGGCCAAGGTGGCGACAACCACGAGGAGGATGGCGTTCAGGGCGAAGAGATGAACGCTGGAGATCCCGACGACGGTCTCGGATCCCAACATGAAAACGAGGGTCGTTGCGATCAGGATGTAGAGCGCGTCGAAGCCCATGATGGCGGGCGTCAAGATGCGGTTCTCGGTGAGCGTCTGGAACACGATGGTCGACACCGAGATGGCGGCCCCGACGACCACCAGCGCAGCGAGCTGTTCGAGGCGTCGTGGGAGTGCGTAGTCCCAATATCCGTTGACCCCCCACGTCAGAAAGAGCGTTGCTGACCCCGCGGCGATCAGGCTGAGCAGGACGAATACGAGCACGCTGCGACGGTCGAGTCGACGTCGACGCTGGATCGCGTCGTGACTCGTTCTCGCGGGTACGCCGTCGATCGGGCCGTCGCCGCTGGACCGTTGATCGGTCAGAAGGTCAGGCATTGGCGAAGCGCCCCTTCCTGCTCATCACGAGGTACAAGAAGACGGCCGAGCCGAGGACCCCGAGAATCGTGCCGACCGGAATCTCGTAGGGCGCGATCACGAGGCGCCCGAAGATGTCGCACGCGAGCACGGCGGAGGCTCCGACGAGGGCAGTCACCGGCAGCACGCGCCGGATGTTGTCGCCGAGGGCCATCGTCACGAGGTTTGGCACAATCAACCCGAGGAACGGGATGGCGCCGACCGTGACGACGACAACCGCCGTACTGAACGCAGTGATCGCCAGGCCGACGGCCATCACCAGGCGATAGTTCACGCCGATGTTCGTGGCGAACGACTCGCCCATCCCCGCTGCGGTGAAGCGGTTGGCGAACAGGTAAGCCGCGGCGGCGACGAGACCGGCCAGCCACAACGTCTCGTAGCGACCTTGAATGATGCCCGAGAAGTCAGCGGTGAACCACGAATTCAGCGCCTGGGTCAGTTCGTGACGGAACGCCGCAAACTCCGCGATTGCGCGATACGCCCCGCCGAGCACCAGGCCGAGGAGTGGTACGAAGACGACGTCTTTGAAACGGATGCGCTGGACGATGAACACAAAGACTGCGGTTCCAGCCAATGCGAAGATGAGGGCGATGAGGACTTTGCCCATGACGGGCGCAGTGGCAAACCACACGGTCGCCACGAGCAGGCCGACCGCCGCAGCATCGACGGTTCCGGCCGTCGTCGGAGCCACGAACCGGTTACGCGTGAGGTGCTGCATGATCAGTCCGGACACCGCCATTGCGGCCCCGGCGAGTGCCAGCGCAGCGGTGCGTGGAACTCGGCTGTAGATCAAGACATGCCGGTCGTCGGGGTCGGTCAACACCGACCGGAGGTCGATGTTGATAACCCCGACGAACAGCGAAATGTAGACAAGCGTCGCCAGCGCAAGCCAAGGCGCATAGGCCACGACGGATCGGCGCTGGGACACGGTTGCCTCGACTTGTCGACGATTGTCAGCTGAGGAGGTCGTTCATGTCTTCGATCATCGTGGCGAACGCCTGCACGCCGCCGGTCGACAGGTACCAGGACGCTGTGTCGACGTACACGACTTGATCGTTGATGACGGCGTTGGTGCCGTTGACGAGGTCGTTGTCGAGGATCTGTTGAGCACTCTCACCAGCGTCACCGAGGGCACTGTCGCGGTCGAGCACGATCAGCATGTCGGGGTTGGTGTCGGACAGGAACTCGAACGAGATCACGTCGCCGTGGGTCTCAACTGCTGTCTGGGTGGCGGCCGGCTCGACGCCGAACAATCCGTACACCATGTCGTAGCGACCCTCTTCGGCGGGACCGTACGCTGACAGTTCGCCGCCGCTTGTCATGATCACCAGGCCGGTGCCCCGGGTGGCAGCGAGTTCGGCGACTTCGGCTGCTTCCGTTTCGAGCTCAGCGAGTATCGCTGCGGCTTCGTCTTCGAGATCGAGGATCGTGCCCAGCGCGGTCGTGTTGAGCGTGACCGAGTCGACAAAGTTGTCCGAGCCTCGCCCGACGCTCATGTTCATGGTCGGAGCGATGTTGGACAGTTCGTCGATGTTCGCTTGTCCGCGACCTCCGATGATGATCAGGTCCGGATCGATCGCGTTGATCGCTTCGAAGTTCGGCTCCTGCAGCGACCCGGCGTTCTCGAGCGACGAATAGTCCTCGAGGTACGGCGGTATGCCACTCGACATCGGTCCGGCGACGACCAAATTGCCGGCTCCCAAGGCGTCGATCGTGTCGAGTGCAGCCCAGTCGAGCACCACGATCGACTTAGGATTGGCTGGCAATACGGTCTCGCCTCCGGCGAAGGTCTCGACGACGACGTCGCCGGAAGCGGATCCGGTGGTGTCGGGGGCATCGGCTTCGACGTCGTCGGTGCCACATGCCGCGAGGGCGAGGGCTCCTGCCGCTACGAGCGCGGCAATGCGGATGCGGGGTGTGAACGTCATTGTTCTCCTTTGAGTTGTCGTCCAAGGGGACGTGTGGGCGGAGAACACGTACCGGTCGGGGTTTCGTTACTTGCAGCGCCCGAGTATAGAAATCGTGTTAGGCACGCCAACCAGATCTCGTCTGGTTGTGCGCATTTTTGGAATCGTCTTACCTTCCGCGAATCGCATCACGGCGGTGTCTGACTGAGCGGGCTCTTCGCTGCCTGCTCATCGCCGCCACAAGGCCGGACCCAAAGCTGACTTGTAGGGTCATAATTCGGCAAGTAGCGTCGCCCCCTATGAGTGAGCAGTGGGGTTTCGAGACCAAGCAGATCCACGTCGGGGGCGAGCCGGACCCGGCCACCGGTGCCCGCGCTGTGCCGATCTACCAAACGACGTCGTACCAGTTCCGCGACTCCGATCATGCTGCGAACCTCTTCTCGCTGGCAGAGGTCGGCAACATCTACACCCGCATCATGAACCCCACCCAGGGGGCGCTCGAAGCGCGCATCAACGCCCTCGAGGGCGGTTGCACCACGGCGATCGGTCTGCCGGGCACCTTGGCGGTCAGTTCTGGGCAGGCGGCGTCGACGCTGGCCATCCTCACACTTGCGGAGTCCGGCGACCATGTCGTCGCTTCGCCTTCGCTCTACGGCGGTTCGTACAACCTGCTGCACTACACGATGCCGAAGATGGGCATTGAGGTCACCTTCGTCGACGATCCCGACGACCTCGATCAGTGGCGTGCCGCTGTGCGAGACAACACCAAGGCGTTCTACGGGGAGACGCTGGCCAACCCGCGCAACAATGTGTTCGACATCGAAGGCGTGTCCGGCGTGGCACACGACGCCGGGGTGCCCTTGATCGTCGACAACACGGTGCCCACCCCGTACCTGATCCGTCCGCTCGACTGGGGCGCCGACATCGTCGTGCACAGCCTCACCAAGTTCTGCGGCGGCCACGGCACCTCGATCGGTGGAGCGATCGTCGACGGCGGCACGTTCGACTACGCCGCCAGCGGCCGGTTCCCGAACTTCACCGAGCCAGACCCGAGCTACCACGGGCTCGCCTATTTCCCGGCGCTCGGCCACGGTGCATTCATCTTGAAGGCGCGGGTCCAGCTCTTGCGTGACCTCGGTATGGCGATCTCGCCGTTCAATGCGTTCTTGATCATCCAGGGTCTCGAGACACTCAGTCTCCGCATGGAGCGTCACTTCCAGAACGCGCAGACAGTTGCTGAATTCCTCGAAGCGCGCGACGACGTGTCATCGGTCAGCTTTGCCGGACTGCCGTCGAGCCCGTGGTACGACCGCGGTCAGAAGTACGGACGTGGTCGTGGCGCCGGCTCGATCATCGCCTTCGAGATCGAGGGCGGCGCTGAGGCCGGCAAGAAGTTCTCAGAGGGTCTCGAGCTGCACAGCCACGTGGCCAACATCGGCGACGTCCGCAGCCTGGTGATCCATCCGGCGAGCACGACGCACAGCCAGCTCACGCCCGAGGAGCAACTGGCCACCGGCGTCACGCCGGGGCAAGTCCGCTTGAGTGTCGGTCTGGAGTCGATCGACGACATTCTCGCTGACCTCGACGCCGGCTTCCGCTCCGCCAAGGGCTGACGCACCCGCCGACGTTCGCTCGCGGCGACGAGGTCAGCCCTCGTCGTCGCGCTGTTCGCGCAGGAACTCCTCGAACCGGTCGCCGAGGTCGTCGGCGCTCGGAATGTTGGCTTCAGCGCGTCGGTCGAATTCGGCTTCGAGCATCTTCACGTACATCGTCAGTTGCTCGTCGCTCTCGATGACCTCGTCGTGGACCGTGCGCCACCGGGCGATCTGATCGCCGAGATCGATCGAGGTCGGCGCGTCGAGGACATGAGTGAGATGCCTGGTGAGCGCCGCGACCGCCTGCGGATGCTCGGCGTTCATGAGGTAATGGGGGATCCCGACACGAAGCGAGACCGACGGAGTGTGCCGCGCCTCGAGCGCGGCGTGCAGCGCACCGATCAGGCCGGTCACGCCTTGATAACTGGGGGCCGTGAGGCCGAGGCTCGATGCCAATTCGGCGTTGGCTGTGCTTCCGGTGACGGGCGGTGTGCGTGTGTGTGGGAGTGCCTCGGCAGCAGCACCCACCGTGACGATCGCCTCGCACCCCAGCGCGCCGGCGACGACGTTGATCGCGTCGATATAGGTCTTCCAGTGCAGGTGCGGCTCGACGCCGACGAGTCCGATCAGATCGCGGTGACCGGGCTGGCGCAGCAGCGTGAAGTCGTTCGCCGGCCACACGATCTCGCGGACGTCGTCGTCGACGCTGACGTGTGGGCGTTGCTGCGTGAAGTCGTAGAACGGATCGGGATCGATGCTGCCGATGGTGACCGAGTGCTCGGCCGTCGTGAATGCCGAGACGGCGTGGGTCGCGGCACCTGCGACGTCGAACCAGCCTTCGAGGGCGATCAACATCACCGGCCGATCGAGCGCGCCGAGGTCGTCGGCTTCGAACTCGAGGACGTCGGTCGCCTGCATCGCCCACAGTCTGCCAGCGCGATTGTCGACCGCGGCCGGTGTTCTGGGTGCTTTCGGGCTCGTCCGCGCGGCTACGAATCGCTGCGCATGTGGTCGACCACGTACTCGACGCAGCCTGTCAGCGCCTCGACGTCGCCCGGGTCGATCGCCGGAAACATCCCGATCCTCAGCTGGTTGCGTCCGAGCTTGCGGTACGCGTCGGTGTCGAGCACGCCGTTGGCCCGCAATGCGGCCGACACCGCGGTGGCGTTGACCGTATCGTCGAGATCGATCGTGCCGACGACGGCGCTGCGCTGGGTCGGGTCGGTCACGAAAGGCGCGGCCCACTCGGTCCGCTCGGCCCAGCCGTAGAGGATCGCGGCCGACTGTTCGCTGCGCCCAGCGGCGAATTCGAGCCCACCGCCATCGAGCATCCAATCGAGCTGCGCATCGAGCATGATCAGAGTGGCCACGGCGGGGGTGTTGTAGGTCTGATGTTGGCGCGAGTTGTCGAGCGCGATCTGAAGATCGATCGACGCTGGGCGCCAACGATCACTCGCCCCGATCCGCTCGATGCGCTCGACCGCTGCAGGCGAGCACGCGGCCAACCACAACCCGCCGTCGGAGGCGAAGCACTTCTGGGGGGCGAAGTAGTAGGCGTCGACTTCGGCTGGGTCCCACCGCAGCCCGCCGGCGGCAGACGTTGCGTCGACGGCCACGATCGCCCCGTCGTCGATGCCTTCGGGGCGGCGCAGCTCCATTGCCACTCCGGTCGACGTCTCGTTGTGGGTGAAGGCGTAGGTGTCGACGCCTGCCTCGGCGACTGCGGTCGGGTGGGTGCCCGGTTCGGCGCTGATCACGCTGGGCTTGCCAAGATGTGGTGCCGCGGCGCACGCCGTGGCGAACTTGGACGAGAACTCGCCGAAGCTCAGGTGCTGGCTGTGGCGCTCGACGAGGCCGAATGTGGCGGCATCCCAGAACACGGTGGTCCCGCCGTTGCCGAGGACGATCTCCCAACCGTCGGATAGCCCGAACAGCGTCGCGAGCTTCTCTTGGACATCGCCGACCAGTCCCTTCACCGCCGGCTTGCGGTGTGAGGTGCCGAGCAGGTTCCGTTCGCCGTCGACCACCGCCGCGACCTGCTCGGGTCGCACCTTCGACGGTCCGGAGCAGAACCGCCCGTCGGCGGGCAGCAGGTTGGCAGGAATCGTGATCGAGGGGGTGTTGCGCACCCGCACAGCATGGCGCCTCGTCAGCGCACCGGGCACATCGATTCGGTCACACTCCGGTGAGCGAAGTGGCCCACAGGGAGCCGTTTCGCTCACCGCAGCTCCGCGAGACCGCGCCGCGGTGAGCGAAGTGGCCCACAGGGAGCCGTTTCGCTCACCGCTCGCGTGCAATCGCGCCACGTGGAGCAGGGATGATGTGCCACAGTGGGCGCCGTGAAGCGCACCTCCGAACGTCTTGCCTCGATCGCCCCCTCCGCCACGCTCGCTGTCGACAGCAAGGCCAAGGCGATGAAGGCCGCGGGAGAGAATGTGATCGGCTTCGGCGCCGGCGAGCCCGACTTCGCCACACCGGATCACATCGTCGCCGCGGCGGCCGAGGCGTGCTCCGACCCGCGTAACCATCGCTACTCGCCCGCCGGCGGACTTCCGGAACTCAAAGAAGCGATCGCGGCCAAGACCGAGCGCGACTCGGGTTTTGGGTGCGAGGCCAGCAACGTGTTGGTCACCAACGGCGGCAAGCACGCCGTCTACACCGCATTCGCTGCGCTCTGCGACCCAGGCGACGAGGTCATCCTCCCGGCGCCGTACTGGACGACATATCCCGAGGCAATCGGGTTAGCTGGCGGCGTCCCCGTCGTGGTCGACACCGATGCCGAGAGCGGATTCCAAGTCACGGTCGACCAGCTCGAGGCAGCCGCCACCGAGCGCACCAAGGTGCTGCTGTTCGTCAGCCCCGACAACCCGTCGGGGGCCGTGTGTCCGCCAGAGCAGATCAAGGCGATCGGCGAGTGGGCGGTCGAGCGCGGGATCTGGGTCATCACCGACGAGATCTACGAGCACCTCACGTACGGCGCCCACACGTTTGCCTCCATGCCGGTGTTGGTACCCGACCTGACAGATCAGTGCATCATCGTCAACGGCGTGGCCAAGACCTATGCGATGACCGGGTGGCGAGTCGGGTGGATGATCGGGCCGAACGACGTGATCAAGCCGGCGACGAACTTCCAGAGCCACGCCACTTCGAACGTGTGCAACGTGGCCCAGCGGGCTGCGTTGGCAGCAGTGTCGGGGCCCCTCGACGCGGTGTACGAGATGCGCACGGCGTTCGAGCGGAGGGGGACCACGCTGCAGACCATGCTCAACGCCATCGACGGCGTCACCTGTCTCGAACCGCAGGGAGCGTTCTATGGCTTCCCGGACCTGAGGGGACTGCTCGGTCGTGACCTCGGCGGTGCATCGGCCTCGACGACGCTCGAGTTGGCCGATCTCGTGCTCGAACGGGCCAAGGTCGCCTTCGTGCCCGGTGAAGCCTTTGGAGTGCCCGGTTACGGGCGGTTCTCGTTCGCGCTCGGCGACGACGACTTGGTCGAAGGCATCGAGCGCATCGCTGCGCTCGTCAGCTGAGGTTGCGCAGCGATCGGCGGCAGCTCGCGCGTGGTGGCGTTCCTGCGTGAGAAGAAGTCGACGCTGACGACCAGCGCCGCGGCGGCCACGGCCAACAACACCGGCACCAACACATCGCCACGTGGCGCACCGAGGATGGTGGTGTTCGTACCGTCGGGCCATGCCCATAGGACCCGAGTCGATCCGAGCAACATGCCGACCATCGCCGCGAGGACCCACGAGCGATAGCGGTCGAGCATGTGATGCAAGACGGTCGAAAAGAGCGCCAAGCCGATCACGCACCCGAGTCCGAACGCTGCGAGCACGGCGTACTCGCGCTCGTCGATTGCGTCGATGACCTGGAGGTACATGCCCATCATCACGAGCAGAAACGAGCCCGACACACCGGGGAGAATCATGGCGCAGACTGCGATTGCGCCGGTCAGAAAGAAGATCCACAACGGCTGGGTGACCGCTGTGGTCGCGCCTTCTGGCACCTCGGTGTTGGTCCGCAGTCCGAGCATCAAGAACATGGCGACGCCGAGCACTGCAGTGATCGTGATGGCGGTGCGATCCCACCGCTCGACCATCCGCCCGGCAACCCACACCGATCCGGCCACGAGCCCGAAGAAGGCCGCCGCCGTCCTGACGGGCTGGTCGAGCAGTAGCTGTTCGATGATCGACGCCAGCAGCACGATCGCTGTGAGAATCCCGGTGAGCAGCGCGACCAGCCACACCCATTCGATGCGCGCCATCGTGCTGCGACACTCCGCAATGTTGCCCGTGAGTAGCTGTTTCAGGCCTCTGGCGCCGAGCCGGACGTTGTCGATCACGCGCGTATAGATACCGAGGACCAGCGCAACGGTCCCACCTGAGACGCCGGGCACGATGTCGGCTGCGCCCATCGCGAAGCCGCGCGCCAGCTGCGTGATCGGAGAAGGAATTTGCACGCTGCGAGGCTAGCTGCGGAACGGTGAACCGTACTGTCGCCCGCAACGTGCGCTCAGCGCACGGAATCCCCGGTACTTCGGGTTGGTGACGCTGGTCATGCCCACCAGAGGCCGTAGCGGCTGGCCAGGCCGGTCACGACGACCAACACCAGGCACTCGGCGACCTGCTCGATTGCGCCGAGGGCGTCGCCGGTGATCGCCTTCAGGGCCCGCCGGGCCAGCGCGGCGACGCCGATGGCGCCCAATGCCGCGGCCACGGTCAACGGTACAGCCCACCAGCCCGTCGCCACGGCGGCGATGGCAATGCCCACGAGCGCACCGAGGGCGGCGCGGCGCCAGGTGACGGCCCGCGTGTACTCCGAGCCGAGCCCCGGTGCGGACGAACTCGCCGAGCGCCCCATCGCGGCGACCACGGCGGAGCGCCCTAGTGCATGTGCGGCGATCAGCCCCGCGAACGCCGCAGCCGGCGCAAGCGTGGCGACGCACGCGATGCGCAGCACGATCGACGAGGCCAGGGCGGCCACCCCGTAACTGCCATGACGCGAATCCTTCAAGATCTCTCGCCGCTGCTCGACCGTCCACCCACCCAAGGCGTCGCACAGGTCGGCCAGACCGTCCTCGTGGAAGGCGCCTGTCAGCGCAACGCCGGCGATCACCGCAACAGCGGCCGCGACGCTCGTCGGTACGAGCTCGGCCAGTCCCGCCGCCAACGCACCGACGGTCGCACCGATCAGGCCGCCGACGACGGGGAACCACGGCACGCTCGCGGCGAGGTCCGTGACGCTGCGCAGACGAAGCGGCAGTCGAGTGAGGAAGGTCAGTGCGCCGAGGAACCCGATCGGCGGTAGTCCGCCCTCCGCGGCACGGCCGTTCACTCGCCGAACCACTCCCCGAAAGTCGGCACGGCGGTCACTCCGGCGCACGCCATGGCGATCAAAGGGACAGCGGCCATGGCCCCGGACCCTTCACCCAAGCGCATGTCCAGATCGAGCAGCGGCTTCTTGCCGAGTCGTTCGAGTAGTCGCCGGTGGCCTGGCTCGGCAGAGCAATGCCCGACCGTGCAGTGGTCGAGCGCGTCATCGGCAGCGATCGCAAGAGGGAGCGCCGCGCTGGTGACGACATAACCGTCGAGCACCACGGGGAGCGAGCGGCGACGCGCGGCGACGGTCGCCGCGGCGATCGCCACGAGTTCGGCTCCACCGACTTCGCGCAAGATCTCCAATGGATCGGTGACACCGGCGATGCGGTTGACGGCCTCGCGTACCGCGAGTCGCTTGCGCTCCAACCCCTCGTCGTCGATGCCCGTGCCTCGGCCGACCCACGCGGCTGCTTCGCCACCGGCGAGCGCCGCGGCGATCGCCGCCGACGGCGTGGTGTTGCCGATGCCCATTTCTCCGAGCACCAAGAGGTCGCTGTCGAGGCGCTCGACCTCGTCGAACGCCGTGTCGACGATGTCGTCGAAGCGAGCCTGGTCGAGGGCCGGTTCGTAGCGGATGTCGCCAGTCGGCCGGCCGACGCCGACGTCGACGGCGCGCACCTCCGCTCCGACGATGCGGGCGAACGCCGAGATCGTCGAACGGCCGTCTCCAAACGCCGTGAGCATCGCCTCGGTCACTCCGGTTGGAAAGACGCTGACCTTGGTCGCCGCGGCCACGCCGTGGTCGGCGGCGAAGATCAGCGCGGTCGGTCGATCGATACTCGGCCGTGGTGTTCGCTGCCATCCAGCAACCCAGGCGGCGATCTCGTCGAGCCACGCCAAGGCACCGCTGGGACGGAGGATCTCCGCGGCCCGCTCGTGCACGGCATTGCGGGCTTCCGCATCGGGCCGCGGGAGGTCGATGAGGGCGTCGCGAAGTGTCATTGCTGCGCGATCATGGCAGGCCGACGTCGAGTTGCAGATCTTCCAACAGCTCGGTGGGTGCGGAGAGTCGCAGTGCTCGACCAGCGACCATCAGGAGTGTGGCGTCGGCGCGCCGCGCGAATGTCTGGTTCACCCGCCCCAGGAGGTCGCGGTACGTGCGACCGAGTTCTGACTCGGGGTGGATGCCGAGTCCGACCTCGTTGGTGATCACGATCACCGGTCGGTGCCGCTGAGCGGCCCGCTCACTCACGGCGTCGGCGGCGGAGAGAATCACCGACTGGGGGTGGTCGTTCCACATCATGTTCGAGGTCCACAGTGTGAGGCAGTCGACGATCACGGTGTGGCTGTCGGGGACGCTTCCGAGCACCCGATCGAGCTCGATCTCCTCCTCGACCGTCACCCATGTCGCCGGCCGCTCATCGCGGTGACGGGCGATCCGTTGTGACATGTCGCCGTCCAGTGCCGGCGCCGTGGCGACGAAGGTGGCCGCGCCCCCCAACTGCCGGACGAGGTCGACCGCGTACGCGCTCTTGCCGCTACGGGCCCCGCCGATGAGCACGATCAACGGCATTGTTGTGGCCTCAGTAGTCGATGCCGCGCATCGCCCGGATGCCCTGCTGATACGCGTGTTTCACCTCGCGCATGTCGGTGGCGGTGTCGGCCAGCTCGATGAGCTCAGGTGCGGCGTCGCGCCCGGTGATCACCACGTTGACGTGTCGGGGCCGGGCGGAAATCGCGGCCACGATGTCGGCCACGTCGAGCCAGCCGAACGACACGAGATACGTCAACTCGTCGAACACGACGAGTTGGTGGTCGCCGGCGGTCATCAGCTCGACCGCTTGTTGCCACCCGTCGGCGGCATGGGCTCGATCGGCGCTGAGATCGTCGGAGTCCCACGTGAATCCGTCACCGAAGGCGTGCCAATCGACGCCGAGCTCGCGCCCGATCTTTTCCTCACCGACCTTCCAGTCGCCGGACTTGATGAACTGCACGACCGCAACGTTCCACCCTCGTGCCAAGCCGCGGACCATGATGCCGAACGCCGACGACGACTTACCCTTGCCGTCGCCCGTGTTGAGCACGACCAACGAGTCGGCGCCACGCAGACCGTCGGGTCGAGGATCTTCGGTGGGCGCTCGATCCTCGTCGATCGGCGCATCGTCGGTGGTGTCGTTCGTCATGGGAATTTGTGGAGCGTAGGAGCCTGCCGCGACGGTGTCGAACCGTTCGAGACGCATCGAAGTCCGACGATGGCCATTCCGGGGCGTTCTGTTCGCGGAGACGTGCGAATTGCGCACGGATTCCCCGGTATTTCGGGGTCGGGCTGGCGGCTTGATCTGTTGGGTGTCGGCGACGAGGATGCCAAGACGCTTGGAATTTCGGTCGGAGGTACGAGACTGGGCGTCGTGATCGCTGTGATGCTCGAGACGACGGCCGTTGTATCGGTCAGCGGTCTCATCCGTGGGTTTCCTCCGTCATGAGCGCGGAGGTACCGGTGGGGCAGCACGGCGGCGATGCGGCGCGTATCGCGAGATCGCTCGGCGTGTCTGTTGACGATCTGACCGACCTGTCGGCCAGTGTGAATCCCGTCGCCCCTGACGTTCGGCCGCTGATCGCCGACGTCATCGATGCGGCCCTTCGGTATCCCGACACCGAACCGGCGATGTGCGCCCTCGCCGACGCGATGGGAATCGATATCGAGCGGCTGGTGCTGACCAACGGCGGGGCGGAAGCGATCGCGCTCGTTGCAGCACTGCACCCTGTGGGGGACGTCGTCGAGCCGGCGTTCTCGCTCTATCGCCGACATCTGCGCGAGGTCGACTCCGGTGGTCTGGTGTGGCGCGCCGACCCGTCGTCGCCGATGGGCGAACTCGCCGCGACCGATGAGCGCGCCGACGTGTGGGACGAGGCGTTTTGGCAGGTTGCCACCGGCACATGGACCCGCCCCGACGACGGTGCCTGGCGAGTCGGCTCGCTCACCAAGCTATGGGCGTGCCCCGGGGTACGACTTGGATACGTCGTCGCGCCGGATGCCGAGCGGGCGACGGCCGTCCGCAGTCGACAACCGCAGTGGGCCGTCAACGGACTCGCCGCCTCGATGACGCCGGCACTGATCGAGCTGAGCGATCTGTCGGTATGGCGAAATTCGATTCGCGAGCGTCGCGCCGATCTGGTGGCGGAGCTGCGCCGTTGTGATCTCGACGTGGTCGATACGGCCGCGCCGTGGGTGCTCGTACGGGAGCCAGGACTCCGGGCGCGCCTTCTGGCGCATCGCGTGGTGGTGCGCGATTGCACGTCGTTCGGACTCGTCGACACCGTGCGCATCGCCGTCCCATCCGACGATCAGCGATCGGTGCTCATGGGGGCGCTCGATCGACTGTGACGGTCGAATGGGTGCTCAACCCGGGCGCTGCACTGGGATATCTCGTCGACCAGATCGTCGGCGAGCCGCCTGCAGCGGTCCATCCGGTCGCTGCCTACGGTCGCTACGCCGATGTCCTCGAGCGCCGCACCTACCGCGATCAGCGATCCGCCGGGGTGGGGTTTGTCGCGCTCGCTGTTGCGCCTCCGGTGGCCCTCGGCTTCGTCCTCCGCTGCGTGACGGGGGCGACGGCCGCAGCCGCGACCGTGGGCGCGGTGTCGATCGCCAGCAGAATGCTCGCCACCGAGGCGTTGGCGATCGCCGACGATCTCGAACACGGCGACCTCGATCGTGCTCGCGACCGAGTCGTCGGTTTGGTGGGTCGCAACATGGCCACCGCCGACTACGGCGAGATCTCCCGGGCCGTCGTCGAGTCCGTCGCTGAGAACACGGTCGATGCAGTGACCGCATCGATGTTTTGGGGGGTTGTCGCCGGCGCGCCCGGTGTGCTCATGCATCGTGCCGTGAACACCCTCGATGCGATGGTCGGGCACCGATCGACGCACTACCGCAACTTCGGGTGGGCGGCGGCTCGCCTCGACGACGCGCTCAACTATGTTCCCGCTCGGCTGACCGCGCTCGCCGTCGTTGTCGTCTCACCGAAACGCCGCCGCGCAGTCGTGTCGACCGTTGTGCGTGATGCAGGTACACATCCATCACCCAACGCCGGGATCGTCGAGGCCGCCTTCGCGGCGTCGCTGGGGCTGCGTTTGGGTGGCGTCAACCGGTACGGCACGCGCATCGAGCGTCGGCCGCATCTCGGTGACGGGCGGGACCCGGCGCCGGCCGATATCGCCCCGACGGTTGCGCTGGCGCAGCGGGTCGACCGTCTCTTCGCGTCGTCGATCGCGGTCGTGGCGGTGGCGACGTACCTCCGACGAGGCGTGCGTACCTCGCGGTGGCCGTTCGCTCGGGCACGCACTACACGGCGGCCAGTTCGAGCAGCTGACCGGCGATCGACTCCATGATCAGCTTGGCTCCGGGTTGGTACACGTGCACCCCGTCCCAGCGCATGTTCACATCGTTGGCGATGACATCGTCGGTGCACCACTCGTCGGGTCCGTCGATGAAGGCCACCTCGGGACCGTAGGAGTCGGCGACCTCGATCAGCAGGTTGTTCACGTGGTCGACGCGGGCATCACTCCCTCGTTCGGGGAGCGCAGGGACTCCAGCGCCAGCAACAGAGACCGGTCGCATACACGCCTGCTCGAGCAATCCGACGTTGACGCCTTCGGCCAGCATTGCATCGACTCCTGTTCGTAGCTCCCGGTCGAACCTGGCGTCGAGTTCGGGACTGGCGAACGGCAGGGTTTGACCGTCGACCACCACGTCGAACACATCCCAGCCGCCGACGACCGCCAGAGCGACATCGGCACCACGGGCGCCGTAGGCCCAGTCGTCTTGCCAGCCCTGGCAGACGACGAAGTTGTTGTTCACGTCTACCGCGCTGCGCGCTGTCCCGCTGTCGTACACACCGCAGCCGGGGACGCTGCCGTTGTACACGGTGGGGAACGTGGTGCTGATCCCATCTGGAAGGTTGATGGCCAACGCGTTGGCTTGAGAGTCGCCAACGATTGCCAGGGTCGCAGTGGTTGGCACGACTGTAGGCACCGCGGCGGCCGGTGCATCTCCGGGCGCCTCGTCACCGACCGCATCGGTACCGGCCTCGCCGTCGACTGTGGTGGCGTCGAACGTCGCCGTCTCGCCACCGACGAACGGATCGAACTCGTCGACGCTGACGAAGAACGTCAGCAGTGACGCGAGGAGCAGCGCGCCTCCGACCACCGGAGCCATGCTGATCGGGGCGCGATGTTTCCACCACCGACCGAGCTCACCCTGACGCACTGGGGTCTCGATGAATTTGTAGACGACCTCGGACACGGCGACGCTGATCAGCATCGCCCATACGAATCGGACGACGCTGCCGTCAGTGGCGCCGACGATCACCGAGATCGGCCAACTCCACAGGTACAGCCCGTAGCTCCGTTTCCCGATGGCCACGAGCCACGGCATCGACATGATGCGACGGAAGCCTGCCGCCGCCGGGTGCACTGCAGCCATGACAACAACTGCCGACAGCATCGTGCCGACGGCGATCAACCATTGATACGTGTACGTCGCTGTCAACTGTGCGCTGGCAAAGATGCATACGAGGAGGGTGGCCGTGCCAGCGGCCAGCGGGTCGAGATACCGGCCAACTGGTGCGTGGGCGGCGCGTGGCGACCGCCATGGGCGCCAGACGAAGGCCAACGCCGCCCCGACGAGCAACGACCCCGAGCGGGTGATCGTCGAGAGATACATGAAGTTGGTGCGATCGGCGCCCTCGAATGTCGCTGGCGGGCCGCCGAGTGGGGCCGCGCCGCCGGACGCGAACCAGGCCATCAGCAACCACACGACGATCGCAGCTCCGAGGAGGATGCCGACGATGGTTCGCCTGGAGCGGAATCGTGTGGTGAGTGCAACGAACGCGAGCGGCCAGATGAGGTACCACTGCTCTTCGACCGCCAGCGTCCAGAGGTGGCGGAACATCGACGGCTCGGGGGCGAAGTACGGGGTGTCGCCGAGGATCTGGCCCCAGTTACCGACGTAGAACAGCGCCCACGGAATCTCGCGCTTGGCTTGGCTGACCTGCTCGGCATTCCCCCACAGTGCGATCCACACCGAGATGGCGAGGAGCATCGCGAACAGTGCCGGAAAGAGGCGGCGGGCCCGGCGAAGCCAGAACTGTCCGAGGTCGACGCCGCCGGTGTTCTCGCGCTCGCCGAGGAGGAGTGCCGTGATCAGGAACCCTGACAGCAAGAAGAAGAGGTCGACGCTGATGAACGCGCCGCTCATCCACTCGAATCCTGCGTGATACAGCAGAATCGAGATCAACGCGAACGCACGCAACCCATCGAGTCCTGGCTGGTACCCCATCGCGGGAGCGGCACGTCGCGGGTGTGTCGTCGTCGTGGTGGCGACGGGTCGGTCGTGAGCCGCGTGCGTCGCGGGGTCCGCCGGCGCGTCGATCACGGCCGAAGACATCGGCGCAAGATTATTGACCCGGTCAGCGCATTTGGTGGTTCTTAGTGGTCCGCCACGGCGGCGGTCAGCGCTCGAGGAATCCCGCGATTGCGCTCGGCCACGTCGCCAGCTCGGCGGCCTCGGACGCGATGCGCACGGAGCTGTTCGGCAGCAGCTCGGCGAGTTGTTCGGCGGTGCTCACCGGATGACCGGGGTCGCCTGTCCAGGCGAGGATCAACGCCGGCTGCGCAAGGCGCATGATCTCCTCGCGCGGCGGCAGATCGGTCCGACCGGCGCCGCGTAGCACGCGTGCGAGACGGATCGCGTCGGTCGTGGTCATCACGCCCTTGTGCCGCTCGCGGGAGCGCTCGTCGAGCGGATCGGGCAGGGGGGTGGCGTCGGCACCCCGGAGGAGGACATCGGTGCGCCCCGTCTCGATGAGATCGGCCATCGTGGCGTAGAGGTCGACCTGATCGCGGCGCGTCTCCCACGCAGTCGGCGGGATCACGAGGACCAATCGCTCGATGCGTTCGGGAGCGGCCAACGCGGCGTACAGCGCGGTCGCTGCTCCCATCGAGGCGCCAGCTGCGGTGTACCGCTCGATGCCGAGCGCGTCCGCAAGGGCCAGCTGATCGTCGGCGAGCCGGTCCCAGCGATAGTCGAACTCGCCGTCGGTCGACACCGACTGTCCGTGGCCTCGGGCGTCGTAGCGGACGACGCGATGACCCGGCGCGGCGGACGCCCAATCGATGAGCGGCAGCTCGTCCTCCCCGGCGATCGAGCCCATCAGTCCGTGGCCCCAGATCACCGTCGGCCCAGATGCGTCGCCGAGCACGCGCACCTCCAACGTTGTTCCGGCGGCGTCGATGTCGATCGACCCGTCGGTCACTGTTCGTTGGCCGCCCGATGCTTGTCGTACCCGGGCAGGTAGGCGTCGACAAATTCGTCGATCGTTTGCATCGAGTCGTTGTCGAACGTGGCCACATCGCCCGATGCATCGAGCACCCCGTGAACGTGGGGCACCGACAAGATCTCCTCGGCTACGGGCAAGCTCATCAACTCGAACCAATGACGCACAACGCCCAGTCCGCGAGCTCCGCCCGTGCGTCCGGGCGTCGCGGACATCAGACCGACGTACTTGCCGGCAAGGATTGCGTAGTCGACGCGCGAGAGCCAATCGATCGTGTTCTTGAGGAGCGCGGTCATTGCCCCGTTGTACTCCGGCGACGCGATGAGCAAGCCTGCGGCGGGTGTCAGCGCCTCGGCGAGCCGGTGGGCAGCATCGGGGACGCCGTGCTCGTCCTCGATGTCGCCGTGGTAGAGGGGCATCTCGAAGTCGGCGAGGTCGAGGAAGACCGCATCGCGACCGCGTTCGGTCAGGGTTCGCTGGACGACGCGGGCGAGGTGCTTGTTCACCGAGTCGCGTCGGGCACTCCCGGCGAAGACGGCGATGCGGTCGGTGGAGGGGGAGGTCACGGAGAGGACGCTATCGGCACACTGTTTGCGGTCACAATGAATTCTGTCAGTTGTTCAACTGGGCTTCGTGCGCCGGGCGGACCTCGATCCGCAGATGCTCGATCACGAGCGCTGCGATCAGGATCAGGTTCATCGCCACGATCAGCCACACGCCATCGATGTCCCCGCCGGCGATGAGCAGCACGGCGACCAACCCGAACGCCATCATTCGTTCCCGTGGCAGGACCCGGTATGAGCGGAGTGTGCCGATGGCGATACCCAGCGCGTACAGCGCCCCGCCACCGAGCGCCATCATACGGAACGACAGCGGGAGCGGATCGGAGGGATGGAGCACGATCTCTTCCAAGGCAGCTGCGGCGGCGACGATGCCCGCCACGATCGGCGCATGAGCGAACGTGTAGACGTCACGGGCGTACTGGGCCCGCTCGGATGACAGTTCGATCCCTTCCGCCCGTGCCTCGAAGGCCCGTTGGGGCCGATCGAAGTAGGCCCACCACAGGAGGCAGGCGAAGCCCCCGGCAGCGGTGAGTGCGATCGCAGACTCCGCCGGTATGCCCGCTCCTTCTTCGAGTGAGTCGACGAGTGGCTTGCCGGTCGCCACGATGACCTCGCCCAGCGCAACGATGATGATTAGCCCGTGGCGTTCGGCGAAGTGTCCGGCGCGCATCGTCCACTCGCCGCCACCGGCACCAAATGCGCTGAAGGTGAAGAACGCAAGCCCGACCAACCAGGCCGCAACCCGTAGCTGATCGTCGAGGAACGATCCGACGACGATGATGCCCATGCCGATCGCCACCGGAATCGAGTAGCGCACGGCGGTCCGCATTGCGACGTCCCTGCCGCGCGCTGCCAGCACCACCATCGTCAACCCCATCAGCGTGATGAACGCCAGCGGTATCGCCAGCAACGGCCCACCGTCGTCGAACGCAGTCGTGACCGACGCAGCCATCGGAACGCTTGCCGCCGTGGCGACCAGGAAGATCACGCGGGTGTTGCGGGCATTGCCGGGCACAGCGTTGGCCGCCCACGTCATCTGCGACCACGGCAGCCAGAGCAGCATGAAGATCAATGCCGCCTTCCCGACGCCGGTCCAATCTGGTTCGGTGATCAGCAGTCCGACGAGTTGGGAGTAGGCGAACACGAACGCCAGGTCGAAAAACAGTTCGACGGGGTCGGCGGTGTAGTCCTCGCCCTGTTCCGGAATCTCGAGCCCCTTCATCGGCGTCGACCGTACTCCCTGGTGCGTCAGCCAAAGGCGGCAACGATGACTGCGCCAACCAGAACGAGGCCGCTCGCGATGTACTCAACCCTCGTGTGCCGTTCACGAAGGACGAAGTGGGCGATGGCGAAGGCGATCACGAGCTCGACCTGGCCGAGTGTCCTCACTTTCGCCGCGCCGGTCACCGTGAACGCCCACGCCCAGCTGATCGACCCGGCCATGCTGAGTACGCCGATGACGACCGACGGCCTCCATGCCCGGGCGACTGCGGCGACCTCGTTTCGATCGACGATGAGGAACCACACCGTGTTGAGCAACGTCTGCACGATCAGTAGGGCAGTCAGCGCGATCAATGCCCGATCGAATGATGGCGCGCCATCGAGTCGGTTGGCGGCGTCGCCGATGCCGATCGCGGCGACTCCGAACAGGCCACCCGCGACGATGCCGAGCAGCGCTGCTGGATCACCGGCTCGTCGGGTGAGTGCCACAACGTCGCCCTCCGACGCCAGCACCACGACACCGATCGTCACCAGCACCGCGCCGACCCACCCCCATGCAGCCAGCGCCGTCCCCACGCCGAGGCCGCCGAGCGCGGCGACGATGAGCACCTCGGCCTTCGAATACACCGTGCCCACTGCGAAGTCGCGGACCTTGAACGATGCGAGGAGCGCGAAGGTGCCAACGATCTGGGCGACGCCGGCGCCGGAGATGACCCACCAAAAGCTCCACGGCACCGTTGGCAGTGGGCGTCCCAACACGCCGAACACGACGAGAGCCACCGCCAGGGCGAGCGGCGCGCCATACACGAATCGTACGTACGTGGCGCCTGCAGTCGAGAGGGTGTCGCGCAGGCGATGCTGCTGCGACGTCCGCAGAATCTGGAAGGTGGCGGCCGCGAGCGTGACCGGTACCCACATCAGCGCCCATCCAGTGTCGACGTCGGCGTCACCACAACACGGTCACGGCGGGCTCGGCGCGTACCAGTGATCGTTGTTGAGCAGTAGGTGGTCGGCCTCGGAGGGACCCCACGAGCCGCGGAAGTAAGGGACGACCGGACCTGGATGGTCGAGGGCCGGCTGGACCACCTTCCAGGTGCCCTCGACGATGTCTTGGCGGGCGAACCGCCGCAGCGAGCCGAGCAGTGCATCGCCGATCAACCGCTCGTAGGCGTCCTGGCGCTCGCCGAGTGCCGCGGCGAAGTCGACGTCGACGTCGACCCCGGTCGAGTCGAGATGCGGGCCGGGTGTCTTGGCCTGCATCACGAATGTCACGCCGTCGTTCTCGCCGAGTCGGAGCCGAATCAGGTTGCGATCGGGGACGGCGCCGCCTTCCTCGTCGAACAGCATCCGCGGCGGGCTGCGCAGCTCGATGACGGCCTCGGTGGCGCGTTGGGAGAGCGCCTTGCCGAAGCGGACGTACCATGGCACGCCCGCCCAGCGCCATGAGTCGATCTCGAGGCGGGCGGCAGCGAAGGTCTCGATGTTCGACTCGGTCTCGACACCAGGCTCTTCGCGGTACCCGACGTACTGTCCGCGCACCAGGGTGGACGGATCGATCGGACGCATTGCGGCGATGACCTTGGCCTTTTCGTCCTGGAGGAAGCCGGGATCGGCGCCAGCGGGCGGTTCCATTGCAAGGAGCGCGACCACCTGGAGGAGATGGTTCTGGAAGATGTCGCGGATTGCACCCACCGAGTCGTAGAAGGACCCCCGACCCTCGACGCCGATCGTCTCCGACATCGTGACCTGGACACTGCGCACGTAGTTGCGGTTCCACACCGGTTCGAGCAGTGTGTTGGCGAACCGGAACACCAGTAGGTCCTCGACGGCCTCTTTCCCGAGGTAGTGGTCGATGCGGAAGATGTGGTCTTCGGCAAAGATCGAGTGCAGTGTCTTGTTGAGCTCGATCGCTGAGTTGAGGTCTCGTCCGAAGGGCTTCTCGACCACGATGCGGCCGCGGTTGTGCAGCCCCACCGACGCCAGCTTCTTCGCGACGGTCGGGAACATCGACGGTGGAATCGCCATGTAGAACACCGCGACCATCGAGTTGTTGGTGTCGAGCTGCGACCGCAGCTCGTTCCACGTTGACTCGGCGGCGTAGTCACCTTGGATCAGGTCGAGTCGCTGCAACAGTGAGGCGATCACGACGGGGTCGGCATCGGGAATGTGCTCCTCGATGGACTCCTTCGCGTGGTCGCGGAAGTCGTCGTCGGTCCAGTCGCTTCGAGCGACACCGATGACCGGGACGTGCAGTGCGCCCGTGCGCTCGAGCCGATACAACGAGGGGAAGAGCTTGCGCTTGGCCAGATCGCCGGTTGCGCCGAACAGCACGAGCGCGTCGGCGACCGGCTGGCTGGTCTGAATCTTGGCGGTATCGACGCGCGGCATTTCGGCGTCGGTAGTCGATCCGGTCGGCGGCGTGCTGTTGGTCTCGGTCATCTCTGTCACTCCGGCTTCTCGTGGTGGCCGCCGAACATCTGGCGCATCGCTGAGAGGAGCTTGTCGGCGGTGTCGGCGTGTCCGCGCGACGAGAACCGTTGGAACAACGCTGTAGCGAGCACCGGTACGGGAACCCCTTCGTCGACTGCGGCATTCACCGTCCAGCGACCTTCTCCGGAGTCGCTGACGCGGCCGGCATACGTGTCGAGGCCCGGATCGGCGACGAGCGCTTCGGCGGTGAGATCGACCAGCCAGCTGCTGATGACCGCGCCCCGTCGCCACACCTCAGCGACCTTCCCAAGGTCAATGTCGAACTGGTAATACTCCGGCGACTCGAGCGGCGCGGTCTCGGCGTCGACTTCGTGTGTCGCGGAACCGACGTCGGCGTTGGCAATTACGTTGAGGCCCTCGGCAATCGCCGCCATCATCCCATACTCGACGCCGTTGTGGACCATCTTCACGAAGTGGCCGGCGCCGGTGCGCCCGCAGTGCAGCCAGCCTCGTTCTTCGGGCGCGAGGTCGCCTGTGCGGCCAGGGGTGCGAGGCGCCGCGTCGAAACCGGGCGCGAGTGAGTCGAAGACCGGGGCCAGGCGGTCGATCGCCGTGTCGTCGCCACCGATCATCAGCGAGTATCCGCGCTCGAGCCCCCACACGCCGCCACTCGTACCGACATCGACGTAGTGGATGCCCTTCGGGGTCAGGTCGGCGGCTCGGTCGACGTCGTGGTGATACCACGAGTTGCCGCCGTCGATCACGGTGTCGTCGGCATCGAGCAGCGGTACCAGCTGCTCCAACGTGGCGCCGACGAGCGCCGCGGGCACCATGAGCCAGATCGACCGCGGCGCATCGAGTTTCCCGACGAGCTCTTCGAGCGTGCGGGCGCCGGTGACACCTTCGGACTCGAGTTCGGCGATGGGCGCCTCGGCGACGTCGTACGCCACGCAGTCGTGTCCGTGCGCATGGAGTCGGCGCACCATGTTGGCGCCCATTCGACCCAGTCCGACCATTCCCAGTTGCATGGCGCACAGCCTGCCACGTTCCGCCACCGGTTTCAGTGGCCATGTTGCCGGGTGCCGGTCGCCGTTACGCTGCGGCGATGCCCGCCGTCGGACGCGATCTCGACCGTGATGTGGAGCTCGCAGCCGGCGCTCACCAGCAGCTACTCGCAGCGCTCGACGGGCGGCGCGACGATCTCGAGGTATTCGCGCCGTCGGCGCTGCCGGAGTGGTCGATCGGACATGTGCTGGCGCACATCACCAACTCCGGCGACGGTCATACCCGGCTCTTCAGTGCGGCAGCGGGCGGCGACGTCGGGGAGCAGTATCCCGGAGGCCACAGTCAACGGACGGCGGAGATCGAGGAGGCGGCCAGTCGATCGGCAGCGGAACACATCGATGCGCTGCGGAGATCGGTGTGGCAGCTCGAGTCGATGTGGGCGGCGTCATCGTGGGAGGGGCGTGGGCGGCTGTCTCACGGTGCCGAGGTGCCGCTGCGCGAGCTCCCGTTTCTACGGTCGCGCGAGGTGTTGTTGCACCACATCGACCTCGATATCGGGTTCGGGTTCGAGCAGTTGCCAGCGCTGTACATCCGCCTGGAACTGGCGCGGCTGGAGATGTTGTGGAAGGCACGGCAGCCGATGGGCATGACGGAGATCCCTGCCGCCGCCCGACGGTCGTCGCCACCGGAGCGTCTCGCCTGGCTGACCGGTCGTGGCGAGATCGACGGTCTGGGCTCCGCAGACGTGTTCTGAGCCCATCGCCATGGGCTGCTCGATCGGCGGTCAGTCGTCGGGTCGACGGTCTTCGCGGAGCTCGTCGACGCCGCTGCGTTGACGGGCGGCACTGAGGAATCCGCCTGCTGCGGGGACTTGTCGTGCGACGTACTCGGCATCGATGATCGCCCGTCGGCGCATCCCAAGGTCGTCGCCGGCCGCGTCGACGAGCGCAATGGCGGCGACGAGTGTCTGCCGGTCGGTCGGGTCAAGCTCGAGGTGTTCGGTGGCTGCCGCCACCCGCAGCGTCTCGACGGTGATGGTGTCGTAGATCTCCGCGGTGATCGACCGATCCGGGAGCGCAACGACGCTGCTCGGGTCCTGTGCATCGATCGGCCCGAGGCTGAACGAGGTCACCGTGCGGAGCACACGTGAGACCTGGGTTGCATTGACGACGACGGTCGCTGCAGCGCCGAGCAGGGAGCGGTGTTGCCGCTGCGCGGCGATCGAGGTAGCGGTCGATGCGGCCGCCTCGCGGTGTTCGTCGTCGAGTGCATCGCGCACCAGGTCGGCGACCTGCGCCGGGTATTCGACCCCGGGGGCTGTTGCGAGGTCGGGTCCCGCCTCGGCGATGACGTCGATCGTGTAGGCGGCAAGACTCATGGCCACGATGACCAGTGCTTCGTCGTGGCGTCCGAGTGCGCCGATCAACTCACGGAGCTCGTCGTAGGTCGCGAGCGTCCGTGGTCCGTTGGCACCGACGACGCGCACCGGTTCGGTGCCTTCGTTTCGGATCGCTGGTCCGATTGCGGGGAGGTACACGGGGAGCGCAGCGGCGACGCCGGTCGCCAGACCGGGCCGCATGCCGTCGTCGAACGTCGTCGGTGCGAGCGCGGCGATCGTCGCAACCGCGTCGAGGCCTCGATCGAGGAGGCCGGGCTCGGCGATCACGGCGTCGTGTAATGCGGCGCCGACCGCGCGGGCGATGATCTCCTGATCGAGCATCGGCCATGTGCCGAGCGTGATCAGCATGTCGCGATCGGTGAGCACCGACAGCAGCGCGGCTGGATCGCGGTCGGCTAGCTGTCCGATCACTGCGCTCGCCCCGTGGGCGCTGGCCGCCGTGGGTGCATCGTCGACCCACGACACGTTGCTCAAGAGCCGCATCGCGATCGTCGTGAGCGCCGCATCGGGGAGCGCTGTGGTGAGCGCGGCAACCGACGTCGCGTTGGTGAGCGCCAGCGCGGCCAATTCGTCTGCGAAACGAGGATCCTGGGCACGGAAGCCAATCTCGTCGACGAGCGCGCGGTTGACGACGATCGAGGCAGCATCGAACCCGCCCCGCGTGTCGAGAGGGAAGTCGATCGCAGCGAGCCGCGCCAGAAGGTCGGCGTCATCGGCGAGTCCGAGGAGACCGGCTGACGGACCGACGGTCCGATCGGCAATCCATCGCTGCAGTGAGGTCGACGCAGCGCGGGCTGGATCGTTCGCCGCAGCGGTCCACGCGATCATCGCTTCACTGCGCATGATCTCTTCGAGTAGCGCCAACCAGTGGTCCTCGAGATTTTGCTGCATCAGACGGACTGCCGAACAGGCGTGCCCTGCCAGTGGATCGTCGCACCGCAGTGCGTGCAGGGCATCGAGTGCGCTGAACACCGCTCGGCGAAGGCGGCTGATCGCAAGCGGATCGTAGCCCGTTGGCAGGGCCGACCACATCACGAGCCAAGGGCCGCATCGAGCTGGTCGGCCTGCTGTTCGAGGAGGGCCGCCTTCCATCGCAGGTCGTCGGCTGCTGCGTGCAGTTGAGCGAGATTGATGCGGAGGACGAATCTGCACAGCGCGGGCCGGCGGCCGCGCCATGTGTCGTCGCCGGCCAACCGATCGACATCGGCAGCGGGCGTGTGCTCGAGCTGCTCGGCGAAGCGGCGCAGGTCGTCGGCACGCTCGCGGAGGTGGGTGGCATGGGCCGAGGTGGACAATGGGCATCTCCAGAATTGGCGATCGCGGCTTCGGACACATCGACATGGGCGCGCAGAACCGCTCGGCGGAAGTCCGCCGAGCGGTTCGTGTGCTCCCATTAGCTGTTGAGTTAGTTGTTGAGCGCAACCCGGGTGCGGTTGTCAATTTCGATCTTGCTGGAGTCGATCTTTCCCGTGATGCGCACGGTGTCGTTCGTCGACTGGTCAGTGATCGTCATGACGATGTTGGTGCCACTACCGCCCTGGCTGGAAATCACCCAGCCATCGTTCAGGTTCGCCGACTCGAACGTCAGCTGCGAGCCGTCGTATGTCACGTAGACATCGCCGGCGATCGTCGGCTCGAGGTAGGTGCCCGCGTTGAGCGCCCAATCCGTGTCGACGTCGAGTTCGAAGATGGTGCCCGACGACCCGAGGTCGGCGTCGATGTCGATCTTGGTGTTGTTGGAGGACAACAGGTCGATGTCCACGTCGTCGCTGACCGATCGCTTCGTTTCGGTCCATCCGCCGTCGAGGTCCATCGTTCCGACCGACACCGTGCGGCCGTCGACGATGAACTCGGCCGACCCGGCGGTACCGATCGGAGCGGCGATGACCGTGCCAGACGCCGACGTCAACGACGCCGACCCATTTGACCCAGTCGACCCGGTGTCGACTGCGCCGGAGGTCCCGTCGCTCACGGCTGCGTCGGAGTTTGTGTCGCTCACGACCGTGTCAGAGTTGGTATCGCTCGAATCGCCGGTGACGACCGAGTCGCTGGTGACGATTGCGTCGGAAGCGTCGCTCACGACCGTTTCTTCGGTCACGACGATCTCGGTGCCGTCGGCGTCATCGACGCCTGAGGCTCCCTCCGAGGCTGGGCCGATGCTCGTCCCGCCTCCACATGCTGATAGGGCGACGATGCCGACGCCGATGAGTAGTGCTGTTGTTGAATGTTTCATGCGTTCGACCGTACGGACGAGCGGTTTTGAACAACCTGAACTGCACCGAAAAGCTAGACTATAAGTCTAGTATTAATTTTGCGCCGAATTTCGGCCCTCGCCCGATCCACGTGTCGCTTGGAGATCGGCCAGGGCCACGGTGCGATCGGCGATTATCGCCGCCTCGCTGTGGTCGTGGGTCACGAGCAGTGCCGTCGTCGACGTGTCGCGTAGGAGCTCGGCAAGATCGGCCGCCAAGCGATCGTGCAGATCGCGATCGAGCCCGCTGAGTGGTTCGTCGAGTAACAGCACCTTGGGCTCAGCGGCGAGTGTGCGGGCCAACGCGACGCGCTTGGCCTCGCCCCCCGACAATCCCTGCACTCGACGGTCGCCAAGTCCGCCCAGGCCGACGCGCTCCAGCCACTGCTCGGCAATCGTTCGCCGATCCCGTTTGGGGACGCCGCGCATCTGCAGCGCGAACGCGGCGTTGTCGACCACGCTGCGGTGAGGGAACAACTGGTTGTCCTGGAACACCATCCCCACGCCGCGTCGATGCGTCGGAAGCTCGGTGACGTCGACGTCGTCGATCGCCACGCGGCCAGCATCGGCAGCAATGATGCCGGCGATCACTCGGAGCAACGTGCTCTTGCCGCTTCCCGAACGGCCGACGAGCGCGACGACCGCTCCTGCGTCGATCCGCAACGTCACGCGATCGAGCACGGTGGTGTCTGCGAAGCGCACGACGATGTCGGCCGCATGCATCGAGTGGGCGCGAGCACTCATCCGTCGATGGTTCGCCCGGCGCCGCGTTCGGCGACGATCATCAGTAGACCGGTGACGAGCGCGAGGATCGTTGCCAACGCGTAGCCCTGCGCCTGCAGTGTTGCGCCGGTCCGCCCGAGCAGGCGCTCGATCGCGATCGGCAACGTTTCATCGCCGCTACGCGATAGCACGCTGGTGGCACCGAACTCGCCAAGTGAGATCGCGACAGCGATGCCGGCGCCCGCGAGAAGTGGACGCCAGGCCATCGGAAGGACGACCTCGCGCCATGCGCGGCTCGGGTTCGCACCGAGGGTGCCGGCAGCGGCGAGTAGCTGCGGGTCGAGTGCCCGCAGCGTCGGCACGATCGTGCGCACGACGAACGGAACCGCAACGAGGGCCTGACCGACCGGGACCAGCCACCACTCGGCGCGCCAGTCGACGGGCGGGGTGTCAAACGTGATCAGCAGGCCGAGTCCGATCGTGACCGCAGAGGTGGCGATCGGCAGTGTCAGACCGATGTCGAGGAGGCGTCCCGCTCGTTGGGCGGCGGTGATGGCCAGCGACGCGAGACCGCCGATCAGTACGGCGAACAACGCGGCCCAAGCGGCAAAGCGCACCGATGTGGTGACTGCCGCAACCGGGTCGATGCCGACCCGTAGGCCGGGGCGGATCTCGCCGCCGTCCAGATTGGTCCATCCGGCGGTGGTCCATCCGGTGGGCGATGAGAACGAGGCGACGACCATCGCCGCGAGGGGAACGACGAGGACGGCGGCGGTGGCCAAGCCGACAGTGGTCACCACCGTCTGCTCGCGACGGGTACGCGAGCGGCGTCGGCGCGTCGGCGCAAGGTCAAGCGCGGCGGTCCACCGCCGCTGCAAGAGCCCTGTCGCGGCGAGCACGAGACCCAGCACGAGGAGCTGCACGATCGTCAGCACTGAGGCGCCGGGAATGTCGCCGAGCTGCGTCGCCCGGCGCCACACCTCGACCTCGATCGTTCGAGTGCCGGGGGCGCCGACGACGCGGATCACGCCGAACGAGGTGAACGTGAGGACGAACACCGCACTGGCAGTGGCCAGCAACGCCGGTCGCAACAGCGGGAGCGTGACGTGGCGCATCGTGTCCAGCGGGCCGGCACCCAAGGTTGCGGCAGCGGCGGACAGATCTGTCGGCAGGCGCTCCCACAGCGCGCCGACCAGCCGGACGACCACAGCGATGTTGAACAGCACGTGGGCGATGATGATCGCCCACGTGCTGCGCTCGATCGAAGCCGGCAACACGGCGAGCACCGCACTGCCGACCACCACCGTCGGCAGCACGAACACGGCGGTCAACGCCCCGAGCAACGATCCTCGCCCGCGGAACTCGTAGCGGGCGACGAGCCACGCAGGAATCAACCCGACGGCGAGCGTCGCGCCCGTCGACGCCACCGCCTGCCAAAAGGTGAACCACAGGACCTCACGAGTCGTGTCTCGGCGCAGCGTGTCGGCGACCGCGCCGGCCCCCAACGTCTCGGTGAACAGCGTGCCCAGCGGCCAGAGATAGAACAGCGCCAGCGCAGCGACCGGGAGCGCCGCGAGCGCTGCGATCAACCACGCCGGCGGACGGTTCACCCGAGCACCAGAGCGGTCCATTCGTCGATCCACTCCTCGCGGTTCGCCTCGATGGTCGTTGGGTCGACCGAGCGCGGACTTTCGGCAACGACGGCGTAGTCGACGAATTCTTGGGGCAGGTCGACCGTCGGAGCAGCGGGATAGACGAAGAGGTTGAGGGCGAGCTCGGACTGGAAGGTGTCGCTCACGAGGAAGTCGACCAACGCCTGCGCTTCGTCGGGCGCGTCGGTGCCGGCGAGCACACCGACGAACTCGACTTGGCGAAAGCAGGTGCTCTCGACGACACCGGTCGGGGCGGTGTCGACTGGCGGATCGGCAAAGAGCACCTCGGCCGGCGGGCTCGAGCCGTACGACACGACGATCGGGCGGTCACCACCGCCGGCCCACGTGAAGTCGCCGTAGTACGCGTCAGTCCATCCGTCGACGACGGCAACTCCGTTGTCGCTCAGAGCGGTCCAATAGTCGCTCCAACCGTCCTCCCCGTACTCGTCGACGGTGGCCAGGAAGAACGCGAACCCGGGTGAACTCGTTGCCGGGTTTTGCACGACGAGGAGATCCGCGTAGGCCGGGTCGGTGAGGTCGTCGAGCGACGACGGTGGTTCGAGATCGTTGTCGGCGAACCAACCGATGTCGTAGTTGATGCATACGTCGCCGAAGTCGACCGGGGTGACCTCACCGTCAGGCGCCAGGTCGACGAGTTCGGCAGGGAGCTCGACCGATGTCGAGTACGGCTCAAAGATCCCGGCATCGAGTGCCCGCGAGAGGAACGTGTTGTCGACGCCCCACATCACGTCGCCTTCGGGGTTGCCGGCCGTGAGCGCCGCCTTCGAGACCATCGTGCCGGTGTCGCCGGCGACGAGGATCTCGACGTCGATCCCGGTGTCGGCGGTGAACGTGGCCAGCGCGTCGTTGAGGCTCGTGTCTGCAGTGGGGAACGAGTCATAGGTGACCAACGTGATCGTCGTCGCGTCCGTCGACGATTCGGCGGTCGATTCGGTCGTCGGCGTATCCGTCGACGCGACGTCGGTCGACGCTGTCGACGAGTCGTCGGCCTCAGTCGTCGTGTCGCTGTCGTCGTCGCTACAGCTGGCAGCGATCAGTGCGGTCGCCGCAACGGCGGCAATGAATCGGACGATGCTCATGTCGTGGTCTCCGTGCTGTTGTGTGAACTGGTCGGGGTCGAAGTCGCAGTCGGGGTCGAAGTCGCAGTCGGGGTCGGTGTGCCGGTCGGAGATCGCGGGCGGTCGAACACCGTCAACACACCCTCGGACAGCTGGACGTCGACCAGGCCGTCATCGCCGACCTCGTTGCTGACGCCATAGCCGACAACAGGTGCCAGCGCGACATCGTCGAGCGGCCAACGAACGCCGGAGATGGCCACTGCTCGGCATGCGCCATGCAGTGCCAACAGCGACAGCGTGGAGCCAGGGACGACGTTGAGTGAAGCCGCACCAGGACCGTGGATGACCTGCACGTGCTGGTCTCCCCACCACGCCTCGATGCTCGGGATACTCGTCAACGCTGGCGCGCCGAGCGCGCCGAGCGCGGCGATCGTGTGGTCGAGGCGCTCGCCGCCGCCGACCAGCATCAACCGGTCTGGTGTCATCGCCACGGCGAACGCCAATGCCAGCTCGGTATCGGTCTCGTCCTTGTCTGCCGGGTGCCGATCGATGGTCGCATTGCGCGCCGCCCACACCAGTCCCTGCTCGGTGATCGAGTCGAGGTCGCCGATCAGACCGGAGGGTTGCAGTCCCGCGGCGAGCGCGTGGTCGAGCCCGCCGTCGACCGCAAGCAGGATCGCGTCGTCGGGGATCGCATCCACCGCATCGGGCGCGAGTGGCGCCGACCCGGTAATGATGACGATCGATTCGTTCATTGCTTCCTCCGCCGGCATTACCCGGATCAGGTTCACGGGTCGGCGGAGGCGTCCGCCCTCTCAGCCCGCCGATCCGACGAGCTCCCCTGGGTTGCTCAGATTGTAGCTACGCCCGCGCGAGATGGACGAAGGTGGTTCCGCGATCGAGCAGGATCGGCAGGCCCGTGGCGGTGTCGAAGAACGAGAACCGGTCGTACGGCGTCGCCCGTGACCATGTCGCATCGAACGAGACGCCGTCGCGGTGCACCGTGGCGGTGCCGGTGCCGACGCTGAGGGGGTTTGGTGACCTGCCGTCGACGATCGACGGGGGATGCTCGGTGCGGATGACGACCACGTTGTCGGCGTCGATGTGCTGACCGGATTCTGCGAGGTGCGGCTCGCCGTCCTGGAAGCGCAGATATCGTCCGCCGCTCCAGATCCAGTCGATCTCCACCCCGTCCATCGGCACGGTGAAGGTCGCGGTCGGCGTGACTGCGACCTCCGCTGGTGGTACCCAGGTCGCATCGATGCTCCACATCGGTTGCGCTGCTCCAGGTGGTGTTGCTCGCTCGAGTGCATCGAACACTGCGCAACGTGGATCGATCAGCAGGTTGTGAGGGCCCGGCCGGTCCGGGGATCGCTCGTAGCACTGGTTGCGCTGTGCGCTGAAGTCGCTGAGTACCTGCGACGATGATGCGCTGTCGATCCACGCCGTGACCCCGGCGTTGGCGCCCGAGAAACCGAACACGGGCCGGTTCATCGCGGCCAGCAGGTCGAGATCGGCGGTGCGCGCGGATCGCACAGGACCGACCCGATCGGGGAGGCGGGTGTGGAACAGGGCCAGAAACCGGGTCACCCCCTCGGCGTTCAACTCGAAGATCGCGTCGGCTGCATCGAGGCCCCATTGGGGCCGAGCCGGACCGAAGTTGTCGATCTTCATCGCCAGTGCCGGTCGCTCGGTCACCGACTTGTTGGCCGGATCTCCTGTAAGTGCGGCAATTCCGACCAGCGCCGGCATCAGGTCGTACGTCGGCCAGATCGGGGCGCCGCCTTCGGGTGGGATCACCGGTCCGCTCGGGGCATCGTCAGCGCGGGTGTCGGTGCGACGGTTGGGGAACGCGCTGATCGCAGTGTCGGTCGACACTGCGTTGACGTCGACGATCAGTGCGACAGCGCGTTGTGTGTAGAGGCAGATGTCGCCGTCGTCGTCGGCGGCGACGATCAGCCGATTCGAGGCGACCGGGCCGATGCGGCCGTCGACGTTGAGGTCCGAACGGGCGATCTCTCCGTCGTTGTTGCGCGGCAGTCCGCCGTCGCATCCGTACGCGGTGACGAATCCGCGCTCGCTCGCTCGATCGACGGTCAGTTGGCCGATCACCGTCTTGCCACCCTCGGCTGCCGGAACGGCGACGCGCAGCAGATTGCCCGCCGGCACGATTTGTTGGCCGGCGCCATTGGCCCGCGTGTCGGTACGGGCGTTGACGAACGACTCGATGCCGTCGTCGGTGACGCCGTTGATGTCGACGATCAGTGCCAGTTCGCGTTGGGTGTACACGCAGATGTCGCCGTCGTCGTCGGCGGCGACGATCAGCCGGTTCGAGGCCACGGGGCCGATCGTTCCGTCGACGTTGAGATCGGAACGCGCTGGCCGACCGTCGGCGGTCCGCGGGAGCCCGGCATCGCATGGGTAGGCGACGACGAACCCGCGCTGGGTCGCTCGGTCGACCGTGAGCTGGCCGATCACCGTCCTGCCGCCGACCGCTTCCGGCACCCTGATGCGCAGTACGCCGCCCGCCGCGACGGTTTGTGCGCCGCTGGCTCGCTCGCGTGTGTCTGTTCGTCGATTGGGAATCGACGTGATGCCCGTGTCGAACGACGTCGCGTTGACGTCGACGATCAGCGCCGCCGGCCGGTGGGTGATGAAGCAGATGTCGCCTGCGTCGTCGGCCTCGACGATCAGTCGATTTGAGGCGACCGGTGAGATCGCCCCGTTGAAGTTGAGATCGGAACGCGCGAGCGCACCGCCGTCGTCGCGCGGCGGTCCGTCGGCGCAGCCATATGCGGTGACGAACCCTCGCCCGGTGACGCGATCGACGGTGAGCTGGCCGAGGACTGTCTTGCCGCCGAACGCCTCCGGCACGGGGACGCGAAGCACTTCGCCCGGGAGCAGGAGCCCATCGTTGGCGTCGACAGGTGTACTCGGGGTGACGACGAGCGCAGCGACCGCCGCCAACGCCATTGCCAGGATCCGAGCCACCTCGCGACGGTAACGAGCAAGCCAGAGCGATGGACGTCGCCCCGGTTAGAGCGTCCGCAACAGCAGCGCAACGGCCGAGAGGATCAGTACAGCGACGACGGCGAGATCGAAGCCACGGCTGCTCATTCGATCGCGCAGTCGAGTGCCGAGTGAAATGCTGGCAAGCACGGGGAGACACGCCACCAGAGCGGGTCCCAGGCGGCCGTCGAACGCGCCATCCGCTGCGAGCACCACGACCTGGGCGATTCCTGTGATTCCGAACAGAGTGGTCACCAAAAAAATGTGCGCACCCTGCGGCAGCCGATAACTGTGTACCCACGCTTGGACGATCGGTCCGGAGATACCAACGGCTCCCTGGAATGCACCCGCAATCGAGCCGACGATTGGGGACCAGCGGCGTGACGTTCTCGGCGAGGTCTGGAGATCCGGGTGGACGAAGAAGGCGATGACATAGAGTGCGATCACGAACACCAGTGCCATCACCAACGGTGTCTCCGGCATGCTCACGAACGCGATCGTGCCGACCACAGCGCCGCCGATGCCGAACGTCGCGAGTCGCCAGAGGTCCCTGGTCTCATCGACATGGCCTCGTTCGCGTCCGGCGAGCACGACGTTGGCGAACGCGCTCGGAATCGCCAGCACCACCACCGCGTCGTCGAAGTCGATAAACAGCGCGGCGATCGGAATGGCGATGATCGGAAGGCCCATCCCCGTGATCGCCTTGACGGTCGAACCGATCACTACCGCGGCGAGCACGATCGCCAACTCGGTCCCGTTCACGTCGGCAGTCTGGCCGGTGGAGAAAGGGTACGGTCGCATCCATGCGCGTCGAGCAGTTGTGGACCTATCCGGTCAAGTCGATGATCGGGACAACGGTCGAGATGGTCCAACTGGGGCCGCTCGGAGTTATCGGCGACCGTTACTGGGCGGTCCGCGATCTGCGTCGTGGTGGGATCCGCGGCGCGAAGAAGATCGGTGGTCTGATGCGGTTGGCCGCCCGCGGCACGCCGCGCGGCTCTGCAGAGGTCGTTTTTCCCGACGGTCGCACGGTGGGGGTCGAGTCGCCCGACATCGATGCGTGGATCAGCGCCGAGTTGGGGCATCCCGTGCGGCTCGAGCCGTTGGCGCCGGCCGACGATGCAGAGCACTACCGCCGGGGCGCTCCGGACTCCGAGGACATGATCGACGAGCTGCGATCGATCTTCGGACGCGAGGGTGACGAGCCCCTACCTGACCTGAGCGTGTTCCCCGAAACGATCATCGAGCACGAGTCACCGCCGGGGACCTACTACGACGCCTTCCCGTTGCTCGTGATGACGACCGCAGCGCTCGCCTCATTGCAGTCGGCGTTGCCGGAGTCCGTCGTCGATGTCCGTCGGTTTCGGCCGTCGATCGTCATCGACGGTGCCGGCGACGACGGGCATCCCGAGTTCGCATGGGCTGGGCGCAAGGCCCGCCTCGGTGGCGCCGAGATCGAGTTCACCGTTGCCTGTCCGCGGTGTGTGATGGTGACCCGCGAGATCGACGAGTCGGTGCCGCAAGACCGCAGCGTGCTGCGTCACGTCGTGCGCGAGCTCGATCAAAACGTCGGGGTGTACGCAACGGTGATCCAATCGGGTGCAGTTGCGGTCGGCGACGAAGTCGAACTCTCCGACTGATGCGCGTCGGTTTGTCCGCCTCCTCCACCTCGCACCTCGACGCACGCGCTGCCGCGCAGCACGCACTCGAGCGGGTTCGTGTGGCTCGTGAGGCCGGAATCGACACGTTGACCTTCGGTGACAGTCATGGCCGAGGCGGCGCCAACTACCTCCAGAACGTGCCGACGTTGGGTCGCTGCCTCGCCGAGTGGGACCCGACGCGCCCCGCCGGCTGTCTGTTCCTCGTGCCGATGTGGAATCCGGTGTTGCTCGCCGAGCAGGTCGGCACACTCGCCGCGTTTCACGACGGTCCGTTCATCGTGCAGACCGGTCTCGGTGGGCCGGCCCAGTTCCCGGCGATGGGCATCGAGGTCGCGCACCGAGGTCGCACCCTCGAAGAAGCCGTACGCGTGGTGCAGGCGTTGTTCGCCGGCGAGACGGTGTCGAGCGAACTCTTCGGGATCGTCGATGCGGCGTTCGATCTCGTGCCACCTGATGGTGTGTCGTGGTGGTTCGGGACGATGAGCGAGGCCGGAGTCCGGCGTGCGGCTCGGTTCGGCGGTTCGTGGTACGCGCTCCATGCCGGAGCTGAGGCGTTACGAGCGCCGTTCGAGGCGTATCTCGATGAATGCTCGAACGTCGGCACCACGCCATATGTCGCAGCGCGGCGCGAGGCGGTGATCTTGCACGACGGCGACCGCGCTCGTCGGTTGGCCGCCGACGCGCTGGCCGGCGGCTATCGCGGGATGGGGGAGGATCAGATCGTGGCGGGTGCGCCCGAAGACGTCGTCGAGCAACTGGCTTCGCTGATCGAGCTCGGAGTCGACGAGGTGATGTTGCGCACGATGGGTATTGCCCCCGACGTCGACCTCGAAACGCTCGCTGCGGCGGGCGACGTGCGCGCGTTGCTCAGCTGACCTCGGGCCGAGCGTGCGCACGGTGGTCTCTAAGCACGCGCGTCGGTGACGTCAGGCCGGACACTCGATGCCGGCCACAGCGACGGCACCGCACAGTTCTTCTCGACTCACCGTCCAGACGCCGTCGACCTCGACCAGACGTATTATGCGTCCGCCGAACACGGTGTTTCCGCCTGCAACCGTGTCGTAGACGATGGCCACGGTGTCGCCTTCGGTGGTCGCCGAGGCCGCTGGTGCTTGGCGGCTCGGTGGCCACTGACGCGTCGCTGTCTGACTCGCCGGAGTCGCTTCCGCCGCACGCCGCCGCGACCATGGCCACCACAATGATGAGGGCACGTCGCCTCATGAACGAGAAACTATCGCGCTCGTCGTCGATCGCGGTCCGAACGGTCGTGTGCAATCGACAGTACCGGCCTTCGCCGAGGTGCCGAAGCCATGGCAGGCTACAGGCATGCGGCGCACTCGTTTCGACGACTGGCCGTGCCCGATCGCCCGGACCGCCGATCTCGTGGGCGATTGGTGGACGCCGCTCGTCATGCGCGAGGCGTTCTACGGCTGCCGCCGGTTCGATGAGTTTCAGACAGCGCTTGAGGCGCCGCGGGCTGTGCTTGCGGCACGTCTGAAGCGGTTGGTTGAGGAGGGCATGCTCGAACGCCGGCGATATCTCGATCGTCCTCCCCGTTACGAATACCAACTCACCGAGAAGGGCAACGACTTCTGGATCGTGCTCGCCGCGATGTGGCGCTTCGGATCGGATCACATGTGGGACGACGGCGAGAACGTACCCGTCGTGCTCCGCGATCTCGATACGGGTGCGGCGGTCACTCCCACTGTCGTCGATGAGCGCACTGGCCAGGTCGTCGACGGCCGTCGGGTCCGCATGAGCCCGCGCGACTGAGTGTGTGCCACGATGCGCCGATGAGCGACGATGTAGTGGACGACGGGCCGTTCCGAGCGTTGGTCTTGCGGGAGACCGATGATGGGCCACGCGGTGGGATCGAACAGCTCACCGACGCCGATCTCCCCGATGGTGACGTCACGATCGACGTCGATTATTCGTCGCTCAACTACAAGGACGGGCTGGCGCTCGCCGGGAAGAACCGAGTCGTCCGCAGCTATCCGATGGTCCCTGGCATCGACTTGGTTGGCTCAGTGCGTGAGAGTTCGAGCGCGGAGTTCCGGCGCGGCGACTCGGTGATCTCCACCGGTTGGATGGTCGGCGAGCGCTACTGGGGTGGTTATAGCGAGCGGCAACGACTGCAGTCCGGATGGCTTGTGCACCGGCCGACCCAATTGTCCACCTTGCACGCGATGTCGATCGGCACTGCCGGACTCACAGCGATGTTGTGTGTGCTCGCTGTCGAAGAAGGCGGCGTCACTCCGGGGAGTGGGCCCGTGCTGGTGACCGGCGCGGCGGGCGGGGTCGGATCGCTCGCGGTCGCGCTACTCGCCGGCCGCGGCTATGAGGTCGTGGCGGTGACCGGGCGACCCGAAACGCGGGACTATCTGAGCGAACTCGGAGCCAGCGGCTTTCGAACACGCGCCGAGATGAGCGAGTCGGCTCGGCCGCTCGAGTCCGAGACGTGGGCCGGAGCGGTCGACACAGTGGGGTCGACGATGCTTGCGAAACTGCTGTCGCAGATGCGGTATGGCTCGACGGTGGCCGCCTGCGGCCTCGCTGGCGGTAGCGACCTGCCCGCCAGCGTGATGCCGTTCATCCTCCGCAACGTACGCTTGCAGGGAGTCGAGAGCGTCACCACGCCAACCCTGCGCCGCGCTGCGGCGTGGGGTCGCCTCGCCGACGAACTCGACACCGCGCTGCTCGACGCGTTGACCGAGGTGGTGCCGTTGAGCGAGCTGCTCGAACGCGGTCCGACGATCCTCGCCGGCCAGGTGCGCGGGCGCTGGGTCGTCGATCCACACCGGTAGTCGACGAGGCGAAGAACGTGGCGGCCCGCCGTCATCGCTACGGTCGCGCTCATGCCATCGCATCCCGAGCACCAGCCCGAGTGGATCGACGCCGCTCCGATTCGCGTGGAACGGCGCGTCGAGATCGACGCTCCTGTCGACGCGGTCTGGGCGCGCATCGCCGATCACGAGACGTGGCCGGAGTGGTTCGCCTCGCTCGATCGGGTCGAGGTGGTCGGTAGCGGCGCTGGTGTCGGTGGCGGCCGTCGGGTGACGGCGGCGCGACTGCCGATCGACGAGGTGTTCACCGCGTGGGACGAGAACGAACACTTCGCCTTCGCCATCGTCCGGTCGAAGCTGCCGATCCTGCAAGCAATGGCCGAATCCGTACGCCTCGAATCGGTTGGCGAGGGGCGGAGTCGAGTGAGCTATGCAATCGGTCTCGAGGCCCGCCGCGGGTTCGGTCGAGTCCTGAGAGCGGTGTCGAAGCGCCTCGACCGCGATCTCGGAAACGCACTCGGCGCCCTCAAGCAGCAGGTCGAGGCGGGGTAGCTCGCCAGCAACGTCGAGACGTCAGCGAAACTCCAGGCCTTCGAACTCGCCCGAGTTGCGCCAGGTATCGATGTAGTCGAAAAACGCTGCCGGACCCTCGGGGAAACCGACGCCGTTGCGCAACGCCCGTGGACCGATCGGCTGACCTTCGTTGTTGTAGTAGCCAGGCGTGCAGTCAGGGCTACCACCGAACATGCGGCCACCAGACTCCAGCCGGGTGATCCAGGCCGCTTCTGCATCGGCGGTCACCTCGACCTCCTGGGCGCCGGTGTCGAGGGCATGGGCGATCACCGCGGTGACGGTCTTGGAGTTGTCGGTGAAGTTGTGTGGCACGTTCGAGATCAGGTTGGCCGCTTGGCTGAAGCCCACGACGAACAGGTTCGGGAACCCGTGGACGTGCAAGCCGTGCATCGTGCGCATGCCGTCTTCCCAGTGGTCGGACAACCGCAGGCCGTCGCGACCGGCGGGGTCGAAGCCGTTGCGTCGAGCGTGTTCGGTCCCGACCTCGAAACCCGATGCATAGATGATGCAGTCGAGGTCGTAGTGATCGTCGCCGACCCAGACGCCGGTCTCGTCGATCAGTCGCACGCCCTGGCCGTCGGTGTCGACGAGGTTCACGTTCGGGTTGTTGTACGACTGGAGGTAGTCGTCATGGAAGCAGGGCCGCTTGCAGAGCTGTCGATACCAGGGCTTCAACGCTTCGGCGACCTCCGGGTCGGCGATCAGCTCGTCGACCCTGGAGCGGATCTCGACCATCTTCTCGTCATCACTGTCGTGGTACGCCCGCAAAATCAACTCAGGACTGAACCCCTCGTCGTAGCTGAGCACGCGATCGCGAATGCGTTGGCTGAGGTCGGTCCAGCCATCTTTCACTAAGTCTTCCTCGGCGTACCCGCCGGTCTGCAAGATCGTGAAGTTCTCGATCCACTTCTCCTGCCATCCCGGCTCGAGTGTGTCGAACCACGCAGCGTCGATGTCGTGGTTGTTGCGGATGTCGATCGACGACGGCGTGCGCTGGAAGACGAACAACTCTCCAGCGCTCCGGGCCAGGTGCGGAATGCACTGCACGGCCGTGGCCCCGGTGCCGATGATGCCGACCCGCTTGTCGGCGAGGCCTTCCATCAACGCCCCTTGCGGATCGCCGCCTGTGTAGTGGTAATCCCATCGACTGGTGTGGAAACTGTGGCCGGCGAAATCGGTGATCCCCGGGATCCCCGGCAACTTCGGGCGATGGAGCGGTCCGGTACCCATCGCCACGAACTGGGCCCGGAACTCGTCGCCGCGATTGGTGCGGATGATCCAACGGTGCGAGGGCTCTTCCCACTCGAGCTCGGTCACGGTGGTCGACAGCAGTGCGTCGTCGTACAGGCCGTAGTGCTGGGCGATCCGTCGCGAATGGTCGAGGATCTCAGGCGCGTGCGTGTACTTCTCGGTGGGCATATGGCCCGTTTCTTCCAGGAGCGGCAGGTACACGAACGCCGCCGTGTCGCACTGCGCCCCCGGGTAACGATTCCAATACCAGGTGCCTCCGACGTCGCCGCCTTTTTCGATGATGCGAACGTCGATGCCGGCCTCTTTCAGGCGCGCACCGTTGACCAGGCCGGCGAAGCCGCCTCCGATGAAGGCGACGGTGACCTCGTCGTCCACCGGCTCGCGTTCGGCGACCTCCACGTAGGGGTCATCGACGTAGTGCTCGAACACGCCCGTGACCTCGACGTATTGATCGTTGCCATCCGGTCGGAGTCGCTTGTCGCGCTCCGCGCGGTACCGCGCATGCATTGCCTCGCGGTCGATGTCAGGACTCGAAGGAGACGCGCTCATCGAGTTGGACGGTACGAGACGTGTCGGCGAAGAAGCGAGGCGGGGCGCCGTCGTGTGAGAGGACGCTGCTGGATCTCGGCGTCAGGTCTCGGTGTGTCAGGCCTTGGCGTCATGTCTCGCCGTCTCGGATCACGCCGGCGACGACGCGCATCGACAAGACCGCACTGGCGCCGAGCCCGAGATAGCCGATCAGCTCGTTGACCGCCACCGATCCGCCGAGCGTCGGGCCGCCGTCGACGCCGAGCAGCAAGACGGCCCCGACACCGGTTGATGCGGCGATGATCGCCAACACGAGCCGATCGACGAGCCGTGTAACGATCTGCTCGTCGCGCTCGTCGGAGAACGCCGATACTCGAACGCCGATACCGCCCGATACCGCCTGGCCGAGGAGTTCGTCGAGCCGCTCTGGCACTCGACGCAGTCGAGGGAGCTGGGCCAAGGCCTCGTGCTCGATCGCCTCGCGCCAGCTGCCGCCAGTGGGCCGGAATCCGCGATGCTCGGCGCGGGCGCGAGCGGCGTCGACGAGTGAGAAGTCCGGCTGTAGCCCCACCAGGGTTCCTTCGAGGGTCACCAGCGTGCGAATCAACACACCGAACCAGCGCGGCAGACTGATGCCGAATTCCCCGATCAGCACGGTGAGGTCTTCGAATGTCGCTGCGCTGATCCCGTCCCCGGCACGCATGTTGCGGACGAGGAACGCGTCGAGCGCGGCGTCGAGCTCGCGGCCGTCGACGCGGGCATCGAACACCGTGAACTGGGCAAGTGCCTGGCGGACCGCGGTGGACTCGCCCGATGCCGCGGCGACGAGCATGTCGAGCACCGCGCCACGCTGTTGGGGGCCGATCCGTCCGATCGCCCCCAGGTCGATCAACACGATCGTTCCGTCGTGCTCGACCAAAATGTTGCCGGGGTGGGGATCGGCATGGAATGCGCCGAGCTCGAACAGTTGGTACAGGAACGAGTCGACGATGCGGGCGACCGCTGCTGCTGCGCCGTCGGTGTTGGCGAGGGTCGAGATGCTCGGAGCATCGATGAACTCCTCGACCATGAGGCATTCGCCGCTGACCTCGGTGTAGATCCGCGGCACGCGTACGCCGCCCTCGTCGCTCAATCCGACTGCGAACTCCAGCGCGTTGGCTGCCTCGATTCTGAAGTCGAGTTCCTCGGCGACCTCGTCGAGGAACTCGTCGGCCAAGCCGACCGGGCGGATCTCCAGACCGAGCATGGTACGTCGTTCAATGAGGTCGGCCAGCTGACGAATCGCTTCGGAGTCGCGGTCGAACGTGTGCTCCAACCCGGGCCGGCGGACCTTCACGACTACGTCGCCGAATTCGGGATGATGGGCGTGATACACCTGCGCGATCGACGCTGCGGCGATCGGCTCCCACTCGAACGACGAGAACACTTCGTCGACGGGATGTTCGAGCTGCGCCTCGATGAACGGTTCCATCGTGTCGCGGGGGATGGCGCTGACATGGCTGCGGAGATGCGACAGCTCTGCGCACCACTCCGACGGCAACACGTCCGTGCGCGTCGATGCCACCTGGCCGAGCTTGACAAAGATGCCGCCAGCCTCCTCCAGCGTGGCCCGGACCTCGGCGGGCAGGTCCCGATGTCCGAGATCACGGCTGACCACCCCATGACGTTCCGCGATCTGGAGCACCTCGCGATATCGCTGCAACGGCTGGAGTCGCCGACGTGCGCTGGCCAGCGGGTTGGTCACGGTCACTCGACCGGAGGCCTGCCCCTGCGACAGCGTGCCTTCCGGTCGCAGAACGTCGAACGCGAGCGCGAGTACCATCGTGTAGATCACAGCGAACGTGGTCGACGACAGCACCATGTCGAGCGACGACCAATGCCATCCGCTGAGCAGCCCGCCGGTGATGACTCCCAAGCCGGTGCCGAGCACGCCTGCGATGAGCAGCGCCAGCCAGCCGCGGCGAGCGCCGAGGAATCGTTCGGCTGCGATCGTCACGACCAGTCCGATTGGTGGCAGCAACAGCACCCACGCCAGCGCGGTCAACCAGGGCACGTCATTGCCTCGATCGCCGGTGTCACGGTCCGTGGACGCTACATCCACCAGAATCGTGATGCCATGACGGTCCCATCCGACGCAGGGAGCTCGTCGCCGATTGAGGTGTCGGGTCTCGGAGTTCGCGAGGAGGAGATTCGTCGCTACGTTCGATCACCCGAGGACGTCATCCGGTTGATCGCCTACCTGCTGACGATGTTGGTGCTGATCGCGCTGGCTCGGTGGGCAGAAGAGTCGGTGCGCTCGGTGGAAGAGGATGTGATCGCTTTGTTCGGCGTCCTCTCGCCGGCGATCGAGCGCGTGCTGTTAGGTGCAACCAACGTGATTGAAGCTGCCGTTGTGGTCGGCGTCTTCGCGGTGCCGCTGGTCACCAGGCGTCTCCGGCTGGTCGGCTACCTCGTCGCCGCTGCGATCGGCGCTTCACTGGTGATGCTCGTCGTCGAATCGTGGCTCGATCGGTCGAGCTTGGAGGCGCTCGACAATGCGCTTGCCGAGCGAGCCGAAATCGCCAGCGACGCATGGGCTGGCACGTTCACACTGGCAGCGATCGCGGCGATGTTCGTGGCGGTCGGCCCATTCGTCACGCGCGCGTGGCGGCGAGCTGGCTGGGTCACGGTTGCGCTCTTGGTCCTTGCGCGACTGCTCGTGTCGACCCGTCTCCCGGGGGAGGTGATCATTGCTCCAGCCATCGGTGCGGTGTGCGGAACACTCGTATTGCTCGCGCTCGGGCGCCCCGATCGGCACCCAACGCAGGCGGCGCTGCGAGCGGCCCTCGCTGGCGCGGGCGTCCATGTCGAGGTCGTCGTGCCGGCGTTGGTCGATGCCCGTGCGTCGAGCCCGTATGTGGCGACGAGCGCCGACGGAACTCAACTCTTCCTCAAGGTCCTCAGCTCGGAGGAGCGCGCCGCCGATCTGCTGTACCGGGGGTATCGGTTCGCGCGGCTGAAAGATGTCGGCGACGCACGGCCGTTCTCGTCGCTGCGGCGTTCGGTCGAACACGAAGCGATGGTGTCGATGCTCGCTCGCGAGGCGGGCGTGCGTTCACCACGGCTGCGTATCGTGGCCGACGTTGGCGAATCGATGCTGTTGGCCTATGACGACATCATCGGCACGTCGTTCGACGATCTGACTCGCAGCGGTGGCGACGTCAGCGACGAACTCCTCGCCGACGTGTGGCGTCAGGTGGCACAACTGCGCGCTCATGGGATCGCGCACCGCGACCTTCGGCGTGCCAACCTGCTCGTCGACGAGCAGGGCGCGGCGTGGCTCGTCGACTACGGGTTCTCAGAGGTGGCGGTTCCCGGTGCGGTGCTCGACGGCGACATCGCAGAACTCCTGGCCTCGTTGGCCGCGGTCGTCCCGGTCGAGCGTGCGGTCGCAGCGGCGGTCGACGCGCTCGGCGCCGATGTGGTGGGCGGTGCATTGCCTCGCTTGCAGATGACCGCATTGAGCGGCGCCACCCGCAACGATCTCCATCAGCGCCACGGGCTGCTCGATGAATTGCAAGAAGAGATCCAGCGCCGTTGTGGTGTCGACGACATCGAGTTCGCACCACTGCAACGGGTCGGCAAGCGGACGCTGTTCTCGGTTGCGGTGCTCGTGTTGGCGACGTACTTCCTACTTCCCCAGCTGGCCGATGTCCCGGGCATCATCCAACAGGTCCAGAACGCCGACTGGTCATGGACACCTGTGTTGCTATTGGCGTCGACCATGACGTACGTGGGCGCTGGGGCCGCGCTCGGCGGAGCCGTGCCGATCCGGCTACCTGCAGGCCCACTCGTCCTCGTGGCGGTCGCGGCGGAGTTCGCCAACAAGCTCGCGCCGGCAGGTCTCGGAGGGATGGCGCTCAACATCCGGTTCTTGCAGAAGCGTGGCGTCGATCAGCCGGTGGCCGTCTCCGGGGTCGGGTTGAACACCGTGGCCGGGGCCGTCGGCCACATCGCGCTCATCATCGTGTTCATCGTGTGGGCCGGGCGCGGAGCGTTCGGAAGTTTCGAGCTGCCCGATCCGACATGGTTCGTGTTTGGTCTTGGGGTGGCGGTCGTCCTGATGGCACTCGGTGCTGCGATTCCAGCCACCCGCCGCTGGTTTGTCAGATTCGTGTGGCCGGTCGTGGCGCAGGCGCTCGACGGCGTGAGCGCCGTGATCCATCGCCCTGGAAAGTTAGCGCTGTTGCTCGGCGGCTCGGTGCTCGTCACGTTCGCCAACCTGGTCACGCTGTACGTCGCCATCGAGGCCTTCGGCGGCGGTCTGTCCTTCGCCACGGTTGGCGCGGTGTACCTGGTCGGCTCGGCGGTGGCCCAGGCCGCTCCGACACCCGGTGGCCTCGGCGCGGTCGAAGCTGCGCTGATCTCGGGTTTGGTCGCTGCCGGACTCGACAACCTGGTGGCGGTGCCGGCGGTGTTCCTGTTCCGACTGTTCACCTTCTGGCTGCCCGTGCTTCCCGGCTGGGTGGCGTTCCAGTGGATGCAGCGTCGTCACTACCTCTGAGCTCCGGTTCCCGGCGCCTTGAAACCGCTCTACGCTGGCCGGCATGTCCCGCTCCGGTATCGCCGTGTTCGACCTCGATCGCACGCTGCTCACCGGAAGCTCGGCAACCGTGTTCGGCGAGGCCCTCACCGCGGCCGGACTCGCTGGCGAGACTCCGGCGGTCGCCGGCCTGCTGGCCCGCTACTACGAGACCTTCGGCGAGAACTGGTTGATGATGCAACCCGCCCGACTCGTCAGTCGACGGGCGACGGGGTGGAACGTCGATGCGGTTGCCGATGCAATGGAGCGCGCCGCTGTCGAACTCGACCGCCAGGTCTTGCCGTTCGCCCGGCAGGAAATCGAGATGCATCAAGCCGCTGGTCGGCCGGTGGTGTTGGCGACCACGTCGCCGCGGCCGTTCGTGCAGCCGTTCGCCGATCGGCTCGGGATCGATGGCCTGGTGGCCACCGATTGGGAGCGCGACGGCGACGAGTACACCGGGCGCGTCGACGGCGAATTTCTCTGGGGACGGGCCAAAGCTGACGCGGTCGCGGAGCGTGCTGACGCCCTCGCGGGTCAGCGCGTCGATCTGCGCCGCAGTTTTGCCTACAGCGACAGCTACTTCGACGCACCGCTCCTCGACATGGTCGGCCATCCGATCGCGGTGAACCCAGACCTGCAGTTGCGGGCCCTTGCGGGAATTCGGGGCTGGCCGGTCCGCAGTTTCGATCGGCCAGAAGGCGTGGCTTCGGTCGCGGGCCTCGAGCTGCAGGACTGGATGCGTCCGCTCATGCGGCCCGAGTTGATGGCGCCGAACGCCCAGATCGAATTCGAAGGCATCGACAACATTCCCCGCTCGGGTCCTGCGATCGTCGTGTTCAATCACCGCTCGTACTTCGATCCGCTGGTGATGGGCCTGTTGCTGGCGAAGACCGGGCGCAACGTCCGCGGTCTCGGCAAGAAGGAGGTCTTCGACGTCCCGCTCGTCGGGCGCATCATGAGGGCCGCTGGCGGGATTCGCGTCGATCGAGGGACCGGGTCCGACGAGCCACTCGATGCGGCCGTGAATGCGGTCCGCGGCGGTGATCTCTTGATGCTTGCTCCGCAGGGGACGATCCCGCGGGGGCCGGCGTTCTTCGATCCGGTGCTCAAAGGCCGATGGGGGGCGGCGCGACTCGCGGCGGCGACCAAGGCGCCGGTCATCCCGGTGGGGCTCTGGGGTACCGAGCGCGTGTGGCCGCGCAGCGCCCGCATGCCGAGGATGTCGATGACCGACCGACCGCGCGTCAGCGCAACCGTGGGCGAGCCGGTGGTGCTCAAGTACAAGAGCCCCGACAAGGACACCAAGCGGATCATGACGGCGATCAGCGAGCTGTTGCCGCCGGAATCGCGCGACGAACACGAGCCGACCGAGGAAGAGTTGTTGGCGACGTTTCCGCCGGGATATCGCGGCGACCCGGCGGCCGAAGTCGATCGCCGTCCCGGCACTGATACCTGACGCTCGAGGAGGGCACCACCGATGAGCACCCGTGAGCGCGAGCAACGCTTCAACGACCGCATGTCAGACGCCGAAGCGTTGATGTGGAACGTCGAGAAAGACCCGTGGCTCAACCCCAGCGGTGGCTCGTTGACGTTGCTCGACCACCGACCCGATCGCGACCACTTCGAGCAAACGATGCGTGCGGCGGCGGCGCGCATGCCCCGGCTGTACGAGCGGGTTGTCCCCGGGCTCGGTCGGATCGCGCCCCCGGCGTGGGTTCCGGATGCCGAGTTCGACTTCGGGTACCACGTTCGCTACCTCCGGCTCCCGAAGCCCGGGTCGATGCACCAGCTTTTCGAGCTCGCGACTCAGCTGTACCTCGAGCCGCTCGACCGCACGCGACCACTCTGGCGGTTTGTTGTGATCGAGGGTCTGGAAGGCGGACGAGCTGCGTTGTGGTCGATCCTTCATCATGCGGTTGCCGATGGGATCGGTCAGCTGCGAATGGCCGAGATGTTCCAGCAGTTCGAGCCCGACGCCCCGCCGCCCCCAGCGGTTGACCTCGAATCGATCATCGCTGCAGCGGTGGAAGCCCACGAGGCCAAGCAGCTCGGCGGTGATCTGGCCGAAGGGCTGCCCACCACGGTCGTCCAGTCGTTTAGTCATCTCGCCAGGCGGCAGGCCGGTGTCGCTCGTCGCGCCCTCGGCGAGGTTGCCATGTGGCCCGCCGATCCGGAGCGCGCGCGTCAGCGACTGGAGGACGTCACTGGTTCGGTGTCGGCAACCGTCAATTCGCTCCGACGGTCCGACAACGACGTGCCGGGTGGTTCTCCGTTGTGGAAACGGCGGTCACGTCATCGTCATCTCGAAGAGGTGCAGACCACCCTCGCCGGTCTGAAGCAGGCGTCCAAACGCGCCGACGTGACGATCAATGACCTCTTTCTGGCGGCGATGGCCGAGGGTGCGGCGCGGTACCACCACGAGCGGGGCGTCGAGGTCGACGCGTTCAACTCGAGTTTCGTGTTGAGCACGCGCCAGGACGACGCCGTCGGGGGGAACTCGTTCACGCCGGTCCCCATCCAACTACCGGGCGAGCCGATGTCACTCGATGCACGGATCGCCGACATCCACCAACGGGTGGCGGTCAAACGCGCACAGATGTCCCACGGCGGTGGCCTCGGCGCGCTGTCGAGTGTGGCCAACCTGTTCCCGACCTCGATGGTCACCTCGCTGGCCCGAGCGCAGGCGGCGCGTATCGACTTCGCCACCTCGAACCTGCGCGGTGCCCCGATCCCGCTCTACATCTCGGGCGCCCGGGTCGACCGGCTCATCGTGATGGGTCCGGTGGCGGGTACCGCGTGCAATGCCACGGCGCTGTCGTACGAGGACCAGTTCGACGTTGGTCTATTCCTCGATCCGGTGGCGATCGACTCGCCCGGTGACTTCCGCGACGCGCTCGCGTCGGCATTCGACGACATCATCGGCTGATCGACCGGCACGGCGCCTCGCCGTCGCTCACGGGACGACCGACGGAGCGCTCGTGCCGGTCGTCGCGCTCGTCGGAGACCTCCACATCTCGACGAGCCCGGTCGTTGTGCCCGTCCACACAACTACCGGAGACCCCGCGCGCTGGCTTGTAGTCGCCCACAGTGCGCCAACTTCGCGGTACGTTCAGTGATGTCGATCACACAAGGGCAACCCGTGAGGAGGATGGATCGTCCGGTGTCGGTGCCGACCACCATGGCTGAGCTGATTGTCGATCGAGGTCGGCTCATCGAGCTACGCGCAGGCGATCCGCTGTTCTTCGAAGGTGATCGTTCGGACGCCGTCTTCGCCGTGGTGTCCGGCCGGGTCCGAATCGTTGTCACGCTCCTGTCCGGAGCAGAACTCCTGCTCGGGCTGAAGCTCCCCGGCGAAGTGTTCGGGGAACTCTCAGCGCTCGACGGTCGACCACGGGCGGCTGGGGCGTATGCCTACGACGAGGCGGTGGTCTCCAGGCTGCCAGCTGGTGAATTCCTCGATGCGCTCGAGGACGCTCCAGCGCTCGCGCTCACATTGCTGCGCGAGCTCACCGTGCTTTTGCGCCGATCGAACGTTCGACTCCAGGCGCGCAACAGCAACCGAACCACCGTGCGCGCCGGCAATCTGTTGCTGGAACTGGTCGACATCGTTCGGCGCCACGGCCACATCGAGACCGATGCGCCGGTGGTGATCCCGATTCGCCAGAGCGACCTCGCCGACTGGATCGGGGCGACCCGCGAAGCCACTGCGCGGGCCCTTGGCGAGTTCCGCAAGCAAGGGTGCGTGCAAACGGGGAGAGGCAAGATCACGGTGCTCGACGTCGATGCGCTCGAGACTGCAGTGATGATCTAGCTGAGTGTGATCCAGATCACGGACGGCTCCTGCGGCGCCCGCGCACGATCGGCGCATGGGTCGATCGACACTTCGCAGGGCCTCCACACTCGCGTTCGCCACAGCCGTGTTCGCGACCTCGACGTTTGCGACGACCGTCGCCGAGGCGGGCACGGAGAGCCAGACGGTGACCGCAGACGAGCGAGGTGGCAACCCTTCGGTCGTGGTCGTGGGCGACTCGCTCACGGCGGACAATGCGCCGCAGATCGATGCACATCTCCGCGGCGCCAGAGTCGGCGGCGTCCATCTGGCGGCGCTCGGCGGACGGCGCATCGACGTCGACTATGAGTTCTTCGGGTGGAACAACTCGGGTCGCGACGAGATCGCCCGACTGCGTGCGTCGGGGGTCGACCCGCTGCTGTGGATTGTCGAGCTCGGAACCAACGACTTGCGTGAGCTTGCGGGATGTGGCTGCGCCGATCCGGCGGTGGTCGCCGGGGAGCTCATTGATGTGATCCTGGATGCCGTGGGCGAGCGCGGCGAGATCGTGTGGGTGACGGTGCACGACCGAGAGGCACCGATCGAGTCTGCAGTGTTCAACTCGGAGCTTCGACGTCGGGTGGTGCTCGGCGACATCGACGCTCTCGCCGACTGGTCGGGTGTCGCTCGCTCCGGTGAGGGTTGGTTTCTCGATCGGGTGCACCCGAACCACATTGGCGCCGGCGCCCTCGCTGGGCTCTACGCCGACGCAATCGACGCGTTCTTCGAACGTCGATCGATGACGCTCTTCGAGCGGATGCGTTTCCGCTTCGCCAACTACGCATGACCGCTCGTCGGTCGGGCGATTGCCCGCTTCCCCGCGGGTGGCGCATACTTCCGAGGTGACGCCGCGCTCTATCACCGAGATCGCCTTCTCCGACCTGATGGCGCTGGAACCACATGGTCCGGACACATTCGTTGCCGAAGCCGCCCGGTACCCATGGGGGACGCGCTTGTTCGGCGGGCAAGTCGTGGCGCAAGCGCTACGCGCTGGCATGGCGACTGTCGATCGTGATCGGCACGTCCATTCGCTGCACAGCTACTTCATTCGGCCGGGTTCACACGCCGAGCCCGTTCGATTCGAAGTCGAGCGGTTGCGCGACGGCCGCTCGTTCAGCACTCGGCAAGTAGTCGCTCGCCAGTCGAGTGGGGCGATCCTCAACCTGTCGGCGTCGTTCCACCTCGATGAGGACCAGCCAGACGTACACGTCACGCGCGGTCCGGTGCCGCCACCGGACGATTCAGCGCTCAACGATCAGTCGTGGGGAGCGTTGTTGCAGCGTCGATCGATTCAGCTCGACGACGGACGGCTCGGCTTTTGGATCCGCCTCGACGCGGAGCTGGGCGATGACCCTGTGGTGCACGCGTGCGGGCTGGCGTTCATGTCCGATAGTGCACCCGCGTGGCCAGCACGGTCGATTCACCCCAACTTCGACGGTGACATACGCAATCGCGATCAGTTTCAGCTGGCCAGCCTCGACCACGCCGTATGGTTTCACCGACCGACGGTCGCTGGCGAGTGGCACTGGTTCGAGACCCGGCCGCATGGCCTTGCCGGTGGCCGTGGTGTCGTATCGGCCGACGTGTTCGGCCAAGAGGGCGACCACGTGGCCACGATCGCCCAGCAGGTACTCGTCCGGCACCGACCGCCGCCCGATACCACCGGCTCGTAGAGGCCCATAGCATGGGCGGCCTGATGTTGCGTCGGTTCTGTCTCGGTGGCACGTGTGCGGCACTCGGTTTCGCTCTCGGCGGGGGGCTTGCGCCGATCTCGCCCGGTACGGCAGCCGGCGCGTCCGATGTCGAGCGCGTGATCACGCTTGGCGATTCGTTCAGCTCGGGTTCGGGAATCCACGCCGATGCGACCGACTACGACGACCACGGGCCCGGCGGTCACTATTTCGATCCGAACGAGCGGTTGGGCGGGAGCGGTTGCCAGCGCGAGCTCGACACCACGCCGGGTCCGCGTCTTGCCGACGAACTCGGCGCATCGTTCGGCATGGTCGCATGCGCTGGGGCGCGCATCGAACACGTTCGCAATCAGCTCGACGTAGCAGCAATCGATGATCGAGGTGATGGCACGCTGCTGACGGTGACCATCGGCGGCAACGACCTGCGCACCAACCGTGGCGAGGCCTGGCCCGATGTGATCGTGCGGTGCATCACCAGCGGCGGGTGCAACGAGTCGGAGCAGAATCAGCCGGCCAACCTCGACGAGATCGAACGCGATCTCGCACGCCTGTACACCGTTGTCGGGTTGCGTTACCGCGAGGCTTCGGTGCGCGTCCTCGCTTATCCGCGCTTGATGCAACGCGATGGATGGGGATGCGCGGGCGTCACCGGCATGAACCGCCATGAAGCCAAGTGGATCGATGACCAGGTCGACGAACTCAACGCGCGAATCGCAACCGCGGTCGACCGCGCTGGCGCGTTCACTCGAGCTGACATCGAGTTCGTGCCGGTGGTCGACGAGTTCGACAACCACGGGGCGTGCCGTTTCTGGCAGCGTGACCGGTACATCAACGATGTGGTGTTCGGAGCGACCTTCACCCGCAGCATGACCGCTGACGGTGAAGTGCGCGAGCACGTCGACGATGGGCTGTTGACGATCAGCGGTGCCTCGTTTCACCCGAGTCAGGCGGGGTACGACGCGTACTTGAACGCGCTACGCGCCAGCCTCTGACTCGTCGCTCACGCCACGCGCCGCAAGCCAGTCAGACCATCGTGCTGTGTCGGTAGCGGCCGCAGCGGTCCCCGGCTCGCCGTAGAGGTAGCTCCAGATCGACACCGAAACGATGTCGCCGGTTCCTTCTACCGCGGCAAACGCCGTACCCGGGCATGGGCGATCGATGAGCAGGAACAGGTGCGTCGGATGCGTCGACAGCACGTTGCCGCCGAGCTGGAGACCGTGGCCGGCGTCGGCGACGACGTACTCGCCGACCGTCGGCGTTTGCGGTAGGCCCAGTTCGGTGGTGAGCCGATCCCACGCATCGGGAGCGGGTCCATGCCACATCGCCATGGGGAGCGATGCGGTTGCCTGTTGACCCGCAAAGTTGGTGAGGTGCGCATGCAGGTTCGCCAGGAAGAGCCGCCAGCCTTCGGTCATGCCGTCGTACTGATCGTCCCAGTCCGCTCCGCTGCCGAACCCGCTGTTGACGAGTCGAACGGTGCACGTGCTGCGGTCGTCGTTGGCCTCGATCGTCCACTCGAAGGCCAGACCCGGGCCATCGGCGCCGGGACCGAAACGAACGCGCTCGGGAGGGGACCACTCGTCGACGGTGCCGGTGACATCCATCCCGGGTCCGAACGACGCCGACATCGTTCCTCCGATGCGTGGCTCGACGCGGTGAGGGACGTACCACGAGGTGATTCCGGGCCCAGTCGCGATGGCTTCCCATACCGCTTCGGGCGTCCCGGGAACCTCGATCGAGAGCTCGATCGAGCGCTCGGTGTTGGTGGGCGAGGTGGAGTCGTCGGTCATCAGCCCGCTCCTTCTGGTGTCGTCGATGGGTCGGTGGGCGTCGGGTTGTTCGGCGTCGGGTGGGCGAATACGGCGAGGCGGTGCCAACGCCCTCGTGGTGCGGTGGTGTCGTGATATCGGGCGACGAGTTCGTTCACCGCATCACTCAGGTCGGTGGTGAACGCGGCGCGATCGGCAGCGGTGGCGAAGCGCACGTCGGCATCGAGGGTCAGCGAGGCCAACGGCTGGCCGGCAGTCTCGGCGCGGCGCACCAGCGTCGACAGCTCGCGCACGATCCGTGCAGCGACGGCGATCGCGTAACGCGATGACAGGCGATCGATGCGTGCCGGATCTGCCGCCTGACGACCGAGGAGTGTTGGGGACAAGATGTACGAGCGGGCGGTCGCCACGAGCATCCGCTCGCGTACGCCGCGGCGCGGCCGCTCTTCGACGAGTCGGAGGAGTCCACAGCGTTCGAGTGCCCGGACGTGGTAGTTCGCACGTTGGCGGCTCGTGCCGAGCTGTTCGGCAACGGTGGTCGCCGAGCCCGGTTGTTGGAGCGCGGACAGTACGTCCGAGCGCGACGGATCGAGCACGATGCGGGCAGCATCGACGTCGTCGATGACGGCAAGGTCGGCGGGAACATCGTCGACAATGGACGAGGGCACCACCGCATTCTCCATTGGAAAGCAAAAATTGTCAAATGGGCTCGACGAGCGATATCGAGGCCTGGTTGGAGCTCCCCGACGGTGGGGAGCGTCTCATCCGGTGCTGTGGGAGGATGAGGACGTGCCGACCGTGGGTGTGCGTACACCACTGCTGCTCGCGCAGCTCACCGATACGCACATCGTCCCGCCCGACACGACCGAAGAACTCTTTGTCGACAACAACGGTCGACTCGCCGCCGCTGTCGCCAGCATCGAGCGCGAGCACCCTGGGATGGATGCCGTGTTGGCGACGGGTGATCTCGTCAACGACGCATCGCCGGTGGAGTATGCGGTGCTGAGCCAGCTGGTGGCGTCGCTGAACGTGCCGTTCTTGCCGATCCCTGGGAACCACGACGATCGCGACCTCATGCGATCAACATTCCCTGACATGCCGTGGGTCGATGCCGAACACGCCAGTTGGGTGACCACGGTGCGCGGCGGAACCGTCGACGGCGAGGCTCGAACGCTACGGATCGTCGGCCTCGACTCGACGATCCCTGGCCAGCCTGGCGCCGAGTTCGACGGCGACCGGGAACATTGGCTGCGGACGGTGCTGGCGAGCGATCGGGATGTACCGACGGTGTTGGCGATGCACCACCCGCCGTTCTCCACAGGGATCGCCTGGATGGACGAGGCCGGCTTCGTCGGCCTCGATCAGCTGATCGGCGTGCTCCACGAATTCCCTGTGTTGCGCGTGATGAGCGGGCATTTGCACCGCCCGATCACTTCGTCGGTCGCCGGCATCACCGCGCAGGTGTGTTTGTCGACCGTCCAACAAATCGATCTCGATCTTGCGCCCGGCGCAGGTATGTCACTGATCCTCGATCCGGTCGGCTACCAGATTCACCGGGTCGGCGGGCCCCACGATCGGCCGAACATCGCCTCCCATACGCGGTTCATCGAGACCGGCGAGGCCGCGTTCGTCCCGGGCTGGGACGATGCAGCACCGGCGGGGTGATCGCACCGCGGTGGTTCGGGCATAGACCTGGAATCGTTCGCGATCGTTCACCGCATTTTCGAGAGCCGGCGTCGGTGCGACGGGTACCGTGCGCTGTGTGGTTCGTCCGATGCATGTCCTCCCCGCGCTGGCTGTCGGTGGCGCCGCGTTGCTGTCGGCGACCACGGTGATCGCCGACGAGCTCGAACTGGTCGGGGCGCCAGCGACCGCGACCGAGCGAGCTGTTCGTGGCGACATGGAGCAGATCCGCCCCATCCCGGCGTCGCAACCGCCGACGGCCCGGTATCGAGTCACGATCACCCAGACGTGGGACGGATCGACGCATCCGGGAACACTGCCGCCCAATCCGCACACATCCCCAGCAGTCCTCGCCGCACACGGTCGCGCCGGAGACCTGTTCGCTTCGGGGACGTTCGCGTCAGCCGGGATCGAGCAGATGGCCGAGACCGGTGGCACGTCGATCCTGCGAGCGGAACTCGCTGCCAACCCGACCGTGAGCGCAGTGATCGGCGGCCGTGGGATCGATACCGACGCCACGCCAGCCTTCAACGCGCTTGGGGAGGTCGAGGTCACGCAGGAGCATGCGTTCCTGTCGCTGGTCACGATGCTTGCCCCGAGCCCCGACTGGTTCATCGGATTCTCCGACGTGTCGGTGTTCGGACAGAACGGGTGGGAGCAGCGCATCGTGCTCGACCTCGGCAGCTACGACGCCGGAACCGACAGCGGTGTCGGATTCACGTCGGGCGATATCGACACGCAGCCCAGGGAACTGATCTCGGGACCGCGCGACGCTCCGTTCCAGGCGGCGGCCGCTCAGAATCGCTTCGGCTTCGCCGTCATCGAGCGAATCGGATGACCGCTCCCGCTCAGCGGGTGGCAAGATCGACGGGTGCCAGGATGTCGACATGGGCGTTGACACGCGCCCGCGCGCTGCCGCAGCCGCGGGGTTGATCGCGTCCGGTCGACTTGCGCCTCCGGCCGAGCTGCCGATCTTCCAGCATCGCAACGAGATTGTCGAAGCGATCCGCGACCATCAGGTGGTGGTGATCGCCGGTGAGACCGGCTCTGGCAAGAGCACGCAACTCCCGAAGCTGTGTGTGGAAGCCGGACGGGGCGTCGACGGGTTGATCGGACACACCCAGCCACGGCGCGTTGCGGCCCGGGCGGTGGCGGAACGCATCGCCACCGAGGTCGGCGTCAAGCTGGGCACGGCGGTCGGCTACTCGGTGCGCTTCGTCGATGAGGTCCGCGACGACACCGTGGTCCGCGTGATGACCGACGGCATTCTGCTCACCGACATCCAACGCGACCCGCGGCTGGAGCGATACGACACGATCATCGTCGACGAGGCGCACGAGCGCAGCCTGAACATCGACGTGATCCTCGGCTACCTGGCCCGCTTGCTGCCCGAACGGCCCGACCTGCGCCTGATCATTACGTCGGCGACGATCGACACCGAACGATTCGCTCGGCACTTCACTGATGACGATCAGCGACCCGTACCGGTGATCGCCGTGTCGGGCCGCTCGTATCCGGTCGAGGTGCGGTACCGCCCGCTCGTCGAAGTCGACGTCGACGGTACGGTCGCCGTACGGCGCGACCAGGTCGAAGGCGTGCTCGATGCGCTCGACGAGATCGAACGCGAGGGCGCCGGTGACGTACTCGTGTTCCTGTCCGGCGAGCGGGAGATCCACGACACCGCCGACGCACTGCGGCGACGCGGCGGTGGGCGGCCCGACGTCGAGGTGCTGCCGCTGTATGCCCGGCTCTCCGCCGCCGAACAACATCGGATCTTCGATCGGCCGTCCTCGTCGGCGCGTCGTGTGGTGTTGTCGACGAACATCGCCGAAACGTCCCTCACCGTGCCGGGTATTCGGTATGTCGTCGATACGGGGACGGCGCGCATCTCGCGGTACTCGCGCCGACTCAAGGTGCAGCGGTTGCCGATCGAGACGGTGTCGAAGGCATCGGCCAACCAGCGCGCCGGACGTTGCGGACGACTCGGGCCGGGGATCTGCCTTCGTCTATACGGCGAGGACGACTTTGCCGAGCGCCCGGAGTTCACCGAGCCGGAGATCCTGCGCACGAGTTTGGCCGCCGTGATCCTGCAGATGTCGTCGATCGGCATCGACGACCTCGAAGGATTCCCGTTCCTCGAACCGCCCGACTCGGCCTCGATTCGCGACGGCTACCGGCTCCTCGAAGAACTCGGAGCACTGCGCGGCGAGGACCGCGGGCTGACCCGCGTCGGTCGCCGGCTGGCGCGGTTGCCGATTGATCCGCGGCTCGGCCGCATGATCCTCGAGGCCGATCGGCACAACTGTGTACGCGAGGTGTTGGTCATCGCGGCCGGGCTGTCGATTCAAGATCCGCGCGAACGCCCCGACGATCGTCGAGAGCAGGCGGCCGAGCAGCACAACCGGTTTCGAGCCCCCGGTTCCGACCTGATGGCGATGGTGGCCTTGTGGGACTACCTCCGGGAGATCCAGCGCGAGTTGTCGGGCAATGCCTTTCGCCGACGGTGCCGCGCCGAGTTCCTGCACTACGTGCGCGTGCGTGAGTGGATGGACCTGTTCAGCCAGCTGCGGCGCGTCGCCGGCAGCCTGGGAATTCGGCCCGGCCCGGATGAGGGGCACCCGGACCATGTGCACCGCGCGGTGCTCGCCGGTCTACTCTCCCATGTCGGAATGCGCGATGGCGAGCGCCGTGACTTCCTCGGCGCCCGCCAATCGCGTTTCGTCATCGCACCGGGATCGGTGCTCACCCGGCGACCGCCGCCGTGGGTGATGGCCGCCGAGCTGGTGGAGACCAACCAGCTGTATGCCCGGCGCGTCGCCACGATCGACCCGTCGTGGATCGAGCCCGCGGCGAAGCACCTCACGAAACGCTCGTACGGCGAGGCTCGCTGGGATGAGCGCGGCGGCCGAGCAGTGACGACCGAACGCGTCACGTTGTACGGCTTGCCGATCGTGACCGATCGAGTGGTCGGGCTCGACCGTCTCGATCGCGATCTGGCGCGCGCCTGGTTCATCAGCCGGGCCCTTGTCGCCGGCGAGAGCGATGCCGCCTGGCACGAGCGACAACAGTTCCTTCAACACAATCGCCACTACCTCGAGGCGATGCAGCGACGCGCCGACCGCGCCCGCCGATCGTCACTCGTCGACGACGAGGCGCTGTATGAGTTCTACGCCAGTCGCGTCGGCGACGACGTGGTGTCCACGCGCAGCTTCGACAAATGGTGGAAAGACGTCCGCCGCGACGAGCCGGACCTGTTCGATCTGTCCGATGCGGCGCTGCGCGCGGCGACGGGCAGCCGCGAGCCATTGCCGACGATCGATGAGTTCCCCGACGTGTGGCGGCACGAGGTGTCCGACACGCACAGCATCGAGCTCCCGCTGAGCTATCGCTATGCCCCCGACGAGCCGCTCGATGGCGTGACCGTGCACGTGCCCGTGTCGGCGTTGAACCAGCTCCGTTCGCCGCACTTCGATTGGCAGGTGCCCGGGCATCGGCGGGCGCTCGTAGAGGTGCTCGTGCGGTCGCTGCCCAAGGCGATTCGACGCAGCTTGATCCCGCTCGGTGAGACCATCGACGAGGTGGTCGATTCACTAGGCGAGCCGTCGGGGGAGTTGCCAGCGGTGGTGGCGCAGCAACTGAGTGCGCACGCAGGGCGAACGATCGCTCCAGGCGACATCGATACGGCGTTGGTGCCGGAGCATCTGCGGATGCACATCGTGGTGTCCAACGACGAAGGCGCCGTGTTGGCCGTCGGCGACGACTTGGACGCACTGCGTGACGAGTTGCGAGACGAGGTGCGCCAGTCGATCGCTGCGGCGGCTCCCATCGCAGAACGCCGAGGCATCGTGACCTGGGATGTCGGCGACCTGCCGCGCACCATCGAGTCGAGCGACCGGGCGCTCGATGTACTGGGATATCCGACGCTGCTCGACGTCGGCGACAGCGTCGCGCTGCGCATCGTGTCGTCGCCGGATCTGCAGGAGCGGGCGATGCGTGGTGGCGTGCGTCGGTTGCTGCTGCTGAACGGAGCTCCTGCTCCACTCGCCGTCGCGCGGGCGGCGTCGAACGATGTCCGTTTGACGATCGCTCGTGGCGACATCGCCCTCGACGACGTCGCTGCCGACTGTGTTGCTGCGGCCGTGGATCAGCTTATCGACGAGCATGGATCCTTGCCGTGGAGCGAGACGGAATTCGCCGCGCTTTGTCGGCTGGTTCGTGATCGCGCTGGCGTGCTCGCCGACCGGGCGCTCGTCGGCACCTCGGCCGTGATCACCGCATCGGTCGTCGTCAACGAGCAGCTCGCTCGTCTGCACGCCGCATCGGTGCGCGACTCGATCGACGACGCCAACGCGCACCTCGGTCGGTTGGTGCGTCCAGGATTCGTCGCCTCGACCGGCATCGACCGTCTCGCCGACGTCGAGCGGTACGTCCGAGCGATCAGCTATCGGCTCGACCATCTGGGCGGGGCGGTCGAACGCGATCGGCGACGCATGGCCACCGTCCACGCCGTCGAAGCGCAGTTCGACACGCTCGTCGGTCGAGCCCGGGCGGGCGCATTGTCGCGTGAGGTGTCGGCGCTGCGGTGGGAGCTGGAGGAACTGCGTGTGGCGACCTTCGCCGAACCGCTCGCAACACGTGGCCGTTCGACCAGCCCAGCGCGGCTGAGCGAGCGCATCGCCGCGTTGTAGATGCTCAGGCGAAGTCGGGCCGACCGTCGTCTGGGTGATTGTCGTTGTCGCTCGGTATCCGCCGTCCGACCGGGAACATGGCGGAACCGTCGGCTCGACGGTCGACGACGCGGCCGTTGTGGTGGCGCGTGCTTGTCAGGCCGTGCTGCGACTTCCAGCGGTTGTGCGTGGTGCACCGAGGGCGCGCATTGTCGATGTCGGTCGCGCCGTGGTCGCGGTCGCCCTCAGCGGTTGTTGCGCCGCGGAAGACTTCGACGAGAGCGTCGAATCGGCGTTGCGCATCGGTGCGGGGGAGTGCCGAGGCAGGGGCGTCTGGTCCGTGTTCCTCGTTTCGTTGGCGCACGTAGCGCTGGAACTCGCGCTCGGAGAACGCCGCAAAGATCGCATCGAGCTCAGCGGCGACGGCGCTCGATCCGCCGGGGGCGCCCACGTCGATGCCGCCACCTGCGCCGTCTGGCATTGCACTCACCGGCGCGGTGCGTCGTTCGTGGGAGACATCGTCGTCGCGTTGCGCGCCGTCGAGATCGGCGAGCGCCTCCCAGCGCCTCAGCGAGGGTGACGGCGTGGGCGGGCGAGCGCGTCGGCCTGTTCGACCGCCACGTGGCCTGCGTGGACGGTCGCCAGCAACCGTGGCGTTTCGTCGATCGTGCCTGCTCGACGAGACCGCCGAAGCCGGCTGGTTCATGTTGCTCGGACGACGTGTCCATGGTCCCCATCTTGACGAGGGGGTGTCACATCGCGTGCGGCCCTCGGTGCCTTGTGCTCCGCCACTCGCTGCGGCGGATCGCGAACACGTCGACGTCGGTCGGTCGGCCGCGCCAGGTGCCGAACGAACGAAGCGTCGCTTCGTAGGTGAATCCCACTCGCCGAGCGACGGCCGCGGACGCGTCGTTGTCGGTGTTCACATGCAGGAACACGCGAGCGGCTCGGAGGTCGAACAGCCACGACGTCATCAGCGTGGCTGCCCGTGTCGCCGAGCCGCTGCCGCGGCCGTTCGTTGCGAGCCAGTAGCCGAACTGGGCGGCATCGGTCTCCGACCAGCCGTCGACGCCGCACATCCCGATGACCTCGTCGGAGGCGACCTCGACGATCGCGAAGGCGGCGCCCGTCGGATCGCCGTGCGCCGCGAACGTGCGCCAGCTGTCGGCGATGCGACCGATAACGGCCTCGGCCTCGACGATCGAGTGCGGTACGGGGCCGTTGTACCGCTGGATCAACGGGTCTTTTGAGGCGCTGTACATGAACGCCGCGTCATCGGCGGTCCAAGCGCGCAACACGACGACACCGTCTGACAGCACAGGCGTTTTCATCGCGCCGACGACTGTGTCGCGGTCAGTCATCTGGGCCGTGCACCAGGTACCGAAGCCGGCCATCCGATTGCGCCCCGCGGATCGAGCCCACGATGTCGTTGATGGTGCTGTCGCCACTCTCGAACAGGTGGCGCTGCTCGACGGCCGCGTTGTTGAACTGGGCCCACATCGAGCGTGCTGCCGCCTCGTCGGTGAATCCGTGGCCGCGCCGTGTTTTCACGCGCCGCACGCATTCCTCTTCGGGAGGTAGCAGGACGGCGTAGTCGAGTTCGTGGAGTCCGGTGGCCCGGCCGAACGCCGGGAGAAACCACGGACCGACCACTCCGTCGTACACGGTGGTGTACTCCGCGGCGAATCGACCCGTGGCTGCCGCCGCCGCGTCGGTGACGACCATGTTCTGCTCGTGCGATTCGGGGTGCCACGGATCGATGGCACCCTTGGCGAGGAAGCCGAAGAACCGATCGCCTTCGACCAGCGCGCTCCGCGAGTCGAGCGCGGCCAGCTCGGCGGCGACCGACGACTTCCCTGCGCCGGGTGGACCCGACACGATCAACAGCGACCCCATGTGTGCAGTGTGTCGAAGCGGACCGCGTCGACCCGCCTGCGTTTCTACCGATCGCCGAGCATCCAGTGCCGGTCGACGGTCCACAGTCGGTCGTCGTCTTCGACCAGCAGGGTCCATCGATCGACGCACGCGTGGATCGGGAGGCCGTGGGAGAGGAGGTCGGTCAACTCGTCGGCACGTTCCACCGAGACGCCATTCGCGACGGTGAGGTGCGGGGTGGGATCTGGATGCGCACCGCCATACGGCGGGCAGTCCGGGAACGCGGCGGCGACCGTGCGCATCATCGTCCTAAACGTCGCCGTCGGTTGCGGGGTGAGGAACACCAAGTCGCCGGGAAATCGATCCACCGTGGTGAGGGTTGCGTCGAACGGTTGAAAGGTCCGAGTGATCGCTGTCACCTGGTCGGCGGTTGCGGGGTCGACCGTCGACCGGAACGGGTGCAGGATGGTGACGTGCGCCGGTACGCCTCGGGCCGCCATTCGGTCGTGCCGCGCGCGGTGCTCGGCCACCAAGGGCTCCGCCTCCGGGACGAGGACAACGAGCGCAGACCGGGTCACGGGCGCGAACGTAGCTCCGCGCGGAGTCGAGCCGGCGCGCGGGTGAGGGGGTGGCCGGCGGCGATTACGCTGAACGCTGAGGTCGTCACGTGGAGATCGAACGCACCGAACCGGCTGTCGAGTTGCTCGCCGAGCGACGCACGATCGTTACGGCGTTGCCGCTCAAACGCGCCGCTCGCGCCCGCCTGGCGCAACTGCTCGATGCTCGGGTGGTCGACGTTCGAGAACCATGCGATCATCCCGATCTGGTGCTGACCCCGTCGTGTAGTCCGCAACTCATCGCCGCGCTCGGCCGCAAGTACAACGGCGCACGCGTCGTGGTGGTCGAGCTCGACGACTGGGAGTTCGACATCGATCTGTCGGGTCCCGTGAAGCGTGTCTTGCGTTCCGGCGCCGCCGCCTATGTGCTCGCCGACAGCATCGATGAACTCGCCGCCAAGATCGCCACTCGGCCGAGTCGCGTGTCCGCGGACAGTCAAGTCGGCATCGGCGAGCTCACCGAGGCAGCGACCGTCGACGATCTGATCGGGGCGTTCCTGCGCGAATCGGTGGAGTACGCGACGCGTCACAGCACGGTGCCCGCTACCGCCGAGCGCGACTGAGGAGGTGCTGCATGGACGTCGGTGAACGGATGCTCGTGCCGGTCGCCGGCGGGACCGCGATTTCGCGCCTGGTGACCTATCCGCCCCCACTGGAGATCGAGGCCGACCGAGGTTGCTACGTCCTCGTCGACGACGATCCGATCGAGCGGTGGCACTACCTCTTCGTGTCCGGCGAACATTGCAGCGCGTCGCCGTCATCGGGCCCGGCGGCGCCGGAAAGTCGACCTTCGCCGGTGCGCTCGGCGAGCGGCTCGGGTGCGAGGTGATCCACCTCGATCGGTACTTCTGGCGGCCGGGGTGGAACGCCGCGCCGAGCGAGGAGTGGGCGGACACACAGCGCGATCTCGTCGCTGCAGAGCGCTGGGTCGTCGACGGCAACTATGGGGGCACCTTCGATGTTCGGTTCGCCCGCGCCGACACCGTCGTGGTGTTCACGCCGCCGCGCACTCGGTGCCTGGTCGGCGCGCTGAGCAGAACGCTGCGGAACTATGGCCGCGACGTGCAGGCCGATGGGTGTCCGGAGCGGTTTTCGCTCGAGTTCTACCGTTGGATCTGGAACTACGACCGCGACAGCCGTCCCCGGCTGGAGGCGGCGATCGCACGTCACCCCCACCTCAACGTCGTTGAGCTGGGCAGTCGCGCTGCCGCTCAGCGGTTTGTCGACTCTCTCGACGAAGGATCGTGAGCTCGTCGCGCATCGTCGACGACGACGACCGTCTTGCCCACGGTGCCCCCGGCGGTCATCTGCTGAATCGCGGCCGGGACCCCGTCGAGGTCGACGCGGGCGCCGACCAGGGGGGGCGACGGTCCCCGCTGCGAGGTGGTCGACGAGCGGTTCGATGTACGTGCGGCTCTCCTTGCTCACGAAGAACACGAGCCGTTGTGAAACGAACGGAGACAGTGCCGCGGCTCGAAGCTGGCGACCGATGCCCCCGGTCACTCGGCCGGCGCCCTCGCCGCCAACGATCACCAGCGTGCCCGCCGGGTTGAGGAGCCGACGCAGGGCTCTGACGCTTCGTCGGCCGCCGATGTCGAGCACCAGGTCGTAGCGACCGGCGTGATCGGCGAGATCGTCGGTGCGGTAGTCGACGACCGCTTCGGCACCAAGGTTGCGCACCGCGTCGAGCTTGGCCGCACTCGCCACACCCGTGACGTTTGCTCCGTGCGCGGCCGCGAGCTGCACTGCGAATGTACCGACACCACCGGAGGCGCCGAGGACGAGCACGCGCTGTCCCGGTTCGACCCGGCCCACTGTCGTCAAGGCCTGCACGGCGGTGATACCCGACACCGTGCTCGCTGCGGCATCGATGGGGTCGACCGCCGCCGGACGAAGGACGACCTTGTCGACAGAAGCGACGGCGTACTCGGCGAACGATCCGTCGGCGATGCCCATCACCTCGTCGCCAATCGTGAATTCGGTGGCGCCGTTGCCGGCGCCGACCACGGTGCCGGCGACGGCGAGCCCCAGCACCGGCTGTTTCGGTTGGCGCAGGCCGAACGCCGGCCGGGCGATCAGCGGCAACCCGGTGAGCATGTGCCACGTGCCGCGGTCGAGTCCGGCAGCGTGCACCTTGATAAGGATCTCGCCGGGGCCCGGCATCGGCGTCGGGACGGTTTCGCTGGTCACGACGTCGGGTCCGCCGTAGCGGTAGCGCACCGCGGCCCGCATTGTGTCTGGCGCGACCACGTCGGCGGGGGTGGTGCCGGCAGCAGCGCTATCGGCAGTGGTGGTGCCGTGTGTAGTTGCCATGACGAACCTCGATGTGTGAAGGGGATGTGGGAAAGGGTCGACACTAAGTACGAAGCACAACCCGACGGGGTGGGCGGCGTTGGCCTTCGGAGCGGGCGCCGGATGTGTTTGGGCGGGCGCTAGCGCGTGTTTCGTCGCTCGAGGTACGCCTGTGCCGCCGCTAGCGCCTCGGGGTCGCGACGGGCGGCGGTGAGGAGGTCGGCGCCCGCCCAGGCGTCGCTCGTGGGCGCCATTCGCTCCATCGTGTCGTGCACCTGGCGCTTGGTAGCGGCAACGACCGACGGTGCCTTCAGCGCCAGCGACGACACCAGCTCCTCGACGACCGAGTCGAGCGAATCCGGTTCGACGACCCGATTGAGGAACCCGATGCGCAGCGCCTCGGCCGGCTCGAAGCGGCGACACGTCAACACCAACTCGCGAGTCATCGTCGGCCCGATGTCGCGCACCAGCCGTGGGATGCCACCCCACGTGAGTGGTATACCCAGGTCGACCTCTGGGACGGCAAACACGGCGTCCTCCGCAGCGATTCGCAGATCGCACGCCGACGCCAGCACGACACCACCGCCGATACACGGGCCGCTGATCGCAGCCACGGTGACCGCACGCATCCGCTCGACCGCTTCGGCCATTCGCCAGCCGAGTTCGTCGGCGGTTCGCAGATCCACATCGATCACCGGCTCACCACCTGTGAACTGACCGAGATCGAAGCCGGCCGAAAAGGCGCGACCCGCGCCACTCACCACGACAACGCTTGCGCTGGTCGTGTCGAACCACTGCGCAGCCGCGATCAGCTCGGTCATGGTGTCGTTGCCCAGCGGGTTGAGTCGATCGGGTTGGTGCAGGGTGAGCCGACCCACCCGGTCGTCGAGCGCGACCTCGATCGTGGCGAATGTCTGTACCGCAGGGCGCGTCATGTTCCCCGGTTTAGCGCTTCGTGAACGGATGGCTTGGTTCAGGTCGCCTGGAACCGTCCCGGTTCGACCTCGGTCGCCTCGCCACGGCGGACCATCCGTTCGACGTGCAGCTCCGCGCTGCGCCGCTCGACTGATTCGGCGAAAGGCAGCTCGACGTGGGGTCGGTAGATGAACCGTCGGTCTGCCATCTCGGTGATCGTCCGCGGTTCGGCGAGAAACAGGCGCATCTCGGTGTCTCGGCGATCGATCACCGCCCTGAACGAATCGACCATGTCGATGAAGGTCGCTCGGTCATCGATGATGCCCTTGTGGTGCGAGGTCACGTAGTGCCTGGCGTCTTCGCCGCGCACCACGGCAAGACTCTCGACGAAGTCGTCGAGATCGCTCCAGGCGTCGCCGTAGTACGGGCCGAACCCGGTGAGGTCGATGTCGGACAGGTAGAACACGCCGTCGACCCGGAAGCCGCTGTGCCCGCGCGTGTGACCGGGAAGATGGACCGCTTCCACAGTGACGCCGCCGAGGTCGAACAGGTGCCCGTCGGTGAAGCCTTCGGCGTCGGGTCGCGGTGAATAGTAGAACTCCTCGACGATCTTCGTCTCGAACGTGCGACGGGCGTCCTCGGGAAGTCCGTATACCTCCATCAGTCCGTCGAGGCTCTGCGCTCCGCGCAGGTCGTCGTGGTGGATATGTACGCGGGCTTGGTCGAACAGACCGTTGCCCGCCAGGTGATCCTCGTGGCTGTGGCTGTTGATCACGGCGTCGATTGGCGCCGGAGCGCCGCCGCGTTCCACCACCGTCACCCCGGGATCGATGACCACCGTCTCGCCCGCACCGCGCACGAGCAAACTGTTGACCGCCGGGTACGCACCGTTCTTGGCGCCGACGAGTGCGCTGACTGCAGCCCCGAGGTGGCGTTCGTCGGTTCCCCAGTCGACCACCGCTGCAACCACGGCGGCGAAGTCTACGAATCGTGGTGGTCGGTGTCGTTGCCAGCGGGCCGATGCTGGAGCGACGCCGAGTTCATGCAGTATCGGTCGCCTGTCGGGTGTGGGCCGTCGGGGAACACGTGGCCGAGGTGGGCGCCGCAGGTGGCGCAGATCACTTCGATGCGTACCATGCCGTGCGAGCGGTCCTCTTTCAGCACGACCTTGTCGTCGTCGATCGCCTCGTAGAAACTCGGCCACCCCGAACCCGAGTCGTACTTCGTGTCGGAGGAGAACAGCGGCTCGTCGCAGACCACGCAGTGGTACATGCCGTCGTCTTTGAAGTCGTGGTAGATCCCACTGAAGGCGCGTTCGGTGCCGGCGCGTTGGGTGACCTCGTACTGCATCGGCGTCAGCCGCTCGCGCAGCTCGTCGTCGGTGGGAATCCGCTTTTCAGAACTCGCCTGATCGGTCATGACTCAAGGGTGCCCGATGACATTGTGAATCCGTTCACCGGAGCGCGGATTTCGAGCATGTTCCCCGTTGTCGCGGCGGGCGCCCCAGCGGGTCTCCATAACCTCGCATGCATGACCCCCTCACGTGTGCGCTGGCGCGTCGCTGCGCTCGGTCTTGGCGCAGTGCTCGTGTTCGCAGCCTGTGGTGCCGACGACGGTGACGACGCCGCCAGCGGTAGCAACGCCGACGCAGCGCAGGACGACGACGGCACGCCCCGCCCGTTCGCGCCGTTCGACTATCCCGATGCGCCGGGCAGCCCTGATGCGCAGGTCGAGAATCTCGAGGCGGCCGCCGCGATCGCTGAGATCAACGACGGCATCCGCAGCGGCGGTTTCAACCCCGTCGCCATCGAAGAGCTGGCAGCGACCGGCGACGTGCGCCATGCCTGGTACGCCGCCGACCTGTTGCGCTTTGCCGGCCCGGCTGACGCCGATCGTCTCGTCGACACATTCGAATCACTCACCGGCGTGTCGATCGCCAACGATCCCGACGCTGAGCAGACGCCGTGGCTCAGCGTGACCAATCATCTGATCGCCTGGGACACCCCCGACTATCCCGGATATCAAGACGACAAGGGCGAGTTGTTCACGCTCATCGAGCCCGCGTGGGACGTGTTCTTCGACGACGCCGATGCAGCCATTGACTGGCGGTACCTCAGTTGGGGCGGCGTGTTCATCGACGACCGCGAGCTCGGCGACCCCAATGCGTGTCCGCAGGGGTGTATCCCTGCCCTCGACGACCCGGTCACCACCGACGCCGCCGGCGGCGACTGGTACCCCGACGACGCCACCGTGTTCGGCATCGTCGTCGGCGACGAGGCGTTGGCGATCCCGCTGAACATCGCCGAGATCCACGAGATGTTCAACCTGACCCTTGGCGAGCGCCGACTGGGCATTCCCTACTGCACCCTCTGCGGTTCCGCGCAGGCCTACTTCACCGACAACACCGGCGTTTCCGAGCAACCCGTGCTGCGCACCTCCGGGTTGCTGTCACGCTCGAACAAGGTGATGTACGACCTGCGCACCAGCTCGGTCTTCGACACCTTCACCGGCGACGCTGTGTCCGGTCCGCTCCAGGACGAGGGAATCGCGCTCGAAGAGACCACGGTCGTGCGATCGACGTGGGGCGAGTGGAAAGCCACCCATCCCGACACGGTGATCATCGCCGAGGACGGCGGCATCGGGCGCAGCTACGACCTCGACCCGCTCGGCGGGCGAGACGACGACGGTCCGATCTTCCCGATTGGCGACTTCGACGACCGTCTCGACGTGCAGGAGTTCGTCGTCGGCGTCATCACGGCCGACGGCACGCCGGTGGCGTTCCCATCGGAGCTGGCCACCGACATCGTTGCAACGGGCGGTGACGTCGAGTTCGCAGGTGTCCGGCTCGAATCCTCGGGCGACGGTCTCGTCGCGGTCGATACTGGCACTGGCGACGAGTTGCCCGCCCATGAAGCGTTCTGGTTCGCGTGGAGCCAGTTCCATCCCGAGACCGAACTCTGGTCGCCGTGACGGCCGCGGTGATAGTCAGTCGGACGCCTGGCCGGTCTGACGCAGGAACGTCAGCGAGTCCCACACATCGACGCGTTTGGTGATCTGTGCATCGCGCACGCTGAACCACATCACACCCGGGATGTCGATGCGCATGCCCTCGTACGTCGCCCGAAACCGGTAACGCACTGCGATCTCGATCACCGACTCACGCACCTGCTCGATCACGTCGTCGATCTCATAGACCCGATCGGCAAACGACTCGAGAAAGTGGGGGAGGCGACGCCGGTACTCGGTTCGACCAACACAGGAAGACCCCAGTTCGCTCGTGTGCTCGTTGCGGAAGCCATCGCTCACATGGCCGGCGATCGTGTCTGGATCTCCGATGGCGAACGAGTTGAGATAGCTGACAACAACGTCGGCGGCGCGCACGCCCCGAAGGTACCCGTCAGCTCAGTGCAACAGGGCGTCGAGTCCCTTGCTGGTCGCGGCGTGCTCATCTTCTGGCACGTGATCGAAACGCGACAGGTAGGTCACGGCGACGTGGTCGCGCTCGACCGTCCCTCCGTCGGTGTCGGGGCCCAGCTCGCGTTCGTCGCCCCACCCCATGTCGACGGTGAACGCGCCCTGTTTGCCAGCGACCGGCCGCATCGTGGCCTTGGCCATCGACCGCGGGGGTTGCATCCCGACGGTGGCGTGTCGCCAGCCCTTGATGTCGGCGAGGTCGAGGTTGGGGACGTTGACGTTCACCACAAGAGGTTCGGCCGGCGGCTGGTCGACCACGCTCTGCGCGACCTCTCGTCCGACCACGGCGGCGCTGCGCCAGCGCTGCTGGGCGAGCGCGTCGTCCCAGCCCTGGCCCTCGACGCCGAACCCGGTGACTGCCTGACTGACCGCGATCCCGGTGACTGCACCATTGCGTGCGGTCAGCGCGGCACCCACCGTTCCCGAGTGGTACACCGCACGCCCGACGTTGGCTCCCGGATTGATCCCCGACACGACCAGGTCGAACGGATCGCCGAACGCACCGAGGCGGGCGAAGAACACACACAGCGCGGGCGGTCCGGTCACCGACCATACGGCGTCGACGTCGAGACCGTCGATCGTGCTGACGTGTACTTCTGGTTGGATCAGGTGGAGGGCACCGACCGATGCGGCCGCGCCCGAGTACTCGCGGTCCGGTGCGGCGACGACGATCTCGTGGTCGCCCGCGAGCTCGGTCATCGCCCTGGCCAACTCGTGCAGCCCGAGCGAGTCGATTCCGTCGTCGTTGGTCACGAGGATCCGCATGGCCGCATCCTGCCACGACGCCCCGACGCGCGTCGGATGCGTTGCTTCGACCGTCCGCCCCCGGTGGTGGAGTCACGAATCGTGTTTCGCAAGTCGCAGGGGTAACCTCGACCTATGAGCCCCCTCGAAGCGATGGCCTCGGATCAGCCGGACACGTCCGTCAGCGAGCCGATCATCACGGTCACGCCCGACGCGCTCGACCATCTTCGAGAGCTGCGCGACGACGAACCCGATGCCGACAAACTCGGCCTGCGGTTGGCGATCGCTAGCCAGCCTGGCGAAGAGTTCCGCTACGACTTGGCCTTCGACGAGTTCCTCACCGCGGCGTTCACCGACGAGGTGCGCACCCACGATGGGCTCAAAGTGATCATCCCCGGCGACGACGTCGAGCTGCTCACCGGGGCCACACTCGACTACACGACCACCCAAGGTCTTGTCATCCGCAATCCGAACCGTCCGACGGCGCCGACGGTCGATGGGCTGACCGTCGACGACGAGTTGTCAGCGACCATCGAGGCGATGATCGCAGGCGATGTCAACCCGGCGCTCGCATCACACGGTGGTTTCGTCACCTACGTCGGCCACGACGGTGAGGGCACCGCGTACCTCACCATGGGCGGCGGCTGTCACGGCTGCTCGATGAGCAAGATGACAATGCTCGAGGGCGTGCAGACGATGCTCGTCGACGCCATCGAGGCCGTCGAGCGCGTGCGTGACCTCACCGATCACTCGACCGGCGAGAACCCGTACTACTCCTGAGTCAACGATCGGCCGTCGCCGGCTGATCGGAGCGGCGCGCCAAACGGCGCGTCGGGGGTTCGGTCCGCGGCGGCACCCGCCGTGCCGGCAACTGAGCGAGCAGCTTCGACGTCGTCGCTGCGATCTCGGCGACCGCCTCGTCGACTGCGGCCTGCGTCGTCGCCGACACCTGTTGCAGTGCGCCGACCTTGCGGACGTACTGCAAGGCCGCAGCGGCGATCTCGTCGTCGGATGCGGACGGTTCGAGCCCCCGCAGCGCCGTGATATTGCGGCACATCGTCAGCCCGCGACCAAGTCGTGGTGTTCGGTGTGTTCGGACATGTAGCTCGCGGCAAACGGGCAGCTCGGTCGGATCTTCACGCCCCATGCGCGGAGGTCGTCGACGATCCCGTCCATCAACAATTCGGCATTGCCTTGCCCGCGACGGTCGGGCAGCGTTTCGATGTGTGTCACCGCGACGACGCCGTCGCGTTCGCGGTAGTCGCCGAACGAGCACAACTCACCGTCGCGGTGGAGTTCGTAGCGGGAGTGTTCGGTGTTCTTGGTGACGGCGACGCGTGGCATGTCGCCAGTCTCTCAGGGTTCGAGCGCCCGTTCGATGTCGGTGACGACGTCGTCGGGGTCCTCCAGGCCGAGCGAGACCCGCACGAGTCCCTCGGTCACGCCGGTGCACCGCTGCTCGTCCGGTGTCAGTCCGGCGTGCGTTGACGTCGCCGGGTGGCACACGAGCGTCTCCGGCCCGCCGAGCGACGTGGCGACACGCGCCACCTGAAGCCGATCGAAGAACGCCGACGCGGCGTCGCGGTCGTCGAGTTCGAAGGCCAACATCGTGCCGAAGCTCGCCATCTGCTTCACCGCCAATCCGTGCTGTGGGTGGTCGCTGAGTCCCGGGTAACACACCGTTCGGACCGCCGGGTGATCGCCAAGGGCCACCGCCAGCGATCGCGCGGCGTCGGCTTGATGGCGGGTACGGATGCCCAGCGTTCGCAGCCCGCGCAACGCGTTCAGCGCGTCGAACGGCGACGGTGTTGCTCCATGGAGCACGGCGTAAGCCCAGATCTCATCGAGCAGATCGCCTTCACCGGCGATCACGCCGAGCGTCGCGTCGTTGTGTCCGGCGATCCCCTTGGTCGCTGAGTGCACCACGAGATCGATGCCGTGGCGCAGCGGTTGCTGGCCGAGCGGCGTGGCGAAGGTCGAGTCGACCATCGTGAACGGCCCCCGGATCGATCCGAGTTCATCGAGGTCGGCAAGTTCGAGCCGCGGGTTCGAGGGCGACTCGGCGATGACCAGCATCGTTCGACCTGGTTGGATCGCAGCGGCGAACGCTCCTGGTTCGGCGACGTCGACGAAGGTCACATCGATACCGAGACGCCGACAGGGGCCTTGAAGGAACGCCAGTGTCCCGGCATAGAGCTGGCGTTGGGCAACGATGTGGCTCCCCGCCGAACACAAGGCGAAGACCGCCGACGAGATGGCTCCCATGCCCGACGCAGCGGCGAGCGCGTCGTCGGCACCTTCGAGTTCGGCGACCGCTTCTTCGAACGAGCGCACCGTGGGATTGGAGTACCGGCTGTAGAACGCCGCGTGGCGTGTCGACGTCGCACGACGGTGAGCATCGTCGAGGTCGACAGACTGCCACGTGCTCGACGCCCACAGCGCCGGCGCCAGCGACGTGCCGCTGGCGCGCCGGCCGGAGCGCACAGCAACGGTGTCGGCAGTCGTGGTCAGGTCCTCGGACTCTCTGGACACGGGGAACCACGCTACTGGCCGGACGGGTTCGACGTATCGCGCGATTCGCCGCCATGCGTATCCTGGACGGTGTGGCCGGGGAGTTCGATCGCGCCGGTGTGGAGCGGGTTGTGCAGCGCGCCGCACAACTCGACGGCACCATCACCCGTGACGGTGCCGAGCCGTTTGACGATGACCGTCTCGACGCCGACACGCTCGTCGCCGCCGCAGCCGAAGTCGGGATCGCCCCAGCGCTGACTCGCCAGTCGATCGCCATCGAACGGCTCGGTCCGCCGCCAACTGGCCGTGTCACCGATCGTGTCGCCGGCCCTCGCGCAGTCAGCGGCGAACGCACGGTCGCCGCAGACGGGGACGCCACGATCGAGCTCCTCGACGACTGGCTCAGCGCGGGACATCATTTGCGCCGCGAGTGGCGCGGCCGATCGCCTGGGGTCGTCGAGGTGCGCTGGGTACGACGACGCGACCTCGCCACCAGCGTATGGCGCCGCGTGCGCGGGCTGCGCGGCGAGGCACGACTGGGCGGTCGGCGTTCCGTAACGGTGCAGGCGGCAACCGCTGGCGACGACGCGACGCTCGTGCGAATGACGGTCGACCGCGCCGACGAACGGGCGACGTATCTGGGCGGTGGTGCGGCAATGGTCGGCGTCGGCGCTGCTGGCATGGGTCTGGCGGCGGCAGGTGCCGTGGTCGCCGCGCCGATGGCGCTCGTCGCGGCCCCGGTCGCTCTCGGAGGCATCGTTGTCGTCCGTCGGGGTCGAGTATCGGCGAAGCGCCTCGGTGACGAGGTGCAGCGAGTGCTCGACGCCGTGGCCCAGCAGGAGCGTCCTGCAGGCGTGCACGCCCGTCAGCGACGGCTCCGGCGCGCCGTCACTCGCAACGGCTAACGAGACCCTCCGGAGCAACCGCGGCGAGCGCCTCTTCGTGAAGTAGCCCGTTCGAGGTCACCGCGGTGTCGTGCTCGTGCGTGGCGACTCCATGGCGATCCGTCAGACGCCCGCCGGCAGCCTCCACGATCGGGAGCAGCGCCGCGATGTCGTAGGCCGCGACGCCGACGGCGTCGATGGCCACGTCGATCGTGCCGTCGGCCACCATCATGTGCTGCCAGAAGTCGCCGATCCCGCGGCTTCTGCGGGCACGGTTCTGGAACTCGACGAGTGCGTCGCTGCGACCGAGGCGATCCCACCCGGAGTTGTGCGTGACGCTCACCTGAGCGTCGGTTAACGCACCCACTGAGGAAACGGAGATCTCGCGCGTCGTCCCCAATGCGGTCAGCTGCGCACCGAGGCCGTGTCCCCCGAACCAGCGCCGGCCCAGTGCCGGCGCCGACACCACACCGAGTACCGCACCATGATCCACGTGGGTCAGTGCGATCAGCGTCGCCCAGATCGGAATGCCCCGGACGTAGCCCGACGTGCCGTCGATCGGATCGAGTACCCACCTCCACGGCGAGTCCGGGTCACCGTCGAGGCCGTGCTCCTCTCCGAAAACCGCATGATCCGTTCGCTCGTTGCGGATCGAGCTGGCGATCATCGACTCGGCGTCGCGATCGATCTCGGTGACCTCTGTCCGGTTCTGCTTCCAATCGACGCTGAAATCCCTCGCTGCGAAACGAGGCAGGGTGAAGGCGTCTACTTCGTCTGCGATCGCCAGGGCCAACGCCAGGTCGCGGTCGAGCCGCGCCAGGTCGGTCGTGGTCACGAGTCCGTCGCCCGCTGGAAGTCCGGCGCGCGCTTTTCGCGCAGCGCGGTGTGGCCCTCGACCACATCGGGTCCGAGGAAGTTGAGCATCTCGTAGGCCAGCGAGGTCTCGAACGCCGGTAGTGCATCGCGCAACCAATGGTTGAGCGCACGCTTGGTGAACTGGATGGCGGTCGTCGGTCCCGCAGCGAGCGATTCGGCGATGGCGAGCGACTTCGGCAACACCTCGTCGGTGGGGAGGGCCATCGTGACGAGGCCGATCCGCTCGGCCTCGGTGCCGTCGATGAACTCAGCGGTCATCAGGTAGTACTTCGCCTTGGCCATTCCGCATAGCAACGGCCAGATCACGGCCGCGTGGTCGCCAGCGGCGACGCCGAGACGGATATGGCCGTCGGTGAGGCGCGCAGACTCGTTGATCACGCTGATGTCGGCGAGCAGCGCCACCGCCAGCCCCGCGCCGACGGCGGTGCCGTTGATCGCGGAAATGATCGGCGTATCGCAGTCGATCATCGAGCGCACGAGTTCGCTGGCCTCGCGCATGACGGCAACCGTCTGGTCGTAGTCGCCGATCTGCTGTTCGACCCAGTCGAGATTTCCGCCGGCCGAGAATGCCCGGCCGGCACCGGTGACGACCACCGCGCGGGTCAGCGGGTCCTCGTCGACGGTGCGGAACACCTTTGCGAGCTGGGCGTGCATTTGCTTGCCCGTTGCGTTCAATCGCTCAGGATCGTTGAGCGTGATCTGGAGGACCCCATCGCTTGGTCGCTCGATCAGGAGGTGGGTGTACTCGGCGTATCGGTCGAGCGTCGGGGGGTTCGAATCTGGCACGCCCGGAGGCTACGCCAGCTCGAGCCGTCCCTCGATCTCGCCGTCGACGATGCGCCCGGTCGGCACAAAGCCGTAGCGCAGATATACCGGCTCGGGCGACCCCCGGCCGTCGTTCCACGACGTGTCGAGTGCGTTCGCTCCCCAGTCGCGACACTGTGCGACGACCAGGTCGAGTACACGAGTGCCGATCCCGCGTCGTTGATGGCGGCGGTCGATCAACAACCGCCAGAGATAGGGATGCACGTGGTGTTCGGTCGGTTCGGCCATCATCACGAACCCGACGAGGTCACCGTCGGCTGTGATGGCCCGATACCAGGGCACCACCTGTGCGCCATCGACGACCTCGGGGATGAACGCATCGGCGAGCGATTCGGTGACCGACGAGACGAACGCACGCTGGCTGTGGTGCGTACGCAGTCGCTCGACGGCGTGGGCATTGTTGGGGGTGACCTCGATCAGCTCGATTTTGTCGGGTCGGGTGCGCGGCCGATCGAGCCATGCTTGCCAGTCGTCTCGCAGCATCCCGTACAGCAGGTCGTCGCTCGGCTGTCCGGCGACCCAGTACGAATCACGTGTGCGTCCCTCGTACAGCAACCCGCACCGCTCGAGAACGTGTGCAGACGCACGATTGTCGGGGTGCAGCAAGGCCTCCACGCGATGCACGTCGCGTTCGACGAAGAGGTGCTCGATCAGTGCGGCCGCCGACTCGCTCGCGTATCCCTGGCGCCAGTTTTTCCGCGCCAATGTGAATCCGATCTCGGCGGTCCGGCCTTCCCACTTCAAGCGCAGTGCGAGGTCGCCATAGATCACGGAGTCGGTCGGGTCGGTGATCGTCAACATCCACCAACGGTCGACCTGTGGGCCGCCCATCTCGACCGCGGCGCGCAGCAACGCCTCGCCGTCGGCGCGGAGATAGGGGAGGGCCCACGATTGGAGTACGGCGATCTCGGGCTCGTTGCGGCGCGCCACCAGCGCGTCGAGGTCGCTGATGCGCGGTGGCCGAAGCAGCACTCGGTCAGTGCGCAGCGTGTCGCCGACCACGGGACGTGCTGCCGTCAACGAGAACGCATCGCAGCGACGACGCCGTCGACGTCGAGTCCGGCACGGGCATGAATGTTGGCCGGTTTCGGGTCGTGAGCGATGAACTGCGTCGGCAGGCCGAGCACCGTGACCGGGGTGCTCGGATCGAGTGCGCACACTTCGTCGGTGATCGTCATCCCGATCCCGCCGGCACGGATGCCATCTTCGATGGTGACGACGTGGGGATGACTCGCCGCGTCGGCAATCATCTTCGAGTCGAGCGGTGCACAGCTACGGGCGTCCCACACCGTCACGTCACAGCCACCCGCGGCGAGTGCATCGGCGGCTTTCTCGGCAACCTCGAGCATCTTGCCGATGGCGATGATGCAGCCGTCGGACCCGGTCCGCACGCATCGTGCGCGAAGGCCCTCGCCGACCCGGTGCTCGTCGACCTGGCGAGCTGCGCCACGCGGATAGCGGATGGCGATCGGTCCCTCGCTGACGAGGCTGGTCGCGTCGTGCAGCATCTGTGCAAGTTCTTGTGCGCTCGAGGGCGCGAGCACCCTCATCCCCGGCACCTTGGCGAGCAGTGCCATGTCGTAGACGCCGTGGTGGCTCGCGCCATCGGGGCCGGTGACCCCGGCGCGGTCGAGGCAGAAGATCACCGGGAGGCGATGTAGTGCGACGTCGTAGACGACTTGATCCCAGGCCCGATTGAGGAACGTCGAGTAGATCGCGACGACTGGGCGTAGCCCGCCCATCGCCATGCCAGCGGCTGCCGTGACGGCATGTTGTTCGGCGATCCCGACGTCGAAGAAGCGGTCAGGAAACCGCTCCTGGAATGGGAGCAGGCCGGTCGGGCCAGGCATCGCGGCGGTAATCGCCACGATGCGCTGGTCGGCTTCGGCCACCTTGACGACCGACTCGGCGAAGGCCTGTGTGTAGCCGGTGGCGACAGCCTTCGGCGGCCCGACCGCGGGGTCGAACACGGGCGCATCGTGGAGGTGTTTCTCGTCGTCGTCCTCGGCAGGGGTGTACCCCCGACCCTTCTGGGTGAGCACATGGACGAGGATGGGCCCTTCGTCGCTGAGTTCGATGGCGTTGTCGAGCGCGCGCTCGAGTTCTTCGATGTTGTGACCATTGAACGGACCCACGTAGCGGACGCCGAGTGCTTCGAAGAACGAGGGTGGCTGGAGAAACTCACGAACCCCGGCCTTGAAGGCGTCCATTGCCGATCCGGCCTGTTGGCCGACGACGGGCAGATTCTGGAGAAACTCTTCCAACCGTCGTTGCCGCCGCACATAGACCGGGTTGAGGCGAACGTCGGTGAGTGCATTCGACAGACGGTCGGTCATCCGGTCAGGGAGGCTCGGGTGATTGGCGCGCGGGTCCTGGCCCTGCGTGTTGGCCGAGAGGTTCGAGACGGTCGGCGCATACGACCGACCGTTGTCGTTGAGCACCATGATCACGTTGCGCCCGCCATGGCCGATGTTGTTGAGCGCCTCGTAGGCCATCCCTCCGGTCATCGACCCGTCGCCGATCACGGCCACGATGCGCCGATGCGGATCGGTGCCCGCGTCGCGGGCGACAGCCATCCCGTACGCATACGAGAGCACCGTCGAGGCGTGACTGTTCTCGATGTAGTCGTGCGACGACTCTTCTCGGCTGGGATACCCCGACAGCCCGCCAGCTTGGCGCAGCTGTTCGAAGTGCGATTGCCGGCCAGTGACGATCTTGTGCACGTAGGCCTGATGGCCGGTGTCCCAGAGCACGGCGTCGAGCGGCGAGTCGAACACACGGTGGAGCGCCAGCGTCAGCTCGACGGCTCCGAGGTTCGAGCCCAAGTGGCCGCTGTTGTCGGCCACCGCTGACACGATGAAGTCACGGATCTCACCGGCGAGGTCGTCGAGCTGCTCGTACGACAGCTCGCGGAGGTCTGCCGGTTCGCTGATGTGCTCGAGATACATGCGCCCCTCGACGCTATCTGGCGGGCGACCGCCGTGCGTTGTGTTGCGTGAGGGGTGACCGCCGGCCGTCGTACGATCGGGTGATGACCGACCCTGCAGCGTCCGATGATCCGTCCCGCTCGTTCGATCTCTCGGGTCGGGTGGCGCTCGTGACCGGGGGCAACGGGGGAATCGGTCTCGGTATGGCCGAGGGCCTCGCGTCCCACGGTGCCGACGTGGCGATATGGGGGAGCAACGCCCAGAAGAACGATCGGGCCATCGACGCGCTCGGGAAGTACGACGTCGAGCTGTTGTCGATCGTGTGTGATGTCGGCGACGAGAGTGCGGTCGTCGCCGCCATGGCTGACACCGTTGGTGAACTCGGTCGAGTCGACTCGGTGTTCGTCAACGCAGGCGTCGGTGGCCAGGCGTCGAGCTTTGTCGACATGACATCGCAAGAGTGGCGGCGGGTGTTGCGGGTCAACCTCGACGGCGCCTTCTTCACTGCCCGTGAGGCGGTTCGTCACATGGTCGCCCGTCACGGCGAAGGTGACGACCACGGTGGTTCAGTCGTGTTCACCACGTCGGGGTCGGCGTACTTCGGGCAACAGTCCGGACAGCACTACGGCGCGTCGAAGGCGGGCGTGAACTCGATGATGAAGGCGATCGCAGTGCAACACGCCCGACATGGGATTCGCTGCAACTCGGTGCTGCCCGGCTGGATCGAGAGCGACATGACTGCGCCTGCGTTCAGCTGGGATCGGTTCGTCGACAAGGTTTTGCCGCGCGTCCCCATGCGGCGGTGGGGAACGCCGACCGACTTCGGCGGGCTCGCCGTCTATCTCGCCAGTCCGGCGTCGAGCTATCACACCGGCGACGTCATCACGATCGACGGTGGCTATCACTCGTTCTGAGACACGTTCCCAAATCCCGGGGATTCCGTGCGTTTCTCGCACGTTGCCGCGAAGAGAAGGGGCAAAATGGGGCGATTTCGCGGTCAGGTAGGGCGATACACCGAGACGTGGGTGGTGGCGTCGTCGTCGAACGATGTACCCCGCATGTCGGCGACCCGGCGATCGAGGCACAAGCCTGCCCGGTCGGCCATCTCGTCGAGTTGTGCGGGTGTCGCCCAGCGAATCGACCACGGTCGCAACTTCACGGGTGCACCGTCGCCGAGCTCGATGAACTGACCCTCTGCGCGCTGGGTGGTGTTGTCGTGGCGAGACACCGACAACACAACTCGGTCGCGCTCCATCGAGCGCAGATCGACGCGGTCACCGGCGTAGTGCTCGGTGTCGGGCACGAACGCTTCGACGACAAAATGACCAGTGGACGAGAGCCGTTGCGCGACCTCGCTGAACAGCTGCTGTTGACGATCTTCTGTATCGATGTTGAACAGCGTGTTGAACGCGATCAGTGCAGTATCGAACGGGCCCTCGGGGAGATCGTCGACCATGTCACCACGCACGACCGTGACCGCGTCGGCCTCGTCGGCTGCCTCCAAACGGGCGAGCATCGCGGCGCTGGCATCGATGCCGGTGACGTCGAACCCGGCGGCGTCGAGCGGTAGTGCCAGCCGCCCGGTCCCGACACCCAGCTCGAGGAGCGGGCCACGCTGCGGTGCCAGCCCGGCGAGGAACTCGACGGTCGCCGCGACATCGCTCACGTCGTGGTACCAGTCGTCATAGACATCGGCGAACGCCTCGCCATACGACTCCGCTCCGTATCCGTCCATGGGAGCACGGTAGGCGCCGTAGCCTGAGCACATGGCGGAATCCGCTGCGCTCACCTATCTCGACCACGCGGCGTCGACGCCGATGCGCGCCACGGCAATCGAAGCAATGACGCCGTTCTTCGCCGAGCAGTACGCCAATGCCTCGGGGGCTCATCGCTTCGCCCGACAGTCGCGCAAGGCGGTCGACGAATCGCGGGACCGCGTGGCCGACGTGGTCGGGTGTCGTCCCAACGAGGTGGTGTTCACCGGTTGCGGCACCGAGAGCGACAACATGGCGGTGTTCGGTGCGGTGCGCGCCCTCGGCGGGCGGCCGGTGTGCTCGGCAGCTGAGCACCACGCCGTCCTCCACCCGGTCGAGGAACGTAACGGCATCGTGGTCGGTGTCGACTCGGCTGGAGCGATCGATCTCGACGCGTTGAGCGATGCGCTCGTCGCTACCGCTGACGTCTCGATCGTCAGCGTGATGGCGGTGAACAACGAGGTCGGTACCGTCACCGACATCGAAGCGGTGGCCCGTGTGGTCCGCCGACATGCGCCGAACGCGCTGTTGCACAGCGATGCGGTGCAGGCGGCGTGTTGGCTCGATCTGCGCACCGTGACCCCGCACGTCGACTTGCTGTCGCTCAGTGCGCACAAGTTCGGCGGCCCCAAAGGTGTCGGGGTCCTCGCCGAGATCGGGAGACCGCGCATCGCTCCGATGATCGTTGGCGGAGGCCAAGAACGTGACCGGCGCAGCGGTACACACAACACCGCGGGCATCGTCGCCACGGCGGTCGCGCTCGAGGAGACCGACGCCGAACGCGTCAGCGAGAGCTCGCGCCTTCGAGAGCTGAGCACCCGGCTGGTCAAGGGGCTGCAGGCGCAGCTGCCAGCCGTGCTCGAGACTGTGCCCGGCGACCGCAAGGTCGCCGGTTCAGCACATGTGTGCATCGGCGGGGTCGAATCGGAGTCGCTGTTGTTTCTGCTCGACCAGGCCGACGTCTGTGCGTCGGCGGCGTCGGCCTGTGCCAGCGGTGCCATGGACCCGTCGCACGTGCTTGCGGCGATGGGGGTCGATCGGGATGTCGCTCTTGGGTCGCTGCGCTTGTCGCTCGGGCACACGACCACAGCTGGCGACGTCGACCGGGCGATCGAGGCGATCGTGCCGGCCGTCGAACGACTGCGCACGGCAGCTGCAGACAGGGTGGGTCAGGCCGGATGAAGGTGATGTGCGCAATGAGCGGCGGGGTCGACTCGTCGGTGGCGGCACACCTGCTGCAACAGGCCGGGCACGACGTCGTCGGCGTCACAATGAAGTTGTGGGGCGGTGCGAGCGACACCGGATGTTGTTCGGTGAGCGACGTCGACGACGCGCGCCGCGTCGCTCAGCAGCTCGACATCGATCATCTTGTGTTCAACTTCGGAGACGACTTCGACCGTGGTGTCGTCACGCCGTATCTCGACTCGCACGTCGCGGGGCAGACCCCGAACCCATGCATCGAGTGCAACCGAACGGTGAAGTTCGCCCGGCTCGCGGAGCGAGCCGACGCACTCGGCTTCGATGCGGTCGCCACCGGTCATCACGCCCAGGTAGGTCGCCGCGCCGACGGTCGATACACCCTTGAACGCGGCGCCGATCCGGCCAAGGATCAGAGTTACGTCGTGCACATGCTCGACCAGGCTCAGCTGGCGCGCACGCTCTTCCCCGTCGGTTCGATGGCGAAGTCCGAGGTACGTGCGATCGCCGCCGGACTCGACCTGCGCACGGCGGCCAAGCCCGACAGTCAAGACGTCTGTTTCATCACGAGCACCGGTGGGCGAGCGGCATTTCTCGGCGAGCGCATCGAAATGCGTCCGGGACGGGTTGTCGATACCGCAGGCGACGAGATCGGGACCGTTCCTGCCGTGGAGATGGTCACCGTCGGCCAGCGCAAGGGCCTCGGACTCGCCGGCGGTGGGCCGAAGCGCTACGTACTCGACGCCGACGTTGCCGAGGCGCGGGTCGTCGTCGGCGACGACGGTGACCTGCTGCGCTCGACAGAACGCGTCCGCGACCTGACCTGGATCGATGAGCCGATCGATGACGCCGTGCTGGTGCAGGCGAGTGCCCACGGGGCCACGCACCGTGCCAACCTGTCGACGGTCGACGGCACCACTGGCGAGATTGTTTGGCTCGATCGGCAGCGCCGGATCGCGCCCGGACAAAGCGTTGTGTTCTACGACGACGCCGACTGCCGAGTCCTCGGCGGCGGGCGCGTGGCCCACTGACGCGGGAGCGATTCCAGGGGCGAGCGCGGCGCTCAGCGGACAGGAAGTCCGCGCCGATCGGCCGCCGTGAGCGCTTCGCCCGGCCGGCTCGGTGCGACCAGCATCGCGGTGAGATGGATGGCCGTGCCGTTGGGTGCGCTGGGCGTGTAGGCGTACACCGCAGTGATCGACTCGGTGAGCCCGATCTCGAGGGCGTAGCCGCTCGCCGGACCGGTGAGGTCAGCAGCCCCGGTGTCGGCGGGGGCCAACTGCATTCGCGCGATCTGAGCGGTGCGCAGCGACACCGTGTCGGCCAGTACGACCGGATCGTGCACCACCACGCCCGCCGGCACCAGCACCAACCAGCGTTGGGCCAATCGGTGCCATCGTGGACCGAAGTACATCGCACCGGCCGCCGCCACAACGCTCAGAATGGCCCCTGCGATCCACGACTCGGCCGCGAGCAGCAGTGGGCCGGCGACGGCCGTCGGCGCCCACACCAGCCACACCAGGCCAGCCGCAGCGCCACCAGCAGCCGGCGCGCGCAATGGGAAGCGCTCCTCGTCGCCGTATGCAGACGCCTGCACGAAGCCACGACCGAACTCGGCGGTGTACACCGCAAAGGTGGCGATCAACGCTGGCAGTCCGAGGGCGGCGGCGGCGAGTGCTCCGGCTCCCCCAATGATCGCCCCCACGGTAGCGACGATCGCCATGGGCACCAGGACGCGAGCGATGGTCAGCGACCGCACGGAGGCGATCGCCAACGCGAGAGCGACGACGGCCCACAGTGACCAACCACCGATCGTCGCCACCCAGCGCACCGCCGCGCTGCGGTCGTCGATTGCGCCTTCGATGGCGATCCCTCCGCTGACGGCCACACCGAGCCATGCGATCCGGGCCACCCAGAGGACCACAGTTGTCGTTGCACTCCTCACCGGCACCAGCGTGCCGGGATCCACGGCCGATCACGACATCGTCGCTGCCAACCCGGCGCCGCGGTCTGTCGAATTCGCACGCGATTCGGTCGGAGCCCACCGGACGTGGAACGATGCAGCGGACGGGTGATGCGCCCGGCGGGCGACGTTGGGGCGACCGACCTATCGAGACGACGACCGACCAGCGCAACGGGAGGTGTGCAGATGGCCGAGAGCAGCGAGACCTCGTCGACGTACGCTCGCACGCCCTTCGCCAATGGTGCCTCGATCGGAGTCGGCAGCTTGCCGCACACCGATTCGGCAGCGGCGTCGGCATTCTCCATCGGTGAGTTCGAGATCGCCACGGTGCCGACATTGCCGAGGCGGTCGGCGGCGGCCGGGATGTTGGCGCAGGCAGCGACCTTCCTCGATGGGGTCGAGCCGACCGACCGTGGGCTGGTGATCGAACGTGAACCCACGCTGAGTAACCGGCTTGGTTCTCCCAGCGCCCTCGATGCCGACGCCTTCGCCGACCTCGATGCCTTCCTCGACCTCGGCAGCAAGGTCAACCTCGATGGCGCTCCGGTCAAGTGGCAATTCGCCGGACCGATCACCGTCGGTTGCGCCCTCGTCGAGGCCGGCTTGTCGCCCGCCGATGCGTTCGCGCTTGCGGGCGAGGCGGTGGACGCCGGGGTGCGATCGATTGAAGCCTCGATCGCCGATGTGCTGCCCAATTGCGAGCAGCTGATGCTGTTCGACGAGCCATGGCTGGTCGAACTGATGAACGATGACTTCCCGGTACCTCCGGATCACGCCGTCGATGTGCTGGCGGCGGCGATGGCTGCGCCGGCCCCATCGACCGCGGTCGGCGTGCACTGCTGCGGACCGTGCGACGTGGCCACGGTGCTGGCGACCGGCCCGCGGGTGATCTCGGTGCCGGTCGACGACGCGCTGCTCGACGCCGCTGGGTACCTGGCGCGTTTCATCGAGTCGGGCGGGGTGGTCGCATGGGGTGTGGTGCCTACCGATGGGCCGGTCGCTGACCGTGCACACCGCTGGTGGCGCCGTTTGAGCGATCTGTGGTGTGCGCTGGTCCAGCGGGGATGCGACCCGGTCGAACTCCGACAGCGCAGCCTCGTCAGCACCGAGTGCGGATTGGCGGGGCACACGGTGTCGGTGGCTCGCACGCTGGCGCGTCAGACGGGCGAGGTTTCTCGACACGTCCGCGATCAAGCTGCGGCGACGCGGCTCACGCTCGGCGCGTGACGGCCGGCGCACAGCAGCGGCTCGACGAGCTACGGGCGGCGATCGCACACCACAACAAGCGGTACCACACCCTCGACGCTCCCGAAATCAGCGACGCCGACTACGACGCACTCGTGCGCGAGCTGCGCACGCTCGAGGCGGACCATCCGGAACTCGCCGATGCGACGTCGCCCTCCCAGGCGGTCGGCGGGCCCGTTTCGTCGACGTTCGCCCCGGTCGAGCACGCCATCCCGATGATGAGCCTCGACAATGCGATGGACGCCGACGAGTTGCGTGCGTGGGCCGACCGTGTGAGCCGCGGACTCGTCGCGGTAGCGGGCGATGCCGCTGCAGAGCGGGACGATGCCGGCGATGCCGGTGAGACCGAGGCTGACGACCCACCGCTGCCCGTCGTCGATTACGTCTGCGAGCTGAAGTTCGACGGTCTGGCGATCAGCGTGCGATTCGAGCAGGGCCGGTTCGTGCAGGCGGCCACCCGCGGCGACGGGCGCGTCGGTGAAGACGTCACCGCCAATGTGGCGACGATCGCCGACATTCCGACACGGCTCGCGACCGATGCACCCCCCGAGGTACTCGAGGTGCGCGGCGAGGTCTACATGACCCGCTCGAGTTTCGACGCGCTCAACGCCCGCGCTGAGGCGGCGGGCGAGCCGCACTTCGTCAACCCCCGGAACTCGGCTGCCGGCAGCCTGCGCCAGAAGGACGCCGCAGTGACTGCCACCCGTGACCTGTCGTTTTGGAGTTATCAGCTCGGTGAGGTGGTCGTTGCGGGTGCGGGGGAGTTCGCAACCGCCCGGCACACCGAGCTGCTGGCGGCACTCGGGGCGCTCGGCCTTCCGGTCAACGAGCATGTCGATACGTTCTCGTCGATCGACGACGTGGTCGACCACTGCCTCAGCTGGCAGGAACGACGTCACGATCTCGACTACGAGATCGACGGTGTCGTCGTCAAAGTCGATGACATCGCACAACGTCGGTTGCTCGGATCGACGTCGCGGGCGCCGCGGTGGGCAATTGCCTACAAGTTCCCCCCCGAGGAGCAGACGACGCTGCTTCGCGACATCCAGGTGTCGGTCGGACGAACCGGGCGGGCGACGCCGTTCGCCGTGCTCGAACCGGTCTTCGTAGGCGGCTCGACCGTCTCGATGGCCACCTTGCACAACGAGGATCAGGTGCAGTTCAAAGACGTCCGGCCAGGTGACACCGTCGTGGTCCGCAAGGCCGGTGACGTGATCCCCGAAGTCGTCGGCCCGGTGTCGTCTTTGCGTCCCGCCGAGAGCGTTCCCTGGTCGTTTCCGACGCACTGCCCGAGCTGCGGAAATCCGCTCGTGCGGCCCGAAGGTGAAGCTGACACGCGCTGTGTTGCTCCTGACTGTCCTGCTCAACGCGACCAGAAGATCGCCTTCTTCGCCGGCCGCGGAGCGATGGATATCGAGGGCCTCGGCGAGCAGATGGTCGAGAAGCTGACCGCCGCCGGGCTGATCCGCGATCCAGCCGATCTGTACACCCTGCAGCTCGACGAGCTGACTGCGCTCGACCGCATCGGCGCCACCAGCGCCGGGAACCTGTTGGCCTCGATCGATGAGTCGAGAGGGCGTCCGTTGCCAAAGCTGTTGACCGCACTCGGAGTTCGCCATCTCGGTCCCGCGGCAGCGCGTGCGCTGACCGCTGAATTCCACACGCTCGATCGCGTGATGGCCGCGACGCCGGAGGAACTCGCTGCGGTCGACGGCGTCGGCGAGGTCATCGCCAACACGGTGACGGCTTGGTTCGCGCTCGATGCCAATCGTGAGTACCTCGAACGGTTGCGGTCGGGTGGCGTCTCGTTCGGCGATGCGGACACCGCGGCCGCTGAGGTCGCACCATCGCTCCCTCAAACGCTCGAGGGTCGTGCTGTGGTGGTTACCGGGACACTCGCCAACTACTCGCGCGATGAGGCGGCCGACGCAGTCACCGCTCGTGGTGGCAAGAGTCCCGGAAGCGTCAGCAAGAAGACGCTGGCGCTCGTCGTCGGCGACTCTCCAGGTGCGTCGAAATTGACCAAAGCCGAGTCGCTCGGGGTTCCCATCCTCGACGAGACGGGCTTCGAACAGCTGTTGGCCACCGGCGAACTACCCGATGGGTCGGCCTGAACGACGGCTCGCAGCGAGCGTCGTCAGACGACGTTGAACGACCAGCTGTAGCTGCGGGCAGTGTCGGGCCCGTCCTCGGTCTTCCAGTAGACCACCGTCGCCTCGTGCCGCCCCGGGGTGAACTCCTCGATCGGGGCGCCCTCGACCGGCTGGAAGCTCAAGACGGCGTTGCCGGCATCGAACACCGCAGTCGGCGGGAGCGCGATCTGCTGACCGGGCTCGGCCTCGACCTGCCCGAGTAGTTGGGTCGGCAGCTCGATGCCGTCGATGAACAAGACGGCCTCGTAGCCGAACTCGAAGTCGACGACGACTCGTTCCTGTTGCAGCACCTGCACGGAGTCTTCCACCGGCGACAGCGCCTCGATCACGTCCGGACGGTCGGCGGCCTCGTCGCCGGTGACTGCGCGCAGCAACCCGAACGCGATCAACACCGCGCCAGCCGCGATGACGCCGCTGGCGATCAGGAGGCCCCAGTCGATGCGGCGGCGCTTGTGGGGGGTGGGATTGGTCGTGCGGTCGTCTGGGGCGGGATCGACTGCGTTGTCGTTGTTGCCAGCGACCGGGAGGGCGTCGTCCTGCTCGAGCGTCATTGCACTTCCAGGATGCCGTGATCGCCCCCCGCTCGCACCCTGCCACCGTCGAGAGCTCGCCAAGCGATAGCGTTTTTGCTTCGTGGCAGACGACTCCAGCTCCCACACTGATGACCGCGCCACCGATGGCGTGCGCCCGGCTGCACCACTTGCCGTGACGATGGTCGCGGATCGGTATCGAGTGGTGGAGGTCGCTTCCACGGGTGCGAACACGATGGTCGTCGACGCCGTCGATACCAATACGAACCAGCCGGTCACGGTCAAGGTGGTGCGTCCCGCGCTCGCCGCCACCGAGGGTTTCGCACGGGCCTTCCGCCGACAGATCGAGATGGCCACTGCGTTGTCGCACCCGAACGTCGCCAAGGTGCTCGACTGGGGCGAGGTCGACGTCGACGGCCAGCCGACGTTTTTCTGGGTGGTCGAACACCTCACCGGTGGCAGCATGCGCAATCTCTTCGATCGGGGACGTCTCCTCGATCCGTCGCAGGCGCTCGTCGTCGGACTGGAAGCCTGTCGGGGCCTCGACGCCGCCCATCAACGCGGCATCGTGCACAGTGAGATTACGCCCTCGAAGCTCGTGTTCGGAGACGACCGCCGGTTGCGGATCATCGACTTCGGGACCGCCCGACTGCTCGGCGCAGCCGCGTGGGCCGAACCTGCCACGATGCCGACGCACGTCGCCCGCTACGCCTCGCCCGAGCAGGCGCTGAACCTGCCGGTCGATGCCAAGTCCGACGTGTACGCCCTGTCGCTGTGTTTGATCGAGGCGGTCACGGGCACGGTGCCGTTCATGGGCGACTCAACCGTGTCGACGCTCGCTGCGCGGGTCGGCAAGCTGATGCCGGTGTCAGCCGACCTCGGACCGTTGGCGTCGGTGCTCGAGCGCGCCGCCCGACCCGAGGCCGAGGATCGCTTCACGGCCAGCGAGTTCGGACGGGCGCTGGTCGGTGCGGCCGAGAAACTGCCTCGTCCCGAGCCGATTCCGATCATCGCCACGAGCCTGCTCGCCGCCGGCGACCTGCGCCGGCCGACCGATCCCACGGGTGACCCGGCACGGCCGGTTGCGCCTGCAGCAACTGAACCATCTGATGGCGCGGAGGAGTTGCCGCTCGATGAGTCGGCCGATGACTCAGGCTTGGACATCGCTGATGAAACGGCTCCGGAGCCGACCGATGCTCCGGGCACCGAGGAACCGACCGACGAACGAGCAACGGAGCCGATCGTGCCCGCGGCTTCTGTGGCCGGCGCGGCCGCAGCAGCATCGACGATCGACGCCCCGGTCGCTGCCTCGGCTCCGCCGGATGGTCCGTTGATCGTCGTGACCGACATTGCCGACACGGCGTCGGACACGTCGAGCCCGCCGGCGGCGACGGAGCCCGCCGCCGCACCCGCTGCAGGACCGGCGACGCTTGTTGCGCCGGCGGTACCGCCGACGCCGCCCAGTACTGGTCCGTTCGACGAAGCACGCGACCCGAGCGGTGAGATCTACGACGCTCAGCCGCGCCGGCGACGTGTGTTGCCGATCGTGCTCATCGTGCTCGTCGTCATCGTGGGTGTTGCTGGGCTTTCGTACGCCGGATGGCAGCTCGTGCGGACCAAGTCGTTCGAGGTCCCTGACCTGGTCGGCGTGCAAGAAGACGTTGCGCTCAATGCCATCGCCGGCAACGGTTGGACCGTCCTGACAACGGCGGAGCGATCTGATGATCAACCAGAGCCGGGCGACGTGATCCGTACCGAACCCGCCGCCGGGGTGGACCTCGAAGAAGGCGACGACTTTCTCCTCGTCATCAGCGAAGGACCGGAACTGCGCACGTTGCCAGATCTGGAGAACCTCGAGCTGGCGGCTGCGCAGCAGCAACTCGACGATCTGCGTCTCGTGTTGGTCGAGGCTCCCGAGGCGTTCGACGAGGAGGTGCCGG
>JBCDFR010000002.1:0-167434 GCA_039177505.1 Actinomycetota bacterium | reverse complement strand
CCTCGACGACGTGCGTCAGATGGGTGCCAACACGGTTCCTGTAAACGCGCTGCTCGCGGTGCGCTGATCGTTCGAATCCGACACGGCGATCGCGATGTGACACCCATTTGTGAGGGTGTCTGCCATGAGTGAACTCGACGGATTCTCCATCGACTGCGAGGACTGCCCGGCGGTCAGCACCACCGCGTGCGCCGATTGTGTCGTCGGCCACGTCATCGCCAACGACGATGGTCCGATCGCTCTGCGCGTCGCCGCCCCGACCTCCGCCCGAGAGCGGGCGATCGAGTTGTTCCGCAACGCCGGGATGCTCGACGACGAGCCCCAGACGGTCGACCCCCAGGAGTTCGAGTCGGCCACTCGTCGCCACCCCGCCGCTCACCTGCCCGTACGCTGAGTGGGTGTCTGTTGCGCCGCCGACGATCGAATCGATCCGCGCCACTCTCGCCGCCGCCCAGATCCACCACGTCGGGGTGGCACCGGCCGATGTGCTCGTCGATACCCGCGCCGAGCTGCATCGTCGCCGTGAACTCGGACTGCACGGCGACATGCAGTTCACCTACCGGAACCCCGAGCGGTCGACCGACCCTGGCCGCGCGGTCGACGGCGCCCGCTCTGTCATCGTCGCAGCGCGCTCTTATGTCACCGACCAGGAGCCGCCACCACCCAGCGGACCGGGCCCGTACGCCAGCATCGGACGATACGCCTGGGTCGATCACTACGCCCCGTTGCGCACTGAATTGCGCAGCGTCGCTCGCTCGATTCGCCGCGCCGGGCACCGCGCCGTCGCCTTTGCCGACGACAACGCCATCGTCGATCGTGCGGTGGCCCATCGCGCCGGTCTCGGCTGGTACGGCAAGAATGCCAACCTGCTGCTCCCCGGCGCCGGCAGCTTCTTCGTGCTCGGCTGCATCATCACGAGCGCCGACTACTCGCCGGCGGTCCGTCCTGCTCCCGACGGCTGCGGTGAGTGCGTGCGATGCATCGATGCCTGTCCAACGGCGGCGATCGTCGCGCCGGGCGTGATCGATGCCAATCTCTGTTTGGCCTGGGTACTGCAACGACCCGGTTCGATTCCGGTGGAGCTACGTACGGCCATCGGCGACCGGATCTACGGCTGCGACGAATGTCAAGACGTCTGTCCGATCACGGTGCGTCTCGGAGAGCGAACCACCGTCGAGCTCACCGGCGACGAACGCACCGCGATCTCCGCAGTCGAGCTCTTGGAGGCGTCCGACGAGTGGATCGAAGAGCGCTGCGGGTGGTGGTACATCGCCGAGCGTGACGTCCGGTGGCTGCGACGCAACGCGCTGATCGTTGTGGGCAACGGTGCCGATCCCGAGGATCGACGGGCCAACGACCTGCTGGTGCGATACGCAACCGACGCCGACGACGTACTCGCCGAGCACGCCCGCTGGGCGCTCGGCCGAATCGATACACGGCGAGCGGCGGAGGTGCCGTCGTGAGACACCTACTGGTCACCAATGACTTCCCGCCGAAGATCGGCGGGATCCAATCGCTGCTGTGGGAGTGGTGGCGCCGGCTGCCGCCCGAATCGTTCGCCGTGTTGACCAGCCCGTATGAGGGTGCCGCCGAGTTCGACGCAGCCCAGCCGTACCGCATCGAGCGCACCCCCGAACCGTGGCTTCTTCCGCATCCCTGGATGGTGCGGCGCATCGATCAGTTGGCCGACGACGTCGGCGCCGACCGCGTCGTGCTGGACCCCGCGGTGCCGCTCGGCCTCGTCGGTCCCTCACTGCGGTTGCCGTACGACCTCGTCCTGCACGGTGCCGAGGTCACTGTGCCGGGTCGGATCCCGGGCACTCGCCAAGCGCTCGCGTACACCCTCGGCGGCGCCAAGACGATCATTGCCGCCGGCGGATACCCGGCGGCCGAAGCCGAACACGCTGCTGGACGTACGTTGCCGATCACGGTGGTGCCGTGCGGTGTCGACACCGAGACCTTTCACCCGCTCGACGACGCGGCACGCGCCGCCGCCCGCGAACGCCTCGGGCTGCCTGTCGATGCCGAGTTGATCGTTGGCGTTTCGCGATTGGTGCCGCGCAAGGGGTTCGACACAGCGATCCGCGCCGTCGCTCGCATGCGGCACACTCGCCCCGACCTGCTGTTGGCGATCGCCGGCGGGGGACGTGACGAAGCTCGACTGCGGCGACTGGCCGACGAGCTCAACGCTCCTGTGCGGTTCCTCGGGAGGATTCCGAACGCAGATCTGCCGCCGCTGTATGCCTGCGCCGACGTGTTCACGATGTTGTGCCGTAACCGGTGGGGCGGTCTGGAACAGGAAGGGTTCGGCATCGTGTTCGTCGAGGCTGCAGCCTGCGGCGTGCCGCAAGTCGCCGGCGACTCCGGCGGCGCCGCCGAAGCCGTGCTCGATGGCGAAACCGGGTTCGTCATCGACGAACCGGACAACGTCCAAGCGGTGGTCGATGCGTTCAACACCCTGCTCGACGACGGTGAGTTACGAGCCTCGATGGCGAGTCGTTCGCGCCGCCGCGCCGTCGACGACTTCGCGTACGACGTATTGGCCCGTCGGTTGGGAGCCGCGCTCGGCGTCGACGACGGCACACTGGACCCATGACGGGGACCCCCGCTGTTCGCCACCGCGGCGACGTGATCGTGATGGCCAATGCCATCGGCACCGCGGCGTTCACCGTGACCGCACTGACCGCCGCGACCGTGTTTTCCACTGTGGCCCAATGGGTCGGCGCGATCACCGCCATGAGCCTGTTTGCCGTCGGCGTGTTCACCTTCTTGTGGGCGTTCTACAACGCTGCGCAGCGAAGTCGCATCGAACAACTCTCGGTGATGCAGCTGTTCTTCCTCGTCGGTACTCCGACGCCTTCACGCATCCGCCGCACGATGAACGTATTGCTCATCGTGCAGGTTGGGGTCGGTCTCGGCACCGCTCTGGCTCGGCCGAACGGCCCCGACGGCACTCCAGGCTCATCGCTCGCGGTGGGTATTCTCGTACCGATGTTCGGTCTCGGGTTGAACGGCCTGTGGGCGGCATTTCACGGCGACTTCCCGCCGCTCGAACGGCCGGGGCTGCCGACCGCGTCGGCGATCCGTGACCACCCGACGAACGATCCTGCAGACGACGGCGGTCCCGACGACGACGACGTCACCGGCGGTGGTGCCCCATCATCGGCATCAATCGACCAGAATGGGCCTCATGGCTGAGACCGCGACCGAGATCATTACGATCGACGCCTCGCCCGAGCGTGTCTGGGCGATCGCTGTTGACATCGCCCAGTACCCGAGCTGGGCGCGTGACATCAAAGATGTCACCATTCATCGTCACGACGACGAGGGGCGCCCGCTGGAGGTCGCGTTCCGGGCATCCGCCCTCGGGCGCAGCACCCACTACACGTTGTTGTACGACTACTCCGATGCGCCTCGCGTACTCGGATGGAAGATGCTGCGCGGCGACATTCAGCGCTCGATCGACGGCAAACTCACCTTCGAACCCGGCGCCGACGGCACGACGACGGCCCGCTACGACCTGGCGATCGACCTCGTCGTGCCCTTGCCCGGATTCGTCAAGCGACGCGCCGAGGTACGCATTCTCAACACGGTGCGCGAACTCAAGGTACGCGCCGAGGGTTCCGACTCGCCAGCGTCGACCGCGCCGGCGGCTCCCTGAGCCGTGGCCGGCTGACCGAGCAGGGCGCTGGCGAAGACATCGCCATCTGACGTGACCGGTCGCCAACTCGAACCCGGTCGGCGCCTCGTGGGCATCGACGTCGGCGGCACCAAGTCGCTCGGCGTCACCATGTCGCCGACGGACGACCCCGACAACGATGTCGCCCTCGAAGTCATCGTCGAACAACGGTTGGTGACACCTCGTGGCGATGGCAGCAACGACGAGTTGATCGACACGCTCGCCGCGCTGGCCCGCTCGCTGTGTGGTGACCTCGATCCGTCCCGAGACGCCGAGGTGGTGTCGGTCGGCATGGGTGTGCCCGGTCTCGTCAATCGGCATGGGGTGCTCCGCGCGGCTCCAAATCTCGACGGTGTCGCCGATCTGCGGATCGCCGAACTCGTCGCCGAACGCCTTGGAGCGCCGGTGTGGGTCGACAACGACGGTACGTGCGCCGCACTCGCTGAGTGGCAGATCGGCGCTGCGACCGGGAGCCATGACGTCGTGCTAGTCACGCTTGGCACCGGCATCGGTGGGGGTGTCGTCGCCGGCGACCAGTTGCAGCGCGGGGTCAACGGGTACGCCGGGGAGTTCGGGCACATGGTCATCGACCCGGACGGTCCGCATTGCCCCTGCGGCCGGCGCGGTTGCTGGGAGCGCTACGCCTCTGGCTCCGGCTTGGCGATGCTCGCCCGCGAGGCGGCCATGGGCGGGCGACTACACGTAGTGATCGGCCTGGCCGGCGGTGACCTGCAGGCGGTCCGCGGCGAACACGTGCAGGCAGCGGCCCGGGATGGCGACGCCGAGGCGCTTGCGGTGGTCGACGAGTTTGCCCGCTTTGTCGCCATCGGTCTGTCGAATCTGGCCAACGCGCTCGACCCCGAGATGTTTGTCCTCGGTGGTGGGCTGGCCGCGGGCGCCGACGTGTATCTCGAACCGATCGAGCGTTGGTTCCGTGAGCTGCTCTATCAGCCGCATCTGCGAACGTTGCCAGAGATCGTCATCTCTCAGTGGGGGGAGCTGTCGGGTGCAGTCGGGGCGTCGTTGCTGCCGCTCGAGGAGACCCCGGCCACGTAGTTCACAGCTTCTTTCGACGCTGCGGCTACGGTCAGCTGCGGTGAGTGACCGGGTGGGAACCGATGACGAACTGCATGGCGCGACGCTCCTAGCGCTCGTGGCAATGGCACTGGGGATCTTCGTCGTCGCCAACGATTTCACTGCGCTAAGCGTCGCCATCGTCGACATCGAGAACGACCTCGGCACCACGCTCAATCGTGCCCAGTGGGTGATCAATGCGTACACGGTGGTGTTCGGCGTGCTCATTGTGACCGGTGGCCGGCTCGCCGACATGTTCGGGCGCAAGCGGATGTTCATCCTTGGCGCGGTGATCTTTGCAGGGTTCTCGCTGCTCGGCGGCCTGGCCCCCGACATCGGCACGCTCATCGGCGCTCGCGCACTGATGGGCATCGGGGGTGCGCTGATGTGGCCGGCAGTGCTCGGCATGACCTATGCGATCCTCGGCGAGCAACGTGCCGGTCTCGCTGGCGGCATCGTGACCGGCGTCGCTGGTCTCGGTAACGCGATGGGACCATTGATCGCCGGATCGCTGACCGACGTGCTGAGTTGGCGCTGGATCTTTTTCGTCAACGTGCCGGTCGCCGCCGTCGCTGTGTTCGCAACGTGGCGCTTCGTCCGCGACGACGAAGCGCGCGTTCGTGAGCGCGTCGATGTTCGAGGCATGCTCAGTCTGTCGGCTGCTGTGATCCTGATCCTCTTCGGGCTCGACGTCGGCACCGACGAGGGGTTCTCTGATCCCCTCGTTCTGACATGCCTGGTCGTCGGTGTCGTGCTGTTGCCCGCGTTCGTCGTGATCGAACGCAGGGTCGGGTCCTCGGCGCTCGTGCCGAGACGGATCATGGAGAATCGCCCGTTCATGGGCGCGTTGATCGTGATCGTGTGTGTGTCGGCGATCTACTTCGGCGTGCTCGTGTTCGTGCCTCAGTACCTGCAGAACGAACTCGAGTGGTCGGCGCTTGGTGCTGGTGCCGGCTTATTGCCGTTGATGCTCACCTTCGCCTCCGTCTCGTTCATCGCCGGTCCGTTGTACAACAGGATCGGAGCCCGGGGGTCTGTCATCGGGGGAGCGGGCGTACTCGTGGTCGGCGCGTCGTACCTGGCGTTGACCATCGGTGAGGGGTACGGACCGATCGTGCCCGGGTTGGTCGTCGTCGGGTTCGGTGTGGGGCTCTTCTACTCGTCGATCACGACCGCTGCGTTGACGGCGGTCGACGCGAACGACACCAGCCTCGGCGGCGGGGTCATCTACATGGGCAACGTGGCCGGCGGCTCGATCGGCATCGGGCTGAACACGGCGATCGTCCTCGCCGCGTCGACGTTGGTCGACGGCATCAAACATGCCTACGTCGTCGATGCTGCCCTCGGCCTAGTCGGTGTGATTGTTGCTGTCGCGCTCATCCGCGGCGCCGCCGGCACCTGGCATCCCTTCCACCGACGCCACCACCGCGCCCACGGCTGACCGAAATACCGGGGATTTCGTGCGAAATCCGCACGTCTCCGCGAACAGAACGGGGCGATCGTTGGGTTGCAAGACCCCGGTCGGTTACTCCGAGACGTAATTGGCCCTGGACTCGTCGATCTCGCGCCATGCGGCGGCTCGATCGCCGAGGCCCTCGCTCGAGGAGTGTTTTTCAGGCTCGAGCGCCTTGTACACATTGAAGAAATGCTCGATTTCTTCCAACAGTTGGTGCGGCAGGTCCTCCAACTCGTGGACGTGCTCGAAGCGGGGTTCCTTCGGTGGTACGCAGATCAACTTGGCGTCCTCGCCAGCTTCATCGCGCATGTACAGCACGCCCACCGGCCGGCACTCGACCACAACTCCGGGATAGACAGGGTCCTCGAGCAGCACCAGCGCATCGAGCGGGTCGCCGTCGCCGGCCAATGTGTCGGGGATGAACCCGTAGTCGGCGGGGTAGGTAGTGGCGGTGAAGAGCCGGCGATCGAGGTACACCCGACCATCCTCGTGGTCGATCTCGTACTTGTTCCGGCTGCCGCGGGGAATCTCGATCACGACGAATACGCAGTCGTCGGCTGGGAGTCTCGACATATCCGTCCAGCATCGCACACGCCTCACCCGGTAGCGTCGAAGCATGGAATTCCGGCGCATCGAGAACCTGCCCCCGTACGTGTTTTCCATCATCAACGGCTTGAAGATCGAGGCACGCCGGGCAGGGGCCGATGTCGTCGACCTCGGATTCGGCAATCCCGACATCCCGTCGCCGCGCATCGCTGTCGAGAAGCTGGCAGAGGCCGCCAAGAATCCGCGCAACCATCGCTACTCGCTGAGCCGGGGATTGCCGAAGCTGCGCGAGGCGATCGCCGGCTACTACAAGGAGCATTGGGACGTCGACCTCGATCCCGAGCTGGAGATCACCAACACGATTGGCTCCAAAGAGGGCTTCTCGCACCTCATGTGGGTACTGCTCGACCACGACGACGCCGCGATCGTGCCCAGCCCGAGCTATCCGATTCACATCTACGGACCACTCTTCGCCGGCTCCGACCTCCGCCAGGTGCCGATGCGGTTCCTCGCAGATCCCGACGCGCGCGAGCAGTTCAACGATGACTTCATGGCCAGCCTGGAGACCGCCTATGAGGTGGGCTGGCCCAAGCCACGGGTGCTCGTGATGTCGTTCCCGCACAATCCCACCGGCGCCTGCGTCGACCTTGCCTTCATGCAGCGAGTCGTCGACTTCTGCCGTGAACGCGAGATGATCGTCGTCAATGACTTCGCGTACGCCGACGTCGGATTCGACGGTTACCGACCGCCGAGCATCTTGCAGGCCGAGGGCGCGAAAGAGTGTGCCGTCGAGCTGTATTCGATGACCAAGAGTTTCTCGATGGCCGGGTGGCGCTCGGCGTTCCTCGTCGGCAATTCCGAGGTTGTGCAGGCGTTGGTGAAGCTGAAGAGTTATCTCGACTACGGCATGTTCCAGCCCGTTCAGATCGCCGCGACCGTCACCATCAACGAGGCGCCGGACTTCCCGAAGGAGGTGTGCGCCACGTACCAATCGCGGCGTGACACGTTGATCGACGGTCTGGCGCGTATCGGCTGGAACATCCCCAAGCCGAAGGGGACGATGTTCGTCTGGGCGCCCATCCCCGAGCCGTATACCGAGATGGATTCGGTCGAATTCTGCTCGACAGTGGTGCGCGATGCCGACGTAGCGCTGTCCCCCGGCGTGGGCTTCGGCCCTGGTGGCGAAGGGTTCGTGCGGTTCGCTCTGATCGAGAACGAGAAGCGGATCCAACAGGCGATACGGAACCTGCGTCGCGGTCTGCCGAAGCTCGGCTGATCGCGACGACGTCGTTGTAACACGGGTGTGACATCACGTTGATGTGACGTCGATAGCTTCACGGCTCGTGAGCGAGCAGGTCACCGTTGTGGTGCGCGTCTGGATGCCCGACCGGCCCGGCGCGCTCGGACAGGTGGCGAGCCGAATCGGCGCCGTACGCGGCGACGTGCTGGCGATCGAGATCCTCGAACACGGCGCTGGTCGGGCGATCGACGAGTTGTCGGTTCGTCTCCCTGACGCCGGCGTGCTCGATCTGCTCGCCGCCGAGGTCTCGGCAGTCGACGGCGTCGACGTCGAGAGCATCCGTGCGGTCGACGAAGACCGCGCCGATCCCAGTCTGGCGGCGCTGGGCATCGCTGCTGCGCTCGCGGAGTGTCCGGTCGAGGACCGTGCGGAAATCTTGTGCCGCGGCGTGCAGCGCATCGCTGAGGCGGAGTGGGTCGTGTTGCTCCGCGACGAAGAGATCGTGCACGCAGTGGGCGATGCGCCTGCCGGGCCGTGGTTGGCGGCGTTCATCGCCGGGAGCGGACACCTCGATGGGGTCGACGACACCGCTCCCGATGACCTGGTGTGGGCGCCGTTGGAGGAGTCTGGCCTGACCCTGGTCGCCGGCCGGGGGGTGCATCCCATTCACGAGCGCGAGCGGGTGCGCGTGTCGTTGCTGGCGCGTTTGGCAAACGCGCTGTTGACGTCGACGGTGTAGAACGTCGGCGTGGGTTACGTTCGGACCGGGCTTGCCGCGGCCGGCGTTGCGCTCGCTGGATGCTCGTTCAACGTCGGCGGATCGGACACCCTCGACTCCGAGTCGGTCGCCGAGGCCGTCAACGAGGAGTTCAGCGGCGAACTGCAACTCGGCGATTTGTCGACCGAGTGCGACGTGCCCGACGACGCTGATGACGGCGACGGGTTCACTTGCACATCGACGTCAGCCGACGGTGAGATCATCCTCTGGCAGGGTGTGGCGACGAGTCAGAGCGAGTTCGACATCGAGACGATGAACCTGTTGAACGTCGACGCCGTCGAGGCGCTCGAAGCCGACATCGTCGCATCGCTCGTCGGGGAGGGAGTCCCCGTGACGGAGGGTGCGGTCGATTGTGGCGACACCGCACGGGTGGTCGACCAGAGCGGTTCGTTGGTCTGCGCCGTCACCGATCCAGGCGGCGCGATCTACAACGTCACGATCACGATTGCCGACCTCGAGTCGGGCGCGTTCGGCTTCATCGTCGCCGATGAACCCGGCAGCTGACGCTTTCTGTTCGCGGAGACGTGCAAAACACGCACGGAATCCCCGGTTTTTCGGTCAGGGGCGGGCCCAGCCGCGGGAGCGATCGAGGGCGCGGAGCCACTGAGCGTGGGCGGCGTGGGCGGGGGTACGGTCGGCGGCAGGGGAGAACTCCGCTTGCAGGGACCATGTTGCGCCGACCTCGGCGGTCGACGACCACACGCCCTCGGCGAGCCCTGCAAGGAAACCTGCGCCGAGTGACGTCGTCTCATTGTCCACCGGCCGCCTGACCGTGACCCCCAGCTGGTCGGCCTGCAGCTGGCACAGCAGGTCCATCACCGACGCGCCGCCATCGACGCGCAGGTCGGTGATGGCGGTTCCACTGGCATCGACCATGGCGTCGACGACGTCTCGGGTTTGGTACACCATCGATTCCACAGTGGCCCGGGCCAACTCGGCGCAACCGGTGCCGCGGGTGATCCCGACGATCGTCCCGCGTGCGTACGGGTCCCACCACGGCGAACCGAGCCCGGTGAAGGCCGGAACGACGTAGACGCCACCGGTGTCGTCGATCGACTCGGCGAGGGGACCGGTCTCGGCCGCGTCGTCGATGATCTGGAGTCCGTCGCGTAGCCACTGGATCGCCGCGCCGGTCACGAAGATCGCTCCTTCGAGGGCGTACGCGGTGGTGCCGTCCGACAGTGTCCAGGCAATGGTGGTGAGCATGCCCTCGGTCGGCGGCGGGCAGTCGGCCCCGACATTGAGCAGCACGAAGGATCCGGTGCCGTAGGTGTTCTTAGCCATGCCGGGTTCGACGCATGCCTGCCCGAACAGCGCTGCCTGTTGATCGCCTGCGACGCCGCTGATCGGAATGCCGTCCGGAAACCCGTCGACGCCGGTTGTCGTCCCGAACCTGCCGCTCGATGGCCGCACGTCGGGCAGTGCAGCGATGGGGACGCCCAGCAGGTTGCAGAGATCGGCGTCCCACTGGAGCGATCTGATGTCGAGCAACATGGTGCGGCTGGCATTGGTGACGTCGGTGGCGTGGACCGCGCCGGCGTTCGCACGACCGCCGGTGAGCTTCCAGATCAACCAGGAGTCGATGGTCCCCAGGGCGAGATCGTCGTCGACCTTGACGTTGCGCTCGCGCAGCAACCACTCGTACTTGGTTCCTGTGAAGTACGGATCGAGCACGAGGCCGGTGCGCTCGCGCACGAGCGGCAAATGACCGGCCGCCTGGAGCTGGTCACATCGCTCGGCCGTGCGGCGGTCCTGCCACACGATCGCGGTGCCGTGAGGAACACCGGTCGATCGACTCCAGGCAACGGCGGTCTCGCGTTGGTTGGTGATCCCGATGGCAGCGATGGGTCGATCGTCGATCTCGCTGGCGACATCGGCCAGGGTGGCAACCACCGCGTTCCAGATCTCATCCACGTCGTGCTCGACCCACCCGGGCTGTGGGTAGTGCTGGGTGAACTCGCGGTACGCGGCGACACCGCCGATTCCGTCGGCGCCGATTATTCGGCTGCGGACACCGGTGGTGCCGGCATCGATCACCACGACGACTGGTTCGGCGCTTGAGCTCACGCCGGGCGACGCTAGCTCAGCGTTTGCGTTTGCTCGATGAGCGTGGCCGGTTGGAGCCCTGCTGGGTGCGTCGTGTCGGTGGCGGCTTCGGCCGCTCACTGGAATGGGCGGTCGATCCGCTGCTCGTCGATGCAGCGTCGCGCTCAGCGAGCTGCTCCTGACGCTCGGTGCGGGCTTCGCGGAACGTCTTGCGTTGGTAGCCGAACTTGGCGAGCACCGTACCGAGCGCGAGATACAGCGGGCCGCTGATCAACACGCCGACGATCGCTCCGATCACATTGGCGTCGCGGAAGAACACGAGGAAGACCGCCACCATGATCAGGGCGTAGATCACCCACTCGCGCATCAGCCGTTGCCACGGCACCGGTCGGCTGCTGTCCCACGCCATGGGCAGATTCCTAGCGCGTCCACACGCTCATCCCAACCGCAGCGCCCGTCAGTGTGGTTGTCCAAGGGGCGCGTCCCGCAGCGGCTCGACAGACGGGTTCGTGGCGAGGAGTACCGTTGCGGACATGGGAAGCGAGCTCGAGGCGGCTCGCGAGCGACGAGTCGGGCAAGCCGCCGCCGACGCGGTACGAGCAGCGTTCGTGCACGGGGACATCGAGGTCCTGTCCGACTTCTTCGCTCTCGCTGGTCTCCATGATCTACACATCGACACCCAGACCAGGACCGCTCGGTTCCCGAGCGTGCGCGTGGTGGTCTTCGGTGCTCCTGCGCACCTCGCCGTCGCGACCGCATAGCTGTTGCGCTGCGGACTGGGCGTCGGTCGCTAGTTGATATCGCTTGGCAGCGAGGGGAACGCGGGCTGGGTCGACTCGACGAAACCGGGGTAGTCGTATGGGGTCAGCGGACGGTCCACCAGTTCCTGGTTTCCGATCGGCCACACGCGATCCTGTCCGTCGACCTGAATCGTGACCGCGCCGACACCATCGATGTCGGTCGCCGTGGTCACGATCTGGGCGACGGCAAAGCGCAGCGCGTCTGGCGTGAGTTCGCCGAATGCGTCGCTGACGTTGACGGTGAGCACCTGCCCAAACGAACGCGGTGTGGTCAGCAGCTCCAGATCTACGGGGAGGGCGGTGTCGATCCCCGAGTCGCTCTCCTCGGTATTGGGTCCGGCGAACAGGGAGCGCAGTAGGGCGCCGGGCTCTGCCTCGACATCGCGCGAGACCGAACGCAGTCGCTCCGCTTCGTCGGCATCGGCGGGAGCGAGCAAAAAGATCCGATTCGAGCCGGCTGCTTCGTCACCGCTCTGGACGCGCCCGAAGACGTCCGCCTGAGCGGTTGGGAGCTCGCGAGGACTGTTTTCGGTGGGAATGCCACAGCCGGCGACCAACAGTGGAAACACGGTCGCCGTCATTGCCCGGAGGGCGGCGACAACTCTGCGACCGCGCGCCGGTCGCTCGTGCGCACGGTTCGTCACGGGGTCTCCTGAGCCAGTACGACCTCGCCGGCATCGGCGGGGTCGATCTCGTCGTCGAGGTCGATCGCCATCAGCTTGATCACGAATCGCGCGCCCTCATCGCCGTCGAGCCGGTCCTCGACCCACACAGTGCCGCCGTGCATGCGAACGTGCTCGTCGACGAGCGATAGTCCGAGACCAGCACCTTCGCTGCCGGTGCGGCGGCCGGCACCGCCACCGCGCGCGAACCGCTCGAACACGAGATCGCGCTCGTCCTCGGCGACACCGGGACCGTGATCTTCGACAGCGATCAAGATGTGGGCGAGCGGTTCTGTCTCGGGCTCGACCACGGTGATCGACACCTCTGGTTCGCCACCGCCATACGCTCGCGCGTTGTCGATCAGGTTCGCGATCACCCTGGCTAAGCGCCGCCGGTCGCCACGGATCAAGGCGCGCTCGGCGCGGTCCGACACCGTGACCGGCGTGTCCGGTACCGAACTGACGGCGACCGCCTGGCGAACGAACTCGGCAGCGAGCAACTCTTCGAGGTGGAGGCGGATCGCGCCGGCGTCGAACCTGGAGATCTCCAACAGATCCTCGACGAGTCCCTGGAAACGGGTCACGTCGCTCGCCAACAGGTCGAGCGCCGCTTGGGAGCGTTCAGGGAGGTCGTCGCGGCGTGCTTCCATCACCTCGATCGAGGCCGACAACGTCATCAACGGCGAGCGCAGCTCGTGGCTCACATCGGAGGCAAACCGGGCATCTTTTTCGAGGCGCTGCTGCAGTGCCTCGGCCATGCCGTTGAACGACTCGGTGAGCACCCGCAGGTCGGGGTCTTCGGTGCTCTCCATGCGCGTGTCGAGGCGACCCCCGGCGACCGCGGACGCGGCCTGGGCAGCGGTGGCCAGCGGTCGAACTGCACGGCGAGCGGCGAAGGTGCCGACGAGGACTCCCAAACCGACGGTGATCAGCGACGCGAGCAGCAGCGACAGGCGAACGCTGCTGAGCGTCGAGTCGGCTTCGTCGAGGCTGAACGCCTCGAAGTAGGCGCCGATCCCCGGAATGTCCCAGCCGACGACCACGCTCAGCGTGTCGCCGAGATCGGCGACCTGCTCTGCTGACGTTCCCTGATCGATCACCCGCTCGACCAGGCCGGGAGGAAGCGCATCGTCGAAGAAGGTCGAGGAGCCGCCAGCCCAGCTATCGCGGTACCAGATGAGGTAGTTCTGGACGCCGATCCGGTTGAGGGAGTTCTGTGCGGACTCGGCCGTGGGCGGGTTCGATTGCAGATCTCGCTCGACGCCCAAGGCATTCCGTTGACTGGTCGTGATGGCGGTGTCGACACGCTCGTCGATGAGGTTCTGGCGGGCCAAGCCGTAGGTGACGAAGGCCAAGAACAGCGCGAGCGTGATCGAGCCGAACGTGAAGATGAGCAGAATACGTCGACGGAGTCCGATCGCAGCTGGTCGCGACTGAAGCGGACGGAGCCAGCCGCGGTCGGTCACGTCTGTAGCCGGTATCCGAGTCCGCGCACGGTGACGACATGGCGCGGGTTGGCGGGGTCGGCCTCGACCTTGGTGCGCAGGCGGCGGACGTGCACATCGACCAGCCGGCCATCGCCGAAGTAGTCGTAGCCCCACACCTTGTCGAGCAGCGCTTCCCGGCTGAGCACCTTGCCAGGGCTTTCGGCCAGTTCGCACAGGAGACGGAACTCGGTCTTGGTGAGATGCACTTCGTCGCCTTCGCGCAGCACCTTGCCCTCGTCGGGGATCAACTCGAGGTCGCCGAAGACCAGTCGCTGGTGGCCGGGGGCCGTCGGGCGAATTCGGCGCAACAGCGCACGAATCCGTGCCGAGAGCTCCTTCGGAGCGAAGGGTTTGGTCAAGTAGTCGTCGGCGCCGGCTTCGAGCCCTGCGACCACGTCGTGGGTGTCGTTTCGGGCGGTGACCATCACGACGGGGACGTCGCTGGTGCGACGCAGCGTGCGGCAGAGTTCAAAACCGTCGATGCCCGGAAGCATGATGTCGATCAGAACGACGTCGGGTGAGCTGCGCTGGAACATGTCGATCGCGGCCTCGCCGCTCTCGGCCTCGTCGACCACCCAGCCCTCGTCTTCCAAGGCGAGCTTGACGGCCGAACGGATCCGTTCGTCGTCTTCGACGGCCAGGATGCGCGTACCCACGGGCCCCATGATGCCGCAAAGTCGTCGCGGTTGACGAGCATGGCCGCCGCGACCGTCTGGAAACGAGGCGGGAGGACCCCACGAAGGGGAGCGCCCACTGCTACTCGGGTGCTTGTTCGGCAGCCAAAATCGCCGCCCGCAGGTGGGGATGCAGCGCACCCGGGGCGGCGACGACAGCGCCAGACATCGCCGGCTGACCGTTGAATCCGGTGACGATTGCGCCCGCTTCGACGGCGATCAGACTGCCCGCCGCGAGGTCCCAGCTGTGGAGGTGCTCTTCGAAGTAGGCGTCGACGCGACCGCACGCGACCATGCACAGGTCGAGCGCCGCTGAGCCAAAGCGGCGGATGTCGCGGACCTGGCTGATCAGCTCGGTGAGGCGGCGCGCCTGGCGCTGCCGCTCCGCACTGTCGTAATTGAAGCCCGTCGCAACCAGCGCCATGTCGAGGTGCTCGACCGTCGACACCTGGATCGGGTCGCCGTTGAGTGATGCCCCCTCGCCGCGAGCTGCGGTGAATAGCTCGTTCGTCGCAGGCACGTACACGGCGCCAGCCACGGTGCCCCGTGCATCGCATGCGGCGACCGACACCGACCACGTCGGCAGGCCATACACGAAGTTTACGGTGCCGTCGATCGGGTCGATGTGCCAATCGATGCCGGTAGTGCCCGCCACGTTGGAACCTTCCTCGCCGACGATGCCGTCGGCGGTTCGTTCGTGACGCAGTGTCGACACGATGAGCTCCTCGGCCGCCCGGTCGAACTCGGTGACCGGGTCGGTCGCTGAGCTCTTGGTGTCGTGCACGACCTGTCCCGCGGGCAGCCGGCGCCGCCCGGCGAGCGCTTGCTCGCCGGCCCGACGGGCCAACGTCGAGGCGAGCTCGCGCAGCTCAGCGGGGCGCGTGTCCGGCATTGGTCCGGTCCTCGATCTCGCGCCATTCGCCGATGGCGCGCATCACCAGGACTGCGACCACCGCCATGCCCGCCGCGGCACCGACGGAGCCGGCCAGCAGGCCGAGCCCGAGGGGGACGCCGCAGTCGCCTTCACACTGCAGGTCGACCAGTGCGAACCCGATCAGTCCGCCAGCGAGACCAGCGACAAGGATCGCAACGAATGCTGCGACCCGGGTGCCAACAGAGGGGATCGCCGACAGCGGGCGGGCCTCTTCCGGGGTCGACGGGTCGGACATCGACAGCGGAGGGTACCGAACGCTGTCGGACCTCGTGCAGGTGCGAATGAGCGTCCCTCATGTACCCATCCGAGGTCGTGTGTCCGCTCTCAGAGTTCGAGGGCTCGGTTCGGCGACCGGCGGCTTGGCGTAGGCGGACGGTGCGGGCAGCGGTGCCGGAGCAATAATCGAAGGGCCATGGCCGCTCCGAGTCACCGGACGATCTTGCATGCCGACATGGACGCGTTCTACGTGTCCGTCGAACTGCGGCGTCGTCCGGAGCTGCGCGGCAAGCCGGTGGTGGTTGGCGGCGACGGTCCACGCGGCGTCGTCGCCGCCGCGTCGTACGAAGCGCGTCGATTTGGCGTGCACTCGGCCCTCGCTTCGTCGATCGCCAAGCGGCGGTGTCCCCATGCGGTATTCCTGGCCGGGGATCACGCCCACTACTCCGAGGTGTCTCGTGAGGTGCGCGACATCTTCGAGCGCTACACGCCGCTGGTCGAACCGCTCTCGCTCGACGAGGCGTTCCTCGATGTCAGCGGCTCGATCGAATTGTTCGGTGACGGGCCGACGATTGCCCGTGCCTTGCGAACTGCGATTCGCGACGAACTGCAGCTCGGGTGTTCGGTGGGTGTCGCGCCGAACAAGTTTCTCGCCAAACTGGCCTCGGTCGACGCCAAGCCACGCGCCACTCGGGACGGGATCGAGCGCGGTCCCGGCGTCGTCGAGATCGTGGCGGGAGAGGAGCGGACGTATCTCGGCCCGTTGGCCGTCGAACGGCTCTGGGGCGTCGGGCCGGCGACGTTGGCCAAACTCAACCGGATCGGCATCTACACCGTTGCCGACCTGACAACCGTCGGTGCACCGGCGCTCGCCGCATCGCTCGGCCAGACGCAGGCACGACACCTCACCGAGTTGGCAGTCGGCCATGATGACCGCCCGGTCGAGCCCGACCAGGCGATCAAGTCGATCAGCCACGAAGAGACCTACGCCGAAGATCTGGCGACCATCGAAGAACTGAGAACCGAGGTGGTGCGTATGTCCGATGCCGTTGCTCGCCGACTCCGTCGCCAGGAGATCGGCGCACGCACGGTCGCCCTGAAGCTGCGATTCACCGATGGGTTCCGCACGATCACCCGCCAGACGACCGCACCCGAACCGATCGACCAGGGCGCGACCATCGCCGAGTTGCTGATGCCGCTGCTCGAGCCGATCGATCCCACGCCTGGAATTCGGCTGGTCGGCGTGGTCGGGTCGAACCTCGGTCCTGTGCATCAGCAGCTGAGCTTCGACGATCTCTCTGGCACCGAACCCGGGGTGCGCGAGTCAACGGTCGATGAGATCCGTGATCGTTTCGGTGCCGAAGCGATCGGTCCGGCGAGTGCTGTTCGCAACGGCAAGTTGCGAACCGTGCGGCCCGGGGCGCAGCAGTGGGGTCCCGACCAGGCGTCCTCCGAGTAGCGCTGGGTGGTCGGTGCGACGTGCCGGCGCGAGCGGTCAGAAGTAGATCCCGGGTTCGGCGCGGGGCAGTCGGATCGCGTGATCGAGTGCGCCGAGCAACTCGGGCGAGGCCCGCAACTCGTCGCCGAGCGCCAGTGTGCTCGCCGAATTGATGCCGAGCCACAAACGGGTCCATGCACCAACGCCGGCGTACATCGTCATCGTGCCCTCGGTGTCGGCGGTGTCACCGACGGGCTCGATCGACGATCGGTCGGCGACACGGACGCGATACCGGCCACTCACGCCGGACCACCCATCAGTGGGATCAAGAAATTGGCCGATGGGGTCGTCGATGTCGACGACGAACTCGACCGGGTCACCCGGCCAGCACACTCCGGCGGCACACGCCTCGACGTCCAGGATGCGCGCTTGCCACCAAGCGATTGCGTCGGCGGAGGTGGCCGCCGCTGCATCCTTTGTGCGACTGCGCTGGCGCATCGGTTGATCGAGCAACGCCTGCAGCTGGACACCGGCGGGCTCTGCCATCTTGACCGCGTGGAACTGGTCGGCGAGCTCACGTAGTAGGCGGAGCAGATCGAGCAGCTGAGCATCGTCGCGGGCGATCAAGCAGCGCACGCGGAACGGGCCGTACTCGTCTTTCAACGAACCGATGAGGAAGTGCGAGACCGCTCCGTCGGGCCCGCGGTATCCGAGCGCGACACGGTCGTCGGTAAACCCCCATTCAGCAGCGAATTGTTCGGCGCTGTGGAGCCGCACGGCCCCGTGATGTTGACGCCGGCCGATCGTCGCCCGGTACATCTCGTCGAGATCGTCCTCGCCGAGCCGTTCGGGGCGGCGGTAAGGCACGTGGTCGAGCCGCAGCGAACTCGGGTCGAACACCGTCTCGTAGGCATATGCGCCCGTTCCGAATCCGAACCGGTCATAGAAGCCCTGTTCGAACATGCCGAGCGCCGAGATGGCCGCGCCGTCCTCGGCGCCGGCACGGAGTGCTCGCGCAGTGAGCGTTGATGCGAGGCCGAGCTTGCGACCGATGTGGCTGGTCGTGACACCGGTGATCGCGCACAACGACACGCGCGTGGTGTCGAGGTCGTACTCGCCCATCGTGCGGGCGACGGCGCATTCCGCCGAACCGTCGACACGGCCGACCTCGACTGGAGCGCCGTCGAGAAATCTGCGTAGCGCCGCGCGATGGGTCTCTTGGTCGTCGATCCAGCGAACCTCGCGCCAGATTCTGGCAACGGCGTCGGCGTCGCGCTCGGCCTCGTACGGACCGACTTCGACGTGTGGTGCATCGCTCACTGCACAAGTGTGACAGTTCGGTTGCAGCGGTCGAACGTGAATTCTGACCATGGTGGCGGGGTTTCGGCGGCGCCGCGTTGAGGATCGCCGGAAACCATGCGATGATGGCGTCGTGCCGCTTTCCGAAGACGAACAGCGCATCCTGCGGCAGATCGAGCAAGAGCTCGAACAGGACCCGGCGTTCTCGCACCGCGGTTACCGCGTGTCGAGGCGTCGCTCCGCGATGCTCGTTCTCGGACTGCTCGCGGGCCTCGTCATCACGATCGGGGGCTTGGCGATCAACTTCGTCGTCGCCTTCGTTGGTTTCGTTCTCGTGCTCACGATGGCGGTTCTGCTCGAAGCAGAGCTGCGGCTGCTCGGCCGCGAACGGCTCGGCCAGTTGCCGATCTCGGCGTGGCTCAGCGGTCGTCGCCCGTCTGGTACGCCGAGCGACGACGACTGACGCACGTCGTCATCGGCCCGTTCCGGCTGACCACCCCGGCGCCGCCGAGCGGGAGCGTGGGCAACGGCTGACTGCGATCGCACCCACGTCAGACCACTAGCGTCGACCGCTGAACCGCTCGCACTAAGACACTCGCACTCAGACAGGTTGAACCATGGCCGAGGCATACATCATCGACGCTTGTCGCACCCCGCGGGGCATCGGCAAGCAAGGCAAGGGCGCGCTCGCCCATTTACACCCCGGTCACCTCGGCCGGACGGTGCTCGAAGCGGTGCGCGATCGCAACGACATCGACACCGCAGACGTCGACGACGTCATCTGGGGGACGAGCGCGCAGGTCAACGAGCAGGGCGGCGACCTCGGGCGGATGTCGGCGCTCGACGCCGGCTACGAGATCACGGCCAGCGGCGTCACCCTTGATCGTTTCTGCGGATCGGGGATCACCAGCGCCAACCTTGCCGCAGCCACCGTGATGTCGGGCATGGAAGACCTGGTGGTGTCGGGCGGCACCGAGATGATGTCGCTTCCGAAGACCGGCATGCTGCCGATGGGGGCCGGCAACCCGCACTTGCAAGAACTGCACCCGCAGTCGCATCAAGGTGTGTGTGCCGACGCGATCGCGACGCTCGAAGGGATCGATCGCGGCGCTCTCGACGAGCTCGCTGCAGAGTCACAGGCGCGTGCCGACGTGGCCATCAAGGAGGGACGTTTCGACCGCAGCGTGATCCCGGTGCACAACCTCGACGGCACGGTCGCACTGGATCGCGAGCAGTTCCCGCGACCGGGGACAACCGCCGAGTCGCTTGCTGGCTTGCCGCCCAGCTTCCCTGCCGTTGCCGACTATCGGTATAGCGACGAGTCGCTGACGTTTCGCGAGCAGATCAATGCGCGGTACCCGGATCTGGACATCGAACACGTACACCACGCTGGTAGCAGCTCCGGCGTCGTCGATGGCGCGGCCGCGATCCTCTGGGCGTCGGCCGGCTATGCGGCCGCGCATGGGCTGCAGCCGCGCGCCCGAGTCGTCGCCGCTGGAAACATGGGCGACGATCCGACGCTGATGCTCAACGCGCCGGTGCCGTCGGCACGCAAGGTGCTCGACAAGGCGGGGATGACCGTCGACGACATCGATCTCTTCGAGGTGAACGAGGCCTTCGCCGTGGTGTCGGAGAAGTTCCAGCGCGACCTCGATCTCGACCGATCAAAGGTCAACGTGAATGGCGGAGCGATCGCGCTCGGACACCCGATCGGAGCGACCGGGGCAATCCTCATCGGGACGGCGCTCGACGAACTCGAACGTCAGGACAAGCAGGTTGCGCTGATCACGATGTGCGCTGGCGGCGGCATGGCTCCGGCCATCATCATCGAGCGAGTCTGATCGGCTCGCCGACGCGATCCGGCAGCGGTACTACCAGCGGGTGAAGTAGCGGCGCAGACGAGCGCGGAGACCGATGGTGTCGTTGACCGCCCGTTCGACCTGGTGGGTCCACGTGGCGCACTGGCGAAGCTCGCTCGTGCCGTAGGCGCCGACCTCGTCCATGCCGGCGGCACCCGAGGCGGCATACGTTGCCTCGGTGACCGCTTCGGCCAGAGCCCGGAACGGCCGAGCGGCAATCGGGAATGCGGCATTGGTCGCATCGGCGACCTCGAGGGGCGTCGCCGTCGATTGCGCAATGACACCCACATCGTGGACGGCGTCGAGAGAACGCTCCCACAAGACGCCGAGGCGTGACAGGGGATCGGTGCCCTCGGCCCGCCGGCGAATCCGCCGGATCACCGCCGGGGCGATGCCCACCACAGCCAGCACGGCAACAAGGATCGCCCACCACGATGGCCCACCAGAGCTGTCGCCCTCGTCGGCGCCGACCGGCACACCGAGGTCTTGATTCTGCTCGAAGTCGGGCAGGTTGAGCTGTGGATCGAACTCGGTGAAGTCCTCCGGGGGCAGATTGAGCGGGGCCGTCGTCGACGGTGCGCTGCTTTGTTCGTCGCTGCCATCGGCCAGCGGAGGAGGAGTCGTGTCCTGCTGTACCGGCTGGCCGGTGTAGTTCTCGGCCCCAGGCGCGCCGCGCCCCGGTGTCGGCTCGAAGGCGACCCATCCGAGATCGTCGAACCACACCTCAGGCCATGCATGAGCGTTCCTGCCGAGCACGGAGTACGAGCCGTCCGGCTGCAGCAGGCCCGGAGTGAAGCCCACCGCGACCCGCGCTGGAATTCCGAGCGAGCGCATCATCGCCGCGTACGTTCCCGAGAACTGCTCGCAGTACCCGACCCGTTCGCGTAGGAAGCTCTCGATGGCGTCGCCGTCGTGTCCGGCTTGGACCTCGAGTGAATAGTCGAACTCGGATTGGAACCAGTCCTGCAATCGGCGAGCTGCGTCGAACGACGATGTCGCGCCGGCGGTCACCGCGCGCGCCTGTTCTTCGACCACAGCGGGCAGATCGTCGGGTAGTTCGACGTAGATCGGATCGGGGGGAGCGACAGACGTCGCCGCCTGCAGCACGGCCGGGTCGAACCGCGGTGACGCCGAGACGAACTCGAACACATCGCCGCGCTCGAGTTCGTCGGTGACGATCGTCGAGGTATCGGGATTCCAGCGGAGATCGCCGGGTCCCGTCGCCTCGATGGGGTCGGGCGCGGCAGGGACCAACTGCCCGCCGAGATCGGAGATCTGTACCTGGTGGCGCATCTCGATCGAGCCGGGCCGCCCGCGGGCGAGGTCGCTGTCGGTCGACTGGAGGTCGCGTTCAGGCAGGCCCCACAACTGGCCATCGAACTCGGGGAGGGCTGACGACCGCCAATACGACTCGTTCTCGGTGCGCACGACGAACATTTCATTGTCTCCGCGATTGGTCAGCCGCGAACGGATGTCGACGAGGGGGCTGACCACCTGTGTCACGCCACCCCCACCGGTCCGTGTGTCGTACAGCGCTTCTGCCTCGGCGCCGGGCAGCCGCGGGCCGAGTACGCCGGCGCCGAGGGCCACGGCGGTGGCGGCGACGATGGCGATCGGCGTCGCCAGACGCAGCGGTGTACGCACCGGCGCGTGGTAGGCGCGCAGCACGATCGTGGCGACGACGCCGCTGGCTACAAGCGCCGCGGTCAATGCGATTCGTAAGCGGTCGTCACCGAGCGCCGCGACGAACACGAACAGCACGCCACCGGGAACCAGCGCCTCGGCGCGGGCGTAGGCGCGGAAGGCGAACACATCGGCGAGGAGTACCGCCAAGATCATGCCGACCGCTGCGAGCGCATCCCAACCTGCGCCGAAGAGCACGGGAGCTACGGCGATGCGAAACTGGTCGCGCACCAAGTCGACTTCTGAACGGAACAGACCCCAGGTCTCGCTCGTGGGCAAGAACCATGTGGTCGTGTCGCGGTAGAACAACAGCGAGGCAGCCCACACGAGGATTACTGCGGTGAGTGGCACCGCCAGCCACGCCGGGACCTCACGTCGGCGGAGCACGAGCCCGGCGCCGTGTCCAATCACGACGATCCACGCCAGCGGAGCGAAGAACTCCCAATCGGAGAACACCCGCGCGAACCCCGCGGCCACCGCCAACGAGAACAACGTCAGTGCTGCGGTTGCGCCGACATCGGCGGCCAGAGCGGGTCGTGTGTTGGTCGCCGTGGTCATGGCGCTGCCCCGATCGTGGTTGCGGCGTCCGTCTCGGCGAGTGTGGCGCGTACGTCGAGGCGCTCACCGCCCGCAAGTCGCTCCCAGCGACGCACGAACTCATCGTCGGTGCGGGCGGCCACACCGAGCGAAACGGGTGGCGGCTCCTCGGTGAACACCGGGATCGCTGTGAGGGTCGGATCGATCACCGCTTGTGCCGACCGCCACGCCGAACCGCGCACGGAGCCCGAGATCACCACGAGCAATCCCAGGCCCTCGCCAGGATCGCGGTCGAGGGCGCGGAGTGCTACCGATGACGTCTCGACACGTGCCAGCAGCCGAAGGGTGTGCGACGCCACATCGGGACCGCGCAGGTCGATGTCGGGCGCGGTGACGAAACGTGTGGTCAACGCGGCTCGGTCGGCGCTGTTCACGAGACTGGCCGCCACGGTCACCGAGCGTTCGAAACCGGCCTCGTCGCGGTACGAACGGGCGTCGGTGTCGAGCACGATCGTGACGCGCCGCAACCCCTCGGTTGTGTGCTGCTTAACGATGAGATTCTCGCTACGGGCGCTGGCCTTCCAGTGGATCGCGCGCGGTTCGTCGCCCTCGACGTACTCGCGCAAGCTGTGGAACTCGCCTGGCCCGAGACGTTGCGATCGCTGCAGGAGGTGGTTGCCGAGCACCCCGTGGCCGAGGCGCGGCATCGATACCGCAAACGAGCGCGGGGCCACGATGACGTCGTCGTTACCGGCGACCACCGAACGACGGCGGGCCATTCCGAGTGGATCGCGGGTCTCGATGACCAGTGGCCCGACGGAGATGACGCCTCGTGAGGTGGTCGGTAGCTGATACCCAGCCGACGCGGCGGACCGTCGGCGGATCGGCCCGACTGCTAGACGTGCCCGTTGATCGGGCGCGTTCGAACGGTGGATCGCGTCGGTGAGTTCGACCCGCGGCGTCGGCAGCGCACCGCCATGGGCGATGTGTACGTCGACCCGACCCGTATCGCCGGCGACCAACAGACTCGGATGCACCCACCGTGTGACTCTCAGGCGGGGATGGCGGAGCAGCACGTAGAGTCCGGAGAACAATGCGGCCGTGATGAACGCCGATCCGATTACATACAGCTCGATCACGCCGAACACACGGCCCACGAGCACTGCGATCACGCCGGCGAACACACCGACAAGCCCTTGCCGCGTCATCGCGTCCGCTCTCGCATCGCGTCTACTTGGCCACCGGCACCGGGACGCTGTCGAACACCTCGCGAATTGCATCGGCGTTGGACAAGGTGGCCCCGCGGTCCGAGCGCACCATGATGCGGTGCGCGAGTGCTGCGGCGCCGACGGCCTTGACATCGTCGGGGGTGGCGTAGTTGCGGCTGCGAGCGGCTGCGTGAGCACGCGCCCCGGCAGCCAGCTGCAGCGTCGCTCGCGGTGAGAGTCCGAGCTCGATGCCGGGGTGGCGTCGGCTGGCTTCGGCCAGATCGACCAGATAGGCCTTCAGCGCGTCGGCGAGGAATACCTGGTCGACGGCCCGGATCATCGACACGATCTCGGCCTCGCTGACCACGACCGACAACTCCTTGAGGGTGGTCGCCGACCCGTGGTCGTCGAGCATCTGTATCTCGGCGTCGCGGCCCGGGTATCCCAGCGAGATGCGGAAGAGGAACCGATCGAGCTGGCTCTCGGGCAGCCGATACGTGCCCTCCTGATCGACCGGATTCTGTGTCGCGATGACCATGAAGGGGGGTGGGAGCTCACGGCTCTTGCCGTCGGCGGTGATCTGCCGTTCCTCCATCGCCTCGAGCAGCGCCGACTGCGTCTTCGGTGATGCCCGGTTGATCTCGTCAGCGAGCACGATGTTGGCGAACAGAGGGCCCGGCTCGAAGCGAAATGTTTCCGACGAGCGCTCGAACACGCTCACCCCGACGAGGTCGGCCGGCAGTAGGTCGGGAGTGAACTGGACGCGCTTCCAGGTGCAGTCGATCGAGGCCGCCAGGGCCTTGGCCAAGCTCGTCTTGCCGACGCCTGGGACGTCTTCGATGAGTAGATGGCCCTCTGCCAGCAGACAGATCACCGCAAGCTCGATCGCGTCGGGCTTGCCGCGCACGACCGTGCTCACATTCGCGGTAATCGCTTCGAAGAGATCACCGAAACGGCGGGCGGGAGCGGCCGCGCCGTCGCGCCCGAGGTCGGTAGTCACCATCGCGAGCGTAGACCGCGATTCGCACGACGTCGGATCGGCGGTACCTTCGTTTCCGATGAGTTCTCCGGCGATCGGCGTCGTGGTGGGTGCCGATCGGCTGTCAGCGGGTCTCGTCGACGACGGACATGTCGTGGTGCGCGACCGCGTGGCTACTCCGGTACGCGACGTGTGGCGCACGCTCGCTGGTCTGGTCGAGCGAGTGATGGCGGCGACACCAGAGAACGCTCAACGTCCCGACCGCATCGGTGTCAGTTGCGCCGGGCCGGTCGACTACCGCTCGGGTGCTGCGTCCCCTTCGGGTATCCCGGCGTGGAATAGCTTCGCACTCGGCCCCCGACTCGAAGAACTCTGCGGGTTGCCGACCCAGCTCGACTCGAACGCTGGTGCGGCGCTCAATGCGGAGTTGGACCGCGATCCCGCGGCTGCTGCGATCGCTGCGGAATCCGGAATGCTGCTGGTGTTGCTCGACGCCGGTGTTGACGGTGCGACGGTCGTGGGCGGACGCCGATTGCGTGGCCATCACGGCAACGCCGGGGCCATTGGCCACGTCACGGTCGATCCCGACGGGGTGGAGTGCCACTGCGGAGCACGCGGATGTTTGCATCCGTACGTGTCGGCACCTGCGCTGGAAGCAGAGATCAACCGACCGCTGCAGCGGGCGACACCTGCCACGATCGAGCGAGCTGGCATCATGCTCGGCCGGGCGATCAGCAATCTCGCCGCCATGGTCGACGTCGGTCGCGTGGCGGTCGGCGGTGGTGTCGCCGCGACGTTCGGGCCGGCTCTTTTCGACGCTGCTCGCCGCGAGCTCGTAGTGCGGTCGCCGTCGGCGGGAACCGAGGTGGTGCCCTTCGATCCCGCCGTCGCGTCGATCGTGGCCGCCGCCGCGGTGGCGGATACCGCTGAGTAACCCGCGACGGGTACGCTGTCGGCATGCAGCCGACGTACTCTTCTGAAGCCGAGGCCTACCGCGAGAAGGTGCAAGCGTTCCTCGCTGAGAAACTGCCGTCGAACTGGCAGGGAATCGGCGCGCTGGACAGCGACGATGCTGTGGCGTTCATGCAGGAGTGGCGATCGACCCTGTACGAAGCCAACTATCTCGCCCCGGGTTGGCCCGCGGAGTACGGCGGCGCCGGGCTGAGCGCCACCGAGCAGGTGATACTCGCTGAAGAGTTCGCCAAGGCCGGGGTACCTTCCGGCGGCCCCAACGACGTGTTCGGCATCCAGATGCTGGGAAACACGTTGCTGCTGTGGGGGAGCGAAGAGCAAAAGAAGCACTACCTGCCGCGCATCCTGTCGGGAGAAGACCTCTGGTGTCAGGGCTACTCCGAGCCCGACGCCGGATCCGACCTCGGCAACGTGGGCCTCAAGGCCGAACTCGACGGCGATGAGTGGGTGCTCAACGGGCAGAAGATCTGGACCTCAGCGGGTCACCTGGCGGATCACATCTTCACCCTCGCCCGGACCGACCCCGATGCGCCGAAGCACAAGGGCATCAGTTTCCTGCTCGTGTCGATGGATCAGCCCGGTATCGAGGTGCGGCCGATCAAGATGATCTCCGGTGACTCGGAATTCAACGAGGTGTTCTACACCGACGCACGCTGTCCGAAAGAGAACGTCGTCGGAGGCATGAACAACGGGTGGGCGGTAGCCATGTCCTTGCTCGGGTTCGAGCGTGGCGAGGCGGCTGCGACCGGCCCGATCCGCTTCAAAGCTGAGCTCGACCGGCTCCTCGAGATGGCCGCAGAACGCGGCGTCGCCGACGATCCGGTCATCCGCCAACGTCTGGCATGGTGCTATTCGCAGGTCGAAGTGATGAAGTTTCTCGGGTACCGGACGTTGACCCAGTTCCTCGCCGGCCACCACCCCGGGCCAGATGGCGCGATCTCCAAACTGTTCTGGAGCGAGTACCACAAAAAGGTCACCGAACTCGCGGTCGACATTCTCGGAGCCGACGCGCTCGTCATCGAAGGACGGCCGCCGTCGTCGGCGTTCCAGACCGACGATCCGGGCGCGGCGAACACGTCGGGATCGTGGGACACGGTGTTCCTCAATGCCCGTGCCGGCACCATCTACGCCGGGTCGTCGCAGATCCAGCGCAACATCATCGGCGAGATGATCCTCGGTCTGCCCAAAGAGCCGCGGCCGCAATGACTGGCTCGGCCTGACGCTTAATGATTGGCCGGCCCTGACTGAAAGCCGGAGCGTGTTGATGTTGGACCGCCGATGACGCGGGCGTTCGTTCGTGCGGGAGCCGTGGTCGCCCGGCATCCCTCGCTGTGGCCGACGGCGGTGCGGCAATGGAGGCGACTGACCCCACCTCGTTGGTGGCAGCGGGCTCCGCATCTGCCCGTTCCATCCGCCGACTACCTGGCGTTCCGGCTCGTCACCCAATACGGCGACGAGCCACGTATCGACGACGACGATGTGCTGAACTACCTGCGATGGTGCCGAGAACTGGAACAGCGCCCCTCCCGGTGACCTCGTAGGGTCGAGCCGATGCACAGCGCGCTCGTTCTCAACGCCAGCTACGAGCCGCTCAGCGTCGTGTCGGCGCGACGGGCGACCTGCCTCGTGCTCGCCGACAAGGCGGACGTGCTCGAAGACGATGGCGGCGTGATTCGGTCTGCATCGCTTGCCGTTCCCCGCCCATCGGTGATCCGCCTGCGATATATGGTCAAGGTGCCCTACATCCGTCGGACTGCGCTGTCCCGGCGAGCGGTGTTCGCCCGCGACGACTACCGCTGCCAATACTGTGGCGAGCGAGCCGACTCGATCGACCACGTCATGCCTCGCTCGCGCGGTGGCGGCCACACGTGGGAGAACGTCGCCGCCGCCTGCCGACCCTGCAATCTGACCAAACGCGACCGGACACCGGGCGAAGCCGGGATGCGACTGGCGCGGCCGTGCCGAGCTCCACGAGCGACGGCCTGGGTGGTGGTCTCGGTAAGTGGGGTCCCCGACACGTGGCGGCCATACCTGCCGCTGGCATCCTGAGCACGTCACCGTACGTCGTTCACCGCATCGCCGATTCCGTCGGCGCGCTCCATTCCATGATGCCCGCAGCGCCGGCGTCCGCGGCGGTGTGGCGCATGGAACCAACTCGACCGGCAGTGGTGCTGGGGTCGAGCCAGTCATCCGACGTGGTCGACCACGTGGCGGCACGCAACCTCGACGTCGATGTCGTTCGGCGGCGAAGCGGTGGCGGCGCGGTGCTCGTCGACCCGCACACCACGGCATGGTTCGATGTGATTGTTCCAGCCGGTGCTCCCGGGTGGGGCGCCGACATTCACCGACCGATGCGATGGTTGGGCGAGCGGTTGGCGCACGCACTGCGCGTCGTCGACCGGGACCTCGATCCGCAGTTACAGGTCGACGTCGTCGAGACGGAGTGGTCGCGGCTGGTGTGTTTCGACGGCCTCGGCGCTGGCGAGTTGACCCTCGGCGGGCACAAGCTCGTCGGGATGAGTCAACGGCGGACCCGAGCCTTCGCCCGTCTGCAGTGTTCGTGGTACCGACGCGACGAACGAGAGCGGTTGATCGAGCTGCTGGCCCCGGCCCACCGCCCACCGCTGGCAGCACTTGCGCCGCACGCGACTCTGCCCCACGTCGAGCTTGACGACGTGTTGGCGGCGCTGCTGCCGCAGCTCGTGTGAGCTCGACAGCACCTCCGCCGAGCCCTGCGACCAGAGCCTCGACGGAGCTGTTCGACGCGGTAGATCTGAGAGCTGTTGGGTACGCGTAGGGGAACGGTGGGTCATTGCGGGGGTGAAATGGGGGGAAATGGTTGACGATGGGGGTACATGGGGCCATGATGGTGATCGCTGGGGGAGGCTCCCGCGTTCCCAGCACGGCAGGTCCGCCGCGGGAGCAACCAGGTTCTGCCGCCCAGATGGCAGGGAGAAGGAGCGCGGCGCGTGTTTGTCGGGGTCTACGAGCGGCAGCTCGACGAGCGTGGACGGGTAGCCCTCCCGTCGGCGTTTCGACCCGATCTCGGCGATCGCTGCTACTTGTTTCTCGGCGAGGACGGCTGCGTCAGCGTGCGCAGCGAAGACTCGTTCCAAGCCGAAGCTGCGGAACTGATCGAACAGGTCAAGCGCGGTGACGCATCACGCGCTCGACGGCGGGCGTTCGCCGCATCGGCCGTCCACGCGACGATCGACAAGCAAGGCCGGATCACGGTCGACCAACGGCTGCGCGACCACGCCGGAATCGAGCCGCAGGCGACTGTGATGGTGCTCGGCGATCTCGACAAGATCGAGATCTGGGAGCCACAGGCGTACCGCGCCAACGATGTCGCCGGCCAACTCGAGATCGCGGGAGGCGGAGGATGAGCCGCGGATTCGAGCACCGCCCAGTGATGCTCGACGAGATCGTCGACGTGTTCTCCACCGTCCCGGCGGGCACGGTGGTCGATGCCACGCTCGGTGGGGGTGGGCACACCGAGGCGCTACTCGAATCCCGGCCGGATCTCAGCGTCCTCGGCATCGATGCCGACCCTCACGCCTTGGCCGCCGCCCGTGAACGACTCGATGTGTTCGGAGCTCGGCTAGGCACCAGCCATCGTCGATTCGACGAGTTGAGCGAGGCCCTTGCCGATCACGACCTCGACGGCATCAGTGGGGCGCTGTTCGACCTCGGTGTCTCGTCGCCACAACTCGACCATGCGGAGCGTGGCTTCGCCTACCGAACGGATGGCCCCCTCGATATGCGTATGAATACCGAACAGGCGTGGTCGGCCGCCGACGTCGTCAACGGCTACGACGAAGACCGTTTGGCTGCGTTGCTCAGACGCAATGGCGACGAGCGCTTCGCCAACCGAGTTGCCAGGGCCATCTGTGCCGCACGTCCCGTCGAGACGACCTCACAATTGGCGAGCGTCGTGACGAGCGCCATCCCCGCCGCTGCCAGGCGCACCGGCGGACACCCAGCGAAGCGCACCTTCCAAGCGATTCGTATCGAGGTCAACGGCGAACTCGACGCCCTCCCCGAGGCGCTCGATCAGGCAGTCGAGGCAACACGGCCCGGTGGGCGGATCGCCGTCTTGTCGTACCACTCCGGCGAGGATCGCATTGTCAAGGAGCGGTTCGCGGCGGCGGCGGGCGCGTGTGACTGCCCGCCCGACCTGCCATGCGTGTGCGGGGCGATTCAGACCGTGCGCGTCGTGCGGCGCATTCCCAAGCGCCCCGGGGCTACCGAACAGTCGACCAACCGGCGCTCGTCATCGGCTCGCTTGCGTGTTGTGGAACGAATTGAGGCGCAACGCAAAGACGGCGCCGTGGAGGTCGCGCCATGACCGCTTCGGCAGCGGTTGCCGCCCGCCGCGCCCAGATCCGCCGCGTCGGGACGGTTCGTAGCCGACCAACGCTGAGCGTGGTGCCGAGACGTCGTCGCTGGCCCGCTGTTATCGCCGCAGTGGCGTGGACGCTGGTGTTCATTGGATTGCTCGGGGCTGCGGTCTTTCATACCCAGCTCGCCGAGCGGCAGCTCGAGATCGATCGACTGGAGCGGGCAGTCACCACCGAACGCGAACGATTCGATGAGCTGCGTTACCAACGGGCGGAGTTGCGGTCTCCTGTGCGTTTGGCCGCCGCTGCCGACTCGATGGGGATGAGCCGCGGCGGGACCGGAACGTTCGTGGAAATATCGCCGGAGCAGCTGGCCCGTCAACTCGCCGCCGCCGGCAAACTCGATGACGACACCGTGCGGATCATCGAGCACTACGAACCACTCGATCAGTTCCGCGACGTGAAGTCGGTCACGGCGGTCGACTCGTGACGGCGACCAACAACCGTGCGCGGCGTCGTCACGGCGACTCCAAACGTGGGCCACAGGCGGGCGAGAAACGTCGCCGCTCGAATAGGTCGCGCACGGCGACGCCGACTGGCGGCCGGCAACGCGCCAGGGTGCGACCGAAAAAGGGCGGTCGCCCGACAAGCAGCGCCCGTCGCGCCCGCCCCGGGAAGCCTGTCAGTCGAAAGCGGGCAGCTCACCGCACGCCGATGGAGCGACGTCAGCCGACGCCGCCTAGACGGACGCGCCGCGCTGTGTCGGCGCCGCCACCGGTGCCGCGACATCGCAGTGGGCGGCCACGGGTACGGCTCATCGCCGCGCTCATCGTGCTCGCCGGACTGCTCGGTGTGATCGTTGCCCGGGTCGCCCAGTTGCAGACCACCGGAGCGGACTCGCTGCGCTCGGCTGGGAGCGCACAGTGGACTCGATCGATCGATCTGCCCGCGCAACGCGGGACGGTATTCGATCGCCACGGAAACGAACTGGCGTTGTCGGTCCCATCGGCAACGATCTCGATCAACCCCCAACTCATCGAGAACGGCCCGGCGACGATTCAGCTCCTCGACGACCTGCTCGAATTGGACGACGAACAAGTGGTCGATTTGCTCAGCGAGGTCGCCAGTAAAGAGCGCGGATTCGTTTATGTCGCACGGCAGGCCGATGCCGGCATCGGTGATCAGATCGCATCGCTCGGATTGTCGGGGGTGAACGTCGATCGCGAGGGCCGCCGGGAGATGCCTGGCGGTGACACTGGTCGGAGCGTTATCGGTCGCACGAACATCGACGGCGTCGGTATCTCCGGCCTCGAGCTGCAGTTCGACGACGTGTTGACTGGGACCGGTGGCTCGATGAGCCGCGAAGTTGCGCCCGGTGACCGCTCGATCGCGGGTTCGGACACGATCGTCGAGGCTCCGGTACCCGGGCACGATCTGGTGCTGACACTCGACCGCTCGATCCAGTACTCGACCGAACAGGTGCTGCTCGAGCAGGTCCGCCGCATCGGAGCGCGTGGCGCCACGGCGATCGCAATGGCACCGTCGACAGGCGAGATCTTCTCGATGGCCTCGGTGCGGCAAGACGACGACACCGGCGAGTACGAGGTGACCAACGGCAACTTTGCCCTCGTTGACTCCTACGAGCCGGGTTCGGTGGCGAAGGTGATCACGATCGCGAGCGCGCTCAGTGAGGGAACGGTCACGCCGGAGACCGGCTTCGAGGTGCCTTGGCGCAAGCAGTACTACGACGATTTGCTGCACAATTCGTTCCAGCACCCGACGCAATGGATGAACATCGGGCAGATCCTGGTGTCGTCACACAACATCGGCACGATCTTCGTGCAGGAAACACTCGGTCGTTGGGTGCATCGTGACTACATGGCGGCGTTCGGACTCGGGGAGCGCACAGCGCTCGACTTCCCCGGCGAGTCGTCTGGCATCCTCAAAGCGGCCGACGACCTGTGGGGCAGCGAACGCGTCACGGTGGCCTACGGTCAAGGCGTGGCGAGCACGTCGCTCCAGCTGGTTGCCGCTGTCAATACGATCGCCAACGATGGTGTGTACGTCGAGCCGCGCCTTGTCCGCTCGACGGTCGGGCCCGACGGCACGATGACCGAGCAGCCAGCGAGCGCCACCCGTCGAGTGGTGACCGCAGACGCGGCCAATCAGACCACTTCGATGATGCAGCAGGTGGTATGCCAAGGAACGGCGGAACTCGCCCAGGTCGACGGCGTGCCCATCGCCGGCAAGACCGGCACGGCCTTCAAGGCCGCCGACAACGGAACGTACTTCGACGACGATGGCAACCGCATCTACTACTCCAGCTTCGTCGGTTTCTTCCCGGCAGACGATCCGCAGGTCACCGTGCTCGTGTCGGTCGATGAACCGCCCGCGGGCACGCAGGATCGATTCGGTGGCACCGCAGCTGCGCCTGTATTCGCCGAGCTTGGACCGACCTTGATCAACGAACTCGGCATCCAACCACCCCTCGGTGGCGACGGATGTTCGCCGGCAGAGTGACCATGGCCGAGTCGACGATGGCCGATACCACGCTCGCCGCGCTCGGGTCACGTGTCGAGGGGCGCGCCGTCGGTCGCGTCGATGTGCCGATCACCTCTGTGAGCCACGACTCACGGCGTGTCGAGCCCGGCGCGCTGTACGCCTGCCTTCGGGGTAACGACTTCGACGGTCACGATTTCGCTCCAGCAGCGGTTGCTGCGGGCGCAGTTGCGGTACTCGCCGACCATGAGCTCGACGCGCTCGCCTCCATTTCAATCGGGCAGCTCATCGTCGACGACACGCGGCGCCGGCTCGGCCCGCTCGCCGCCACCGTCTACGGCGAGCCGAGCCAGCAGCTGCGGACCGTCGGGGTGACAGGTACCAACGGTAAGACGACCACGACGCAGCTGCTCGCCGCGGTGTGGCGCGCGGCTGGGCTGGAACCGGGCATCGTGGGGACACTGCAGGGTGCTCACACCACCCCCGAAGCGCCCGAGTTACAGCGCACGCTCGCTGCATTCGTGGCTCGAGGCAACGACGCTGCTGCGATCGAAGTGTCCTCACACGCGCTCGCGCTCCACCGGGTCGACGGCACCGCATTCGACGCGGTCGTATTCACCAATCTCGGCCGAGATCACCTCGATCTCCACGGCACCCAAGAGGAGTACTTGCGGGCTAAGGCGCGGCTGTTCGAAGCGTCATTTTCGCCGTTGGCGGTGGTGAACATCGATGATCCGGCCGGTCAGCTCATCGCCGACACGTCGAGTTGTCAGCGGGTGGTGGGTTATGCCCCATCGACGCTCGAGGATGTACGCGTCGACATCGACACCCATCGCTACCGCTGGCGCGGTCGACTCGTCGAGGTACCCCTCGGGGGTCGGTTCAACGTGGCCAACAGCCTGGCTGTTCTCGTCGCCGCGACCGAGCTCGGCGTCGATCCCGACATCGCGATCGCCGGCCTGGCCGAGGCCTCGCCGATCCCTGGCCGTTTCGATGTTGTTGCCCACGGCGACGACAACGCTCGCGGCGTCACCGTGGTCGTGGACTACGCCCACACCCCAGACGGCCTGTCCGAGCTCCTCGCCGCAGCGCGTCATGCGGCGGGCGCCGACAGCCGCGTGGTTGCGGTCGTGGGAGCTGGCGGTGAGCGTGACCACGACAAACGGCCGGAGATGGGCGCCGTGGCGGCCGACCTCGCCGATCACGTCGTCATCACATCGGACAATCCGCGGAGCGAAGACCCGGTTGCGATCGTCGAGGCCATCCGTGCCGGCACCAATGACGGCGAGGCACGCGTCGACGCGCTCGTCGATCGCGGTGCAGCCATAGCGCATGCCATCGAAGCGGCTGGTCGCGGCGACGTCGTCGTCATCGCGGGCAAGGGTCACGAGACGACACAGGACCTCGGCGACCGGCGAGTCACCTTCGACGACCGCGTGGTCGCCCGAGCGGCGCTCGCCACCCTCGACGGCGAGGTCGCCGAGTGATCGCGATCATGCTTGCCGGCGCCACGGCGATGGTCGTGTCGCTGTTCGGTACCCGCTGGCTGATCGTCTTCTTTCGCACCCGCGGCCAGGGCCAGCCGATCCTCGGCAAAGAGGACCGCGGCCCGGAACACCACATGATCAAGCAGGGCACGCCGACCATGGGCGGTCTCGCCATCGTCGTCGCTGCGCTGGTCGGCTGGCTCGTCGCGCACATCCGGCGTGGGCTGGCGTTCTCGGATCAGACGATGATCGTGTGGCTGGCCGTGCTGTTCATGGCCGGGATGGGGTTCCTCGACGACTACATCAAGGTGCGCAAGCGGCACAACCGTGGCATCTTCTGGAAACAGAAGAACTACATCACCATGCTCGCCAGTCTCGGCTTCGCGTGGTGGCTCTCGTCCGCGACTGGCATCTCGCAGACGATCGCGATCACGCGTGCCGAGGTGGGCATAGAAATCCCGACGTTCCTGTGGGTGGTTTGGGCCGGAGCGCTCGTGTGGGCGACGACCAACGCCGTCAACGTGACCGACGGTCTCGACGGACTGGCGGCTGGCTCTGCGCTCATGGGATTCGGCGCGTTCACCGCCATCGCATACTGGACCTTCCGCAACCCCGACTTCTACCCAGACGTCGTCAACCCGCTCGACATGGGTGTGCTCGCCGCAGCCTTCGCCGGTGGATGCCTGGGCTTCTTGTGGTGGAACGCCGCGCCGGCACGCATCTTCATGGGCGATGTGGGCGCATTGGCCATCGGGACTGCGCTCGGCTTCTGTGCGTTGACGCTCAACGTCGATCTGCTGCTCGTGCTGATCTGTGCCATCAACGTGATGGAGGCTGGCTCGGTCGCCATTCAGATGGGTGTGTTCAAGGCGTCCGGGCGCACCCGCCGGTTGTTCCGCATGTCGCCGATCCACCATCACTTCGAGTTGATCGGTTGGCCCGAGACCACCGTGATCATCCGCTTCTGGCTGATCTCGGCGATCTGTGTGGCGCTGGCGCTGGGCATCTTCATCGCCGACTTCACCAACATCGCGGCCGGCAACGCATGAGCCGCGTACTGGTCTACGGAATGGCGGTCACCGGGGCGGCGGTCGCCCGGGCGTTGACCCAACGTGGATACGACGTGGTCGCAGCAGACGATCGGGTCGATGAGGGCCGGCGCGCGCTGGCCACCGACCTCGGTGTCGAGTTGTTCGATACACCGGATACGGCCGCGATCGCCGAACTACTCGCCACGTGTGATCTCGTGGTCCCAGCTCCAGGGATCCCCGAACACCATCGGCTGATCGCCGCGGCGCGACGAGCCGGCGTCGAGATCATCTCGGAGATCGAACTCGCTTACCGCTGGGAAGCGCTGCGGCCCGGCGGGCCGCGGCCGATGCTCGCGATCACCGGGACCGACGGCAAGACCACGACGACGTTGCTCACCGTGGAGATGCTGCGAGCCGCCGGTCTCCGAGCAATCGATGCCGGCAATACCGACACCCCGCTGGTGGAGGCCCTCGGCCTCGACGTCGACGTCTTCGTCGTGGAGTGCACGAGCTTTCGTTTGACATGGACGAGGCAGTTCCGGCCCGAAGCAGGCGTATGGCTCAACTTGGCCCCTGACCATCTCGATTGGCATACGTCACTGACGACGTACCGGGCCGCGAAAGCCCGACTGTGGACGGCGCAGACCAGCCACGACGTGGCCATCGGTTTCGCCGACGACGCGACGGTGATGGCCGAACTCGCCGCCGCCCCAGGACGCCACCGCACGTTTTCGGTGACGAAGCCCGACGCGGACTACCACCTCGACGTCAGTGACGATCCGGCTGGCGTTCTCACGGGCCCCAGTGGCCCGCTGATCGCCAGTCGCGAGGTGGCCCGCAACCGTCCCCACGACCTTTCCAACACACTGGCTGCCGCGGCGCTCGTGCTCGAGACCGGACTCGCCGACGTGGGTGCCGTGGCGACGGCGGCGCGTCGCTTCGTTGGGCCCGCGCACCGCCTTGAACACCTCGGCACCTGGTCGGACATTGCGTGGTACAACGACTCGAAGGCGACGACGCCGCACGCGGCGGGGGCCGCGATCGGTTCGTTCGAGCGGATCGTCCTGATCGCCGGCGGCTACGACAAAGGCGTCGACCTGGGAGCGATGGCGGGTGCCGCCGATCGAGTCGACACGGTGATCGCGCTTGGCGACACCGCCGATGCGGTGCTCACGGCATTCGCAGCGGTGAACGACCGCCAGCGCGCCATCGATCTTCCCGATGCCGTCGCCCGCGCTGGTCGAGTCGCCACGCCCGGATCGACGGTGTTGTTGTCGCCCGGATGCGCGAGTTTCGACGCCTACTCCGGCTTCGAGGCGCGCGGCGATCACTTCCGCCAGCTCGTGCTGCAACGTCACGCCGATCGAACCCTGGACGGCGATCCCGGCACACAGCACAACCCGCAGTCGACCTCACAGTCGACCCCACAACCCAGCCCGCCGCCCGACGAGCAATCTCAGAACGGAGCCCTGCGATGACGATGACCGCTGACCCCGGCCCGCAGTCGATGCGCGAGCGCCGCCAAGCGACGCTCGAGCGGCTGCATGGCGGCCCCCGTCCCGAACCCGCACGCACGCTGCGTCTGCCCGCGCTACGCAAGAGCAGCGTCGCCGGTGTCGAAGCGGACGCCGTCGCGGCCCATCCGCTCGGCCCGCCGCCGGCCATCTGGTACGGCATCATCGCCGTCGTATCGGTGTTCGTCACGCTCGGCCTGGTGATGGTGTTGTCGGCTTCGGCGGCGACAGAAGCCAATCTCGGGAATTCGCCGTACCGGGTATTCGGCCGTCAGGCGATGTGGGCCGGATTGGGCATGATCGGCCTGGTCATCGCCGCACGCGTTCCGTACCACTGGTGGCGCCGTCTGGCGATTCCGCTGGCCGCCGTCGCCGCGGCAGCGATGGTCGTGCCGTTTGCGCCGGCCCTCGGAGCAACGGTCAACGGTGCGCGGTCATGGGTGCGTATCGGTCCGCTCAGCGTGCAACCGTCTGAGTTCTTGAAGCTGGCCGTCGTCGTGTTGGCAGCCGCGGTCCTCGCGAACCGCCGCGACCGTCTCGGCGATCGGCGCACGCTGTTCGCGCTGGCCGCGATCGCGGCGGTCGCGGCCGGGCTGAGTTTGGCGCAAGGCGATCTCGGGTCGGCCGTCGTGCTCGGGTCGATCGTGCTGTCGGTCGCCTGGGTTGCTGGCGTGCCGCTGATTCCTCTGGCCGGCATGAGCGCCGGAGCGATCTCGGTCGCATTGTTGTTCGTCGTCTCGAGTCCACGTCGTCTCGACCGCTTTACGGCGTTCCTCAACGTCGCCGAGGAGCGAGACCACCTCGCCTATCAGACGTACCAGGGATTCTTGAGCATGGCGGCAGGTGGGCTCGGTGGGTCCGGGATCGGTGGGAGCCGCGGCAAGCTCGGTTACCTGCCGTACGCTCACAGCGACTTCATTTTCGCCGTGATCGCCGACGAGCTCGGCATGATCGGCACCGCCGCAGTCATCGGTGGTTTCATCATGTTGATCTGGTTCGGCATCCAAGCAGCGCTCGCTGCAAGTGATCCGTTCGGCATGTTCTTGGCCGGTGGGATTGCCGCCTGGTTCGGGGTGCAGACGATTATCAACCTCGGCGGTGTCACCGGCGTGCTCCCCGTGACGGGCTTGACCCTGCCGTTCTTCTCGGCGGGCGGCACCTCCTTGTTCGTCAGCATGGTGGCTGTCGGGCTGCTGCTCAGCGTGACGCGACGCATCGCTCGAACATGACCGGCAAGCAATGACCAGCAAGACGTTCGCCGTCGTGGCCGGTGGTGGAACCGCTGGTCACGTGGTTCCCGCACTCGCCGTCGCCGAGGCGTTGGTCGCCCGCGGGCGTGCCGCGGCGGAGATCCACTACGTCGGCGCACAGCGCGGTGTCGAGACGGAGATGTTGCCCGAGACGCCGTTTCCGCACACGTTCTTCGACGTCGATGGGCTCCAGCGGTCGCTGCGCGGCGACGGGTTGCGCCGCAACCTCGCATTCGGGCCGAGAATGGCCCGCAGCGCGCGCGCGTCCACGGCGCTGCTTCGTACGCTCCGCCCGAAAGTGGTCGTCTCAGTGGGCGGGTACGCCAGTCTGCCTCCGGTCCTCGCCGCTCGGCGCCTGCGGATCCCCGTCGTGGTCGTGTCCTACGACCGGACGCCCGGCCGCGCCAGCCGGCTCGCCGCGCGTTGGGCCACCGCCTCCGCTGTTGCCTTCGACGGCTCGCCGTTGCCGAGGGCGACTGTGACCGGGGCACCGGTGCGGCAGCGAATTCTCGACGTCGACCGCGCCACCGATCGACAGGCAGCACGACGCGCTCTGGGCATCCCCGACGACCGGTTCGTCATCGGGGTGATGGGCGGATCGTTGGGATCGGGTGTGCTCAATGCCGCGATACGTGACTTCGTCGACCGGTGCGCCGACGACGATCGCCTCGCCGTCCGCCACGTCGCCGGTCATCGCTTCGCCGAAGAAGTCAGCCCCAGCAGCGAGGAGACCATCGGCCGTGATGTCATCCATCAGGTCGTCGGGTTCGAGGACGACATGGCCGCCATGTACGCCGCGGTCGATCTCCTGGTCGGCCGGGGTGGAGCCTCGACGGTGCATGAGATCGCTGCGACCGGAACGCCTGCGGTGCTGGTGCCGTGGGCCGACGCTGCCGATGACCACCAAACCGACAACGTCGCCTGGCTCGCCGAGGTCGGCGGCGCAGTCCTGGTAGCTGAGTCCGACGTGGCCGGTATCGGCCGCGAGATCGACCGGTTGCGCCATGATGACGAAGCCCGCGAAGCGCTCGGACGCGCCGCGGCCGGCCGGGGTGAGGCGCACCGCTCGGGGGCCTTGGCCACATTGATCGAGCGCGTGGCCATAGCATCGGGCAGCGAGTGACGACTCTTCTCGATGACCCCGTAGCGACTCCGCCGCCTGACCCGCCCCTCGACCTGTCGATTCCTCATCGGCTGCACGTCGTCGGGGTCGGCGGTCCGGGGATGAGCGCGCTGGCGATAGCGCTTGCGGAGATGGGTCATCACGTGTCGGGCTCGGACCTCCGTGACCACCCAGTGCTCGACCGACTGCGCGCCGCAGGCGTCGACACACATGTCGGCCACGATCGAACGCTGGTTCACGGCGTCGACGCCGTCACTGGTTCGAGCGCTATCCCCTCGACCAACATCGAGCTCGATGAAGCGCGGCGCACCGGCGTCGCCGTGCTCTCGCGCGCCGGCATGCTCGCATCGATCTGCGCTCGGGCACGATCGTTGGCGGTGGCCGGTACGCACGGCAAGACGACCACGACCTCGATGCTGATGTTGATCATGGCAGGTGCTGGTCTGCGACCGAGCTTCATCGTCGGCGGCGACGTTGCTGACCTCGGCACCGGCGCGCAATGGACCGGGCGCGACTGGCTGGTCGTCGAGGCCGATGAGAGCGACGGCACTCACCTCGAGCTCCCGCTGTTCGGCACGATCTTGACCAATGTCGAGATCGATCACCTTGATCACTTCGGGACCTTCGATGAGGTGATTGCCAGCTTCGATCGATACCTCGGGCAGATCGCCGGCCCCAAGGTCGTGTGCGCCGATGATGAGATCGCCGCCGAACTTGGTCGTCGCCACAATGCGACGTCGTATGGACTGTCTCCTGCTGCCGATATCCGTGCGGTCGATGTGCACGCCACGGGGGGCTCGTTCTCCTTCGCCATCGAGCGCAAGGGCACCCGCATCGGCACGGTGGAGTTGCCGCTGCGAGGGCTGCACAACGTGGTCAACGCCACTGGCGCGCTGGCGATGGCGCTCGAGGTCGGGGTCGACATCGATGATGCCGCCGGCGCACTGGCTCGCTTCGGCGGTGTCGCTCGACGGTTCGACATCCGCGGCGTCGATCGAGGAGCCACCTTCGTCGATGATTACGCACACCTGCCCAGTGAGATCGCAGCGGTTCTCGATGCGGCGCGCCACTCCGGCGATGACTGGTCGCGAGTGATCGCCGTCTTTCAGCCCAATCGTTTCAACCGGATTTCTGAGATGTGGGCGGAATACCGCGATGCGTTCTCAACGGCTGACCTCGTCGTACTCACCGACATCTACCCATCGGGCACCGCACCGATTCCGGGAGTCACCGGCAAACTGATCGTGAACGCGGTTGCCGAGACACACCCCGGCCAGCGTCTCGTGTGGCTCCCTCGCCGCGACGATCTCGTGGCGTTCGTCGCCGGAGAGGCACGCGCCGGCGACGTGGTCATCTCGATGGGCTGCGGCGACATCGCCTCGTTTCCCGAGGAGGTGATCGATGCCCGTCGTACCCGGTGACCCCGTTGGGGCCGCACTACGCGTTCTCGGTGAGCGGGGTCAGCGCGAAGTCCCGCTGGGACCGTTGACCACGTATCGGGTCGGCGGCGCCGCTGCGGTGTACGTCGACGCATCGAGTCTCGACGACCTGCGTGGTGTCGCCCGTGCTCACGCCGAGTCGGGGCTCCCACTACTCATCATCGGCAGGGGCTCCAACCTGCTGATCGCCGACGAGGGGTTCAACGGCATCGCCGTTGCCATCGGTGCCGCGCACGATTCGATCGACATCGACGAGGCCTCAAACCGTGTCACGGCAGGTGCGGGAACGCTGCTGCCGGTCCTCGCGAGGCGCACCGCCGCGGCGGGGTGGCGAGGCCTCGAGTGGGCCGTCGGCGTTCCTGGTTCGGTCGGCGGAGCGGTACGCATGAATGCCGGCGGACATGGCTCCGACGTCGCTCACAGCCTGCTCACCGTCACGGTCGCCGATCTCGATCGCTCCGCCGACGACATCGTGCTCGAACGCCCGGCGGCGGAACTCGGGCTGCGCTTCCGCGGCAGCGGACTGTCGGCGTCATCGGTCGTGCTCGATGCGACGTTCCAGCTGCGCAGCGGCGATCGGGATGCCGCCGAGTCCGAGATCGCGGAGATCGTGGCGTGGCGGCGAGCCAACCAACCGGGCGGGCAGAACGCCGGGTCGGTGTTCGTCAACCCGATACCCGGTGAGCTGAGCGCAGGCGAGCTCATCGACCGTGCCGGGTTGCGAGGGTGGCGCCACGGCAGCGCCAGCGTGTCGGAAAAGCATGCCAACTTCATCCAGGCCGACGCCGACGGTACTGCCGCTGACGTGCGCGAGTTGATGCGCATCGTGCGGAACCGGGTCGAGGAGCAGTCGGGTGTCCGTCTCCGTAGCGAGATCCGCTTGATCGGTTTCGACCAGACCCGTGCCGACGGGGACCACGACGCCCACAACGGCGATCATCACGACAACCATGATGACAATCATGTGGAAGTGCACTGATGGGTTGGTTCCGACGTAAGCGCGGCGATGAGCCCGTCGACGAACCAGTCGAGGAGCCGACGGTTCGGGTGATCGGTCCTGGTGACTCGTCGTCGATCGGCACCGACGACGATGCCGTGCTCGACGAGCTGTCGGAGGCGTTCGAGGAGTCCGGCAGGGCGACGATCACGATTGCGGCCGACGATGACGAATCCGACATCGCCTACCTCGACGAGGAACTCGCTCGCGACGACTCGTCGGGAACCGTGTTCATCGACGATGACGGGTCAGGTGACGCCGTGTCGGTCGAAGCGGCCACGTCGGCGTCGATCGAGCCGCGGATCGCGCAGCGCCGTATCGGCGTTCGTCGGGCCCAGGGGCGGCGCCGCCTGTGGTGGGTGCTCGCTGTCGTTGGGATCGTGCTCGTACTCGTAGCGGTGCTGGCAGTGGTCGGATCATCGCTGTTCAGCGTCGATCGCGTCGACGTGACAGGTGCGATCTACACGGATCCCGATGCGTTGGCCGCTGTGGTCGACGACATCGAAGGAACGCCGATCCTGTTGGTCGATACGGTCGACGCCGAAGAGCAACTCGAGGCGATCCCATGGATCGAGTCGGCGCGAGTGACCACCTCGTTTCCCGATCGTGTCAACGTCGAGATCCGCGAACGTACCCCCGTCGCATCGATGCAAGGCGGCGATGGTCTCTTTCGCGTGCTGGACCGCGAGGGGCGAGTGCTCGATGTGATCGAAGGCCAGCCGGTCACGGTGGCCTGGATTTCCGGTCCCGGCACGCTCGACCTGCCCGCTGGCTCATTCGCCTCGCTGGGGTACGCGTCGGCCGCATCGCTCGTGACGAAGATGACCCCCGATATTCGCTCTCGGGTGCACTCGATGCTCGTCACGTCCGACGGCGCCGACCTGCGGCTCCTCCTCGTGCCGCAGAGCACGCTCGACGCCGAAGCCGAAGAAGGTCGGCCACCGGTGGCAGCGGCATTGGACCCCACCACCGCAACGGATCTGATCGAGGTGCGCTTCGGCTCACCGATTGGCGACAACGCGCAGATCGAGAAACTCGTGCGCCTGCAACGCCAGCTCGACGACATCGGGACGGTCGATGTGTCGGTGATCGACGTGTCGACCGCCGAGGTCACGGTGTCGTGACGTCAGGCGGGTGTGGTGCGTCGACCGCGCGGGGAGCGGATAGCGTCCCCGATCGGTCCGGGCGGACCTGGCAGGATGGGGAAAGCCCGGTTCCGGACACGGGCCCACACGTCGAAACGAAGTGACCAATGACGCACAGCAATCAGCGCACGCAGCGGAGCAATCAGCGATGACCGGTGCACCTCAGAACTACCTGGCGATGATCAAGGTCGTCGGCGTCGGCGGAGGTGGCGTGAACGCCGTCAACCGAATGATCGACGCCGGCCTCAAGGGCGTCGAGTTCATCGCCGTCAACACCGACGCACAAGCGCTGCTGATGAGCGACGCCGATGTCAAGCTCGACATCGGTCGGGACCTCACGCGCGGTCTCGGCGCCGGCTCCGACCCAGAGGTCGGACGATCGGCCGCCGAGTCCCACCATGACGAGATCGAAGAGATGGTGCGTGGTGCCGACATGGTGTTCATCACCGCCGGCGAGGGCGGTGGGACCGGCACCGGTGCGGCGCCGGTGATCGCCGAGATCGCCCGCGAGGCCGGAGCGCTGACCATCGGTGTCGTGACCCGGCCGTTCCAGTTCGAGGGCCGTCGGCGGGCGGTGCAGGCCGACAACGGTGTCCAGCGCCTCAAGGAAAAGGTCGACACCCTCATCGTCATCCCCAACGACCGCCTGCTGACGGTGGCCAACGACAAGACGAGCGTGCTCAACGCGTTCAAAATGGCCGACGAGGTGCTGTTGCAGGGTGTCTCCGGCATCACCGGGTTGATCACCACCCCGGGCCTCATCAACACCGACTTCGCCGACGTCAAGATGGTGCTTTCCAACGCCGGATCGGCCCTGATGGGTATCGGGCAGGCGAGTGGCGACGAGCGTGCGGTGTCGGCGGCGAAAGCCGCGATCTCCAGCCCTCTGCTCGAGTCGGCGATCGACGGTGCCCGTGGCGTGCTCCTCAACATCACCGGACCTTCGAGCATGGGTCTGTTCGAGATGAACTCTGCGGCCGAGATCATCCACGGCGTGGCCCACGCCGATGCGAACATCATCTTCGGCACCGTGGTCGACGATGAGATGGGTGACGAGGTCCGTATCACCGTCATCGCCGCAGGGTTCGATCGGGTGGACGGAGAGACCGGACGTGTGCCGGTGGTCGACGACGCCGCCGGCCCGCGCACGAGCCCCACCCGGATCACCGAGCTGTTCGGCGACGACGACGAGCCGGATCCGCTTGCCGACGACGGCGACGACGACGACTTCGACGTTCCGTCGTTCCTCAAGTAGCACCCACCGCCGGTGGGCGTCACGCCGATCACCAGTCGTCGCTGGCGGGTGTGCTCGACCACACGTTCCGATGGTGACGTGCACCCGCTGTACACGTCTGCGGACGATCTGCGTGCCCGCCAACTGGCCGCGACCGGACGTCGGTGGGCGATGCTCGATCAACGCCATGGCGTGGGGGTTGTGCACGCCGACACGGCAAAATGCAGCGACCGTCTCGTGGTCGGAGACGTGATCGTCGTCGACCGGCCCGACCTCGCCATCGCTATCTGGGCGGCGGATTGCGCAGCCGTGTTCTTTCTTGGTGCCGGCGGCCGGGTCGTCGGTGCTCACGCAGGGTGGCGTGGGTTGGCCGCCGGGGTCATCGACGTTGCCCTCGACGCGCTCGACGACACCGTCGAGCGGGCGATCGTTGGGCCCACGATCCATCCGTGCTGCTACGAGTTCGGCCGCGTCGAGTTGGACCTCGTAGCAGGCGGCATCGGCGCGAGCGCATCCACGATCGCCGGTCACACCACGGCCGGGCGGTTGGCCCTCGATGTACCCCGAGCCGTCTCGACTGCGTGCACCCGCCGAAACATCGAGGTGGCAGAGATCGGAGACTGCACGGGTTGTTCGCCGCAGTACTTCTCCCATCGTCGCGGCGACCGCCAACGTCATGCGACGGTCGCTTGGCGGGACGCATGGTGAACTCCGACACTGTGGCTGCGGCTCTTGCCGATGTTCGTCGGCGCATCGATGACGTCATCCGCCCGTGGTCACATCCCGTCCGGATCGTTGCGGTAACCAAGGGATTCGGTCCCGATGCGATCGTCGCGGCGAGTGCCGCAGGCGCTGCAGCGATCGGCGAGAACTACGCCCAGGAGCTGCTGGCCAAGCGCGACGCGGCACGCGCTGCGAACGTCGAGGTGCAGTTCATCGGGGGCTTGCAGCGCAACAAGGTGCGCCAGCTCGTCGACCTCGTCGATGTCTGGTCGAGCCTCGATCGGCGATCGGTGATCGACGAGGTGGCGAAGCGTGCGCCGGGTGCACAGGTGCAGATTCAGGTCAACGCCACAGGGGAGGAGCACAAACCGGGAGTCCCGGTCGATGATGTTCACGCCCTGGTGGAACATGCGCAGTCGCTTGGTCTGGGTGTTGCGGGCTTGATGGCGGTCGGACCGACACGCGGAGGTCCGGCCGCGGCGCGACCAGCATTCGCCCGAACGCGTTCACTGGTGGACGAACTCGGTCTCGTCCGGTGTTCGATGGGAATGACCGCCGACCTCGAAGTGGCGGTCGAGGAAGGCGCCACCGAGGTACGCATCGGCACGGGCCTGTTCGGTCCACGTCCGACGCGCTAGACAGGCGGGCGGTCGTCATACCGCGTCCGCGGCCGCACGATGAGTCTCGACTAGCCTCACTACGCAGGAGGACTGCATGTCTTTGTGGAAGCGGACGATGGACTATCTCGGTCTGGGTCCCGACGATGCATACGACGATTACGACGCGTACGAGGAACCCGACCCCAGTCGTGGGCGGGCGCCGCGCGAACCGGATCAGCGCAGTGGTCGTGGCTGGGAGCCAGAGGGGGAGCCCACCGTGCGTACGGTGTCGGGGCGCCCGAGTTTCCCATCACGCGACTTCGATGCCTCGGCCAGCCGACGATCCGCGCCGAATGGGCCCAACGGGCGAGCCGAGCCGCCGCGCGACGACTCGGGCGTACACATCCGTCCTGCTGAGCCAGCGCCCGCACCTGGTGGGCCGACGCAACTGCGGAGTGTCTCTGGAGGATCGATGGAACCACAAACCGTTCGTCCGCGCCGTTTCGATCAGGCTCAGGAGTTGGCCGACAAGTTCAAAGAGGGCCAGCCGGTGATCATGAACCTCGAGGGCACCGAACGCGAGGTCGCCCGTCGGCTCATCGACTTTGCGAGCGGTATCTGTTACGCCCTCGATGGCTCGATGGAGAAGGTGGCGACCGGGGTGTATCTACTGAAACCGCTGACCGCTCGCCAGCCGCGCTACGACGAATACGACGACTGACACGACGATCAGGAACGGAGCACCGATGGATATCAGCCCGCAGCGCATTCGTACGGCGGAGTTCCGCACCGTTCGCAAAGGACTCGACGCCGACCAGGTTCGGGAGTTCTTGGGCGAGGTCGCCGACGAGCTCCAACGAGCGCAGAACGAGGCGACGGCGATGGAAGCGCGGGCCCGTGCGGCGGTGGCGCGCGTGCAGGAACTGACCGAGTCGGCACCAGACACACCCGAGTCGGCTCCCGAACCCGTGCCGGCCCCGGCCCCGCCATCGTCGGCGCAGAGCGAGGAGCCAACGGCTGAACAGGCTGACACCATTAGTCGGACGCTGGTGTTGGCCCAGCGCACCGCCGACGCGACGATCGCCGATGCCGAGCAAGAAGCAACCCGGCTTCGCACAGATGCTGAAGCCGAGTCGGCAAAGACGATCGACTCCACCCGCGAGATGGCGGCGTCGCTGCTCGAGGAGGCCCGCGACAACGCGCGCAAGGAGAGCGAGCAGGCGCGCACGGAAGCTGCCGGCGAGGTCGACTCGCTGTTGGCTCGTCGCGATTTCCTCGAATCCGATGTGAACCACCTCGAACAGTTCCTCGTCGAGCAACGCGCCCGCCTGCGCGACGCGGCCAACGAACTGATCGCTATCACCGATCGTGTGCCGGGGGGATTGGGCGATGTCCGTGCGCCGCTGTTGTCAGCTGCTGACGACGACACGCCGACCGAGGATGCGTTCGACCCACGCTCGCTGGCAGACGTTGCCGGAGGCGCTGACGACGATGACGATGCCGTCGACGGTGGCGATACCGAGTCGGTCGGCGACGCTCTAGCGGCAGCCGACGTGGAACCTGAGGCAGTGAGTGCTCCGGACGAGCCGTACCGTGCGACTGACGCCGATGTGACCCAACATCTCGACAACACCCCGGTGTTCGGCGCCGGTGAAAGTGCTGAGGCGTCCTCCGACGACGAGTTCAGGTTTTCCTTCGAGGACGACTCACGCGGCCAGTCCTAACCCCGGCCAGGCGACGTAGTCGCGTCGGTAGCATGCTGGCGTGCCCTATCCCGACGTCGACCCCCGTCCTGACTTCCCTCGTTTGGAAGAGGACATCCTGGCCCGGTGGGCCAAAGACGACACGTTCGGCGCCTCGATCGAGGGGCGCGAGGCGGGAACCGATGGGGCCAACGAATTCGTGTTCTACGACGGCCCGCCGTTCGCCAACGGGTTGCCGCACTACGGCCACCTTCTGACCGGCTTCGTCAAGGACGCCATCCCGCGGTATCAGACCATGCGCGGGCGGCGGGTCGAGCGCCGTTTCGGTTGGGACTGCCACGGACTGCCGGCTGAGGTGAAAGCCGAACAGGAACTCGGCATCTCGGGTCGTCCGGCAATCACCGAGTACGGCATCGATCGGTTCAACGATGCCTGCCGGGCGAGCGTGCTGCAGTACACGAACGAGTGGGAAAAGACCGTCACCCGTCAGGCGCGGTGGGTCGACTTCGAGAACGATTACAAGACGATGGATCTCGACTACATGGAGTCGGTGATCTGGGCGTTCAAGCAGCTCTGGGACAAAGGACTCGTCTACGAGGCCAACCGCGTCATGCCCTACTCGTGGGGCGCGGAAACGCCATTGTCGAACTTCGAGATCCGACTAGACGACGCCACTCGCCCGCGCCAGGACCCGGCGGTGACAGTGGCGTTCGACCTGCACCCCCAACCGGGGGATCCGGGGCCGATGAAAATGCTTGCGTGGACCACAACGCCGTGGACGTTGCCGTCGAACCTGGCGCTCATTGTCGGTCCCGAGCTCGATTACTCGATCATGGAGCTCGATGGCGTGTACTACGTCCTCGGCGCAGACGCGGTGGCCACCTACGAACAACAACTCGGCGAAGCGACCGAGCATGGCGTCGTGCAAGGTCGCGAACTCATGGGCCGGACCTACGCTCCGCTCTTCCCGTACTTCGCTGACCGGCCCGACCTGTACGGCTTTCGTGTGGTGGGCGACGACTTCGTCGCCACCGACGAAGGCACCGGCATCGTCCACAGCGCACCTGGCTTCGGCGAGGACGATCAACGCATCGGCGAAGACAACGGAATGGGCATGGTTGTCCCCGTCGACGACCAGGGGCGATTCACCGAGGAGGTCAGCGACTTCGCCGGCCTGAACGTGTTCGACGCGAATCCCGAGATCATCAAGTGGCTCAAGGCCGATGGACGGCTCGTCCGCCACGACACCTACGAGCACAACTACCCCCATTGCTGGCGCACGAACACGCCGATCATCTATCGGGCGCTCCCGAGCTGGTATGTCAAGGTCACCGACGTCCGCGACCGCATGGTCGAGCTCAATCAACAGATCAACTGGGTTCCCGAGAACGTGCGCGATGGCCGATTCGGCCGATGGCTGGAAGGCGCACGCGACTGGTCGATCAGCCGGAATCGGTTCTGGGGCTCGCCGATTCCTGTGTGGCGCAGCGACGACTCGGCGTATCCGCGGGTCGACGTGTACGGCAGTCTCGACGAGATCGAGGCCGACTTCGGTGTCCGACCAGACAACCTGCACCGGCCGATGGTGGACGAGCTGGTTCGACCCAACCCGGACGATCCGACGGGCCGCTCGATGATGCGTCGTGTGCCCGAGGTACTCGACTGCTGGTTCGAGTCGGGCTCGATGCCGTTCGCCCAGGTGCACTATCCGTTCGAGAACACCGAGTGGTTCGAGCACCACTACCCCGGGGACTTCATCGTCGAGTACATCGGGCAGACCCGAGGCTGGTTCTACACACTGCACGTGTTGGCCACTGCGTTGTTCGACCGACCGGCGTTTCTCAACTGTGTGAGCCACGGCATCGTGCTCGGCGACGACGGGCAGAAGATGTCGAAGAGTCTCGACAACTATCCCGATCCCCAGGTGATGTTCGACACGCACGGTGCCGACGCCATGCGTTGGCATCTGCTGTCATCGCCGATCTTGCGTGGCGGTGACGGGATGGTCACCGAGGTGGGCATGCGCGACACGGTTCGGCAGGTACTCCTGCCGCTGTGGAACACCTGGTATTTCCTCGCGCTGTACGCCAACGCATCTGGGCATGAGCCACGGGTGCGCACCGACTCCGAGGACGTCCTCGATCGATACGTACTAGCCAAGACCGCCGAGCTGGTCGACGATGTCACTCGCGAGCTCGACGACCTCGACATGTTCGGCGCCTGCCAGACGGTACGGACATACCTCGACGTGCTGACCAACTGGTACGTGCGTCGCAGCCGGGCACGATTCTGGGACGGTGATCCCGATGCGATCGACACACTGCACACGGTGATGTCCGTGTTCGTTCGAACGGTTGCACCGTTGCTGCCACTGGTGTCGGAGTCGATCTATCTCGGACTGCATGGCGAAGGAAGCGTTCATCTCGCCGACTGGCCCAGCGCCGACGAACTCCCCGCCGATGTCGATCTCGTCCAGTCGATGGACCTGGCCCGCGACGTGTGTTCTGCGACGTTGTCGGTTCGAAAGGCGCATCTGCGCCGTGTCCGTCTACCGCTGGCAACGCTCACGGTGGCGAGCACCGATGCGGAGCGATTGGCCCCGTTCCGTGACCTCATCGCCGACGAGGTCAACGTGCACGATGTCGAGTTGACCGCAGACGTCGGCGCCGTTGCCAACGAGACACTGCAACTCGTTCCGGCCGTACTCGGTCCGCGCCTCGGCCGAGACATGCAAGCCGTGGTCGCAGCCCACAAAGCGGGCGATTGGCAGGTCGACGACGGCACCGTTGTGGTCGGTGGGCACGAGCTGCGGCCCGGTGAGTACCGGCTCGAGATGATCGCGAGCGACGACGTCGCGAGCACTGCATTGTCGTCATCGGAAGGCGTCGTAGCGCTCGACATCGAGGTGACCCCTGCACTCGAACAGGAAGGGCGGGCGCGCGACCTTGTGCGAATCATCCAGCAGGCGAGGCGCGATGCTCAGCTCGATGTCTCCGATCGGATCGCTGTCCAGGTGAGCGGCGGCGCAGCGTGGGTCGATGCGCTCGAAGCACACCACGAGCTGATCGCCGGAGAAACGCTGGCGCTCGCTCTCGACGGCGACGTCGACCATTCGGCTGACGATGCGGCGGACCCGGAGGTCGTCGTCGAGCGACGCGCCACGGCGTAGCCCGCGGCGTTGCATACGAATGCGGTGCCCGATACTCGTTTCACCGCTCGTCCTCCGGTAGAGTCCGGCGCTCACCCCCGCCGGAAGGAGACATCCGTGGCCGCAGCGAAGTCATCGGGTTCATCGCGCACGTCTGGCTCGTCAAAGAAAAAACCTGCCAAGAAGACGGCTGCAAAGAAGCGAACGTCGTCAGCCAAGAAGGCCCCGGCCAAGAAGACGTCGGCCGCCAAGAAGTCGACGCATTCCAAGAAGTCGACGGCGAAGAAGTCGGCGAAGCCTGCCAAAAAGCCCGCATCTCGGGCGTCTGCGCCCAAGAAGGCGGCGGGCAAGAAGGCCCCGGCCAAGAAAACGTCGGCCGCCAAGAAGTCGTCGACCGCTTCCAAAAAGTCGACGGCCAAGAAACCCGCGAAGCCGGCCAAGAAGCCGGCAACGTCGAACGGACCCGAGATTCCCGCTCCCAGGGGCACGACCAAGGACGGCATTTCCTACACCAAGGACTTCGACGTCAAGTTCCTCAAGGCGCAACGCGACGAGCTGAACGCCAGGCGGGCTGCGGAACTGGCACGAGCGACCCGACTCGAAGACGAGGCGACCAGCCTGATCGAGGACGGCGAAATGGGTGACGTGCAGTTCGATGACGAGGGCGGCGAAGGCGACACGATGGTGGTCCAACGCGATCTCGACCGGGTGCTGTCGAGCCAGTCGCGTCAGACGGTGAGCGAGATCGACGCCGCTTTGGACCGAATCGAGGCGGGCACGTACGGCTACTCCGAAGTGTCCGGACAACCGATTCCGCGCGAGCGGCTCGAGGCGATCCCCGAGACCACGGTGCTCGCGGCCGAGAAGGTCGGCGGCATCGGACCGCGATAGATCTCGGCCGGTGCCTCGATGAGCCTCCCTGGGAACTGGCGGTTGCCGCTGGCGATCGCTGTGGCGGTCGTCGTTGTCGATCAACTGACGAAGGAGTGGGCGCTCAACGAGTTGAGCGACGGTCGCACGATCCACGTGGTGTGGACGCTGCAGTTCAACCTGGCCTTCAACAGCGGCATGGCGTTTGGTCGGGGCCAAGGGCTCGGGCCGGTGATCGGCGTGGTTGCCACCCTGGTCATCGTGTGGTTGCTGCTCACCTTGCGCAACGAATCGAGCCGACTGAGCGCGATCGGTATGGGCCTGTTGATCGGTGGTGCGGCAGGCAATCTGATCGACCGTCTGTTTCGCGGTGATGCATGGTTCCGCGGCGCTGTTGTCGACTTCATCGACTTTCAGTGGTTCCCGATCTTCAACATTGCCGACATGGCGATCAATATCGGAGCTGGGTTGTTGATCCTCGGGAGCGTCCTGCAGGCGCGACGCCGAAACGGTGACGACGACGAGCCCCAGACCGTGGCTGCGACCGACGTCGACACACCTGATCGCTGATCCATGATCAGCGAGGAGATCCCCGAGGCCCTCGCCGGCCAGCGTCTCGACCGAATCGTGGCGCTGATTGCTGATGTCAGCAGAGCGGACGCCGCGCGGCTGGTCGAGCACGGCGGCGTCAGCATCGACGATGTCGTGGCCACCAGCGGCAAGGTCCGGGTCGACGGTGGCAGATTCATCGCGATCGACCCGGCAGCGATCCCGGAGGAGCAACTACCGGCGGCCGATTCGTCGATCGATGTCCGGATCGTGCACGCGGACGCCGACGTGATCGTGGTCGACAAGCCACCCGGACTGGTGGTGCATCCCGGTGCCGGGAATGCGCATGGCACGTTGGTCAATGGCCTATTGGCCCGCTTTCCGGAGCTGTCCGCAGTGGGCGAACCGCAACGACCGGGCATTGTTCACCGTCTCGATGCGGGGAGTTCAGGGCTGCTCGTTGTGGCGCGCACCGAGCACGCGCGGGTGGCGTTGATCGAACAGTTTGCCGCGCATCGCCCGAGTCGGCGCTACGACGCAGTGGTGTGGGGGGTTCCCGAGGCGGCGAAGGGACTGATCGATGCCCCTGTCGGGCGGGATCCGCGCGATCCGCTCCGCATGGCGGTCGTCGCTAACGGTCGTGATGCGCGTACCGAATACGAGATCATCGGTCACATTGAGGCCCCGCTGGTCGGCTCGCGTCTGTCATGCCGTTTGCAGACCGGCCGAACACATCAGATCCGGGTTCACGTCGCCTCGATCGGCCATCCGATCGTCGGTGACGACGTGTACAGCCGCGGGCGTGACCGCTACGGATTGACGCGTCCGTTCCTGCACGCAGCTGAGCTGTCGTTCGATCACCCGGAAACGGGGGAGCGGGTGACCTACCACGCCCCGCTCCCGCCCGACCTGACGACCTGGCTCGCCACCACCAGTTAGGCGTACGGCCGGACAAGTCGTTTCGGGCCGCGCCCAATCAGGACGGCCAGGGAGCATCGCCGTTGGCGATTGCTGCGATCTGGTCGAGGGTGTAGCTGTCGAGGTAGGTGCGCATGTGTTCGCCGGCGAGATCCCAGATCTGTAGGAGCACGCACTGGCCCTCGTGGTCGCAGGCGCCGTCTTGGTGCGGCTGCCCGAAATCGCCGAGTGTGATCGGTCCGTCGACGGCCGAGACGATTTCGCTGAGCTTGATCTCTGCGGGTGGGCGAGCGAGTACGTACCCGCCTCCGACGCCACGTTTGGAACGCACGAGCCCGGCGCCCTTGAGCGCGAGCAGGATCTGTTCGAGGTACGGCTGGGGGAGTGCAGTTCGATCGGCGATGTCGCGGACCGACGTCGGGCCACCCTCGTCGGCGTGCAGCGCCAGCGACAACAACGCCCGACAGGCGTAGTCACCTCGGGTCGAGATCCGCACCTGGCCAACATAACGACTTCGCTCGAACGCACCCGCAACGTGACCCCGTTGTGACGTTTCCGGCCGACCTGGTCGCGTTGTCGTCGAGCAGGGTCTTGTCCCGCCGGTGAAGACGTGATCAACTTGCTCGCCGTGACCACCGGCGGACCGATCGTCCCCGACTACAGCGGGCCCAACCTGCGAGGCATCATCCCAGCGCTGCTGTCCCCGCCAGGCGGCGGCCCGATGCCGGCCTGGATCCCCGACCCGGTGGCCGAGAGCGACGCCGTGGTGCTCCTCGTGCTCGATGGTCTTGGTTGGGATCAGTTCACCGCGCACCGCGCCTACATGCCGACGTTGTCGTCGTTTACTGGCGGCTCGATTCAGTCGGTGACGCCGACGACCACGGCCACGGCGCTGACGTCGATCACCACCGGCTTGCCGCCGAGCGAGCACGGCATCCTCGGGTATCGATTCGCGCTCGGGTCCGAGGTGATCAACGCGCTGCGTTGGATGGTGGGCGACACCGGCGTGCGCCGTTCACATCCACCACGTGACGTGCAGCCCTTCCCGCCGTTTCTCGGCCATGCGGTACCGGTCGTGAGCCCGGCGGAGCTCCATCCGTCCGCGTTCAGCGAGGCACACCAGCGTGGCTGTACCCCGGTCGGCTACCGGAGCCCGTCGTCGATCGCCGTCGAAGCCGCCGATCAGCTTGGACGTGGTGAGCGGTTGGTGTACTGCTATTACGGCGGCATCGACAAGATCGCCCATGAGCGGGGGTTTGGGCCCTTCTACGAGGCCGAGTTGCGTTTCGCCGACCAAATCGTCGCTGAAATCCTCGCCGTGTTGCCCAGCGGTGCGTCGCTGCTCGTGACCGCCGATCATGGACAGGTCGATGTCGGCGAGCGGGTACTGCACCCCAGCGAGGCGATGCTCGATCACGTCGTGTTGCAGTCGGGCGAGGGACGGTTCCGTTGGCTCCATGCCCGTCGCGGCGCTGTTGCTTCACTCGTCGAGGCGGGGAGCGACGAGTTCGGAGATGTGGCCTGGGTGGTGACCCGCGAACAGGTCCTCGACGAGCATTGGTACGGGCCGGCGATGGCGGCGCCCGTCGCCGCTCGACTCGGCGATGTGGCCATCGTGGCGCAGGCTCCGGTCAGCTTCTACGAGAAGGCCGATTCGGGGCCGTTCGAGCTCGTCTGTCGACATGGCTCGTTGACGTCGGCGGAGATCAACGTGCCACTGCTGGCGAAAGCCGGCTGACGGGGCGCGGCGGGCCGCCGCGCAGGCGCTAGAAAAGGGGGATGTCCGACACCCCCGACGCTCCCACACCGCTCCGGCCCGACGGCATCGAGCCACCGGATCCAGCGACGGCGGCGATCGCTGCTGCCGGCAACGCCGACGGAAGCGATTCGGATGAGGCCGGCGGAGACGCCATCACCGAGCCGGCCAAGGTCATGCGAATCGGCTCGATGGTCAAGCAGATGCTGGAAGAGGTTCGCTCGTTGACGCTCGATGAAGCATCGCGCGAGCGTCTCGCAGAGATGTATGAACGCTCGGTGACCGAGCTTGCCGAGGCGTTGTCAACCGACCTGGCCAACGAGTTGTTCAGCCTGGCCTTGCCATTCGGTGGTGACGAAGCGCCGACCGCGGCCGAGTTGCGGGTGGCCCAGGCGCAGCTCGTCGGCTGGTTGGAAGGGCTGTTCCACGGCATCCAGGCCACGCTGCTGGCTCAGCAGTACGCGGCGCGCCAGCAGCTCGAGCAGATCCGACAACTCCCGCAGCCGGGCGAGACGCCAGTTGCTGGAAGCGAAGGGTCCGGCGTCTACCTCTGATCGAGGCGCACGAATCACTCGATGGCCGACTCGTTCACTCACCTCCACGTCCATACCGAATTCTCGATGCTCGATGGCGCGGCGCGCCTCGACGAACTCGTCGCCAAGGCAGTCTCTGACGGACAGCCGGCGATCGGCATCACCGATCACGGCAACATGTACGGCACCCTCGAGTTCTACAAGGAGTGTCGCAAACAGGGGATCAAGCCGATCATCGGTACCGAGGCCTACATGGCCCACGACCATCGCAGCGAGCGGCCCGCTCGCCGTGGGCGGATCGACGACTCGGGCGGTGACACCGAGGGCGGCAAAAAGCTTTACTACCACCTCACGTTGCTCGCCGAGTCCGACCAGGGTTACCGCAACCTGATCCAACTGGCCAGTCTCGCCTTCATGGAGGGCTACTACTACAAGCCGCGGATGGACTGGGAGCTGCTCGAGAAGTACTCCGACGGGTTGATTGCCACCACCGGGTGCCTCGGCGGACATGTACTGCAGTCCTTGCTCAACGACGATGAACGAGGCGCGTTGGAGAAGGCGGCGCGGCTGCAGGAGATCTTTGGACGCGACAATCTGTTCGTCGAGCTGCAAGATCACGGGCTGGCAGAGCAGCGCCGCACCAATCCGCAGTTGATGAACATTGCCAAGCAGCTTGGCGCACCGCTGCTGGCGACGAACGACAGCCACTACACGCACCAACACGACCACGAAGCGCACGACGCGCTGCTGTGTGTGCAAACCGGTGCGCTGCTCTCGGATCAGAACCGGTTCAAGTTTGAGGGGACCGAGCACTACCTCAAGTCGGCAGCCGAGATGCGCTACCTGTTCCGCGAGGTGCCTACGGCATGCGACAACTCGTTGTGGATCGCCGAGCGGGCGAATGTCGAGATCGAGTTCGGCAACCCGCAGTTGCCCAACTTCCCGCTTCCGGATGGGTTCGACGACGACGCGGCCTACCTCCGCCACCTCACCTACGAGGGTGCGCAGCAACGATGGGGCGAGGAGCTGTCACCCGAGGCTCAAGAGCGGTTGGCGTACGAGCTCAAGGTGATCTGCGACATGGGCTTTGCGTCCTACTTCTTGATCACCTGGGACCTCATTCGGCATGCCCGCGACGCCGGCATCCGAGTCGGACCGGGCCGCGGGTCCGCCGCAGGGTGTGCCGTGGCGTACTGCTTGTGGATCACCGATCTCGATCCGATTCGGTACGACTTGCTTTTCGAGCGCTTCCTCAACCCGAGCCGCGTGTCGATGCCCGACATCGACATGGACTTCGACTCCCGATACCGCGACGAGATGATCCGCTACGCCGCCGAGCGCTACGGCCGCGATCACGTCGCCCAGATCATCACCTTCGGCACGATCAAGGCCCGCAACGCGGTGCGTGACGCGGCGCGCGTACTCGGGTTCCCCTACGGTCTCGGCGACAAGGTGGCCAAGGCGATGCCACCACTGGTGATGGGCCGCGACACGCCCCTCAAGTACTGCTTCGAGGAGCATCCGAAGTATGTCGACGGATACAAGGCCGCAGCCGACCTCCGGGCGATGTACGACGCCGACGCCGACGTCAAGCGTGTGGTCGACGTGGCCAAGGGGCTGGAGGGGCTGAAACGCTCCGACGGTATCCACGCGGCCGCGGTGGTGATCACCAAGGACCCGGTCACCGACTACCTGCCGATTCAACGCAAACCCGAATCGGGCCAGGATCCCAACGACGCACCGGTGGTCACGCAGTACGAGATGCACGGCGTCGAAGAACTCGGCCTGCTCAAGATGGACTTCCTCGGGTTGCGCAACCTCGACGTCATCACCGATGCGGTCGAGATGATCGCCGGTGCACGCGACCCCGAGTTCTCGATCGAAGACATCTCCCTCGACGACCAGGCGACGTTCGACCTGCTGTCGCGCGGCGACACGATCGGTGTGTTTCAGCTGGAGTCGCCGCCGATGCGCCAGTTGTTGAAAGCGATGGCACCGAGTTCCTTCGAGGACGTGTCCGCTGTGTTGGCGCTGTATCGGCCTGGGCCGATGAGCGTCAACATGCACTACGACTACGCCGACCGCAAGAACGAACGTGCGCCGGTCGAGTACTTCCATCCCGATGCCGAGGAGGTGCTCTCGGACACGTTCGGCCTGATGATCTATCAGGAGAGCGTGATGCGTGTCGCACAGAAGTTCGCCGGCTACTCGCTGGCCGAAGCAGACAACCTCCGGAAGGCATGCGGCAAGAAGATCCGCGAGCTCATGGCCAAGGAGCGCGACAAGTTCGAGGAAGGGGTCGAAGCCACCGGATACGGCACCGATCTCGGCCGGCAGCTGTTCGACATCATCGAGGCGTTCGCCGACTACGCGTTCAACAAGAGCCACACCTTCGGTTACGGGCTGGTCACCTACCAGACGGCGTATTTGAAAGCGCACTACCCGGTGGAGTACCTCGCGTGTCTGCTCACCAGCGTCAAGAACAACCTGGACAAGGCCGCGATCTACCTGGCCGACTGCCGCTCGATGGGGATCAAGGTGTTGCCGCCCGACATCAACCGGTCGCGCACCGACTTCGGCGCGTTGCAGCCAGCGGACGTACCCGACGGCGTGTCGCTACCCGTCCGAAGCCCAGGAGCGATCACGTTCGGCTTGTCAGCGGTGCGCAATGTCGGCACGGGCCTGGTCGCTCAGTTGCTCGACGAACGCGACGAGAACGGCCCGTTCGCCAGTTTCCACGACTTCGTCGAGCGAGTTCCCGAGCCGGTACTCAACAAACGTACGGTCGAGTCACTGATCAAAGGCGGCGCATTCGACACCCTCGGTCATCCTCGTCGGGGCCTGCTCACCGTGTTCGAGGAGATCATCGACACCACGGTGAGCCGTCGTCGCGAACGCGAGAAGGGCGTGATGAACCTGTTCGGTGACTGGGGCGGCGAGGACTCCGATGGCGACGCCGGAGTGGGGTTCGACGAGCGCACACCGATACCCGATCTCGTGTTCGACAAGACCGAGCAGCTGCGGAACGAAAAAGAAATGCTCGGGTTGTACGTGTCGGATCACCCGTTGTTCGGCGTCGAGTCGGCGTTGAAGCGCAAGGTCGACAACGCGGTGCTCGATCTGAGCAACATGGAAGACGGCGCTCAGGTGCTCGTCGGTGGTGTGATCACCAACCTGGCCCGCAAGTACACCAAGCGCGGCGACCAGATGGCGGTGTTCGTGCTGGAGGATCTCGACGCGTCGATCGAGGTCACGATCTTCCCGCGCACGCTCGCCGAACAGGGCCACAAGCTCGAAGACGACCTGATCGTTGCCGTGAAGGGGCGTCTCGACCGGCGCGACGAGAGCCGGTTCGGTCTGATCGGCCAAACGATCAATGTGTTGTCGGGCTTGTCGGACGGCCCGGCGGCGCCGTTGCGGTTACGACTGCCTTCGGCCGCCCTCGACGAGCTGAAGATCCAGCGGCTCAAGCGAATCTTGCGCGAACACCCCGGCGACTCGATCGTGATGGTCGATATCGGCCAGGGTACGGTGCTCAAGTTGGCCGACGAATTCCGGGTCGATCTCGACCGTTCGGTGGGTGAGTTGCGCATGGCCTTCGGTCACGAGGCGGTATTGCTCTAAACTTTCCCGAATGGCTCTCGACGTTGTGACGAACGATGCGGCAGCGCTGACCGACTTCGACCTCGACGAATTGGCCTCCATGGAGGAGGCGTTCAGCGCTGGGCACCTGTCCAAGGCTAAAGAAGATTGGGTGTTGATCACCACTGCGCGGTTCGGTGACAAGCTCCACGGCTACACATTTTCCACCCTGGAGCGCATCGGCGGAACTCCGTGCGTGCTCATCGGCCTGTTGTCGGTGCGTCGCTCGTCACGCCGTGACCAGGTGCTTCGCGGGCTGGTCAGCGAGGCCTATCACCGCGCACTGATGGCGTTTCCCGACGAAGACGTCGTCGTCGGGGCTCGTTTCGTCGCCGCCGACGGGCTCGAGGCGTTCAAGGATCTGCGCGAGGTCACGCCGTCGCCGGGTGTTCGCGCGGTCGGCGAGGAACGGGCGTGGGGTCGTCGTCTGGCGAAACGATTCGGAGTCGACGGCGGGTACGACGCCAACAGCTTCATCTCCAAGAAGGGCGCACAGAGCGGGTACCTCGATCACGAGTCGACCAAGCCGCACAAGCTCGATGCCGCCGTTGTCGAGATGTTCGCCGAGATTCCCGCTGACAAAGGCGGCGCGATGGTGGTGTACGGCTGGACCATGGCTGAAGACCTCGTCAAGCTCGGCAAACGGTGACCGACTTCGCCGACGTCGTCCGGCGTCGGCGAATGACCCGGGCCTTCGCATCGGCCCCTGTCGAACCGGCGCTGATCGACGAAATGGTCGAACTGGCGGCACGGGCACCGAGCGCAGGCAAGACCCAAGGGTGGCATCTCGTCGTCCTCGAGGGCCCGGACACCGCCCGCTTCTGGGACATCACGATGCCCGCCGAGCGCCGAGCCGGGTTTCGTTGGCAGCAATTGCTCCAGGCTCCGGTGATCGCCCTACCGTTCGCAGACCCGGACGCGTACGTCGAACGGTACTCCGAGCCTGACAAGGAACGCACTGGGTTGGGTGCTGGCCGCGCTGCGTGGCCGGTGCCGTACTGGACGGTCGATGCATCGATGGCGGTCATGACGTTGCTGCTGGCCGCGGAGGATCACGGGCTCGGAGCGCTGTTCTTCGGCGTCTTTCGCGGTGAGCCGGCCCTACGTGCCGAACTCGGCGTTCCTGAGGAGTTGGAGCTGCTCGGAGCGGTCGCGATCGGACACCGCGCGGAGGGTGAACAGTCGGGGCGCAGCGCTGCGCGGTCGCGTCGATCGCCGGCAGAGATCATCCACCGCGGAGGGTGGTGAGCACCGATCGGACGGCCGCTGTCCGGTCTCGGCTGCATTGTGAGCACACTGGGAGCGTCGATGTGGGACGACCGTGAGTTCCAGCCGTTGCCGCGAGCGGCATTGCAGATCCGGCTCATGGGCGGGTTGCTGGCGGTCGTGTTCGTGGTGGCACTGGCGGCCGCCATCGACCTCGTTGTCCGTCGCAGCACTGAGTTCGACCCACCGGTGGCGGTTGGCGTGATCCCGGCGATGATCGGCATCGTGTTGCTGGTCGTTGTGGAATTCGGTCTCTGGTTGGGGTGGCGGGTGACCGGATGGCGACTCGATGAACGCCTGTTCGCCATGCGCTCTGGGGTGTACACGCGCGAGTGGACCGGTGTGCCGCGCGACCGTGTCCAGTCGGTGCTGGTGGCGACGAACCCGCTGCAACGTTGGCGTGGGCTCGCTACCGTGACGGTTCGCACCGCCGGGGCGCATACGCCCGCTGTCGTGCTCAGCGACGTGGAGGAGGCGGCCGCGGAACACGTCCGTCGTGAGCTTGCGCCGACATCGCTGGAACGGCCGCAGTGAGCGCACAACCCGACACCGACGACCCAGTGCCCGGTCGAGGTCATGCCGCGTCGGGCGCTCCGGACCGATGGCGGCGCCTGCATCCTGCGACGATCCTCAGCGACCTGGTTCGACGGTTACCGCAGGTGGTCGTCGGGCTCCTGCTCATCCTCAACAGCAGCGGTGGCAATCGAGTGATCGACACGATCCAGCTCGTCATCGGCATCATTGCGATCGCGCCCGTGATCGTGCGTTATGTCACGGCAAGATATTGCGTCGACGAATCGTTGTTGCGGTGGCGTGAGGGCTTGTTCCGGCGGCACACGGTCGATATGCCGCGGAGCCGCATCCAGTCTATCGACTCGCGGGTCGATCTGATCGGTAGGGCGTTCGGACTGGAGACCGTGGTCGTCAGTTCAGCCGGCGGCGACAGCGAAGTGAGCGTCGGGCTCGTCGATCGGGATGCCGCAGCGAGACTGCGTCAGGAGCTGCAACAGCGAGCCGGAGGTGACCGGCCAGCCGATGCGTTGCCACCGCCCCAGCTTGCACCACGGACGATTGCGGAGCGATCGGGCGGCGACCTCGCACGCGTGGTGCTGACTGCGACCGAGACGGGCGACGCGGTTGCTGTCATCGTCGGCGTGTGGCTCGCAGTCGGTGGGCTGAGCGTGCTCGATCTGCTCAGCGGCGCTGCGTTGGCCGGCTGGATCTCGCTGGCGACGATGGCCACGGTGATCCTCGCCGTGACGACATTGACCGGGCTGGCATCGCGCGCGATCGGCTTCCGCTGCGAAGTGCAGGAACGTCGGGTGCGGGTGCATCAAGGAATTCTCGGCCGACGATCGCAGGAGGCCGCACTGGTGCGCGTCCAGGGAATGACGGTGCGCGATTCGCCCGTCGCGCGGCGCCTCGGTACCGAGGCGGTGTGGGTCGACACCGCCGATGTCAGCGGCGGGAGCGGCGGGGCGCGGCTGTTGATCGACGCCGTGGCGCCCGTTGGACGCTGGCGTTGGTGGGCGCCGACCCTCGCTGGGACGGCTGCACCGAGTGACGCTGAACTCCTACGGGTCGCCCCGGTGTCGCTTCGCCGGCGTCTGATCGCGGCCACGATCCAGTCAGTTGCATCGGCGGTCGTCATCGTCGCCGCAGTCGTGATCGTCGTCGATGTCAACGAGCGTGCCACGGTGACGTGGGCCATCGGCGGTGCGGTCCTGGCCTCGATCGTGGCGGTTCGTTTCGGGCGGGCGCTGTTGTCGTATCGCCACGAGCGATGGCTGATCGACGAGCGCGATCTCGTGTTCGTTAACGGAGCGCTCAACCGCACGCGCACACTTGTCCCGCGTCGGCGGGCCCAGAGTGTGACGATGTCGGCCAACTGGTTCCAACGTCGTCTCGGTGTTCGCAACGTCCACGTCGACACCGCGGCTCCATCGATCAGCGGCGCGGCGCGTGACCTACACGCACACGACGCCGAGACGTTGACCGACGCCGTGTTGGCCACAGTCGACGAGACCGGCGGCGTCTAGCTGTACTCGGCCGGGCCGCTGATCAGCCGTCGTCGGCGACGAGGGCGATACCGCCGTCGACCTGCTGCACGGTGACTTTGCGCCCCGTGAGTGCCCCAGCGAACCCCTCGACGGTGTCCTGGGGCGCCTGGCAGGCATAGTCGCGGCAGACGTAGGCGAACCCATCGTTGCGGTCTTCCCACAACGGCGAGTCGTACGGCTCCCCCCACGCGAGCACCATGTCGGGGCGCCAGATGGCATGAGCCAGCCGCACCAGATCGGAGCGATCGCCGACGACGGCGACTTCGGTGGTACCGCGCCGACGGAGGTCGGCAGCGAGGAGTGCGTTCGAGAACAGCCCCACCTTCTCCTTCATCTGGGGAGCGAGCAGCTGCAAGATGCGATCGGCTTGGTGTGCATAACGCTGCTCCCCGGTGAGCGCCGCGAGCCGATACAGCGCAAGCGCCGCTTGAGAGTTCGCCGAGGGGGTGGCGTTGTCGCCGATGTCTTTTTGGCGCACGACGAGCTCCTCGGCGTCTTCGGCCGTGGTGTAGAGGCCGCCGTGGTCTGGGTCCCAGAACCAAGTGAGCATCGTCTCGGCGGTGTCGACGGCAGCGTCGATCCATCGTGCTTCGCCGCTCGCTTCGGCGAGACGGGTGAAGGCATCGATCAGAGCCGCGTGGTCGGCCGCCAGTGCATCATGGCGAGCCGGCGGGTCGCCATCAGCTTGCCAACTTCGGTACCAGCGACCGTCGTCGCGGCGCAGCTCGCGGAGCAGGAACTCGCCGTTGGCAATCGCCGCCTCGAGCCAGTCGGAACGGGCGAACACCGCAGCCGCCTGTGCTAGCGCCGACAAGAAGAGGGCGTTCCACTCGGTGAGGACCTTGTCGTCGAGTCCGGGCCGAGGCCGAGTGGCCCGGGCCACGTGCAAGACCATCGCTGCGTTCTGCATCTCTTGCGAGCGAGCGAGTTCACCCGACGCATGCATCCGATTGGGGATCGAGCGGCCTGAGTTCTCGAAGTTGCCGTCATCGGTGATGCCGAACCACTCGATGACGGCGTCGGCATCGGCGAGCTTGCGCTCGGTCTGGGGTGCAGCCGCCGCAAGCACAGCGCGGATCTCGCGGGGAGTCCAGGTGTAGAACACCCCTTCGACCGAGTTGCCCTTGCCGTCGAGGGAATCGGCATCTTCGGCGGAGTAGAAGCCGCCGTCGGGGTGGCGCAGGGTCGACAACACGTAGTCGATGGTTTCGGCGATGACCTGACGCCACGCCGGCTTCCCGAGCACGATCACCGCATGGAGGTACGTGCCGACCATCAGCGCTTGGTCGTAGAGCATCTTCTCGAAGTGCGGCACCAACCACTCGCGATCAGTGGAGTACCTGGCGAAGCCGCCACCGAGATGGTCGTACATCCCGCCCGAACACATCGCGTCGAGACTCTTCGTGACGATCTCTTTGGGCGCGTCTTGTGCGGTCGACATGTAGGCCCGCAGCATCAACTCGAGGTTGAACGTCGACGGGAACTTCGGCGCTTTGCCGAAGCCGCCCCACTCGGCGTCGAACGCGCTTCCCAGTGTGCGGATGGCATGGTTCAGCTCGTCGGTGCCGGGGAGTTCATCGGCGGGGCGCATCGAGGCGGTGGCGTCGAGCGCCCTCACCAGCGCACCCGTGTTCTGGGCGACGTCGTCGGGCTTGTTGCGGTACACGTCATCGATGGCGTCGAGCAGCTTCAAGAACGCATCTTTGGGGAAGTAGGTCCCGCCGTAGAAGGGTTTGCCGTCGGGCGTGAGGAACACCGTCATGGGCCATCCACCCCGCCCGGTCAATGCTTGCACTGCGTCCATGTACAGCGCGTCGACGTCGGGGCGCTCCTCGCGGTCGACCTTGACGTTGACGAACAACTCGTTCATCTTCGTGGCGACCTCGGCGTCTTCGAAGCACTCGTGAGCCATCACGTGGCACCAGTGGCAGGCCGAGTAGCCAACAGAGAGGTGAATCGGCACGTTGCGCTCGCGGGCGGCTGCGAATGCGTCGTCACCCCACGCGTACCAATCGACCGGATTGTCTTTGTGCTGGCGGAGATACGGGGAGGTTTCCGAGCCGAGTCGGTTCACCGCGCTGAGGGTATCGGCGCCAACGTTGGAGGGACCGACGCACTCACCGCCATCGATGGGGGGCGCACCAGGCCCAGTCGGCGGCGTTTTGGATGCGCCTATAAAGAGACCGGCGGTCTCGTTAAACGCCGCTGATCCCAACTCCGGTGGGGCTCGAGCATAGTCAGAGTTCGTCGCGCCCGCGAGGCGAACGGCGCCGCCTCGGCGCTACGCACCAATGGCGTGGTAGCCACCGTCGACGTGCACGATCTCGCCGGTTGTTGCCGGGAACCAGTCGGAGAGCAGTGCTACGAAGGCGCGAGCGACCGGCTCGGCATCGGTCACTTCCCAGCCGAGCGGTGCGCGCTCGTCCCATACGTCTTCGAACTTCGCGAACCCGGGGATCGAGCGGGCCGCGACCGTCTTGATCGGCCCGGCGGCGACAAGGTTCGAGCGGATGCCCTGCGGGCCGAGGTCTTTGGCGAGATAGCGCGACACGCTCTGCAGTGCCGACTTGGCGACGCCCATCCAGTTGTATGCCGGCCACGCCTGCTGGTTGTCGAAGTCGAGTCCGACGAAGGCACCGCCGGTCGCCATCAGGGGCACGAACGCATCAGCCAACGCCTTCAGTGAATAGGTCGAGATGTGCAGTGCGGTGGCCACGTCGTCCCACTGTGCGGCCAGGAAATCGTCGCCAAGGCACACCTCGGGGGCGAATCCGATGGCGTGCAGTACCCCGTCGACTCGACCCCACCGCTCGTTGAGCGCGGCGCGAACCGCAACCCCGTGCTCCGGCTCGGTCACGTCGAGTTCGAACACCGGGACGTCGTCGGCGGGGAGCTTGCGTGCGGTGCGCTCTGTGAGTCGCAAGCCGCGTCCGGCGCCGGTCAGCGCGACGTCGGCACCTTCGTCGATGGCCAGCCGGGCCACTGCGTACGCCAGCGATGAGTCGGTCAATACGCCGGTGATCACGATCTTCTTGCCCTCGAGGAGTCCCATGGGTGAGACCGTACGCGGTGCTGGCAGCCGTCCGGCCCCTTTCGATCGAGCGCGGCTGATGTGCCACGCTGTCGGCCATGCGCATCGGCATCCTCGGCGGTACGGGGCCTGCGGGCAGCGGGCTCGCTGCCCGCCTCGCGAGTATCGGCTATCCGGCGGTGATCGGATCACGATCGAAGTACCGGGCGATGGAGGCCCGCGATCAGCTGGTCGAGAAGTGGCCGCAGCTCGGGGAGCTGCTCTCGTTCGGCGACAACGTCGCCGCCGCCGACTGTGATCTGGTCGTGCTGGCGACGCCGTGGGACTCTGCCGCCGGAACGGCCCAGGAGAACGAGCAGGCGCTCGACGGCAAGATCCTCGTGTCGATGGCCAACGCCCTGGTGCGTGTGAACAAGGAGTTTCAGCCGCTCGTGCCGCCGCGCGGCAGCGTCGCCGCGCACGTTCAGGCCGCCGTACCGCGAACACGGGTCGTCGCCGCGTTCCACCATCTTCCGGCCACCGAGTTGGGTCACATCGAGGAGCCGATCGACTCCGACGTGCTGATCTGCGCCGACGACCCCGAGGCGGTGCGCGAGGTGGCGGCGATCGTCTCCGACATTCCCGGTTGCCGGCCACTCGATGCTGGCGAGCTGTCCAACGCGACTGCGATCGAGGCGTTCACCGCGGTGCTGTTGCAATTGAACGTCCGGTACAAGACCCGTGTCGCGCCGAAACTCACGGGAATCAAGCGCGACCCTCGGGTGGTTGACGCCTGACGTGCAGTTGTACGACACCGCCCGTCAGGCGGTTGTTCCATTCGAGCCGGGAGAGCACGTGTTGATGTACACGTGCGGCATCACCCCCTACGACGCCACACATCTCGGTCACGCGGCGACGTTCGTCGCATACGACATCTTGCAGCGGCGCCTGATCGACAAGGGCCACACGGTGAAGTGCGTGCGCAATGTCACCGACGTCGACGACCCCTTGTTTGCCAAGGCGCGGGAGTTGGGTGTGCACTACCTCGATCTGGCCGCCGGAGAAGAGGCGCGGTTCGAGCGCGACCTCGTGGCGCTCAACGTCTTGCCGGTCGCTGTGACGCCCCGGGCGTCGTCGGCGATTCCCGATATCCGTGGGTTCATCGGCATGGTCCTCGATCGGGGGTTCGCTTACGAGTCGGGCGGTTCGGTGTACTTCGACGTGTCGAAGTTCGACGACTTCGGCACGCTGAGCGGCTACTCGACCGACGAGATGTTGGCCCTGGCCAAAGAGCGCGGCGGCAACGTCGACGACCCGAACAAACGTCATCCGCTCGACTTCGTCCTGTGGCATCCCTCCGCTGACGACGAGCCGTCGTGGGACACCATGTGGGGGCCGGGGCGCCCCGGCTGGCACATCGAGTGTTCGGCGTTGGCGCTGCGCGAGCTCGGAACGACGATCGATCTGCACGGCGGCGGTGCCGACCTGATCTTCCCGCACCACGAGAGTGAGCGTGCGCAGTCCGAGGCGGCGACGGGTGCGCCGTTCGTCAAACACTGGATGCACACGGCGCTGATCAGCAAGGACGGCGAGAAGATGTCGAAGAGTCTCGGCAATCTTGTCTTCGTCGACGCGTTGCGTGAGACGTGGGACCCGCGGGCGATTCGGCTGGCGATCATCGAGCACCACTATCGAACCGAGTGGGAGTGGGACGACGAACTCATGCCACGCAACGCAGCGCGGCTCGACGCGTGGCTCGCGAGCATGGGCGGACGATCGGGAGACGATCTGCTGGAACACGCCCGGATGCGACTCGACGACGACCTCGACACTCCCGGAGCGATCGCAGAAATCGACGCCGCCGCTGCCGGAGGAGTCGATGTGACCAAGGCTGCGAACCTGCTCGGTGTCGTGCTCGCGTGAGTAGGCGTGTCCGCTCGATCGATCTGCGGTTGGGGGTTCACGAACGAACGAACATGTCCTACTGTTGGCGGGCATGGCGAAGGCCACCGGCGCCGGTGACGCTCAGCGACGATTCCGCAGTGTGCTGCGGCCCTTCACCTCGCGTCTGTGGAACATCGACCTCGAAGGTTTCGACCGCCTCCCCGACGACGGTCCGGCGATTCTGTGTCCGAACCACATCAGCTTTCTCGATTCCGCGTTCTTGATGTTGTCGTTGCCGCGCAACATTTCCTTTGTCGGCAAGGCCGAGTACATGGACTCGTGGACAACGAAGTACGCATTCCCCGCGTTGGGCATGATTCCGATCGATCGTGCTGGTGGCGACCGGAGCCAGTCGGCGCTTGATACCGCCGAAGGTGTGCTCCGCCGGGGGGACCTGTTCGGCATCTTTCCCGAGGGCACCCGCAGTCGTGACGGGTTGTTGCACAAGGGCCGCACCGGGGCGGCGCGGTTGGCGATGAAGGTCGGCTGTCCCATCTATCCGGTGGGTGTCGTTGGCACCGACGAGATCCAGCCGCCAGATGCGCGTCTGCCGAAGCTGTTCAGAACCTGTCGCATCTCCGTGGGGCGCCCGGTGAAACCCGAGCGTTACCAGGGCTCCGGTGCCGAGCACCTCGCATGGCGCTCGATGATCGACGAAGTGATGTTCGAGATTCGTGAGATGACCGGCCAGGAGTACGTTCACAGCTACGCCGGGCAAAAGGCCGAGACCGAACCGACGGTTGAGGCCAAGGTGGGCAGTGTGACCGAGCTGGCCGAGGCGGGAACCCACAACGGAACAGCCACGGCCCCAGAACGTGCGTTGGCCGCGGCGGCCGCCGGTAACTGAACCCAGCCTCTCGGCTGCACACCGGCGCCGTATCCTGCGGGTATGGCGAACATCACGGTCTCTCTTCCCGACGGCTCGGCAAAGGAACTGCCGACCGGGTCGACCGCGTTCGACTTAGCGGCCTCGATCGGCTCCGGTCTGCGCAAGGCGGCGGTTGCCGCCATCGTGGATGGGACCGAGACCGATATGACTTCGCCGCTCGACGACGGTGCCGAGGTGGCGCTCATCACCGACGGCACCGATGAAGGACGCCACGTGCTGCGTCACTCGACGGCCCACGTGATGGCGCAGGCAGTCACCGACCTGTTCCCCGGAGCGAAGTTCTCGATCGGACCCGCGATCGAGAATGGGTTCTACTACGACTTCGACCTCCCCGGCGGTGCAACCTTCAGCGACGACGACCTCGAGCGAGTCGAGGCGCGTATGCGCGAGATCGTCAAGGCCAACCAACCGTTCACCCGGTCGGAGATGTCGCTGGCGGACGCCAAAGAGCTGTTCGCTGACCAGCCGTACAAACTGGAGATCATCGAGCGCGTCGAAGGCGCCGGCGGCGACGACCTGGACGCCGGTGAGGTGGCCGGCGGCGACACGATCAGCGCCTACCGCAATACCGACGGCTTTGTCGACATGTGTGTGGGTCCGCACGTGCCGTCGACGGGCCGGCTCGGTCACTTCCGACTGCAAAAGGTGGCCGGTGCGTACTGGCGCGGCAACGAGGGCGGTCCGATGCTGCAGCGGATCTACGGCACCGCGTGGGAGTCGAAGAAAGCGCTCGCCGCCCACCTGCACCAGCTCGAGGAGGCAGCCAAACGCGATCATCGCAAGCTCGCTGTCGAACTCGATCTGCTGTCGTTCCCGTCCGAGCTGGGCGGCGGTCTCGCCGTGTGGCACCCAAAGGGCGCCATCGTGCGCAAGCTGATGGAGGACTACAGCCGCGAGCGTCACGTGGCTGGCGGATACGACTTCGTTTACACGCCGCACCTGTCCAAAGAGCAGCTGTTCCAGACGAGTGGTCACCTCGAGTGGTACGCCGACGGCATGTACCCGCCGATGGAGATGGACAACGGCACGTACTACATGAAGCCCATGAACTGCCCGATGCACTGCCTCATTTTCCGCAGTCGTCAGCGCAGCTACCGCGAGCTTCCGTTGCGGCTGTTCGAACTCGGTACCGTCTACCGCTACGAGCGCGCCGGCACATTGCATGGATTGATGCGCATTCGTGGGTTCACCCAGGACGACAGCCACATCTTCTGCACCCGCGATCAGATGGCCGACGAAGTGGCCAGCCTGCTCGACTTCGTGCTCTCGGTGCTCCGAGCGTTCGGCTTCGATGACTTCGCCTTCAACCTGTCGACCATGAATCCCGACAAGTACGTCGGAACCGACGAAGTCTGGGACGAGGCCACCCAAGCGCTGCGCGAGGCACTCGACAAGCACGGCCTGGAGTACGGCGTGAAGGAAGGCGACGCGGCCTTCTACGGTCCGAAGATCGATATCGACGTACGCGATGCGATCGGTCGGTCATGGCAGTTGTCGACGATCCAGGCCGACTTCCAGCTCCCGGAGCGCTTCGACCTCACCTATGTCGGCGCCGACAACGACCGGCATCGCCCGATCATGTTGCACCGGGCACTCTTCGGATCGATCGAACGGTTTTTTGGCGTACTGCTCGAGCACTACGCAGGCGCGTTTCCGACGTGGCTGTCACCCACGCAGGTACGTGTGTTGCCGGTGGCCGAGCCGCACGAGGCGTACGCCCGCAGCGTGGCTGAACGGCTCGTTGCCGGGGGCGCTCGTGTCGACTACGTCGGGGCCGACGACGGCCTGGGCAAGCGTATTCGGACCGCCAAGATGGAGAAGCTGCCGTACGTGCTCGTGGTCGGCGATGACGACGTCGCTGCAGGCACGGTCGGCGTCAACCCTCGCAGCGACCACCCCGACGGCAGTGAGGTGCAACGCGACGTGCCACTCGACGACTTCGTCGAGCGTTTTCAACGCGAGGTCGCCGACGGCGAGGTCGCCGCGCTGCAGGCGTAAGGTTCCGGATGCTCGAACACATCTGGTCGGGTTGGCGGGCGAGTTACGTCCAGAGCGCGCCCGTCCGTTCCGCCGATGCCGGTATCGCCGCTGGCTCCGACGACGACGCCAACGGCGCATCCCGTTCGAGCGTGTTCACGCAGCTGCTCACGTCGGGCGAACCCGATGTCGAGACGCACATCGTCCATCGCTCGGCGACGTGCTTCGCGCTGATGAACGCATTTCCGTACACATCGGGTCATCTCCTGGTGGTGCCCTATCGGGAAGTTCCCGACCTGGCCGACCTGGACGACGACGAAATTCTCGACCTCTGGCACACCGTGACCGAGGCGATCGAAGTCGTGCGCGCCGCGTATCAGCCCGACGGCATGAATGTCGGTGTGAACCTCGGTCGTCCGGCCGGCGGTTCGGTGCCGACGCACCTTCACGTGCACGTCGTGCCTCGTTGGACCGGCGATTCGAACTTCATGTCGGCGGTGGCCAACACGCAGACACTGCCGGAGAGCCTCGTGTCGGGCGCCGAGCGGATCAGAGTTGCGTGGAAGCAACGCAGCGACAGCGCAGCGTCAGCTGAGCCGTAGGCTGACGCTGTGACCGACGAGCTGCGCGACGAGTTGCCCGACGATCTCGACACGTCGGGGTTCGTCGGGCCGTACCAGTTCCCCGACAACAGCCGGCGGCGGTGGCCGGGGGTGATCTACCTCGCAGTCGCTGCGATATGCGTCGTGCTGTTCCTCGTCGGCGACAGCTCGCCGATCGTCAACGGCGGCTGGTTGCTCGGTGCCGCTGTGCTCGGCGCTGTCGGTCTGTTCTCGATCACCTCGAGTTGGCGAATGCACGTCGACGAGCGCGATGCACTCGTCGCAGCGCAACATGCCGTCGGCTTCGCCGTCGGACACGCGTCGGCCCAACAGGTGTGGCGCGGATTGCGCAGCCGGCCGACCTGGCGCGTCCTGTGCTATAGCAGCGAGGAACCGCCAACTCGGCGCGGGTTGGTGCTCGTCGATGCGGTCGACGGCACCGTCGTCGAGCACCTGGTCGAAGACAACCCCGAACGAAACGATCAATAGTTGCAATCCGGGTCTGACCCAGCCGTAACGCCGGGAGTCACGGCGTTACGCGACGCACTGCGATAGCGTTTCGGTCGATGTTCGACGGCAAATTTCGCGCCCCGGTCGATCGCGTGGTGCGTCCCGTCGGAGACAGCATCAAGAAGACGGGCATCACACCCGATCACCTGACCATCATGGGGTTGCTGGTCGGCATTGGCGCAGCGGTCGCCATTGGTGCTGGTGCACTCCGGCTCGGGCTGTTCCTGGTGATCCTCGCTGCGCTGCCGGATTTGCTCGACGGAGCGGTGGCCAAAGCCACTGGAGCATCGAGCCCGCGCGGGGCATTTTTTGATTCCACGATCGACCGCGTCACCGATGCGCTCCTCCTCGGCGGCATTGCTTGGTACCTCGCGAGTACACAGTCGGCGCACATGGCGATGTTGCCGTTCGCCATCCTGGGCGTGTCGACGGTCATCAGCTACATGCGAGCCAAGGCTGAGTCCCTCGGAATCGAGGCCAAGGGCGGACTGATGGAACGGGCCGAGCGGATCGTCGCGATCTGCGTCGGACTGCTGTTCAACGTGTTGTTGATCCCAATTCTGTGGATCATGCTGGTGCTGACGTCGATCACTGCGATCCAACGCTTCGTCAAGGTGTGGCGCCAAGCCGACGTCGCTCCGATTACCGCTGAGCGCATCGAGATGCGCCGATCACGGCGCCAGAGTCGGCGCGTTGCCCGTCTCGAGCGGCGGCGTACCCGGGTGCCGCGCAAGCGCTTGTGACCGCAGGCTGCAAACGGTGACGCCCAGCGAGTTGGCCACGGTTGCGGCCTACCGCGGGGGAGCACTCGCGGCGCGCCTGATGCCCGGTGCTGTCGCCTCCGGACTAGCGGGCCCGCTCGGGGCCGGCGCCAGTTTCGCGAGCTCTGAACGGCGGGCGATGATCGCTCGCCACCTCAATCGTGTCGATCCGCGACTGCGGGGGTTCCGCCTCCGACAAGCGGTGCAGGACGCATTCGACTGGTACGCCCGCTACTGGATGGAGAGTTTCCGGCTGCCGTCTCTGGCGCGCCGTACCGTCGATGCCGGGTTCCGCCACCGTGGGTATCAACAGATCGTCGACGCCCGCAACAACGGCACGGGAGTGATGCTCGTGTTGCCTCACCTGGGCGGATGGGAGTGGGCAGGCCGCTGGATCGCCGATCAGGGTCACCCCATCACCGTCGTCGTCGAACACGTCGATCCGCCGGAGTTGTTCGAGTGGTTCGTCGAGTTGCGCTCGGATCTCGGCATGAACGTGGTGGCGCTCGATCAACACGCCGGAGCAACGATCACCAAGGCGCTCGCCGACAACCACGTGGTGTGTCTGCTCGCCGATCGCGACCTCCAGCGCAAGGGTCCGATGGTCGAGTTCTTCGGCGAGCCGACCCACCTTCCGGGCGGGCCAGCGACGCTTGCGCTGCGGACCGGGGCACCGATCTTGCCGACCGCAGTGTTTTTCACCAATCGTTTCGACGGCCACCTCGGCCACGTTCGTCCGGCGCTACAGGTCGAACGCAAAGCCAAGCGACTCCGTGACGACGTCGATCGAATCACTCAGGACCTCGCCCGCGAGTTCGAGTATCTGATTCGCCGCGCGCCGTCGCAGTGGCACCTGTTCCAGCCCAACTGGCCCAGCGACCCCGGCTACTAACACCGGTCCCCACCGAAAAACCGGGGACTCCGTGCGAAAAACGCACGTCTTCGCGAACAGAACGGCGTTCTGCCGGTGCGTGGGTCAGGAGGGGGCCGAGTCGAGGGCGGCGGCGACCTGTTCGACGAGGCGTGCCGAATTCACTGCGACGTGCTCGGTGAACTGATTGAAGTCGATGTTGCTGTCGTCGTCGGCTTTGTCGGCGATGGCCCGCACGATGAGATGGGGAACGTTGAGCGCGTCGGCGACCTGGGCGACCGCGCCGCCTTCCATCTCGACGGCATGCGCGCCGAGATCCTCGAATAATCGGCGTCGTATGACGTCACCGTTGACGAACACGTCACCGGTGGCGATCACCCCGGTGGTCACGCGTGGCGGGTGGCCGCGACCACCGGCTGATGCGGGCAACGTCTCCAAGGCGGTCGAGGTCGCAGCGGCGACGCCGAGCTCGACCAGTGCCGGATCGCAGGCCGATCCGAATTCGTCGGTCGGGTTGATGAACGGGAGGTGGCTCGGCTGGTAGCGCTGGAGTCCCTGGTCGGTGAGCACTCCGGTGTCGTGTTGGACGACCCGCTCGGCAATCACGACGTCGCCGACGTCGAGTGCTGGGTCGAGACCGCCGGCGACACCCGAGAACACCAGCGCCCGAGGTCGTGTGATCTCGATCAACGACGTCGCCACGAGTGCAGCTGCGACCTTGCCCATCCCGCTCAGCGCGATGACGACGTCGTGGCCGCCGAGCGTGCCGCGCCATGCCGACTCGGTCGCCAGTGAGATCTGCTCGGGGCGTTCCAAGTCGGCCGCCAATCGGTCGGTGACCAGGTGGTTCACCTCTTCAGGAAGCGCTGACAGGATGGCCACCGGACCGGGGCTGCTCGAGGACATGCGCAGAGACTACGTGACGCTCACATCTGCGCCGCCGCGTCCGGGCCCTGCGGGTGCGTCGCCGGTGACCTCTCGGTGTCTACGCTGCCGCGATGCGAATCGGGCTGGTGTGTCCCTACAGCCTGAGTGTGCCGGGCGGGGTGCAGGCGCAGGTCTTCGGCATGGCCCGAGAGTTGCGCCGCCGCGGCCACGAGACGCGCGTCTTGGGACCGTGCGACGGTCCACCACCGTTCGCCTACGTGACGCCGCTCGGCAATTCGCTCCCGACCGCCGCCAACGGATCGATCGCACCACTCGCTCCGGACCCACCCGCTGTGCTGCGCACGCTGCGGGCGCTCAACGACGAGGCGTTCGACGTCCTACACATCCACGAGCCGTTGGCTCCAGGGCCGACGTTGACCAGCGTCGTCGTCCACCCCGCTCCGACGGTGGGAACGTTCCACGCTGCCGGTACATCGGCCAGCTACCGGGCCCTCCGTCCGGTCCTCCAGCGGATTCTCAAGGGTCTGGACAGGCGCGTGGTCGTGAGCAAGGACGCGCTCGAGCTCGTGCGGTCACACCTCGGCGGCGAGTACATGGTGCTGTACAACGGAGTGGAGCTCGAACGGATTCGGTCGACGCCTGCTTTTGTCGACTCCGGTGTCGGTTCGGGCGGTCCGTCGAGCGTGTTCTTCTGCGGGCGACACGAGCATCGCAAGGGTCTTGCGGTGTTGGTCGATGCGGTGCTCGGTTCCGAGCTCGACGTTCGTGTGTCGGTCGCCGGGCATGGCCCGGAGACGAATCTGCTCCGCGACCGCACCCGACACGACGATCGCTTTGAGTGGTTGGGTCGGGTGACCGACGACGAGAAGTTCGCTCGACTGCGGTCGGCTGATGTGTTCTGCGCCCCGTCGCTCGGCGGCGAGTCGTTTGGTGTGGTGCTGATCGAGGCGATGGCGGCGGGGACGACCGTCGTCGCGAGCGCACTCGACGGCTACCAGAACGTGGCGACCGACGGAGTCGATTCCGTGCTCGTCCCGCCGGGCGACCCGGCGGCGTTGGCCGCGGCGCTCGATCGCGTGACCCGCGATCGGTCTGTGGCCGCGGCGTTGCGTCGCTCCGGTGACGAGCGCGCCGAGCAGTTCTCGATGCGTTCGCTGGTCGATTGCTACGAGGAGATCTACAGCGATCTGCTGGCCAGCTGACGCCCGCACGGCAGGGATGCCACCGAGAGCAGCGAGGCCGGCCGTACACTGACCGGGTGACCGTCCTTATCATCGTGCTCGTCGTCGTGGCGGCGCTCGTGATCTATCTGATCGCTGCGTACAACGGGCTCATTCGGCGGCGCAACACGATCGAAAACGCGTGGTCGCAGATCGACGTACAGCTCAAACGGCGGCTCGATCTGATTCCGAACCTCGTCGAGACCGTCAAGGGGTACGCCGCGCACGAGCGAGAAACGCTCGACGCGGTGATCAGTGCCCGCAACGCAGCGATCGATGCGCCCGACACTCCTCACGACCAGGCCAATGCTGACAACGCGCTGACTGGCGCCCTTCGGCAGGTGTTCGCGCTCGGCGAGGCGTACCCCGACCTGAAAGCCAACCAGAACTTCCTCGCACTGCAGGAGGAGCTGACCGCTACCGAAGGCCGTGTTGCCTACGCCCGGCAGTTCTACAACGACAGCGTTCTCGACTACAACAACAAGCTCGAACAGTTCCCCACGGTCGTGTTTGCCCGTGCGCTGCGCTTCGAGCGCCGTGAGTACTTCGAGGCCGATGAGGCGGCGCGCACAGCGCCGATCGTCGAATTCTGATGACGCGCTGACCTGTGTTCGAACTCATCCGATCGAACAAACGGCGCAGCATCGCGCTCGTTGCCGGATTCATCGTGATCGTCGCACTGCTCGGCGCATTGATCGGGCTGCTCTTCGGCAACGGACCGCTGTTCACCATCGTCGCCGTCGTCGTCAGCGCGGTCGTGGCGTTCGCCTCGTACTGGAAGGCAGATGTGATCGCGCTGCGCGTGAGTCGAGCGAGACCGGCCCCGCCCGAGGAGTATCAACGGCTGCACAACCTCGTCGAAGGACTGTGCATCGCAGGCGGCCTGCCCAAGCCGGGTGTGTACGTGATCGACGACCCGGCGCCCAACGCGTTCGCCACCGGGCGTAACCCCGACCATGCAGCCATCGCATTGACCACAGGACTGCTCGAGAAGATGAACCGGGTCGAGCTCGAAGGTGTGGTCGCTCACGAACTCTCACACATCCGCAACTACGACATCCTCGTGTCGACCCTGGCGGTCACGATGGTCGGCTCGGTCGCCTTGATGGCCGACATGGCGGTGCGCATGATTTGGTGGAACGGCGGTCGGGTCGCCCGTCGAGGCGACCATGCCAACGGCCACAATCCGCTTGCCTACATCGGGTTTGTTGCCGTGATTCTGGCGCCGATCATCGCCAAAGCGATGCAGGCCACGATCTCGCGGCGGCGTGAAACACTCGCCGATCTGAGCGCCGTCCAGCTGACCCGGTATCCGCCCGGGCTCATCTCAGCGCTGGAGAAACTCCAGGAAGACACGACGGTGACACATTCCGCGAGCACCGCTACGGCACACTTGTGGATCGAACAACCGATGAGCGGGGTCGGCGACGACGGCAAGTTCGGCGGCGTCCACCGGCTCTTCGACACCCACCCTCCCCTCGATGAACGAATCGCCCTCCTGAGAGAACTGTGATGAAAACACTTCGACCCACCGCGGCACTGGCCGCCGCCGCTCTCGTTCTCGTCGCCTGCGGCGGCGGAGGTGACGAGAGCGCCGACACCAGCGCTGCCACGACCGAGGCGTCCACGACCACGGTCGAAGAAACGACAACCACCCGCGGATCGACGACCACCTCGTCGTCATCGACGTCGACGACGACGCTGCCCGAGATCATCCGCCAGCCGTTGACCGGCGAGCCGATCGACAGCGAGGCCGACATCATCCAGCGTGCCGCGCTAGCGGTGAAGATTGACAACGCACCTGGGGCGCGTCGAAATCACACCGGTCTGGGCGTCGCCGACGTCGTGTTCGAAGAGATCGTCGAAGGCAGCATCACGCGCTTCGCCGCGGTGTTCCACACCGAAGGTTCGAACCCCGTTGGGCCCGTGCGTTCCGGACGTACCCAGGACGTCGACATCCTCACCCCGTATCTCGAGCCGCTGTTCGGATGGTCCGGGGGTAACCCCGGCGTGACGCGGGCGATCAACGAGAGCCAACTGATCAACCTCAGCCCGAGCCGGGCGAGTGGGTACTACCGGGGCCCGGGATCGTCGCCGCACAACCTGTACAACGACACCGACACCCTGTGGGCGCAGACCCCGCCCGACCATCCCGGTCCGCCACCGCAACAATTCGAGTACCTCCGCCCCGAGGACGAGTTCGGCGGTGGCGACGTCGCCGGGTTCGAGCTCCAGATGCGCGGCATCGACGTCGAGTGGGACTGGGACGAGGAGTCCGGCCGGTTCCTGCGCTCCCAAGAGGGCGGCCCGCACAACGACGTGATCAGCGGGCAGATCGGCGCGACGAACGTGATCGTGCTCGTCACCGACTACCAGCCGAGTGTGGTCGATGCAAACAGCCCAGAGGCGCAGACGATCGGTGAGGGGCCGCTGTTCGTGTTCAGCGACGGCAAGCTCACCGGCGGCACGTGGAAGCGTGACTTCAACGGATTCCCGTTCGAGTTCACCGATGACGAGGGCAACCCGATCCCGATCAACGTGGGGAACACCTGGGTCGAGTTGGCGGAGTGGACCAACAAGGACAACCCCGACTTCCCGCCGACACCCATCAACTTCCAGTTCCCCGAGTAGCCGCCGGCGATCTCGCAATCGACATCCTGATCGACGGAGACGCTCAGTACCCTTGCACCCATGAGCGATTCGTCCGCCATGACACGCACCACCGGCACGTTCCCGGTCAAGTCCGGCTTGGCCGAGATGATGAAGGGCGGCGTGATCATGGACGTGGTCACCCCCGGTCAGGCCAAGGTGGCCGAAGACGCAGGCGCGGTCGCAGTGATGGCGCTCGAGCGGGTGCCCGCCGACATTCGTCGCGATGGCGGAGTGGCCCGGATGAGTGATCCCGAGATGATCGCGGGAATCCAGGACGTGGTGTCGATCCCGGTGATGGCCAAGGCGCGCATCGGCCATTTCGTCGAGGCGCAGATCCTCGAAGCCCTCGGCGTCGACTTCGTCGACGAGTCCGAAGTGCTCACGCCCGCCGACGAGGCCCACCACATCGACAAATGGGCGTTCGACGTCCCCTTCGTGTGTGGCGCCACGAACCTCGGTGAGGCGCTTCGACGCATCTCCGAAGGAGCGGCGATGATTCGCTCCAAGGGTGAGGCGGGGACCGGCAATGTGATCGAAGCGGTCCGCCACCTGCGTTCGATCATCGGAGACATGCGACGGATCACCCAAGCCGACAGCGCCGAGTTGTTCGAATGGGCCAAGCGGCTCCAGGCCCCGCTTCCGCTGGTGCAAGAGATCGCCGAAACCGGCACCCTCCCGGTGCCGCTGTTCTGCGCCGGAGGTATCGCCACCCCGGCCGACGCCGCACTGGCCATGCAGCTTGGCGCTGAAGCGGTGTTCGTCGGGTCGGGAATCTTCAAGTCCGATGACCCCGAAACCCGAGCCAAGGCGATCGTCGAGGCGACCACGCACTACAACGACGCGGGCATCTTGGCCAAGGTCAGCAGTGGCCTGGGGGCGCCGATGACTGGCATCGAGATGGACGACGTCAACCAGCGCTACGCCGAGCGCGGTTGGTGATCGCTCGCTGATGAAAGTCGGCGTCCTGGCGCTGCAAGGCGCGTTCGCCGCACACCAGTCCAGACTGGCCAGCTTGGATGTGGCCGCGCCGGCGGTGCGTGTGCCGGCCGACCTCGACGGGCTCGATGGCGTGGTGTTGCCGGGCGGTGAGTCGACAACGATGTCGCGGCTGCTCATCACCAGCGGGTTGCACGAGCCGCTGCGAGCTGCGATCGGCGCAGGGTTGGCGACCTTCGGCACGTGCGCCGGAATGATCCTCTGCGCCACCGACGTGCACGGTGGGCGTGCCGATCAGGTCGGATTCGATCAGATCGACCTGACGGTCCGCCGCAATGGGTACGGACGTCAGCTCGACAGCTTCGAAGCCGACCTCGACGTGGCAGGGCTCGATGCACCATTCCACGCAATGTTCATTCGAGCACCGCTCGTCGAGCGCGCTGGCGACGACGTCGAGGTGCTCGCCCGTCACGAGGGTCGGCCTGTCCTGCTACGCGATCGACGCTGTACGGTGGCGGCGTTCCATCCCGAGTTGACCGACGACGCCCGCCTCCACGAGCAGTTCGTCGCATCGATCTGAGAGGCTCCGATGTCCGGCCATTCCAAGTGGGCAACGATCAAGCACAAGAAGGGCGCCGCCGACAAGGCTCGCGGCAAGCTCTTCGCCAAACTCGCGCGCCAGATCGAGGTCTCCGCCAAGGGCGGTGGCGACATCGACGCCAACCCGACGTTGCGTACCGCCGTGCAGAAGGCCAAAGCGGCGCGGATGACCAACGACGCCATCGACCGGGCGATCAAACGGGGCACTGGGGAAGCCGGTGGCGACAGCTACGAGAGCATCATGTACGAGGGGTATGCGCCCGGCGGCGTCGCGCTGATGATCGACGTGCTGACCGACAACCGCAATCGCACCGGCGCCGAGATCCGGGGTGTGTTTACCAAGCTCGGCGGTTCGATGGCTGAGCCGGGAGCGGTGAGTTGGCAGTTCGCCCGCCGCGGCGTGATCGTGATCGGCGAGGGCGTCGACGAAGACACGGTGATGACCGCCGCGCTCGAAGCCGGCGCGGATGACGTGGTCGACGAGGGCGCGGCGTTTCGTGTCGTGACCGACCCGTCGGTGGTGTTCGATGTCAAGTCGGCGCTCGACGATGCCGGCATCGAGGTGATCTCGGCCGATGCGCCGCTCGTGTCCGACAATCTCGTTCCTGTGACCGACTCGGGAGATGCTCGCTCGGTGCTGCGCGTCATCGAGGCGCTGGAGGACAATGACGACGTGCAGGATGTGTTCTCGAACTTCGATATGACCGACGATGTACTCGAAGCGGCCGCGTCATGAGCCGCACGCTCGGCGTCGGCGACGCCGCCCCCGATTTCGAGCTACCTGGGACCGGCGATCGCACCTACACCCTGGCGGAGTTTCGCGGCCGACCTGTGGTGCTCGTGTTCTATCCCGGCGACGACACGCCCGTGTGCACCAAACAGCTCAACAGCTACAACGACGATCTTTCCCAGTTCGATGACCTCAACGCCCAGGTGATCGGTATCAGCGCGCAAGACGTCGATTCGCACGAGAGTTTCTCGAGCAAGCACGGCTTCAACTTTCCGCTGCTTGCAGATACCGACAAGACGATCGCGGGGGAGTACGGCACGCTCGGACCGATCGGGTTTCCCCGACGCAGCGTGTTCATCATCGACGCCGACGGCGTCGTGCGGTACGCCCACCGGGCGATCGCCGGCCTCACGTTTCGCCCGGTTGCCGAACTCGTCGGCGAGCTGGAGAAGATCACCGCCTGAGCGCAACCGGCGCCCTACACTGCGAACTCATGTTCGCTAATGCGGTCAACGCCGCTCGCGGCCCCGCAATACGAGTATTGGGTATCGATCCAGGTCTCACGAGGTGCGGCTACGCAGTGGTCGACGGGCGTGGTCCGGGAAACGCATCGGCGGTGTCGCTCGGGGTGATTCGAACCCCGGCGAGCGATCCGTTGCCGCAGCGACTCGCTGCGCTCCGTACGGAGTTCGGCTCATTGATCGTTGATTTCGAGCCCGACGTGGTTGCGGTCGAGCAAGTTTTCTTCCAGGTCAATGTGCGCACCGCGATGTCGGTGGGTCAGGCCAGCGGACTGGCGTTGGCCGAAGCGGCATTGGCGGGTTGTCATGTCGTGCAGTACGGGCCGAACCAGGTGAAAGACGCCGTCGCCGGTTGGGGTGGTGCCGGAAAGGCGCAGGTGCAGAAGATGGTGCAGTCCCGGCTGCGCCTGTCAGCGCCGCCCAAGCCTGCCGATGCCGCCGATGCGGCTGCGCTGGCGCTGTGTCATTTGTCGATCTCGCCCGCACTCGTAGGGGGCAGTCGATGATCGGGTCACTGCGCGGCGACGTGCTCGAACGCGACGTCGACAGCAGCGTCCTGATCGAGGTCGGCGGTGTCGGCTATCTCGTGGCGGTGACCAGCCGTACGTTGGCCGAACTCGAACCCGGATCGTCGACGTTCCTCCACACTCATCACCACATTCGCGATGACGCGCAGCAACTGTTCGGGTTCACGAGCCGCGATGAGCGGCGCACGTTCCAGGCGCTGATCGGTACGCACGGGATCGGCCCAGCGCTGGCCATGTCGATCCTCGACGTCCATCCGCCGGCGGCGCTGGTCGATCTCGTCGCCACCGGCGACCATGCCGCGCTCACGCTGGTGCCCAAGGTCGGCCCGAAAACAGCCAAGCGCCTCATCATCGAGCTTCGCGATCGTCTGACGGTGCCGGTGCTCGACGGCGCCGAGTCGGCGACCGACGGTGGTGGCGGCGGATCGGCCGTCGCCGCGGTGCGCGACGCGCTGTCGGGGCTCGGTTACGGCACCGAGGAGATTCGCGACACATTGCGCGACCTACCGAGCGACGCCGACTCCGAAACGCTGTTGCGCGACGCGTTGAAGTCGCTCGGAGCGCGCAATGCGTGAGGAGTTCCTCGACCCGGGCGTTGGTGACGACGAGGCCGAGGTCGACGCCGAGGCGGGATTGCGGCCACAGGCGCTCGATGAGTTCGTCGGCCAGCGGGAGCTCAAAGAGCACCTGGGTATCGTGCTCGAGGCCGCCCGCCAGCGATCACAAGCGGTCGATCATCTCCTGTTCGCCGGGCCGCCTGGCCTGGGCAAGACAACGCTGGCCGGCATCGTGGCCACCGAGATGGGGGTGCAGCTCCATGTCACCTCAGGTCCAGCGTTGGAGCGGGCCGGCGATCTCGCCGCGATCCTCACCAAGCTCGGCGAAGGCGACGTGCTCTTCATCGATGAGATCCACCGCTTGTCACGGGCAGTCGAGGAGATTCTGTATCCGGCGATGGAGGACTTTCAGCTCGACATCGTGGTAGGCAAGGGGCCCGCAGCGTCGAGCATCCGCCTGACGATGCCGCCGTTCACGCTCGTCGGAGCGACCACCCGCACCGGCATGATCACGGGCCCGCTACGCGACCGTTTCGGACTGGTCGCCCGGCTCGACTACTACGACAGTGCCGAACTGCAGGCCATCGTCGAGCGCGCGGCGGGCATCCTCGAGGTGCGTATCGACGCCGACGGGGCAGGCCAGATCGCCCGTCGCTCGCGGGGCACACCACGAATCGCCAATCGCCTGTTGCGGCGGGTGCGCGACTACGCCGAAGTCCGTGCCGACGGAGCGATCACTGGCACGGTGGCCCATGACGGTCTGGCGCTGTTCGGTGTCGACGATCGTGGGCTCGACAAGGTCGATCGGGCAATTCTGACGGCGCTGTGCGGCCAGTTCGGCGGCGGTCCTGTCGGTTTGTCGACGCTGGCGATCAGCGTCGGGGAGCAACCCGAGACGGTCGAGGACGTCTACGAGCCGTTCCTCATCACCCAGGGGATGCTCGCTCGTACACCTCGCGGTCGGGTGGCGCTCGCTGCTGCCTACGAACATCTCGGGCTCGTGCCACCGACATCGGCGACGCCGTCCAGTCTGTTCGACTGAACGTCGTGCGCGTCGACGACTTCGACTACGAGCTGCCTGATGCGCGGATCGCGCAGACTCCGATCGAGCCGCGCGATGCGGCGCGTCTGCTCGTCGACCGCGGTGCGCAGGTTCCCGAGCACCGCCGTGTCCGCGATCTACCCGATCTGTTGCAGACGGGCGATCTCGTCGTGCTCAACGAGACGCGGGTGATCCCGGCGCGGCTGCGGCTGCGGCGAGTGAGCGGGGGAGCGGTCGAGGTGTTGTTGCTGGAGGCCACCGATGCATCGCGTCGGCAATGGGAAGCGCTGGTGCGGCCGGGTGGAAAGTTGCGCGTGGGCGAGCGGCTGCTGGCCGAGTCGGATCGGACGCACCCCCGCGGCGCGCCGATCGTCGAGATGGGTGAACGTACCGCCGCCGGCGACACCTTCTGGATCGACCTCGTCGCCGACGGCGATCCACTCGAGATCCTCGCCGAGCTTGGCGAGATGCCACTTCCGCCCTATATCCACCAGCGCCTCGACGACCCCGAGCGCTACCAGACGGTGTTTGCCAGCGAGCCGGCATCGGCCGCCGCCCCGACCGCTGGACTGCACATCACGCCAGAGCTACTCGATCGCCTCGGCGCCGCCGGGGTCTCGATGGCAACGGTCGAGTTGGTGGTCGGTCTCGACACGTTCCAGCCGATCGGTACCGACGACCCACGCGACCATCCGATGCATACCGAGCGCTACCGCGTACCGCGGGTCACCTGGGAGCAGTGCGAGTCGACGCGGGCGCGAGGCAATCGTGTCGTTGCGATCGGCACGACCGCCGTTCGGGCGCTGGAATCCGCAGCGGCGCGCAACGAGCTCGCTGGGCGTACCGACCTGTTCATCCACCGTGGTTTCGATTGGCAGGTCGTCGACGTGCTGATGACCAACTTTCATCTGCCACGCACGACGCTGCTGATGATGATCGACGCGTTCGTGGGGCCGCGCTGGCGCGAACTGTACGAGACGGCGCTCGCGCACGACTACCGCTTCTTGTCGTTCGGCGACGCGATGCTCCTCGACCGGGTCACTGCGGGGCCGACAACGGGTTGATCGCCGACGGCTGGTTTACCCGGTGCAGTCGATCACGGCCTGATTCTGCAGCGCGAGCAGTGCCGGCTCGGAGACCCAGGCCTCCTCAGCGGTCTGCGTTCCGACCTGCTCGCCGGTGATTCCTTCGAGACATCCGGTGTAGGCCGCGGAGTAGATGCACCCGGGATTGACCTCTGACTCCGCCCCGGGCGGCGTCGACGCACACCCTGTCGTTTCGCCATCGGAGAGCGCCTGTGCGTACGCGTCAGCGCGCTCTTCCGGCGATCCGTCGTCCGGCACGGACGCCGCTGCCACTGGTGCCGTCGTGGCGCTGCCGTCATCGTCGGAGTCGCTGCCGCCGTCGTCGGAGTCGGAGCAGCCGGCGGCGACCGCTGCCACGATGATGAGGGCTGCAAACGTGCGCATGGCGCAAGTGTTTCACAACGGTGGTCAATCGCACCCGAGCCCACACAAGTCCGTGACCCCGAGCGCACCGTTAGCCTCCCGGCGGTGTTCACCGCTGCGCTGACCCTCGACGCCACCGACGGCGCGGCTCGGGCAGGCACGGTGTCGTTGTCCGGCGGCACGTACACCACGCCGCTGTTCATGCCGGTCGGCACTCGTGGCGCCATCAAATACCTCAGCGCCGAGGACTACGAACGGCTCGGCGCGCAGATCGTGCTCGGCAACACGTACCACCTCATGCTCCGCCCCGGCGCCGACGTGGTCGAGCGATTCGGCGGTCTGGGCGAGTTCGCCGGGTGGGGCGGCCTGACGTTGACCGACTCGGGTGGGTTCCAGGTGTTCTCCCTCGATCCCGATGTCGACGACGATGGGGTCACGTTCAAGAGCACATACGACGGCTCGTCCCATCGCTTCACGCCCGAGGCAGCGGTACAGGTTCAACAGCAGCTCGGCGCCGACATCGCGATGGTGCTCGATGTGTGCCCGCCACTGCCGAGCGCCCACGAGATCGTCAGGCTGGCGGTCGAGCGAACCGCGGCGTGGGCGGCGCGCTCGCGCCGGGCGCACGATCGTCACGACCAGTCGCTGTTCGGCATCGTCCAAGGCGGCATCGATGATGCGCTGCGGATCGAAAGTGCCCGCCGCACGGTCGAGATCGGCTTCGACGGGTACGCCATCGGTGGACTCTCGGTAGGTGAGAGTCGAGCGGAAATGCTGCCGGCACTGGCGTCGGCGTTGTCGGAGCTGCCCGCCGACCGTCCGCGATACCTGATGGGTGTCGGCGATCCAGCGTCGCTGGTGGAAGCAATCGGACTCGGCGTCGACCAGGTCGACTGTGTGATGCAGACCCGCCTGGGTCGCCATGGCACGGCGTTGACATCGAACGGACGGTTGTCGGTGCGGGCGGCGCGCAATGCCGACAGCGACGAACCACTCGATCCGCGCTGTCGCTGCCAGGTGTGCACTCGCCACAGCCGGGGCTACCTCCGCCATCTGCTGCAGGTCGGCGAGCCGACTGCGTCCCGCCTGATCTCGTTGCACAACATCGCCTGGACCACCGAGCTCATGAGCCAGGCCCGAACGGCGATCGTGGACGGACGCTACGACTCGTTCCGTCGTGACGTACGTGCCGTCTGGGACTGACCCACCCGCTGCGGTGAGGGAGATGGCCCACAGGTAGCCGTTTGGCTCACCGGTGGCGGAGGTTGCTCGACTGCCTGCTCCCACCGGGTCGGGGCCGATAGGATCGCTCGTCGCTATGTCCAGCCAACTCAGCGCGCTCGTCGCGTCCGGAGACGGTGGTGGCGGTGGTGCGGCGCTGTTTCAGCTCGGCATCTTGCTGCTCATCCCGTTCGCTATGTACTTCTTTCTCATTCGGCCGCAACGGCGGCGGATGCGCGAGCAACAAGAGCTCCAGAAGTCGATCGAAATCGGCGATGAAGTGCTGACCACGTCAGGCATCTTCGGCCGGATCACCGGCGAGGACGGCTCGAGCCGATTCTGGTTGGAGATCGACGACGACGTGCAGATCCGCATCGCCCGAGCAGCGATCCAGGGCAAGGTCGACGACGACGTCAACACCGACGACGACGCAGCGGCCGACGACGACGCAGTCGACGACGACTGACCCGATGCGCCGTCGACTGTGGATCTCCCTGATCGGGACCGTGCTGATCGTGGTCGGCGCGCTGATCGGCAACCTGGCCACAGGGAACACCCCCGTGCTCGGGCTTGATCTACAAGGCGGAGTGTCGGTCATCTTGCAGCCGGTGGAACCGGCGACCGAAGACGATCTGCTCGTGATTCGCGACCTCATTCGCAGCGAGCTGGAAAGTCGCGGCATCGCCGAGCCCGACGTACGCGTCCAGGGTGACGTGATCGTCGTCGACCTCCCCGGCGTGCGCGATCAGCAAGAAGCACTGGATGCCGTGGATGTGTCGGGTGTGGTCGAACTCAGACCGGTGCTCGACGCCGCGGCGTGCGCCCCGCTCGATCCGACCGCTGGCCTCCCGCCGGGTGGCAGCATTCTCGGCGACGAGCTGATCCTCGACGGAACCCCGGCGTCAGCCAGCGACGATGCGACGACCGATGAGGCGACGACCGACGACACGACGCCGGTCACCGTGCTCGACGGTTCGGATCTCGACGAGCCCCAGGGTTTCGCCAATCGGCTCGCCACCCCCGACACGCCCGATACGACGAGTCCGAGCGATGAGTCCGACACCGACGAGTCCGACACCGACGAGCCGACCGAGTCGACCTTCCCCGATCTCGACGAGTTCAGCGATCTCGTCGGTGAGCCCTCAGTCCCAGGTGCGGAGTTTTTGCCGAGCCGCGACGGTTCGGCGCTGTGCGTCGGCCCGGTCGCCGGAACCGGCGAGGTGTTCGAACGGGGCAGCGCCGAGGCGACGCTTGGGCAGTTGGAGGGCTGGGGCGTCGCCGTCGGGCTGCGCAGCGACGGCCAGGTGGTGTGGAACAACCTGGCCACACAGTGCTTCAACGCCACAGCGGCGTGCCCGTCGACCATTCCTGGCTCTCGTGGGCAGATCGCCATCGTCCTCGACAGCGTCGTCGTGTCCGCGCCCCAGGTCAATCAGCCGAACTTCACCGACGTCGTGGCCATCACCGGCAACTTCACGCGGGGTGAGGCCGAAGATCTTGCGTCGGTGCTCAATCGCGGTGCGTTCCCGGTCGAGGTCGAAGCGCAAGAGGCGCGGACCGTGTCGGCATCGGCAGGCTCGGAGTCGTTGCAGGCCGCTGTGATCGCTGGGCTGATCGGTCTCGGGCTGGTGCTGACCTTTCTCGTGTCGTACTACCGATGGATCGCGCTGGTGGTCATCGGCGGAATCGCCGTGTGGGCTGCGATGGTGTTCAGCGTGGCTTCGCTGGTGTCTGGATGGACCAACTACTCGCTCAGTCTCGCTGGCGTCACCGGCATCATCGTCGCCATCGGTGTGACGGTCGACAGTTACGTGGTGTTCTTCGAGCGGATGAAGGACGAGCTCCGCAACGGGCGGACGCTCCGCAATGCCGGACCACGCAGCTTCCAGATGACGTGGCGGACGATCTGGACCGCCGACCTGGTGTCGATCATCGGCGCGGCGATCCTGTTCTGGCTGAGCGTTGGTTCCGTGCGCGGATTCGCACTGTTCTTGGGAATCACCACCGCCTGCGACTTGCTGGTGTGCTTCTTCTTTACCCGCCCAGCGGTCATCCTGCTGTCGCGCTCGAAGTTCATGGTCGGTCGCAAAGCCTTCGGTCTGGAGGTGGCCGGATGAGCACGCGCATCGACGACATCGCCCCGACCGGGCTAGGCCGGCTGTACCGCGGCCAGACCGCCGTCGACTTCTATGGCCGTCGGCGGATCGGCCTCATCGTTGCGGTCATCGCGGTGGTGCTGACCGTTGGATCGCTGCTGCTCCAAGGGCTCAACCTCGGCCTTGACTTCGAGGGCGGCGATGCCTGGGATGTCCCCGCCAGTGAGACCTTCGGCGTCGAGGAGGCAGACGCCGTGCTCGCCGACAACGGTGTCTCCACAACGAGTGCCCGTATCCAGCGGCGTACTTCGGAATTGAACGATCTGATCACCGTTCAAACCCCGGTGCTCGACCGGGACGTCGCGGTGCAGATCACAGAGGACTTCGCCATCGCTGCTGACGTCACCGTCGACGACATCAACTTCTCGTTCACGTCGTCGACCTGGGGGAGCGATATCACCGAAGCGGCGGTTCGAGCGCTGATCATCTTCTTGGTGATCGTGTCGATCTTCATTTCGATTCGTTTCGAGTGGCGAATGGCACTCGCCGCATTGACGGCGATGGCGCACGACGTTTTGGTCACCGTGGGTGTGTACTCGCTGTTCCAGTTCGAAGTGACGCCCGCCACGGTCGTCGCCTTCCTCACGATTCTGGGGTATTCGCTGTACGACACGATCGTGGTGTTCGACCGCATACGCGAGAACGAGGGCAAGTACGCCAGCCGCCGCATGCCGTACGAGGACATCGTCAACATCTCGATGAACCAGGTGATGATGCGTTCGATCAACACGAGCATCTCATCGATCCTGCCGGTGATCTCGCTGTTGCTGATCGGTTCAGGAATTCTCGGCGCCGTGACGCTGCGTGAGTTCGCGCTCGCGCTGCTCATCGGCATGTTGTCGGGCGTGTACTCGTCGATCTTCGTCGCTGCTCCCTTGCTGGCCACACTGAAGTCGAATACGGCCACGCGCAAGTCGCGGCGAACGCACCGCCTGACTGGGGACGCACTCCGTGCCGAGGTCGTCGGTGCAGGACTGACCGGGCGAGTCCGTAGCACCGACGCCAGCCGGCCCGCCGACGAGATCGCCGAAGAAGACGAACGATCGACCGACGATGCTGCTGAGCCCGCTGCGGCGACGACCGCGGCGGTGTCGAAAGGTGCCGACCGGCTGCTCACCCACCCGCCGCGGCCGCGCAAGAAGAAGCGTCGCTGAACCGCTCGGCGATATCCTCGGAACATGGCCGCCGGGTACGAGTCGCTGCGCGGGTACGTCCGCGACATCGTCGACTATCCCGAGCCCGGGGTGACATTCCGAGACATCACCCCGCTCATCGGCGACGGCCCTGCCTTTCGATCCGCCATCGATGGGCTCGCTGAGACAGCTGAAGGTCGAGCGGTCGACCGGGTCGTCGGTGTCGAGTCCCGCGGGTTCATCGTTGCCGCACCGGTCGCCGATCGTCTCGGGGCTGCGTTCGTGCCGGTCCGCAAGGCCGGCAAGTTGCCGTGGGCTGTCGTGCGCGAGGAGTACGACCTCGAGTACGGCTCGGACAAGCTGGAGATCCATCGCGATGCGATTCATCCAGGCGAGCGCATCTTGATCATCGACGATGTGCTCGCTACCGGTGGCACCGCCGCTGCCACCGCCAAGTTGGTCGAAACACTCGGAGGTGAAATCGCCGGCCTGAGCTTTCTCATCGAGCTCGACGATCTCAAGGGTCGGAGCAAGCTCGGGGAACGTCCCATCACTTCGCTGATGAGATTCTGATGGCCACGGTCTCGCGCGTACTGCCATGGCGCCGCCAGCAAGTGGCGACCTCCGCCGACGAGCTTGGACCGTTGCTCACGTCATACCGGCGTCGACACCCGAAGGCGCCGGTGTCGACGATCAACCGGGCGTACCGAGTGGCGGCCGAGGCGCACCACAACCAGATGCGCCGCAGCGGAGAGAGCTACATCAACCACCCGCTCGCCGTCGCCCACATCGTCGCCGACATCGGTCTTGACGACGTGTCGATCGTGGCGGCGCTGTTGCACGATGCAGTCGAGGACACCGAGATCACCCTCGACGACGTCGACCGTGGTTTCGGTTCCGACGTTGCGGCGATCGTCGATGGCGTCACCAAACTCGAACGGATCCGCTTCGACTCGCGCGAGGAACAGCAGGCCGCCACGATGCGCAAGATGCTCGTGGCGATGGCCAAGGATCTACGCGTCCTGGTGATCAAGCTCGCCGATCGCTTGCACAATATGCGGACGATCGCGGCGATGCCGATGGAGAAACAGCAGCGCATCGCTCAGGAAACGCTCGACATCTACGCTCCCTTGGCGCATCGCCTCGGGATGCAGGAGATCAAGCAGCATCTCGAGGATCTGTCGTTCGCAGCGCTGCACCCCAAACGGTTCGCCGAACTCGATCACCTCGTCAGCACGCGCACGCCGGAACGTGAGGTGTATCTGGCCAAGGCGTTGGCCGATGTGCGCGCTCGCCTCGATGAGCTCGGCATCGAAGCCGAGGTCACCGGTCGTGGCAAGCACCTGTGGAGCATCTACGAAAAGATGGTCGTGAAGGGTCTCGAGTTCGACGACATCTTCGACCTGATCGCAGTGCGGGTGATCGTCGACTCGATGAAGGACTGTTACGCCGCGCTCGGGTGCATCCACGGGCGGTGGCGCCCGGTGGTCGGCCGGTTTAAGGACTACATCGCGATGCCCAAGTTCAACCTGTATCAGAGCTTGCACACCACGGTCATCGGCCCCGCCGGCAAGCCGATCGAGGTGCAGATCCGTACCGAGGAAATGCACCGTCGAGCTGAGTGGGGCGTCGCGGCGCATTGGGCGTACAAGGACGGCCAGACCACCGCAGCCGACGTCGATTGGCTGAGTCGGATCATCGATTGGCAAGAGGAGGTGTCCGACCCGGCGCAGTTCATGCAGAGTCTGAAGACCGACCTCGAACAAGACGAGGTGTATGTCTTCACGCCGAAGGGTCGCGTGATCACCCTGCCGGTCGGGGCGACGACCGTCGACTTCGCCTACGCCGTGCACACCGAGATCGGCCACTCGTGCATCGGTGCCAAGGTCAATGGGCGGCTCGTGTCGCTCGACCATGTGCTCGCCAGCGGCGACAACGTCGAGATCTTCACTTCCAAGGTGGAAACGGCCGGACCGTCGCAGGACTGGTTGGCATTCGTCGCCTCGCCGCGGGCGCGCAACAAGATCCGCCAGTGGTTCAGCCGCGAACGGCGACTCGACAAGATCGAGTCGGGTCGCGACGACCTCACGTCGGCGTTGCGCCGCGAAGGCCTGCCGGTACAGCAGGTGTGGAAGTCACCGCAGCTCGAGTCGGTGATCGGCGAGCTCAGCTACACCGATCGGGATGCGTTGCTCGCAGCGATCGGTGAGCATCACGTGTCCGCTCGTTCGGTGGCCCAACGAATCGCCCGGGCCATGCGTTCGGGGGACGACACCGATCAGCTGCCGGCGACGGTTGACCGCCCACGCCGCGAGCGTAAGGCTGGACAGCGGAAGGTCGGGGTCCATGTGGAGGGGCTCGACGATGTGCTCGTCACCCTGGCGAACTGCTGTACTCCGGTGCCTGGCGACCCGATCATCGGTTTCGTCACTCGTGGTCGCGGCGTCAGCGTGCACCGCAGCGACTGCGCCAACGCGGCCGCGCTGATGACGCAGCAGGCGACGCGCATGATCGACGTCGAGTGGGACGGCGAAGAGCAGTCGGGGGCGACATTCGTCGCCGGCGTCGAAGTGGTCGCGCTCGACCGCTCGCGGTTGTTGCGTGACGTCGCGACCGCGCTCGTCGACCACCACGTGAACATCCTTTCGTGCACGACCACAACAGGCGCCGATCGGGTTGCCAAGATGCGCTTTGAGTTCGAGCTGGCGCACCCTGGCCATCTCGATGCGGTGATCCGAACGATCAAGGGCATCGACGCCGTCTACGACGCGTACCGGCTGCTTCCCGGAGCGGCCACCCCGGTCGCCTGACCGAGTGTCGTTCTATCGTCTCAGGGACGATGGAACAGTGCTCGCAGAACCGCCAGGAGCCCGGTGAGGTCGCGCCGGTAGCCTTGCCGGCCGTGCCGACGTTCCAGACCAGCCCAGGGATGCGTGACATCTTGCCGCCCGAGGCGGGCCGATTCGAACAGCTCGTCGCAGTGTTTGCCCAGATTGTCGAGTCGGCGGGGTATGGGCGCGTGAACACGCCGTTGATCGAGGATTACGGGGTGTTCGTCCGAATCGGTGACGCCACCGATGTGGTGTCGAAGGAGATGTACGACTTCACCGACCATGGCGATCGACACGTGGCACTTCGACCGGAGGTGACCGCCAGTGCGTGCCGGGCGTTTGCCCAACACCGCCCCACACCACCGTGGAAGGTGTTCTACTCGGGACCCAACTTCCGTCACGAGAAGGCCCAGCGCGGCCGCTACCGCCAGTTCGAACAAGTCGGCGTCGAAGTGCTCGGGGTCGACGACCCGCTGCTCGATGTCGAAGTGATCGCGCTGGCATGGGACTTCTATGTCGCACTCGGACTGCGTCAGGTCGACCTGATCGTCAACAGCCTGGGCGAACCCGCAGATCGCGCCCGCTACGTCACCGCGCTCGAGGAGCACTTCACTGCGGCGGGCGAGGCGCTGAGCGCCGCCAGCCGGGCGACGCTCGCCAAGAACCCGCTACGCGTCCTCGACTCAAAGCGCGCCGAGGACCAGCGGTTGATCGCAGATGCGCCATCGATCGCCGACTTCTACGACGAGGGGGCAACGACGCACTTCGCTGCTGTCTGCGCTGGCCTCGACTCCATCGGAGTGCCGTACCGCGTCGAGCCGAAGCTGGTGCGCGGCCTCGACTATTACCGTCGGACGATCTTCGAGTTCCAAGGTGGCACCTTCGACTCCGCCCAGAACGCACTCGGTGGCGGTGGGCGATACGACGGTCTGGTCGAGGACCTCGGCGGCCCGCCAACCCCTGGAGTGGGGTTCGCGCTCGGTGTCGACCGAACGCTGCTGGCGTGCGATGACGAAGGGGTCTTTGCGGCCACACCACGCCAGCTCGACGCGTTTGTCGTCGACGTCGTCGACGGCTCGCAGGCTCTTGCGCTGAGCACTGAGCTCCGGAGGGCCGGTCTCGCTGTCGACCGGGCCTTCGACGGGCGCAGCATGAAAGCGCAGATGAAGCTGGCCAACCGCTCCAATGCGCGTCATGCGGTGATCGTCGGTCCCGACGAGGTGGCGACCGGCACCGTTCAACTCAAGCCGCTGTTTGGCGGCGACCAACGCACTGTCCCCCGCGGCGAGATCGCCGCCCAACTCAGGGAATCCACGTCTTCATGAGTACCTCCGATTCTTCTCAGGCGACCGCAATGCGCACTCACCTGTGCGGGCAGCTGCGGCCGGCCGACATCGGCGCGACGGTGAGCGTCACCGGATGGGTGGGGCGTCGGCGCGAGCACGGGGAGCACCTCGCGTTCGTCGACCTGCGCGACTACAGCGGCATCGTGCAGTGCGTCATCAACGATGACATCGACGTGCGCAGCGAGTACGTACTGCGAATCACCGGTGTTGTACGCGAGCGTCCAGCAGGCACCATCAACGACGCGCTGCCCACCGGGCAGGTCGAGATCGGCGACTGCGAAGTCGAGATCCTGCGCAAGGCGGTGCCGCCGCCGTTCCCGATCGACGCTCGCGCCGACGACGTCGACGAGAACATCCGCCTGCAGTACCGCTATCTCGATCTTCGCCGGGAGCGGATGCAACGCAACCTGCGTGTCCGCTCGACCGTGAACGCGGCGATCCGTCAGTCGATGGATCAGCAGGGATTCGTCGAGGTCGAAACGCCGATGCTCGTTCCGTCGACACCCGAGGGTGCCCGTGAGTTCCTGGTGCCGTCGCGCAAGGAGCAGGGTTCGTTCTACGCCCTGCCGCAGTCGCCGCAGCTGTTCAAGCAGTTGCTGATGGTCGGTGGGGTTGACCGCTACTACCAGATCGCTCGGTGTCTACGCGACGAAGACCTGCGTGCCGACCGGCAATACGAGTTCATGCAGCTCGACATGGAGATGAGCTTCGTCGAGCAGGACGATGTGCTCGACGCGGTGTCGCGGTCGGTACTCGGGGCCGTCGAAGCGGTCACCGGCGAGCAGATCGACGAAATCGAGCGCATCACGTGGCATGAGGCGATGAATCGGTTCGGCGTCGACAAGCCCGACCTGCGGTTCGACATGGAGTTGGTCGAGTTGACCGACGTGTTCGCCGAGACCGAGTTCAAGGCTTTCGCCGGAGCGACCGGCGACGGCGGCGCGATCAAGGGCATTCGGGTGCCTGGCGGGGCGGGGGAGTACGGCCGGAACCAGCTCGACAAGTTGACCGACCGGGCAAAGTCGCTCGGTGCCAAGGGCCTGGTGTGGCTGAAGATCGTCGACGGTGCGGGCGCGGCTGGCCTCGAGAGCCCGGTGGCCAAGTTCTTCTCCGACGGCGAAGCGGACGAGGTGCGAGCACGCACCGCAGCCGACATCGGCGACCTTGTCTTGATCGTCGCCGACGAGTGGATGACCACCTGTGAGGTTCTGGGTCAATTGCGCAACGATCTCGGACGGCCACCGGTCCACGAGGGTCCGTATCGCTTCGTGTGGGTCGTCGACTTCCCACTGTTCGTTGGCGTCGACCGGGAGAGCGGCCGTCCCAAGCCGGGTCACCACCCGTTCACGATGCCCCATCCCGACGACATCGCACTGCTCGAGTCAGCGCCGTTGGAGGTGCGGTCGAAGGCATACGACTTGGTGCTCAACGGGTGGGAACTGGGCTCCGGATCGATACGAATCCACGAACCCGAGCTGCAACGGCAGGTGTTCCAGGCGCTCGGCATCTCCGACGAGGAAGCCGAGCGCAAATTCGGGTTCTTTCTCAACCCCTTCGAGTACGGCGCGCCACCCCATGGTGGCTTCGCCTACGGACTCGATCGGCTTGTCGCCATCCTCGCCGGTGAGGAGAACATCCGCGAGATCATCGCCTATCCGAAGACGCAGTCCGGCGCCGACCCGCTGACCAACAGCCCGCTGCCGGTCGACGCCAAGGTTCTCGAAGAGCTCGGAATCAGAGTGCTTCCGCGGGTCGACTGACGAAGCTCGTTGTTACGAGCGTCCTTCGAATTCGATCTTCGTGTGTGAGCCGTCGCACAACGGCTTGCGCTCCGACGCACCGCACCGGCACAGCGTCACCCGGTTCCGGCGCTCCATTTGGGTGCCGTCGGCGCGCGACACAGCGATGCCACCGGTGACCCACAGCGGGCCGCCGGGAACTACGTTGACTTCCTGCGGGAGCGCTTGCTCCACCGCCCGGCCGTCGAACACGTTCGTCAACCGACCGGACGGACACTTCTCGACCATCCGGGCGACCGTGCCGCGGACTTCGGAGTCGCCGGTGTCGGGCAACATCTGCCACACGGTCTGGCGAGCTGTGCCACACAACCCCGCGTGCATGCACAATTTGGTGTCGTCGAGCATGGCGTAGCTCGAGCCGTCGGGTCCGGCCTTGTCGCGGGCGCGCTCCTCGTAGGTGCCCTCCGGATCGCCGTCGTTCGGATCCCACTCGCTCGCCTGGTGGGATCCGTCGCAGTACGGCCGGTTCGCCGACTCGCCGCATCGACACAAGGCGACCATGTCGTCGACGGCGCTGCCGTCGCCGAACGAGAACGTCATCGGTTCGCCGTGCTCGCTATAGACGTACTCGGCGCTGCGGATGACCGTCGGTCCGTGCAATAGGTACGGACCGTCCGGTGCGGTCTGAATAGTGGGGGCGTCGTCCGACATCGCCCCATTGTGACCCATCAGATCGAGTCGTGCGTCGCCGGTGCGACGCCGATGCCTGACCGTTGCCGTGCGGGTCGCCGACTACAGTGCGCGTTGGCCTGAACGCGGAGAGGGGATCCTGATGTCGGGCCAGGACGTGTCGTTTGCCGTCTCTACTTATCGGTACCTGCGCCTCTCGATCGTGGTGGTACTCGTGGCGCTGCTCGCTTCGGTCGTGTTCGAACGGTTCCAAGTCGACTGTTGGCAGGGTTCCCTGGGCGCCTACTACTACACCCCGGTGCAGCCCATCTTCGTCGGAGCGTTGATGGCGATCGCAGTGGTGCCTGCCGGCGTGCCCATCGACCAGTGGCGCCACCAGATCCTCGTGCTCGAGACCTTCGAGTTGATCCCGGTGGGAGTGTTCTGGGCGGCACAGACCGTCGAGTATTGGGACGGCGATCGTCGAACTGCGAGTGGTGCTCAGCGCTCGCTCGGGTAGATCACGCCCACCTGCCGCCGGATCTCGTCCATCAGCTCCATCCCGGCAATCGTCGCCTCCCACGTCACGATGTCGCTCTGTCGTTCGCCGGCGCGGATTCGTTCGATGGCGTGTTCGGCCTCGTGGGCCAGCCCGCGGTTGGGGTGGACGTGGTGCTCCGGTTCGACGTCGGGGTTGTTGTCGCGGCGTTGGACACCTCGACGCAGCGTGTATCGCTGAGGAAACCAGAACGGGGCGTCGATGTCGATCCTTCCGTCCGTTCCGACGATCGTCGCGGTGAGATCGCTGGTCGCCTCGAGTGATGTGGTCAACACGGCGACGGAGCGTTCAAAGCCGAGCACTGCGCCGAGCGTTGCATCGACGCCCTGGTCGGTCAGGTTGGCGAGTGCGCGCACGCGGTTGGGTTCGCCCAGCAGAAACCGTGCCAGCGCCAGAGGATAGATGCCAAGGTCGAGGAGCGCACCGCCTGCCAGGTCGATGCGCCGGTGGCGGCCGTCGGGATCGGGAACATCGATCGCGAAATTGGCGTCGATCGTGATGATGTCGCCGATGTCGCCGTCGGCGACGCGCCGTTGGATGTCGTGCCACGCGGGCATGAACCAACTCCACATCGCCTCCATCAAGAACCGATCGTTGCGCTCCGCCGCCGCGGTCATCTCGCGTGCCTCGGCGGCGTTGATCGAGAACGCCTTTTCGCACACGACATGCTTGCCGGCGTCGAGGGCGGCGATGGTCATCGGGTGGTGGTGGCTGTGGGGTGACGCCACGTAGATCACGTCGACGTCCGGGTCGGCCCACAACGCCTCGTACGACCCGTGGGCTCGCTCGATACCGTGACGCTCGGCGAACGCTGCAGCGTTCGCCGAGCTGCGGGAGCCGACGGCGACGGTCTCGATTGTGTGGGTGTCGGTGATCGTGCGCAGCGCAGTCACCATGTCCTTGGCAATACCACCGGTCCCGGCGATGCCCCAACGCAGCGGGGGAGTGCTCATCGTCGGAGTCTCGCGTAGTAGCCGAGGTGATCGGCGAGCGCCGGTCAGCGCACAGCGTGCGGCTCGAGGAGGCGTTTTGGGTGCATGCCTCGTACGAAGCCCATGAACGGAGGGTGGATGCTGTAGCCGAGCAGCCGCTGCATGTGCTCGGATGAGTTGGCGACGCGTCGGGCGCTGACCGAGAGCGAGAAGTTCTCCTGTGGTCGGCACCAGGGTCTGCAGTACTGCGCAGTGACGCACATGCGCGACTGCTCGGTGTGGTTTGCTCCGCCGCCGTGCCAGGTCGTGCCAAGGAAGAACAGCATCGAACCGGCGGGCATGACGGCGGGGATGGCCGATCTCCGTTCCCGCTCGGTGGGAAAGTGATCGTCCCAGCGGTGCGAGCCGGGAATCACGACGGTGGCACCGTTGTCCGCGGTGAATTCGTCGATCGCAACGATCGTGGCCGCGCCGAGTGCCGGACGTGGTCGCGGCCACGGATAGAAGCCGTCATCGGGGTGCAGGCCTTGGGCCGCCTCGCCGGGTGCGATGTCGATGACCTGGAGCTGTGACAGCAGGTAGTTCGGCTCAAAGAGTTCGTCGAGCAGCCCCAGCGCCACGGGATGCTCGACGATCTGGTCGAGCATGTCTGTGTCGTCGAGGGGTGAATACAGCCGCCGCGTGTTGAACCCCTCGAACTCGTTGCGTCCCCCGTCGTGCACGAACATTGGCTCGACTGTTCTGCGGAGCGTCTCGATCGTCGCTGTGTCGAACACGTTCTCGACGATCGTGTAGCCGTCTCGCTCGAGATCATCGAGGCACCGCTCGAGCAGCTGGCGGTCGGCACGTGGCTGAGTGCCTGCGGTCGAGCGGTACTTCTTCGCGTGGTCGGCGCTGCTGTAGGCAGCGCTTGCGGTGGTGCGGTCATCGGTCGAGGAGTCTTCGGCCGGTGCGTGTTGGTCGATCATCAAGGCAGCTCCTGACGGACGTGCGTGGGTTGATTCGTGTCGAACTCGCTGGCGGCAACCTCGTTGTCGACCAGGGGCCGGGCCATCTCCCGGTAGGTGACGACGCCGAGTAGATCGACCACGACGTCGGTGGCCGCACTCGAAGTCATGCCGGTCGAAGCGACGAGCGCGACCATCCTGTGGACGGGATCGGCCAGTGACCATCGACCGTCGCGGTCGGGCAGCCGGAGCAGTCCGTAGGCCATGATGCGAAGGTCGTCGGGGTGGCTCTGGGCCCATGCTGACAGAGCGCTGCGCAGGTCGGCGATCGGTGCGGTACCGGCGGACGCGTCGTCGACCGCACGGTGCAAGTGGGCGTCGATCACGTCGAGACACGCGGCGTACAGCCGGTCCTTGGAGCCGAAGTGGTGCATCACGTTGGCCTTGGAGACGCCGGCGGCGAGCGCAACCTCAGCGATCGACACACCATCGATGCCGCGGCGGGCGAAGAGGGTTCCTGCGACTTCGATGATGCGTGCGTGCACGGCATCATCGTACTGACCGAACGGTCGGTCAGTCAACCGTCTTCGATGCCGCTCTCGTGTGGACCTGCGGTGCTGAGTGTGTGGCGTCGGCGGCGGTCGTCGGTTGTCCGGTCCGTCCGACGACGACGAGACCGATGACGACGATGCCGATGCCCAACCATCCGAGCCAGCTGATCGTTTCGTCGAGAACGAGCACCGCGAGCAAGGCGGCGGTGACGGGCTCGGCGAGTACCAGTGTCACTGCGGTGGCGGCGGTCAGATGCGCAAGGCCGAAGCCGAACAGCAAGTAGGACGCTCCGGTGGCGAACACGCCGAGATAGGCAGCCAGCGCGATCCCATCCCATTCCCCGAGCCAGGACCACGACGATCCGACGAGGGCGGCGGCCAACAACAGCACCGTTCCTATCGTGAACGGGGCGGCGAGTGCCACGGCCATGTCGAGACCTCGTTCAATCGTCGCCTTCGAGGTGACCGAGTACGCCCCGTAGCCGAACCCTGCGGTGATTGCCAGGGCGACGCCGACCGCATCGATCTGCTTGTCGCTGGCTGCGCTTGTCGATACGAGCAGGGCGGCACCGGCGACGGTGAGGGCAGTTCCGGTCAACCAGCTCAGCGGGGGACGGTTGTGGCGCCACGCCCAGTCGAGTGTCGCCGCCGCGAATGGTCCGGTACTGATTGCAACGATCGTCGCGACGGCGACTCCTGCTCGTTCGACGGCGCCGAGGAACAGCGGCGTGTACACCGCAACACCTGCCCCGCCGCACAAAATCAAGGTGCGCTGCGTCTTGAGTGCGGCGATCGACACGCTGGTGCGGATACAGGCGGCAATCCACAACACGACTGTTCCGATGGCGACTCGCAGCGCGCCGACACTCAGTGGCTCGGCTCCCTCCGGACCGAGTTCGAGCGCGGTACCCGCCGTGCCGAACAGCATCGCAGCGGCGATGATCGACGCCACGGGAGCAAATCTGTGCACCACGATGGTCTAGTCGCTCGTCGATTGGTTGCACCGCTCAATCCGTGATGGGCGAGGCGTCAATGCAGGCTGCGGATGCCGTACCAACCGAGGACGACACATCCGATTCCGGTCACGAGCAGCACGAGCGCCCGCTCCGTGCGGAGGGTCCACGCCAGCGCAGCGACGATGGCGATGGTCACGACGACTTGCAGCGCAACGCCGCCATCGGTGCGTGGTGACCAGAGTTCGCCGATCGACTGCACGCTCAGCGCTTCCGGCGGAGCGTTCGTCGCACTCGACTGCGGACGGCGGCGCTCAACTCGGTGGGGATGTTGTTGAGCGTCTCCGCGGCAAAGCGATCGGCGGCCTCCCGGACGATCTCAGCATGCGATGGATACGGGTGCACCATGGGGAACAGCGTGCGGAGCCCCAGACCGTTGTCGATGGCCATCGTGAACAGGCCGATCATGTCGGCCGCTGCGCGTCCGACAATGGCCGCGCGAAGGATCTTGCCGTTGAACCGCTGAACATCGAGCACGAGCCGGCCGTCGTCGATGTCGTCGGTGAACCCGCGATCGATGTCGGCGTAGTCGACCACGATCCGCCGACGACCTGCTGGGTCCCACTCGGCGAGTTCGTCGAGCGACAACCCGACCGATGCCACCTCGGGCGAGCCGAAGACCGCGGCAGGGACGGCCCGCCTACGAGCCAACTTTGGAGCGTACGGAAACGCAATCGCCCGCACCGCTCGTCGTCCCGTCGCACCTGCGCCATGGGTGGTCAAGGTGTTCCCCGTGACATCGCCGAGCGCCCAGATGCCGTCGATGTTGGTGCGACCCCAGTCGTCAGCGCCGATGCCGGCGGCGGTGTAGGCGACACCGGCAGCATCGAGGTCGAGTCCATCGAGGCGTGCTCGGCGGCCGATGGCGATCATCACCCGATCGGGCGCATCGATCTTCGATCCGTCAGACAGCTGGAGCGCACCGCTGGCCTCGTCGGCCGACTCGACCGCAACACCGAGGTGGAGCGAGACGCCGCGAGCCGCCAGTGACCGTTCGACCACCTCCGCAATCAGCGGGTCGTGGTCGGGCAACACGTGTGATCGGAGTTCGACGATGTCGACCTTGCTTCCAGTGGAAGCGAGTGCCGTCGCCATCTCGACTCCGATCGCCCCGCCGCCGATGACGGTGATCGATGCGGGTGGCGTCTCTTCCTCGAAGAGTTCTTCGTTGGTGAGGATGCTGCTGGTGTCGAGACCGGGGATATCGAGCGTTGCCGGCTGCGAACCGCCAGCAATGACCACGTGTTCGGCGCGTACGACCGAACTGACGCCGTCTGGCGTTGCGACTGCGACAACGTGGGGGGCACGGCGCGATGTCAGACGTGCCCATCCGCGCACCAGGTGAATCGTCGGGTGGTGCTCGATCAGTTCGTCCTCTTCGGCAGCGAGGTGATCGCGGCGACTGCGCGTCCACGTCAGCGGGTTGTCGTCGCCGCGTGCTGCGGCGTGGAGCAGCGCCTTCGACGGGATGCAGCCGACGTTGGTGCAGTCGCCACCGATCTGGCCACCCTCGATGAGGGCGACGTGATGGCCCATCGTGGCCAGTCCGATGGCGACGGTCAGGCCGCCGGAGCCGGCGCCGATGACGGCCGCCCGGTAGGTGCGGTCTGGATCGTGTCCGATCATGGTGTCTCCTGCGCGGTCGAAGCTGAGAAACCGCTCGTCGCAACGTCCCCACGCGGGGTCACGGTGGTCGGCGGTGGTGCGATTTGGTCGGCAACGTGAGTGTCGGTGGCGTCGTCGATCGGCTGGTCGGCGCGTTGGCGGGACCGGACTATTCGGGCGACGAACAGGCTCACGAGGAAGATCACGATGCTGGCGACCAGACTGACCGGATCGATGCCGCCGAAGCCGTCGTCGATGCGCTCCAGTGAGGCCCCGAGCAGTACGAACGACACGGTGCCCGGCAGTGAGCCGAGCGCGGTGGCGAGGAGGAACGGCAGCCAGGCCAGTCGCAGGATGCCCGCCAGATAATTCACGAGGTCGTAGGGCAGGAACAACAGTCGCATGATGAGCACCGTCTCGAAGCTGTTGTTGCGCATCCGTTGCGACCATCGCCGCGCCATCGACGCATCGGCTGCAGCGATGTCAGGCGCGATGTCGTCGATCGTGTTGGCGCCCGGTCGGCGCCCGAGCAGGCGCCCGATCGAATACGCCAAGAGGGCTGAGGCGTTCGCGGCGACGACCACGACGATCACGCCGACGACCGGCCCGAACAGGAGCCCACCAACGATCGTCAGGACCGATGCAGGGAAGAGGACGATCGGTCGGGCGAGGTACACCGCGACGTAGGCGAGAATCCCCCACCACGCATCGCCGACAGCGTCGATGAAGCGTTGTGCAGCCTCCGTTGCGGAGAGGTCATTGGCGACGGTGTACTGGCGCCAGAGCAGCACCGCGCCCAGCCAGATCGCAGCGACCGCGATGCGTTGCATCCACAGTCTGGTCATGACGTCAGCCACCTCCGGGCCGTGATCACACGTTCGAGCGCCGTCACGGCGACGAGCGCGGCCATGACGCCGAGTATCCAGGTCGCCGCGGCGGGAAGTGCAAGGGCGAGGGCGAACAACAGAATCGTCTCCGTGCCCTCGATGAGTCCGCGCGGCATGACGACACTCGTTGGCGACACCCCTGTACAGGCTCGCTTTTCGAGAAGCGCAGACAGGTATGTCCACGACACGGCGTTCACGTAGAAGGTTGCCAAGAGCAGCGCCACGACGATCCATGTGGCACGGTCGTCGACACCAAGTGCGACCCCCAACGGGATCGCCGCGTACCCAACGGTGTCACCGACGATGTCGAGGAGTCCCCCGTAGTCGCTCACCCGTCCTCTGGCTCGAGCGACGGCGCCGTCCAGCCCGTCGGCGAGCCGCCCGACGAGCCATAGCACGAGCGCGACGATCGGCTGTCCGACAGCGGCCGCCGCGGCAGCCAGCACGGTGCAGAGCAGGGAGGAGGCGGTGAACACCGCAGGATGCACGGCGCCGACTCCGCTGTGGGCCACAGGTGCCAGGATGCGGTCCTTGGTCGGCCGAAGCGCGGCGTCGATCATCGTTATCAGCAAACGCAGTTCGTCGGCCTGCCGTTCCGGTGCGGGGCCGAGTTTCCCGTTTGGTCAGGACTCCGCCTCACCGGCTGGTCGGAACGGTCATTGCGGTCGCCGCGCGGCACGTGCACACACCGGTCGCCCACGAGGCGATCGGCGACTCTCGGAGTTCTCATGTCCGCAGCATCTCATCCGACGCCGACGGGATCGTCTCGCATGGCCGAATCCGCCCGCATCGAAGCCCGACCTGGTGGCGGGCGTCGACATCGTCGTGATCGGCTGTGTCCAGCGGCGGTTCTTCCGCAGTGGCGGTGTGACCCAGATTCGAACCGAGGTCGTGGCCGGCGCCGTTGCCCACCCGCGGCAGCGGCGCACCGTGGAACGACGAATTGCTGACGCGGTCGACTCGGTCAGGACGGTGACCGATCGCCGATAACGCTCAGGTCAGGCTGCGGATCACGAATCCGGTGCGCAGTTTCGGGGTGAAATAGGTCGACTTCGGTGGCATCAACGCTCCCTCTCGGGCCGTCCGCTCGATCTCGGCCACCGAGACGGGATTGATCAGAATCGCGGCCGACGCCGAACCCGATTGCACCGCGGAATCGACTCGGTCGAGGTCGTGTTCGTAGGTGACGTCGTAGGGGAGTCCATCGAAGGTGGCCTCCAACCACGCACCGTCGATGGCCCGCACGTCGGCGAACGCGTCTCGGCGCGGGAGCAGCCACTCTCGCCCCGAAGCGCTGATCAGCTGCAGCCGATGCGGGTCGACCATCGCTGCGAGATCCTGAGCAGACGGGCTCGGTCCGGCGACAGGCGAGCGCTCGAACCGTCGATCGAGCGCCGCGACGAGGTCTTCGGGGTCGATGCCGCTGTAGAGCCGGTGGATGGCCTCAACACTGAGTTGATCGGCGACCAACTCGCTGACAAAGGCCAGCGTGCCCTCCGCTGGTGAGTCGCTCCGCCCGGTAGCGGCGCGTACCTCGTCGCGGTGGCGCTGAGCGACGCCATAACGGTGGTGGCCATCTGCGATGAGGACGTCGTCGCTGCCGACACACTCGCTGATGGCGGCGATCCGCTTCGGGTCGTCGACTCGTTCGACGATGTGTTCGACCCCACCGACGGTGACCGACGACAGCGGAGTGCCCGGTTCGGTGAGCAGCGACGTGAGTCCGCTGGCCAACGACAGCCCCCACACCGGGGACAGATTGGCTTCGGTGGCTCGCGTCAGATCGAGTCGATCGGTGGAGGCCTTGGGCGTCACGCGCTCGTGGGGCAGCACCCCACCAGCTCCGGGGTCGACCACCTCCAACCCGCCGAGCACACCAACGATGTCGCGGTCGCGCCCCGTCGAGTCACGAAAGCGGAGCCGGTTGATCGTGAACGTCGCCGTGTCGTCGTAGGCCATGACGCCTACATCGACCCACTCGCGGAGTCGTCGACCGGCTGCAACGTAGCGATCGGGGCCCTCTGACTCGCGCGGGACGTCGACGTGGGTGATGTTGTATCGGCTGCGCGCGTTCAACTCGTCGAGGTCACCGCTCGACAGCACGTCGTATGGCGGGGCGATGAGATCGTCGACATCGGGATCGCAGTAGCGCAGCGCGGGAAACGGATCGAACCTAGGCACGGCGACAGGATGCCATTCGAACGACCCTCGAGGGGCGATCGGTGCTACAACAACGCGGGTGGTGCAACGGACCGACACGTCCACATCGCAACTCGACGACATCGAGGTGGTCTTGTGCGACCTCGATGGTGTGGTGTGGTTGTCACATGAGGCGATCGCCGGCAGCGTCGAGGCAGTGTCGCAAATGCGGGCTGCAGGGTGCCGCGTCGTCTTTGTCACGAACAATTCAGCGCCACGCGTCGCCGATCACGAAGCAGCGCTCGGGGCGCTCGGGATCGATGCCATCGGCGCGGTCATCTCGTCGTCGATGGCCGCCGCCCGATTGGTCAACCCACACGAGCGAGTGCTGATCAGCGGCGGACCGGGGATCGTCGAAGCGGTACAGCGCCGCGGTTCCGAGGCGGTACAAAACGATGGGCGTGACGATCGAAAGCCCTGCGACGCCGTGGTGATCGGGCTCGATCGCTCGTTCGACTACCAGCGACTGGCGTGGTCGGCGCGGGTGGTGCGCGAGGGCGCGCGCCTGATCGCCACCAACGGAGATGCGACATATCCGACACCGCGCGGTCCCGAACCGGGCGGCGGACCATTGGTCGCAGCGCTCGAGGTCGCCGCAGGTGTCGATGCTGTCGTCGCGGGAAAGCCCGAAGCCCCCATGGCCGCCCTGATCGTCGACGACGTGCTCGGCGGCGTGGCTGAACGGGCACTCATGGTCGGCGACCGCCCAGAAACCGACGGTCTCTTCGCGGCGCGCCTCGGCTGCCGGTACGCCCAGGTCCGCAGCGGCGTCCTTCCATCGGGTCAGCGAGTGCCCGCAGACGTTGCCGTTGCGCTCGACGTGGCGGACCTCGCGGCGGTCGCACGCTCGTTGACAACCTGAGGTTCTCGCGGTGCGCTGCGGGTCACACCACTAGCCTGAGGGCATGGCCAAGTCCACCCTTCAGCGACTGATCGACGCCGGCGTCGAGTTCACGAACATCACTCGCAAGCAGGCCGAGTCGATCGTCAAACAGATGGTCAAGGCGGGAGATGTCCGCAAGTCCGAGGCCGACAAGGCGGTACAGGAACTGCTGTCACGAGGTCGTGAGACGTCCGACAAGTGGAACGAGACGGTCCAGCGCGAGTTGACCAAGCAGGTGAACTGGATGTCCGACCGCTTCGACGAACTGGAAGATCGCTTCGAAAGCCTCGCCGAAACACTCACCGTACGCGTGGAGCAGCCGAACTCGGAGGCCGCCGATGATGGTGCGCCGGCCGAGCAGACGACCGCAAAGAAGAAAACAACGGCCAAGAAGCAGACCAGCGCCAAGAACAAGATCAACGCAAAGAAGAAGGTCAACGCAAAGAAAAAGGTCAGCGCCAAGAAGGTCAGCGCCAAGAAGAAGGTCAGCGCCAAGAGCGCGGCACCGTCCGAGAAGCCTGGCGCCGTTGGACCATCGGGGGTTGCCCCGATTGCGACGTCGCGCGCCGCCCGCGACAGCATCTAATCGGGAACGTGCGCCGCCGGCTCGATACGGCGTTGGTCGATCGCGGCCTGGCGACCAGTAGAACTGTTGCCGCTGCGTTGATCGACCAACGGCGGGTACTGGTTAATGGCGCCGTAGCGGACAAGCCGGCGCGTCAAGTCGCCGCAGGCGACGCACTGGTCGTCGAGGGTCCGCCGCCGCGCTACGTGGGCCGTGGCGGCCGCAAGCTCGAAGGAGCGTTGGCGAGGTTCGACATCGACGTGCACGGGCGCCACGCGCTCGACGTCGGCGCTTCCACCGGAGGGTTCACCGACTGCCTGCTCCAGCACGGAGCGGCATCGGTCGTGGCGCTCGACGTCGGGCACGGACAACTGCACGAACGCCTGCGAGTCGATGAGCGAGTGACCAACCTCGAGCGCCAGAACATCCGTCACACCACCGTCGACGACATCGGGACGCGCATCGACCTGATCGTCGGTGATCTGTCGTTCATCTCGTTGCGTTTGGTGATACCCGTACTGGTCGAACTGTGCGAGCCTGGCGGTGACATGGTGCTGCTCGTCAAGCCACAATTCGAGGCCGGCCGCGCCGAGGTCGGCCGCGGCCGTGGTGTGATCACCGATCCGGTGATTCACGATCGAGTACGCACGGAGATCGATCAGGCGGCGCGCGCCGCCGGGTGCACGGTCTCGGGCTGGATGAGCTCGCCGATCACCGGCGCTGACGGCAACCGCGAATTCCTGGTACATGTGCGCACTCCGCAGCTGGGCGGGTCATGACGGCGCTGGCGATCATCGCACATCATCATCGGCCAACGTCGCGGGCGTGCGCCGAGACGGCGATCCAATGGTGCCGCGCCCACGACATCGACCATTGGACCCCCGCGGAAGACGCAGCAGCGCTGGGGTTGGAGACCGCCAGCGACCGGCCGTTGGCCGATGCCGACCTCGTCCTCAGCTTGGGTGGAGACGGCACCATGCTGCGCAGCGTGCGGCTGCTCGATGGCGCGGCCGTTCCGGTGCTCGGAGTGAACCTCGGTGCGCTCGGGTACCTCACAGAGGTCGAACCCGAGCGGATGCTCGAGGCACTCGATGGATATCTGCTCGGCCCAGAAGCGGGAGAGTGGCGCCTCGATGAACGGATGATGCTCGACGTCAGCACCAATGGCTCCTTCGTCGGGCGAGCCTTGAACGAGGCGGTCATCGAGCACGGCGAAGCCGGCCACACGGTGCGGCTGCTCGCCCGTATCGACGGCGAGCCGTTCACGTACTACGCAGCCGATGGCCTGATCGTGGCGACGCCAACCGGCTCGACGGCGTACTCGCTCTCGGCTCGCGGTCCGATCGTGTCGCCGCGTCACCGCGCGATCCTGCTGACGCCCGTGTCGCCGCACATGCTGTTCGACCGCTCGCTGGTCCTCGATCCATCCGAGACGGTCGAGATCGAGGTGAGCGGTCATCGCGCGGCCGAACTGACGCTCGACGGCCAACCGATCGCCGAACTCGGTGACGGAGACCTTGTGCGTTGCACGCCCTCGGTAGCGACAGCCAGCTTCGTGCGCTTCGGTGCTTACCGCTACCACCAGATTCTGAAGGCCAAGTTCGGGCTTGCCGACCGCTGATCTTCCAGAAACTGTTGACCGCGCCGACATGTTGACCGAGCTCCATCTCGAAGGTCTGGGCGTCATCGAACAACTCGACGTGGTATTCGGCCCGGGCCTGACAGCAGTGACTGGCGAGACCGGCGCCGGGAAGACGATGCTGGTCGAGGCGATCGAGCTGCTCGTCGGTGGCCGAGCCGATGCCACCACGGTGCGCCACGGTGCGACCGAAGCCCGTGTCGACGGCCGGTTCGTCGACCACGACGGCAGTGAACGGATCCTCAGCCGAGTCGTGCCCGCCGATGGCCGCTCCCGCGCCTACGTCGACGGCCGGCCGGCAACCGCAGGAGAGCTCGCCGGGCTCGCTTCCGAAACGATCGATTTGCACGGTCAGCATCAGCACCAACGGCTGGTGTCGGTCGACAGTCAGCGTGGCGCGCTCGACCGGTTCGGCAACATCGATCTGGCCCCGCTGCGGGCAGCACGGGCCCGCCTCACCGAGCTCGATGCAGCGCTAGCTGCTCTCGGGGGGGACGAGCGAGCGCGAGCGCGCGAGATCGACCTGTTGCGGTATCAGGTGGAAGAGCTCGATGCCGCCGCCATCATCGGACCCGACGAGGATGACGGGCTCGAACAAACCGAGTCGACGTTGGCCGACGCCGTCGAGCATCAGGACGCAGGAGGCGCCGCCGTACAGGCGATCGCTGGCGACGACGCGGCGCGCGATGCGCTCGGGCGGGCGCTCGCATCGATCGTGAATCGGGCGCCGTTCAGCGCTGAGTACGAGCGACTCGCGGCGTTGGTTGCCGAGCTCGACGACGTGGCGGTGGCGCTGCGCAACACCGCGGAATCGATCGAGGACGATCCCGCCCATCTCGCCGCGGTCCGTGAGCGACGGCAGCTGTTGGTCGACCTTCGTCGCAAATACGGTGACGACCTCGCTGCGGTCATCGAGTATCACCAAGAGGCCGCTGAGCGTCTCGCCGAACTCGAGCGCTACGACCAACGCGCAGGCGAGCTCGACCGGGAGCGTTCGGTGGCGATCAGCGCAGAACGCGCGGCCGCCGAGCGCGTCGGTGCGCACCGCCGGGCCGTTGCGCCGAAGCTGGCCGCGGCGGTGCAGGCCCGTTTGGCCGAACTGGCCATGGGCGACGCCCGGCTCGAGATACGAGTGGGGCGCACCGACGACGACCACCCCGGCGACCATGTCGAGTTCCTCCTGGCTGCCAATCCGGGCTCGCCGCCGCAGCCGCTGTCGAAGGTGGCGTCGGGAGGCGAACTCGCACGGGTGATGCTGGCACTGCGACTCGTTCTCTCGATCGACGGTGACGAACCCCCGGCCACGCTCGTGTTCGACGAGGTCGACGCCGGCATCGGCGGCGCCGCCGCCCAGGCGGTGGCCGATGCGTTGAGTCGATTGGCGCGGCACCATCAGGTGTTGGTGGTCACGCATCTCGCTCAGGTGGCCGCTGGCGCTGATCGCCACGTGACGGTGACCAAGCGAGTCGAACGCGGCCAAACCTATGCCAACGCCAACGAACTCGATGCCAACGAGCGCATCGACGAGATCGCGCGCATGCTGTCGGGATCGGTCAGCGACTCGGCGCGAACACACGCGCGCGAGTTGTTGTCCTGACGGGTTCCACGGTAGGCGGCGCGACGGCGGTATGGTGAGATCCCGTCGTGTTGTCGATCGATTGCACCCGGAGCGAGGCCCAGCAATGACCCTCCCACCCCCCAGCGACGGGTCTGCCGAGACGGCGACCAAGCACATCTTCGTGACTGGAGGTGTCGCGAGTTCACTGGGCAAAGGCTTGACCGCATCATCGCTCGGTCGTCTGCTGAAGGCGCGGGGGCTACGGGTCACGCTGCAGAAGCTCGATCCCTACATCAACATCGACCCGGGCACGATGAATCCCTTCGAACACGGTGAAGTGTTCGTCACCGACGACGGCGGGGAGACCGACCTCGACCTCGGCCACTACGAGCGGTTCATCGACGAGAACTTGTCGCGCAACTCCAACGCCACCACCGGCTCGATCTACCAAACCGTGTTGGCGGCCGAACGCCGCGGGGACTACCTCGGCAAGACGGTGCAGGTGATCCCGCACATCACCGACGAGATCAAGCGGCGCGTCGAGCGGCTTGCTCGCCACGATGTCGACGTGGTCATCACCGAGGTGGGTGGCACCGTCGGCGACATCGAGATTCTCCCGTTCCTCGAGGCGATCCGGCAGTTCCGTAACCTCGTCGGACGCGACAACGTGTGCTATCTGCACGTGACGTTGGTGCCGTTCATCGGACCGTCAGGCGAACAGAAGACCAAGCCCACCCAACACAGCGTGACCGAGTTGCGTAGCCGGGGGATCCAACCCGACGCCATCGTCTGTCGCAGCGAGGAGCCGCTGTCTGACGAACTGAAGCGCAAGATCTCGAATCTGTGCGACGTCGAGGCGAGCGCCGTGGTTAACGCCGCCGACGCGAAGAACATCTACGAGCTGCCGTTGATCCTCCACGAAGAGGGCCTCGACGGGTATGTGTGCGACGTGCTGCGCATCGATGCCGAACCGGATCTTCGCCCCTGGGAAGAGGTCGTTGCCAAGGTCGACGCCGCCGTCGAACCGGTGCGGATCGGCCTCATCGGCAAGTACATCGAACTACCCGACGCGTACCTCTCGGTCGTGGAGAGCATCAAGCACGCCGGTTTCCATCACGGCGCCGCGGCCGAGATCGAGTGGATCCAATCCGAACACGTCGAGGGACTCCTCGCCGATGGCGAGCTCGGCCAGCTCGACGGCATCGTGATCCCAGGTGGGTTCGGGTACCGCGGAGTCGAAGGCAAGATCGCCGCCGCACGGTACGCCCGCGAACAGGGCGTGCCGTGTCTCGGGCTCTGTCTCGGGCTGCAGGCGATGACGATCGAGTTCGCACGCGACGTCGTCGGCCTGGCCGATGCCAACTCGACCGAGTTCGATCCGACCACGCAGCATCCGGTAATCGATCTCATGCTCGAGCAGCGGGGGATCGAGGACAAAGGCGGCACGATGCGCCTCGGCGCGTACTACGCCGTGTTGGCCGCCGGATCACAGGTCGCTGGCGCTTACGGTGAGCCGGTGGTGAGTGAACGTCACCGCCACCGCTACGAGTTCAACGAGCAGTACCGCAGCCAACTCGAATCGGGTGGGTTGTGGTGCTCGGGGACCTCGCCGGACAACCGGTTGGTCGAGTTCATCGAGCTCCCGGGCCATCCGTTCTGGATCGGCACACAGGCTCATCCCGAGTTCAAGAGTCGGCCGGATCGGCCGCACCCGTTGTTCAGAGAGTTCGTCGCCGCGGCCCTCGAGCGGCGACGCGCCGGTGAGCCAGCAGCGCCAACAGGTGTTGTCGATCCGGTGGTCGCCGACGTCGACATCAACGCGCCGCTCACGTGAGCGGATTTCGCCGCCGGTCCGAATCGGCGGTGCACGAGGGGTACGTGTGGCACGTTGCACGCGCCCAGTTCGAGGCGCCCGACGGTACCCCGTTCACCCGCGACATCGTCCGCTCCCCGGGGGCGGTCGGGGTCGTGCCCGTGCTGTTCGACGCCGAAGGCAACCCGTTCGTGGTGCTCGTGTGGCAATACCGGCCGCCGTACGAGCGGACGGTGATCGAGATACCCGCTGGGATGCGCGACATCGAGGGCGAGTCGACCGACGACGTTGCTCACCGCGAACTCGCCGAAGAGGCAGGGTTGGCGGCCGGGACGATGCAACTCCTGACCGAGATCTACCCGTCGCCGGGGATGACCGACTCGATCACGACGATCTATCTCGCTACCGACTGCACCGACGTCGCCGATGACCGCCAGGGTCCCGAGGAGCAATACATGGAGGTGCGCCGGGTGCCTCTCGACGAGGCCATCGCCATGGTGCTCTCCGGCGAGATCGCCGATGCCAAGACCGTCACCGGGCTCCTCCTCGCCGAGCGTGTGCTGCATGCCGGAGACGGCGATGAACGGACCGTACGCGCCCCGTGACCGCTACCGCCGAGCTTCCGCTGGAGGTCGAGGAATTCCTCGCCTGGATGCTCGCCGAGAAGGGCCGATCGCCCAACACACTGACCGCGTATCGGCGCGATCTGCGGGCGTACTCGCAGTGGCTCGCAGAGCGCGGTTCATCGATCGAGCGGGTCGATCGCGCCGAGCTGGTCGAGTTCGTCGACGCCCGTCGTCATTCCGGCGTCGCCACCTCGACGTTGGCTCGCCAGCTGGCGGCGATTCGTATGTTGCATCGATTCTTGGCCATCGAGAGTTATCGCAGTGACGATCCGACTGCCGACCTCGAAGGAGTGCGCGTTCCCACCGGTCTTCCCAAGCCACTCACCGAGGACGAGGTCGAGCGCCTGCTCGCAGCGGCCGCTCCCAATGATCCTCCCGGTCGTCGCGATCTTGCGTTGTTGGAGTTGCTGTACGCCACCGGCGCCCGCATCTCCGAAGCGGTAGGTCTGTCGATTGGCGACCTCGACACCGAGCAGCGTCTCGTGCGCCTGTTCGGCAAAGGCGCCAAAGAACGGATCGTGCCGTATGGCGGTTCGGCGGCGCGGGCCCTCGATGCCTGGTTCGAGACAGACGGCCGGGTGGCGTTCGTTCCTGAGCGCTGGCGTCGCCGTGACGATGCGGACGCCGTGTTTCTCAATCAGCGCGGTGGACGCCTGAGCCGGCAAGCGGCATGGAACATCGTGAAGCAACGTGCAGCGCGCGCCGGGCTGACGGGCGATCTGTCGCCGCACGTGCTGCGCCATTCGTGTGCGACTCACCTGCTCGACCACGGTGCCGATCTGCGAATCGTGCAGGAGATGCTGGGACATGCATCGATCTCGACCACCCAGGTGTACACCCGAGTCAGCCAGGAGCGCCTGTTCGATGTGTACCGCTCTGCGCACCCGCGAGCGACACTGTGAACGCCGAGTCTCGCCCTGCGCCGCGCTTGGTGCGTGTCCCGGTGAAGGTCGGCCATCTCGCGGCCCGTTTCGTCACGTCGCTGCCGCCGACGCCGCCCGGGGTCGACGACGAGGTATGGGCCGCTGATCACTTGTTGCCGAGCGAACGGCGACTCTGGGTGCAGATGGACAACCGCGACCGCCGGCACTCAGCTGCGGTCGCCCGCCGCTTTGTCGCACGCCGACCCGACGCCACCCGAGCGGAGGTGGCTGGCGCCCTCTTGCACGACGTGGGCAAGGTCGAGTGTCGCCTCGGAACGTTCCAACGGGTGTTGGCCACCCTGGTTGGCCCGATCACGCCCCGCTTTCGTGCGTATCACGACCACGAGGAGATCGGGGCGGCGCTTGCTGCGGCAGGCGACTCGGACGCGGTGACGGTCGACCTAATTGCCGGTCGCGGTCCTGCGTATCCGGACCTCGAGGCTTCCGACCATGCGTAGCCACCGCGCCACCTTCGCGGGATGGCGCCGGCGTGGACGTCCGAGCCGCGAGAGCGTCAGGCCGGGAGCATGCCGATCGCGCGTTGGGCGCGATCGAGCGTTGTGGTCGCGACCTCCCGGGCCTTGTCGGCGCCAACGCGCAACAGCCGTGCGAGTTCGCCTCGATCGTCGAGCAGCTCGATGTAGCGAGCGCGGATCGGCTCGAGTGCAGCGACAACCGCCTCGCCGGTGTCGACCTTGAGCTTGCCGTATTGCTCGTAATCGTCGGCGACATCGGAAGGGGAGCGACCGGTGATCGCCGCGTTGATCTCCAGCAGATTGGCGACCCCCGGTTTCGCGTCGCGGTCGAAACGGACCGCGTCGGCGCCGGTGTCGGAATCGGTAACCGCGCGCTTGAACTTCTTCAGGACCGCAGCGGGCTCGTCGACGACGTACACGCAGCCGGCATCGGAGTCGTCGGACTTCGACATCTTGGCCGTCGGGTCCTGCAGGCTCATCACGCGCGCCCCGGCTGCCGGGGTGACCGCTTGGGGAACGACGAAGGTGTCGCCGAAGCGGTGATTGAAGCGAATCGCGGCATCGCGGGTGATCTCGACATGTTGGCGCTGGTCGTCGCCGATCGGCACCTCGTTGGCGTCGTACAGCAAGATGTCGGCGGCCTGCAGCGCCGGGTAGGTGAACAGCCCTCCGGAGATGAACTCGTTGTGCCGCTTGGCCGTCTTGTCCTTGAACTGCGTCATCCGCGACAGCTCGCCGTACGACACCGTGCACTCCATGATCCAGCCGAGCTGGTTGTGCTCGGGAACGTGGCTTTGCACGAAGACGGTGGCGCGGTCGGGGTCGAGCCCGACCGCAAACAGCATGGCGGCCAGCTCGACGGTCTGCGGACCGATGATCCCGGGCTCTTCGATCACGGTCAACGCATGCAGGTCGACGATGCCGTGAAACGCGTCGTACCGGTCCTGCCCGGCGACCCAGTTGCGCAGCGCCCCGAGATAGTTGCCGAGGTGGACATCACCGGTGGGTTGCATGCACGACAGCACCCTGGGGATCGACGGAGCGCTCATGGGGCGCCGACGATACCCCGATCGCGCTGGTTGGGCCCGGTAGTTTGACGCGATGGCCGTCGAAGTTGCCACGCCCGTGTACGAGGGGCCGTTCGACCTGTTGCTCCAGTTGATTCTGGCCGAGCAGGTCGACATCTACGAGATCAACCTGGTGACGATCGTCGATGCGTACATCACCGAGATCGAGCGGATGCAAGAACTTGATCTCGACGTGGCCACAGGGTTCGTCCTCATCGCGGCGACGCTGGTCGAGCTGAAGGCGCGGCGACTGCTGCCCGATCAGGGCGACGTCGATCTCGACGAAGAGTTGGCGCTGTGGGAAGAGCGCGACCTGCTCCTGGCGCGGCTGCTCGAAGCCAAGACGTTCAAGGACGTGGCATCGGTGTTCGCCGAACTCGCCGACGACGCCGACCGATGCTTTCCGCGCCAGGTCGGCCCCGACGAACGCTTCGACCGGATCGCTCCTGACCTGCTGGAGGGCACCAGTCTGACTCGCCTGCGGAATGCGGCGATTCGTGCCCTGACACCGCCGCCGGCCCCGGTCGTCGACCTGCACCACGTGACGCCGATCACGGTGACGGTCGCCGACGCGGTCGCTGAACTGGTCGATGAGCTGCCGCGAGTCGGACGCATTTCGTTCCGTCGACTGACCGACGCACTTGTCGATCGGATCGAAGTGATCGTTCGGTTCCTCGCCGTGCTCGAACTGTTCAAGCAAGGTGCCGTCGAGCTGAACCAGTCCGAGCGATTCGGTGATATCGCAATCACCTGGACCGCGACCGACGACTTCGACCGCGGCGCGGTCCTCGTCGATACCTACGAGGGCTGAGTCATGGATGGCACCACCGACCAGCCTTCTACCGGCGCGTTGATCGAATCGATCGTGCTTGTCGCCCATGACCCGGTGCCCACCGAGCTCCTGGCTCAGCTCCTCGAGCGCCCGATCGATGAAATCGAACAGTGCTGCGCCGATCTCGCCGCGTCCTACCGTCACGACGACCGCGGGTTCGAGCTGGTCCACGTCGCCGGAGGGTTGCGATTGCAGACGGTGGCCGACCACACGGCGTGGGTCGAGCGGTTCTTGTTGCACGACCAACGGGCGCGGCTCTCAGGCGCGGCGTTGGAGACACTGGCGATCATCGCCTACAAGCAACCGATTTCGCGGGCCCAGGTCGCCGCGATCCGCGGTGTCGATCCCGACGGTGTATTGCGCACACTGGCCGCTCGTGGCTACGTCGACGAAGTCGGACGCGACGAGGGGCCGGGTCAGGCGATTCTGTACGGCACGACGCCGACGTTTCTCGAACGCCTCGGTCTGCGCTCGCTCGATGACCTCCCACCGATCGCCGAGTTCATCCCTGGACCCGACGTGGTCGAAGCGCTCGAGGACGGCTTGCGGATCACGCCGTCGATCGACATCGACGCACCGCCGACGTGACCGGGCGCATCGTCAGCGGATGCATCGTGGGTAGCCGCTCGTGAGCCCTGCGGCCGCCGAGCCGCCATTGTGGGAGCAGGACACCGGTGATGACCGGCGCGGCGAACGACTGCAGAAGGTGCTCGCATCGACCGGGCTGGGAAGCCGGCGAGCATGCGAAGAGCTGATCGCTGCGGGTCGTGTCACGGTGAACGGCGAGGTGGCAGCGCTCGGGCGACGAGTCGAGGCCGAGACCGATCGGATCGAGGTCGACGGCGCACCGATCGGCGTTCGGCCAGACCACGTGTATTACCTGCTCAACAAGCCCGTGGGCGTGATCACGACGAGCAGCGACCCTCAAGGTCGGCCGACGGTGCTCGATCTCGTCCCGCCGACGCCGCGCGTGTTCTCGGTCGGTCGTCTCGACGCCGACACCGAGGGTCTCTTGTTGTTGACCAATGACGGTGAACTCGCCAACCGCATCGCCCATCCCAGCCACGGCGTCGAAAAGGAGTACTTGGCCGAGGTCGCAGGGGGACGCGTCGGCCCGGGCGCCTTGCGGACGCTGCGTACCGGAGTCGACCTGGACGACGGTCGCACCGCACCGGCAAAGGTGTCACAGCCTGAACCCGGGATTCTGCGTTTGACCATCCACGAAGGTCGCAACCGACAGATCCGCCGCATGTGTGAGGCCATCGGTCATCCGGTGCGCCGCCTGGTGCGCACGCGCATCGGCCCACTGTCCGATCGACGCTTGGCGCCGGGGTCGCATCGCGAGCTGCGGACCGAGGAGTGGAAGCGTCTGCTCGACGCCGTGTCACACGCATCGCCCAGGTCCTGATATCGGCGGGTGCGCTCGGCGACGTGCCGGTACGCTCCCGCAGCGTGAGCACCATGCCACGGCGCGCCAATGTGATCGGCCTTGGGCTGATCGGCGGCTCGATCGCGCTCGCGCTGCGGGCGCGCGGTTGGGTGGTGGCCGGCGAGGACACCGACGACGCCACGGCAAAGCGGGCGCTCAGCTCCGACGTCGTCGACCAACTCGGCATCGATCCGAACGCCGAGATCAGTTTCGTCGCCACACCCGTGCTGGCGAGCGCGGCGGCTGTCGATCGAGCATTGGCGGCCACCACCGGCGCTGTGACCGACGTCGGGAGCGTCAAGGCGCCGATCGTGGCCGCTGCGAGCGATCCGCGCTTCCTCGGCGGTCACCCGATGGCAGGCAGCGAGATCGACGGTCTAGACGGTGCCGAGGCCGACCTGTTCAACGGTGCGGTGTGGGTCATCACGCCCGACGAGGCAACCGACGACGCAACGATCTCAGCGGTGTCGAACGTGTTGCGGTCGATGGGAGCCGAGGTCGTGGGTCTCGCGCCAGACGCGCACGACCGACTGGTCGCGGTCGTCAGCCACGTGCCACACCTCACTGCGGCGTCGCTGATGGGCGTGGCCGCCAACCGCGCCGAGGAGCACCCGGCTCTCATGCGGTTGGCTGCCGGCGGTTTTCGCGACATGACACGCGTCGCCAGTGGACCGCCCGACATCTGGCTCGACATCTGTGCCCAGAACCGAGATGCCATCACTGCAGCACTGAGCGAGCTGATCGAACGGTTAGAGGGGTTGCGCTCGGTGGTGGCCGCCGACGACCGTGCGTCGCTCGAGCAACGACTGACCGACGCCCGCCACGCCCGGGCTCACCTCCCGGCGCGGGTGCTGCACCCCGAAGAACTCGCCGAAGTGCGTATACCGATACCCGACCGGGCGGGTGCGGCAGCCGAGGTGTTCACGCTGGCAGCGGAGCTCGATGTAAATCTGGCCAGCTTCGAGGTCGTGCACGAAGCCGAACGCCGACTCGGTGTGGCCGTCGTATTGGTCGATCAATCCGCTGCGGAGTTGTTCCGCGGCGGGCTGATGGCCCGCGGGTTCCGACCAGCAGTCCACCCGCTGACATGACCGTGCAGGCAGTAGAGGTCACCTCGTGAGCGATGCCGTACGGGTCCGTTTCGCCGATGGCCCGGTCATCGCAGACGTGCGTGTCCCACCCTCGAAGAGCGTGGCCAACCGAGCCCTCGTGTGCGCGGCCTTGGCCGACGGCACGAGTGAGATCCGCGGACTGGCGCCAGGCGACGACACCGCAGCGATGCTCGACGGGCTCGAACGGCTGGGTTGCGGCATTGCCGTTCACGAGGTCGATGGCGTGATGGTGACCGACGTGATCGGGACGGGCGGTGCATTCGACGCCGACGACCGCAGGCTCGACGCGCGACTCGCCGGTACGACGTCTCGCTTCCTCACCGCGCTGGCTGCACTGGCGCCAGGGCCCACGACGATCGATGGTGATCCACCGTTGCGCGCACGGCCGATGGGGCCCCTCCACGAGGCGTTGCTCGCACTCGGAGCGGACGTCGAACCTGGCGAGCGGGAAGGACACTTGCCGGTCACCGTCAGCGGTCCGCTACGCGGCGCCGATGCCATCGTGATGCCTGGAGACATCTCCAGCCAGTATGTGTCGGCGTTGATGATGATCGGACCGTACGTCGCCGGTGGGGTCAAGATGTGGTTGTCGAGCGACCCCGTGTCGCGTCCGTACCTCGACCTGACCAAGTCGGTCATGGCCGCATTCGGTGTTGTCGACGTCGAGGTGGAGGGACGGCGCATCGCCGTCGCGCCCGACGTTTACGGCACGCGCACCTACGACGTCGAAGCCGACGCGTCGTCAGCGAGTTACCCGCTGGCGGCGGCCGCGATCGTCGGCGGTGCGGTGATGGTGCGCGGTCTCGGATCGAGTTCGCAGCAAGGCGACCAGCGCTTCGTCGACGTCCTCGAGTCGATGGGTTGCCTCGTCAACCGGGGGGCTGACGACACGACGGTGATGCGTCGACGGGATACGCCGCTGCGCGGCGTCGACGTCAACATGGCCGACATCTCCGACCTGGTGCCGACGCTGGCGGTCGTCGCGACCCAGGCGGTCACGCCGACGCGGATCACTGGAGTCGGCTTTATCCGGGCCAAAGAGAGCGACCGGCTCGGTGACCTCGCCGGCGAGCTCAACCGTGCTGGCGCCGACGTGACTGTCGACGGCGACGGCCTCACGATCCATCCCCGTGACCTCTTGGCGCCGACGCGCTTCGGCACGCATCACGACCATCGATTGGCGATGGCGCTCGCGCTCCTCGGGCTGGTCGTCGAGGGCGTCGAGGTCGCCGACCCGGCCGTGGTGTCGAAGAGTTGGCCGGAGTACTGGGACATGCTCGACCAACTCCCGGCGCGCCACCGATGACGTCGCCGCACGTCGCGGCGTTCGATGTCGACGGCACGTTGACGACACGCGATTGCGTGGTGCCGTTCCTCCGTCGCGTCGCCGGGCTGCCGACGCTCGCTTGGGGTGTCGCCACCGCCGCACCGACGAGTGTTCCGGCCCTCGTGCGGCGAGATCGTGACACGCTCAAAGCGGTGGCCACACGAACGACGTTCCGTCGCCGCGAAGCAGCGGTCGTCGCGGGCCTGGCCGCTGAGTTCGCCGCCGACGTCGCCGATCGTTGGCTGCGAGACGACACGGTCGCCGATCTTCGCCGGCACCAGGCGGACGGCGCGGCGACCGTGCTGGTGTCGGCCTCGTATGCGGTGTATCTCCGTCCGCTGGCCGCCGAGTTGGGTGTGGACGAGGTTCTGGCGACCGAGCTCGATGTCGGGCCGGACGGTCGTCTGACCGGCTCGTTGCAGGGGAACAATTGCCGAGGACCCGAGAAGGTGCGTCGTCTCCATACATGGCTCGGCGATCGGTATGGGGGTCGTTCCGCCGTGACGGTCACGGCCTATGGCGACTCGGCGGGCGATCGCGAGTTACTCGCCGATGCCGACGAAGCGCACTGGGTCGTGGGGTGATGGCAGGTGTGTCGCCAGGCACGGTCGAGCGCGATACCCGGTCGAGCTGATCGTCCACCGCTACGGTGCTGACGTGGTGTCCACCGCTTCGTCCGCGCCGTCGTCGCCGTCGATCCCGGTGGCGCTCCTGCGCGCCGGACGTCCGAAACAGTGGTTGAAGAACGTTCTCGTGTTCGCCGCCCCCGGCGCGGCAGGGGTGCTCAACCAGTGGAACGAGTTGTGGCTGACGGTCGTCACCTTTCTGGCCTTCTGCTGTGCGGCGAGCGCGACATATGTCTGGAACGACCTCTTGGATGTGGAGGCGGATCGCCGGCATCCGACGAAGCGACGCCGTCCGATCGCGGCGGGCGACTTATCGATTCCGGTGGCCCGGCTCGCGGTGGTGGTGTTGCCACTGTTCGCTCTGGGCTTGGCAGCGGTGACCGGTCGGTGGCAGACACCCGCGGTCATCGCGGTCTACCTCGTGTTGCAAGTGCTCTACACCTTGTGGTGGAAACACGTTGCGGTGTTGGACGTGATCGCGATCGCCAGTGGTTTCGTGTTGCGTGCGGCGGCCGGAGCGGTGGCGGTCGACGTCCCGATGTCGCGATGGTTCGTGTTGTGTGTGACGTTCGGATCGTTGTTCATCGTGGTCGGTAAGCGATACGCCGAACTGAACGAACTCGGTGCCGATGGCGATGTGCGGGCGACGTTGGAGGTCTACTCGGCGGGGTATCTGCGGATTCTGCTCTCGGTGTCGATGGGTGGGGCGCTGATCAGCTATTGCGTATGGGCGTTCGAGACTGGAACTGCGAGCACGTCGGACTGGCCGTTCTATGAGCTGTCGATCGTGCCGATGTTGGCGGCATTGTTCCGGTACCTGTTGGTGGTGGAGAATGGCGCAGGAGCGGCGCCCGAAGAGGTCTTTGCCAGTGATCGGGTACTGCAGTTGCTCGGGGGATGTTGGTTGGTGATCTACGGCATCGCCGTGTACTCGGCCTGACCCGGGACAACACCGATCGAGATGCACTAGGAAACCCGGTGTCGGGGCATAGCCTGGCGGGCCATGCCGAACGCCGAACCACCTGCTCTCGACACCGTTCTTCAACGCGTTGCCGATGTCGATGGATGGATGACCGACGGGCAGGCAGCGGCTCTCTACGAGGCTGCCGCCGCATGCCCGCCAGCCGGCACGATCGTCGAGATCGGGAGTTTCCGCGGGCGGTCGACGATCGTGTTGGCCAGCGCAGCGCCGAGCGACGCCCGTATCTACGCCATCGATCCGCACGCCGGCAACGACCGGGGTCCACGGGAGATCGACGGCTATGCCGATGAAGCCGACGACGATCACCAGGTGTTCTTCGCCAACCTGCAGGCGGCCGGGGTGGCCGACCGGGTCACCCATCTACGGATGTTCTCAGATGCGGCCCATGACGCCGTCGATGGGTCGATCGACGTGTTGTACATCGACGGTGCACACCGTTACGGGCCAGCCCGCACCGACATCATGTCGTGGGGCGCACGCGTCCGCGACGGTGGGACCCTGCTGATCCATGATTCGTTCTCGTCGGTCGGCGTGACCACCGCGATCGCACGCGAACTGCTCGCCGGGCGTCGCTTCCGCTACGTCGGACGCTCGCGCTCGCTGGCCATCTACCGGGCCGATCTCGAGGCAGGCGATCGGTGGAACAACGGAGCACGGCAGGCCGCCCAATTTCCCTGGTTCGCACGAAACGTGGCGCTGAAGGCAGCCCTCGTGTGCGGCATGGGGCGCGCCCTCGAGCGCACCGGCCGAGTCGCTCCGGAGTGGCCGTACTGATGCCGACGACAGCATCATCGGCGGGAGACGTGACGGTGTTGACCGGCTGGGGCCGGACCGCACCGTCTGCGGGTCGAGTGATCGAACTCGATGGCGACGTCGTGCGTAAGGCGCCGCACCGGGCCTTGCCGATCGATGAGGGTCGAGGCGCGATCCCGCGGGGCTTGGGCCGGTCCTACGGCGATCCTGCGCAGAACGGCGGCGGATCCGTACTCAGGGTGCGGCCGGGGCGTGCTCCGATCTCGCTCGATTGCGACGGGGCAACGGTGACGGCCGATGCCGGCGTCAGCTTCGACGACCTGTTGCGGGTGCTTGTGCCGGCTGGGTTCTTCGTCCCGGTCACGCCCGGTACGCGCTTCATCACGGTTGGTGGTGCGATCGCCAGCGACATCCACGGAAAGAACCATCACGTCGACGGCACGTTCGGCGCTCATTGCTCGCGGATCAGCTTGCTCACCGCCGATGGGGCACTGCGCTCGCTGACATCGGCCGACGGCGACCTGTGGTGGGCCACGATCGGCGGGATGGGGCTTACCGGATTGATCGTCGATGCGACGTTCGATCTGATTCCGATCGAAACCAGCCAATGCCTGGTACGGACCCAACGAATCGCCAACTTCGATGCGCTCGTCGACACGATGGCCGCCGACGATCAGCGCTATTCGGTCGCCTGGGTCGACCTGTTGGCCAGCGGTGCTGCGCTCGGACGGTCGGTGCTGACGCGCGGTGACCACGCACGACTCGACGACGTCTCCGACAGGCAACGTCGCGATCCCTTGGCCTTCGACCCGCCGTCGCTGATCGATGCGCCCGGGGGCGGGCCGAACGTGCTCAGCCGCACCGCCGTGCGGGCGTTCAACGAGGTGTGGTACCGCAAGGCCCGACGCGACCACACCGCTGCGGAGTCGATCACCGGGTTCTTCCATCCACTCGACATGGTCGGAGCGTGGAATCGTCTCTATGGCGGTGCCGGTTTCCTGCAGTACCAGTTCGTGGTGCCCGACGCCGCAATCGACACCATGCGCGTCGCGATCGAGCGGGTCGTCGCCTCGGGACTTGCGAGCTTCCTTGCCGTTCTCAAGCGTTTCGGCCCGGCCAATGCCGCGATGCTCAGCTTTCCGACGTCGGGCTGGACGCTGACCCTCGATGTTCCCGCCGGGGCGGACAACTTGGCAACCTTGCTGCTCCAGCTCGACGATCTCGTGCTCGAAGCAGGCGGGCGCCACTATCTCGCCAAGGATGCTCACATCACGCCGACGATCGTGCGCGCCGGCTACCCGCGGCTCGCCGAATGGCAGGCCATCCGGCGGTCGGTCGATCCGGAGGGCTATTGGATCAGCGACCAAGCCCGGCGACTCGGGCTGCTCGAAGAGGAGGTGGCGTGAACAACGCCGTACAACAACCCCAGACGATCTTGGTGCTCGGCGGATCGAGCGACATCGGGCGAGCGATCGTCGAGGCACTCGCGTCGCCGGCGTTGCGTCACGTCGTGCTCGCCGGGCGATCATCCGACCCAGAGCGGCCCGATGTGCCTGCCGGCGTGGGCATCACGACCCTCGACTTCGACGCCGCCGACCCGACGACGCACCGCGACGTTGTTGCCGCGGCGGTCGAGGCGGCTGGGGATCTCGACGTGGTGATCCAGGCATTCGGCCAGCTCGGGCCCGACGCCGCCGATGACCCCGAAGCTGCCGCCGAACTCGTCGCCGTGAACACCGCGGGTGCGGTCAGTTCCGGGCTGGCGGTGGCTGAGCAGTTGCGCCGACAGGGTCACGGCGTGTTGGTCGTCCTGTCGAGTGTGGCCGGCGTGCGGACCCGCGCATCGAACTTCGTGTACGGCGCCACCAAGGCGGGCCAGGACGCGTTCGCTACTGGACTCCATCACGCACTGCACGGCACGGGCGCCAGAGTGCTCACCGTGCGGCCCGGTTTTGTTCGCAGCGCGATGACCGATGGCCTCGACGAGGTGCCGTTCACGGTCGATCCGGGCGACGTCGCCGACGCCGTCGTGGCCGGTCTGCGACGAGGGAAATCGGTGGTCTGGGCGCCCGGCGTGTTGCGTGGCGTGTTCGGCGTACTGCGGTACGCCCCCGATGCGGTGTGGCGTCGCCTCGATCGTTGATACCCGATCGCGTATGAGCGCAGCGGACGATCTCGAGCGGGCGCTCCGACGCGTGAGCGCCGCCGGGATCCGGCGAGTCGAATCGTTCGCCTGGCGCGACCTCGACGACCCCGAGGCCGGCGGCTCGGAGCTGCACGCTGATGAGATCTTCACTCGCTGGGCCGCAACTGGCCTGGTCGAGATCGAACACAGAACCTCCACGAGCGACGCGCCGCGGACTTTGGAGCGGCACGGTTATCGCGTCGAACAACGCGGCGGCCGATTCGACGTGTTCGCGCGGGTGATCGCCGCGCAGACGCTGCGACGGGCTCTTCGTCAACGACGTGCCGACGTCGCCACGATCGAGATCTGGAACGGCGTGCCGTGGCTCAGTCCGTGGTGGAGCCCGCAGCGGTCAATCGTGTGGTTGCATCATGTCCATCGCGAGATGTGGGCCGATGTGCTCCGCGAACCACTTGCCACGCTCGGACGCTGGAACGAGACCAAAGTCGCGCCGCGGGCCTATCAGCGAGCGTTGGTGAACACTCTGTCCGACTCCTCAAAGTCGGAGATCGTGGGGATCGGCGTCCCAGCCGCGCACATCGACGTGATCCCACCCGGAGTCGACGAGCGTTATGCACCCGACGAAAGTCAGCGGAGCCCCGATCCATCGGTCCTGATCGTCGGTCGACTCGCTCCCGTCAAACGGCAGCAGGTGGCACTGACCGCCCTCCACCGGGCGCGTGAGCGCCATCCGCGCTTGACCGTCGAGGTGATCGGCGACGGTCCAGACCGACCTCGCCTCGAACAGTGGGTCGCCGATCAAGAGGCGGAATGGGTCACCTTGCGCGGTCGAGTGAGTGATGACGAGCTCCTGGCTGCGTACCAGCGAGCCTGGCTCGTCGTCAGCGCGTCCTACGCCGAAGGATGGGGAATGTCGCTCACCGAAGGTGGCGCGTGCGCAACGCCGTGCGTGGCCACCGACATCGCCGGACACCGCGGAGCCGCCATCGACGGGACGACCGGGACACTCGTCGCCGATCCCGGTGACATCGGCGACGCAGTGGTGGCGTTGCTCACCGACGACGCTCGGCGCTACCGCTACGCAGCGGCCGCCCGTGAGCACGCCGCAGGCCTGTCGTGGACGGCCGTGGCAGCGCGTCAGGCACACCGCCTCGCCGATGCCTGCCAGCCACGACCCCGATGAACGTCGCCGCAGCACGTTTCCGGGTGCGCACGCGGCACGCGTTTGCCCGGCGCCATCATGGCGAGCGTCGTCATCGGGACATCTCGGTAGGGCGGACGGCGAGTGAGCGGTACACGACCGCACCTGTGACCAAGAGGCCGCCCCAGACGGCGCCCTGCGTCGGCGCCTGCCCGGCGAACATCCACACCCACAGCACGCCGAGGACGATCTCCAGCAGTGCCAGCAACGTCAGCTCTGACGTCTCGAGACCGCGAGAACCCAAGGTGAACAGGTAGAACCCGAGGCCGATAGCGACGAAGCCGAGCACCATGCACAAGAGAAAGTCGCGCAGGGAGATCGCGAACGTCTCTTGGGTCAGGAGGACGAAGCCGGAGACCGCCAGCGCAAAGACGCCCGCCCAGATCAACGACGAGGTCATGTCGCGGTCCTTTCCCGCTCGCAGACAGACCGAGTAGACGGCATACCCGGCTGCGGCGCACACTCCCATCACATTCCCGAACAAGCGATTCGACTCCCATCCACTCAGCAGCATGATCCCGACGCCGCAAAAGGCGAGCACAATCGCGAGAACGGCGCGGGAGGTGACCCGTTCGCCCAGCACCACGGCGGCGAGGACGGTGGCGATGATCGGATAGGCGCTGAGCAAGAAGATGGCGTTGGCGACCGTGGCGTTGACGAGCGCATAGATGAACGTGATGAAGCACACGCCGAGCGCAATGCCCCCGATACAGCCAGTGCTCCCCGCTTCTCGTATGCCGTCCATGAACTGTCGCTTACTGAGGACCAGCAAGACAAACGCGATGAACGCCGCGGCTCGGTAGAACACGATCTGCCACTCTGTGCTGTCCTCGATGTACAGCACGGTGACGCCGGACAGGCTCCAGCACACCGTTGCCAGCACGACGAGGAGCTCGCACGCGCGGCGATTGGTGTCGAGCCAGTCGAGGTCAGTGGATATCGTCCGTATGTTCAACGGCTTCGCGTCTCGGACTCGCTACTGCCCGGCGACCACTCGTGCTGCTCGGTTGTAGCCGGCAGGCCGGCCGGCGAGCAGCTCGTCGACACATACCGTTCCCCACGACAACGCGTCCTCCAGGAATTCGACGAACGGCTCGAGATAACAGGCCTGATACCAGTGGTTCTCCAAGTCCTCCATGAAGTGGAACTCCGCAGAGTGACTGCCGCGTTTGGGTCCGTCCTGGAACACGCGAATCACCGGGTGCAAGAAGTTGCTGTCACTGGCCTCAGTCGGATGAACCTCGAGGTTGAACGGATCTGGATGAACGACCCTGCCGTACTCCATGGTCAGGGTCACGACGGTCGACTCGCCGAGGTCGAGCAGCCCGTCGAACACGTAGTCGAGTGTGAGATCGCGGTAGTAATCGCAGCCCTCGCCATCAGGCCGGACTGCGATCGCATCACAGAAGAACATCGGCTGCTGAAAGAGGCTCGACGACGAGTGAATCCGTGCGAGGAGGTATTGCGGCAGCGCGCTCCCGCCGTACTCGAACGATCGTCGAGGCATCGCGCCGCCGTTGTGACGTACATCGAAGATGCGGTCGAGCAGTTCGATGTTGTAGCGGAATCCGTGGATGAACCCGGAGAAGCTCGAGCGGAAGTCCCGTCCGTGCATCAGGGTGCCAGCGAAGAACATGTTGGGCACCGACTGCGCCTCCCACGCGCTCGTCAGTGACGGGAATTTTTCGTCGTAGCAGAGGTCCGGCATGCACTCCGGTTCGAACGGCGAGGTATCGATCTTGAAGCCGGTGCACGTAATGACGTGATCGACCGGCACGATGATCGAGTCGACCATCGCATGGTCGTAGTCGACCGTCACCTCGAGTCCGTCGGTCGTCGGATCGATCCGACGCACGTTGCCATCGATGATCGTGTTCTGTGCCTTCAACTGGTATGTGTCGAGCAGTTTGGCGTTCACCGCTCGAAGGTTGCCGACATAGTGCGTTTGCCACGCGAGCTTCGCTCCGTGGGGGCTGACGATGTGCACCGACTGCGCGACGTCGCTGATCGGGTCTGCGGTCTCGAACGCAGAATTGCCTTTACCAAGAATCATGACCCGTGCGTTGCGGTAACGCTCGACGTCAAGGGGCACGTCGCGGTAGTCGACCGAGTGCTCGATGCCTGGGATGCTGGGGACGAAGCTGCGTGCGAAGCCCGTTGCCATGACCAGGTAGCGACACCGGAAGGCTCGCCCGTCGGCCGTGTTCAGTTCAAAAAGTGAGTGCTTGTCCCCAGGATCGACCCGGCCGATTCTCGCAACCTCGCATCCGAACGTGATCGCCAGCGCGTACTCCTTCGCGAACGCCTCGAGATAGTTGACAAGGTCCTCGGCGTTCGGGAAGTAGTCTTGGCTGAACGCCGTGAAACATGGATCGTGGTGCTCGCTGAGCAAGGAGTTCCAGTCCCACCGCAGTGCGATCTCTGGATCGTCGAAGCCGGTGTGCGCCTTGTTGATTGAGATCAGCTGGCGGTTGCGCGGGAACGTCTCAAAGAACGAACCAGGTCGGCCCCCGCACTCGAGGATGGTGTAGTCCCGACCTCGACGAGACAGGTAGTACCCCATCTGCAACCCCGCCGGCCCTGCCCCAACGATGACGTAGTCGCGGAATTCAACTGCACTCGTCATCGGGGACCACCTCGCGGTCTGGGCACACGGGTTGATCGACACGTCCGGGTTGCCAGCATTCCAACGTAGTTGTGATCAGGCTGTAGGTGTCGGCAGCCCGGGTGCTGTCGGCCCTCCATCACTCGGCTCCATCGGGCGCCCGTCATGAGATCGTCGAACGACCCCATCAACTGGGGCGGGCACCGCGGTCGCGCGGGCAACAACGATTGGGCTGTCCACCGCGGTCAGCGTGACTACGGTGCCGTTGATCGTTGTGCTGTTGCAGTTCTTGTCGGACGCTGAGATAGATCCCGATGGGCCACTCGCCGGGCTCCCCAAGGGTTCGCGTTGGAGCGGTTCTTCGTGACCACGGACCGGGTGCGCACTCCCGACAACCTCAGAGCATTCGTGTGCTCAGCGTCCGGCGGCGGGGACGTCCCAGTCGTGAGGTTCGGGTTTGCGTCGCTCGTTGGCAGTTGGAGGATCTGGCGATCGATCGACGACCGCTACGGTCGCCAATGCATGACCGGAAAGGGGAACGCACACTTCGAGCCCGCCGGAGCCGACGTGCTCGAGTACCACGAGCGACTGAACATGCGCTTCGCTCACCGTGCGACGCCACTGGCAGCGACAGGCAGCTTCGTCTGGCGATACGACCACCCCATCGTCGAAGTGGTGTCGCGCGATCGCCTCGTCGTGCAACGGTTCGACCTCCTGGTGGATTCACACAGTTACGTTCACGATTGCGGTCCCGACCGCTACGAGGGCAGGTGCGACTTCAGCAAATGGCCCGACTGGACCAGCTCCTGGGACGTCGTCGGACCGCGCAAGGACTATCTGATGACCACCCGATTCCGTCGATGAACGGTCAGCGTCGGTCAGACGTCGCTGTGCGCACCGTGCCGGAAGTAGGACGAGTCTGAACGCGGGGAGAAGCTCGCGGCTCTGGGCGCCTTCTCATTCGATGTATTCGGGACGGGGCGCCGGTTCTGGGACGGCCCAGTCTTCCGGCATACGTGAGAAGTCGAAGAACGGCGCCTCGTCGCCGGTCGATACGGCGTCTTCGATCTGGTCGTAGAAGCCTTTGCCGGTCTCTTCGGCGAAGGTGATCGCGACGTCTTCGGGCGAGTCGCCCGCCTGCGGCCGCTCGCAGTACTCGGGGAAGCTGTTCTCGGCGGCGTCGCCTTCGGTGTAGCCGCGGGCGAACATCTGCTTGAGTACGCCGAAGCCGTCGTTGCGTACGAGCACCTCGCCGCGCGGCGTGCCCCCGAGCGACTTCAGGTGTTCGACGAAGGCGTCGAGATCGTAGGTGTCGTAGGCGACGTGCTGGCAGGCGTGGTCGCCGTGACGCTCGACGAACTTGGTGACCTGGCTCTTCTTCGTCCGATCGATGCCCTCGATCAACGCGACGCCGAAATCGCCGTAGTCGATGCACCAGATCTTCATCGACGAGTCGGGATCGTCGGGGCGCACGTCGTCGATGCGGTTGATGAGCGTGCCCCCTTCGACCTCGATGTGGAACCAGGCCCACTGCTCGATTTTGCCCTGCTCACAGGCGTAGGTGATGTGGTCGACCTTTCGAAGGTGTGACACGCCGTCAATTCCAGCGAATGTCGCCCGCTCGGTCAAGTACACCGCGTGGACCGTGTCACGACTCACCTCGTCCGAGAGGCGTTCCTCGCCCGCCTAGCGGGCCTTGCTCAGAGAGTCGTCCGGTGTGCGGTAGGCGCGGCTGCGTCGACGCAAGGAGAACGCGTCACGTAGCCCCCACCACGTGACGAGGGTGAACGCCTCGACGACGATGGACCGGTGCATCTTCGATGCGCCCGCCACTCGGTCGCGAAATACGATCGGGATCTCGACCACGCTCATCCCGGCGCGTACGGCGCGGTAGGTCATCTCCACCTGGAACCCGTAGCCGTCGGCTTGAATGCCGTCGAGCTCGATCGCCCGAAGTGCTTCGGCTCGATACACCCGATAGCCGGCGGTGGCGTCGTTCACCGCCAAACCGAGCGCGATGGCGGCGTATCGGTTCCCCCAACGCGACAGCCACGTGCGGCGACGCGGCCAGCCGATCACCGAACCGCCGGGTACGTAGCGCGACCCGATCACGAGGTCGATGCCACGAGCACTCACATCGAGCATCGTCGGCAGGGTCTGGGGGTCGTGCGATAGGTCGGCGTCGATCTCGACGAGTGCGTCGTATCCGGCGTCCAGTCCGCGACGAAACGCCTCGCAGTACGCGTCGCCGAGACCCGACTTGACCTCGCGAGTCACGAGCTGCAGTCGCGGCGAATCGACGATTCGGCGTCGGACGAGGTCACGGGTGCCGTCGGTCGAGGCGTCGTCGATGACCATCACGTCGGCCTCGGGCACGGTTTCGGCGAGGCGATCGAGCAGTGTCTCGATGTTGGCCGCCTCGTCGTGGGTCGGCACGATGATGAGCGTGCGCACGGCGGGCGACGCTACTGGTCGCGGCTGGTGGCCGACGACAATGGTGATGCGACGGCGGCGGCCACGGCGCTCCAAGCGAACGGAGTGGTCCATGCGAAGCGGCTCGGCCAATCCGGTCCGGGCGGATAGCTGTTGAGGAGTTGATCGGCGGTGACGCCGACCGCCACCACCGCCATCGCACCGACGACGACCGCCATGGCCAACCAACGAAGCCGAGACAGCGCGACGGCGAGCACCACGACCGCCCCTGCGAAACCCGCAACGAGCAACGTCAGCACCGCCAGGCCGACGATTCCAGCGCTACGTGTGCGCGGTGTTCGGGCAGGGCTCGGGTGGTCGGCGAACGTCACTCGCTCGTGGCGCGCCCTCCGACGCGAGGCGATGAGCAATGCGATGACGCCGACACCGGCAAGCAGGGAGAACCAGAGTGCCAGGGTGATGGTCCGTTGTGGCGTCCACTCGAGCTCGACGACTCGCGTCGCGGTACCAGGCGGCAGCAACCAGCCGTTCGCGAAGCCGTCGATCAGCACCGGTGTGCCGAGGTCCTCACCGTCGAGTTGGGCTGTCCAGCCTTCGTTCCAGCTCTCGGTCAGCACGAGCCAGACCGGGACTGTGCTGGCATCGACCTCGACACGTGCCGACGTCGGGTTGTCTGCTGTGATCGAGGCCTCGGTGATCTCCGGCGCCGGTCGCTCCGACCCATCGGTGAGGAACACGCGATCGACGTCGAACCCGCTGCCAGCTGTGGCGTCGAGTCGATGGACCCCTTCTGAGAGATCGACCGTCTCGCATGCCGCGATGTCGAGTGGGTCACGACTCAGCGCCTCGCCGACGGTGCCGATGATGCGCACCGGGAGCGGCTCGCCGTCGAGGACCAGCAGATCGTCGCGGCACACGTCGTCGAGCACGGTTTCCGGTGCTGTCGGGGCAGCGAGCTCGACACCGCCCAAGGACACGTCGACGATGCCCAGCGGGAGGGCTTGAGCGGCGTTGGAGAAGTAGTTCGGAGTCGTCACATCGATCACCGAGTCAAAGCGCAGCACCCACGGGCCCTGCACATCAGGGAGGACCACGGTCGAGGTGACCGTGCCGTCACCGCCGCGTTCGCCAGCGCCGAGATCGGCGCGCACGACTATGCCGTTGGTGCCTTCAACCGTCAGCGCAGTAGGTACGGAGTGCTGACCGTCGTCGAGCCATGTGATCGTGAGAGCGTCGGCCGTTCCCGAAGCGTCGAGGCGCAGTTCGGCGCCGGTGGCGCCGTCGAAGGGGGTGCGCCACGCGGTGTTTGGATCTCCGTCGATGGCGGCTGCTGCTCTCGAGGCGGGTACGCCGGGCAGTCGTCGGTCGGCGATCGCGACGGGGTCTTCTCCCAACGCTCGTGACAGCGTCTGGTCGTCGGCGTCAGCATCAAGTCGTACCTGTCCCAGCAGCTCGAACCTGCGGTCGTCGGGGACCACGAACTCGCGCACCAGCCTGGTCTCGGGGGCGGTGCGATTGGGCGTCGCTGGATCGATCCGTTGCCGAGTGAAGACGTAGCTGAGGTCAGCGGTCGCGTCCCACGCATCGTTGTCGGCGAGATCGGGCACGACCACCACACGATCGTCGACAAGCGGGTCGCCGTCGGCGCCCGGAATGGTGACCTCGGCGAAGCCGATTCCCGGCTGTCCGACGTAGGAGCCGGGGTCGCCGAGATTGTCCGCAAGGATCTCGATGCGCAGCGCTTCGTAGTCACCCCGGGGGAGTGTGATGTTCTGGCCCGGAAGCCGACGCGACGTGTCCTCGAGTGGGACCTGCAACGACGTCGCCGCCGGCGTGTCGGGGTCGAGGGTGATCCGAACGCTGGTGATGAACCGGTTCGTCGCTCCGGTCACCGGTTGCAACAGGGTGAGCTGATCGGTTGTCGCAGGGTCACGCAGGTCGACTTCCCACACCAGGCCGTCCGGGGCTTCGAACACCCCTGCCCGCCAAGCGGTCGAGGGGTCGCCGTCGATGGCGAACCACGGTGCGTCCTCACCGGTGTACACGACCGGGCTCCCGTAGTAGCTGGCGCGCACGTCTGCGATGTCGCCGCGATGGGCAGCGATGGTCTGCTGGCCGTCGTCGACGGCAAACAGCTCCAGCCGAGCATCGCGCGGGTCGTCGTCGAGCACGAGGTCGCCGGTGGTCTCCAGCGCTCCGAGGTTGGAGCCGATCGTCGACCAGCGTCGACCCTCCTTGCGGTTGGTGTCCGACACGACCCACCACGGAGAGTTGCCGAGCATCGATGCGTCGAGGCGGTCCTCGAGTGCCAACTCATGCAGCGTGGCTGCATAGAGCACCGGGTAGTCGATGTCGAGCACGCCGAGCGCGGCCAGGTCGACCAGCGCCTCGGCGTTGCCGGCGACGATCGTCGGTGCGGTCGCGTCGGTCACGCGCACGCGGGACGCCTCGCCAACGTCGAAGGCGGCGACAACGGGGAACTCGGCAGCCGCGTCGCTACGGGCGAATGTCAACTCGTCGAGCAGCGGAATCTCAGGTGTGTCGGTGGTGATCGGGCCGGCGTACTCGGGCGCGCCGAGTGCTGTCGTGAGGTCGGTCCACAGCGGGCCGGGTCGAGCGAGCCGATAGCGCTCGTGCTCGAGATCGTTCCTGGCGACGATCGTCTCGACGGCGAACAGGGCAGCCAGGGTCGGCAGCGCTGCTGTGTCGAGCCAGCCGTCGGAGAGCCGACGCTCGATCGCACCGAGGAGGTCGGCCGTCCCGGCACCTCCCTGGGGCACGAGTTCGCGCGCCAGGTACGGCCGATCGATGAGTCCCGGCAAGACAGGATCGACGGTGCCGCCCCAGCGGTAGTTGCCGAAGTCGGCGCCGGGGAGCTCGTACACCCGACCGTCGCCGGTCGTGTCGAGCCAGGTGGCCAGATCGGTGACGTGCTCGGGGAGGGTCTCGTCGCGCAGAATCGACTCAGACGTCGCCGACCCCGAGAACCACGGGAACATCTGGATCGTCAGAGCGACGACGATGGCAACCGGTAAGCCGGCTGTGGCGCGGCCCAACGCCGGGGCGCGTGCGACGGTCGATGCCGTCGGTCGCCAACGGCTGGCCGAGCCGAGGCCCATCGCCAGGGCCAGGATCACGAGCGGCGCAGCTCGCGGTGTGGAGCGCAGCGCGAGACCGGCGGTGGTCTCCGTGGCGAACGTCTCGAACAGGGCGCCGTAGATCGACGAGTCGCCAAGCGGTGCCGCGCCGACACTCACGACGAGTCCGAACAACAGCAGCGTCAGTGCGTGGATTCGACCGGCGAACGCGGTGATGAGACCGAGCAGCGACACTGCGGCGATGACCAGGCCGAGAGCGATGATCAGCGGATGATCGATGTAAGTCGTGGATGGCCCGACCCAGGGATCGAGACGGTCGCCGCCGTAGAAGAACCAGTATCCGAGTCCGCGAAGCAACTCGGTCGGTGTACTCGCCGCGCCGACTGTCTGATATGTCTCGGTGTACTCGAGGATCGGGAGCCCGAACGCACTTTGCACCCGAAGTGCGACGATCCACCAAACCGACACGACGAGGCTCAGCCCGCCGATCTTGGCCGCTGCTGACAACGCTGCTGGCCAGCGCACCCGGCGCGTGGCGAGGTCGGTGAACAGCCAGATCACGGGCCCGAGACCGGCGAGCAGGAGCGCCGTAGCATTCACACTGCCAACCGTGACCACGACCAGGGCGAAGGCGGCAGCTGGCCACCACCGCTTGGTGCGTGCGGCGAGTGCGACGAGCAGTATGAGCCAGGGGAGGGCGGCCCAGGGGAACAAGATGATCGACAACCGGGCGAGGTAGCTGAGCAGGTACGGGCTGAAGCCGTATGCCAATGCCGCGACGAGTGCTGTCGTCGGCTCCCATCGCAGCCACCGACACAGCCTGTACGTCCCGTAGGCGGCGGCGAAGACCAGGGTCCCCCACACGATCCGTTGGGCCAGCCAATCCGGCGCCGCCAGTCGCTCGGCAAGCCAGTAGTACGGTCCGAGCGGGAACAGGTAGCCGATGTTCTGATGCGGCACCGTGCCCGCACCGACCGACGGGTCCCACATCGACCATGCACCCGACAGCAGACGCGCGGGGTCGATGGTGAGGTATGTCTTGGTGTCGGCGCTGACACGTCCCGGCGAGCTCAGCAGTATCGGGAGGTACGACACTGCGGCGAGGATCGCCGTGACCGCGCGGTCGGCCCGGCGATTCATCGCCGCAGACGGTACTGCGAGCTATCGTCCGATCTCCATGACCCCACGGCGGTGCCTCTCGGTGGTCGTGCCGTGTTACGACGAAGTGGCCACGGTGCGTGAGTTGCTCGATCGTGTACTCGCGTCGCCGTGGGTGGCTGAGGTCGTCGTCGTCGATGACGGTTCGACCGATGGCACGCGCGAGCTGCTTGCGACGCTCGACGATCCGCGCATCCGGATCATCCTTCACGATTACAACCAAGGCAAAGGGGCGGCGTTACGCACGGGCTTCGCCGAGGTGACGAGCGATTACGCGATCGTGCAGGACGCAGACCTCGAGTACGACCCTTCCGAATACGCCGAGCTCCTCGGGCCGCTCGAGCAGGGTGTCGCCGACGTGGTGTACGGCTCGCGGTTCGTGTCGAGTCGGCCGCACCGTGTGCTGTACTTCTGGCACAGCCTGGGGAACCGGTTTCTGACGACGCTGTCGAACATGTTCACCGATCTCAACCTGACCGACATGGAGACCTGTTACAAGGCGTTTCGCCGCGACGTCATTCAGTCGATCGAGATCGAAGAGGATCGTTTCGGCTTCGAGCCGGAGATCACCGCCAAGCTCGCCCGTCGCCGGGTGCGCATCTACGAGGTGGGGATCTCGTACTCGGGTCGAACGTACGCCGATGGCAAAAAAATCGGCTGGCGCGACGGCGTGCGGGCGCTCATCTGCATCGTCAAGTACTCCGCGATCGGCGCCCGACTGCGCTCCCAATGAGCCGGACCGTCTTTCGATGGTGGTTCGTTGTGATCGTTGTTGCCGCCGGCCTCTGGCGGGTGGCGTACGTGCTTGTCGCCAAATACGACGAGCCGGTTGTGGGCGATCAGATCTACTACTCGGCGCAAGCGGTGACGATCGCCAACGGGAGTGGATTCAACGAACCGTTCATCCCGGGTGAGTACGCCGCAGACCATGCACCGCTGACGGCGGTTGCACTTGCCCCGGTGTCGTGGTCGAACACCGACCCGTACCTCGCCCAACGGCTGGCGATGGCGGTGTACGGAACGGCGGTCGTCGCCGGGATCGGCGCGCTCGCTCGATGGCTCTTCGGCCGTACCACCGCGTTGGCAGCAGCGGCAATCGCCGCGGTCTATGCCAATCTGTGGATGAACGACGGTCTCATGATGTCGGAGACGTTTGCGGCCGCCGGTGTGGTCGCGATCTTGCTCGCCGTGTACGTGTACGACCTCCGCCGGAGCAGTGTCGTGGCAGCCGTCGCCGGGGTCGCCGTTGGGGTTGCCGGGCTGGCCCGTGCCGAGCTGCTGCTACTCGGGCCGATCGTCGTCGTGCCGATGATCCTGCTCGCTCCATCCGACGGCCGCCCATCGCCGCGGTCTGCGATCCGCTGGCAGCACGTCCTGGTCAGCGGGGCCGCCGCACTCGTCGTGGTCGCTCCGTGGGTCGGCCGCAATCTGATCCGCTTCGACGAGACGACGCTGATGTCGACGCAGGACGGGCTGACCTTGATCGGTGCGAACTGCGAGACCACCTACGGCGGGCCGGGCGTTGGATTCTGGGATCTGAACTGTGCCGATCTGCTCCAGGTCCCCGACGGGGTCGATCAATCGGAGCGTTCGGCGCTGTACCGCGACGCCGCAGTGGACTACATCGGTGACAACCTCGATCGGGTGCCAGCGGTGCTGGTGGCCCGCCTCGGACGCGGCCTGAGCGTGTGGGACACCGAGACGATGATCGAGTTCAACGTCAACGAGGGGCGAGAGCCATGGGCCAGTCGGATCGGGTTGTGGCAGTACTGGCTGCTCGTGCCCCTCGCCGCCTACGGATGGTGGCGATGGCCGAGCGCGCAGCCGCGCTGGCCGGTACTCGTCACGGGGGCGCTCAGCATCGTGGTGATCCTTGCGTTCTACGGCATCCCCCGTTTTCGAATTGCCGCGGAGATCGCCATCGTGCTCGGCGCTGCCGTCAGCGTCGATGCCACAGTTCAGCGAGTTGTCGGAGCGAGACGGTCAAGTTCGGCGAACAGCCACTCGGCGACGAGGGCCGAGCCGTCAGGAGTGACATGAACCCCGTCGTACCGGATGTCGGTGCCCGTTGTGTTTTCGATCGGCTCGCCGCCGGGGCACAGCACTGACGCCAAGTCGAGCACCTCGACCCGTTCGTCGTCCGCGGCCACCTCAGCGAGAATGCGGTTGTAGGCGTCGACACGCTGGACATCGGACCGGGCTCGCGTGCTCACCTGCCCCTGGAGCGGTTCGGGCTGGGCCATACAGGGCAAGGTCAGCAACGCAACGGTGGTGTCTCCTGCGCCGAGGACATCCACTGCCTCCTCAATGCCGGCGCGCACGTGTTGGTCCCAGGCGGTCGACGGAAAACGGATGTCGACCCCATCCACCCGATGATCGAGCACCTCCCACGGTCCACTCATCAATACCGCGATGTCGGGCTCGTACAGCTGGTGGACCTCACCCCATTCCTCGGTCCAGTCGGCGCACTCCGCAGGTGTCGGTGACGGCTGATCGCTGCCGACATCGAGGGTTACACCGGCGGTCACGCTGCATCCGAGACGAGCGCTGGTCTCCCACCGCCATCCGGGGAAGCCCTGTTTGTCCTGGTGAACGGCGAGTGAGATCGCTGTTGAGTCACCGGCGAGCATCAGCCGACGTACCGGCACCTCGGTTGGTGGCGCCTGCGTCCCTGTCGGCGCCGCGGTGTTGGCCGTGGTGTCGGGCGCCGCACTCGATGTGTTGTCGCGTATCGGGGTGGATGGGATCGACTCGGGCGGGCTGCTCGGTGGGGCGGTCGTGCTGGGCGCCGTCGTCGAGGTTGTCGTCGATGCCAGTGACGTCGCGTTCGGGGTATCGCCCGCCGTCGGTGGCAGTTCAGCGATGGCTGCGAGGTCGGGCTGGAGAACGTCGATCGCCAGCTGCTGGCGCCCGACGGGCGGAACCAGCACGATCACAGCGAGGAACACGGCCGCGATCGCTCCGATCGACCACCCTGCGACGATGTTCAAGGGGCGCCACGATCCGCGCCGCGCCGGTTGCTCGATCAATCGCAGGCTGAGTTCTGTAAGCGCCAACGTCAGGGCGAGTTGCACGATCACCAGCGGCCCGCGTGCCCACTCGATTCCCATCTGCGGACCGACGAACACGATCACCGGCCAGTGCCACAGATAGATGCCGTACGACCGAACGCCTACCCACAACAGTGGTGCGGCACCGAGCCATCGCAGACTGGCGGGGACCTCCGGCCTGCTCACCGCTGCGACGACGATCGCACAGATCAGCGAGACGATCAGGAATCCGCCGCGATACAACCAACCGTCGAGGTCATCGACGGCGATCACGACCCCACCCAAGAGCACCAGCGCCCCGAGCGGCAGCCATTGGTCGAGTGTGCGCATGCCGTGCTTCGACTGAGCGGTCGCGCTCGCCTCTGGGGAACTGGCTGGCGCCCCTCGGCGACGACGGAACAACATCCACGCGAGCGCCGCGCCGATCAACAGTTGTTGGGCCCGGGTGTCGGTGCCGTAGTACACGCGCGACGGGTCGGCCGGATCGAACAGCACCGCCATCCACCATGCGGACAGCAGCGCTGTAGCGAGTAGGATCAGCGGAGCAAATCGGCGACCGAACCGCCAGGCCAAAAGCCCAGCGACGGCCATCGGCCACAGCAGATACCACTGTTCCTCGACGGCGAGCGACCACGTGTGCCGGAGCGGGCTGGGGCCGAGGAGCGTGTCGAAGTAACTCTCGCCGCCGATGATGTACCACCAGTTGGCGACGTAGGCCAAGGTGCCGATGGCATCGCCGCGAATCGATGCCCACTGCTCGGGGACGCCCCAGATGCGAGTGGCGATGACGACGGCCGCCACCATCACCACGAGTGGCGGAACAAGACGGCGAAATCGACGGACCCAGAAGTCGCCGAGGCCGATACGGCCGGTGGCAGCGCGCTCGGACAGCAGCAGGGTCGTGATCAAGTAGCCGGAGATGACAAAGAACAGGTCGACACCGAGAAACCCTCCGGATGCCCAGCCGAAGCCCAGGTGATAGGCGACCACCGCAGCGACGGCGAGCGCGCGCAGACCATCGAGGGCCGGGAGATAGGCGAGGCGTCCGTCCGCCATCAGGGAGGAATCCTACGGACTCGCGGTGACGGCGCCAGTTCGGACATCGTGGTCATTGCTGTCCGAGCGCTCTGCGCCGGGAACATCGCGGTCGTCTCCGAACCACGCGCCGACTGCGATGAGCACGAGCGCAAACAGCGCCGGGCCGTTGAGGTGATCGAACGCAGTCGTCCAACCGGCATCGGGGAACGGAGCGTCACGACGCTCGATCCAATAGACCAACACCCCGACCACGGCGGCAATCAGCCAGCCCAGCGTCTCATATCCGCGCCGCCATCGGCGTCCGATTCCCGACACCCACACTGCAAGCGCGGCGACACCGGCCCACCACGACACCGTTGTTGCGGCGGCGATGGCCAACGTGGGACCCCGCCATCGGACGGTCCGACGCATGAGGGCGCGGCGGGCAAGTCGCGGCCGCGTCACGAGATCCGATGCGCGCTTGCGGCGAGTGAGTGCGACGATCGCCACACCAGCAACGACGCCAAACAGAGAGATGGCCAGTCCAAGCGTGACCGGCCATTGCATTGTCCAACGCACAACGACCGTTGTGGTCATGGTGGCCGGCGGGAGCTGCCAACCGTTGAATCCGCCATCGACCAACTCCGGGCCATCGAGCACCACTCCGTCGACCGTTGCTTCCCACCCGGTGTTGTACCCCTCGCCGAGCACCAGCCAGCAGCCGTCCGGGCATGGCCCGACGTCGATCGTCCGCCGGCGGTCGCTGGACTCGAGCACCGTGACCGATGGGGTCGACGGCCCGTCAGTCGGTGGAACGCTCGGCTCGCGGATCACGACGCGGTCCACAGTGACGCCCGAAGTTTGGCGGCCCGTCGAACGCAGCTGGACGGTTCCTTCGCCGAGCTCGACCGGTTCGCACACGGTAGCAACAGCCGGCGAGCCTGCTGCGAAGTCGGTCGTGTCGATCGTGAAGGACACAGGCACGGTCATGTCGTCGATCTCGATCAAGGATGGTTCAGCACACGTCCAATCGATCGAGGCTGCGCCTGCGGTGGCCGGTTGGCGGATGCCGATCGCAGGGCTGTCGAGATTGGAAATCGCCGCCGGGAGGGTGCGTACGTCGCCGTAGCGCCGATCGATCGTGATGACCGGATCGATGGTGTCAATCGTGATGGTGACAGTCCCGCTCACGGGCCGGGGCAGTGTGACCGAGCTCGTACCGGTCGTATCAGGAGTAGGGACGTCGACAACGATCGTCTCACCACCGTCATGATCACGACCAGCTGTGTCGTCGATCGCCAAGCGGGTGATCGTCGAGTAACTCCCGGTCGGTTGGGTGATGGTGAACTGTTCCATCTCGTCGACTCCGGTGATGCGCAGGCTCGATCCGATCACACTGTCGAACGGGCTGATCCACGCCGTGGTGGAGTCACCATCGGTGGCCGCCGCGCCACGAGCGAGGATTGAGCCGGTGAGCCGCCGATTGGCGATCGGCACCGCAGCCGACTCGGCGCGCGTCGATGCTCCGTCACCGAACAGATCCGCCAACACCTCGTCGGAGGCGTGTGCATCGGCGCGGACGGTGAGCTCGACCTGACCATCGACCGACCGGGGGAGTGGGAGTTCCCGCTGTAGCTCCGGCTCAGGGTCCGAGCGCCACACGTCGAGCGGATCGGTGCGCAGTCGAGTGAAGACAACCGCAAGCGGGTTGTCGCCGAGCTGCTCGAGGCCGTCGACCGGGGGGCGAATCCACTCCGTCGTGGGACCGAGCCCGAGATCGACCTCGACGAAGCCGACGCCATCGCGTGCGGCGCCAACAGCGGGATCGCCGATGGTCACGCGATCGATACGCAGCTCGATGGTCGTGCCGCTCGTGAGCGGCGGCGTGCCGATCGTTTGGCCTTCGGCAGTCCACGACGACTCGTCGAGATCGACCTCGATGACGTCGTCTCCGTCGATCGACACCGTGATTCGGTCGATGACTCGACCACCCGTTGGCGGTTCGAGTTGCCGCACGGTGACCATCGTCGGTGCAGAGGCCGCGTCGACCGATTCCGTAACCTCGAGTTGCAACCGTTGGCCGACCGGGTCGCCGCGGTCGCCGGCCACCCATGCGGTCGTCGGATCGCCGTCGATCGCCATCACGGCGCGGTCCTCTGGACGGTACGCAAAGGGTTCGCCGTAGCTCGATGCGATGGCGGTCACCGGGCCGCGCTGAATGGCGACGGTCTGCTGTTCGGGGTCGCTGTCGGCAAACGGCGCCAGCCGCTGATCGGCGGCCGTGGCGTCGAGTACGTCGTCGTCGGCGCCTCCTGGCTCGGTGTGGCCATGCACGTCTTGCGAGCCACGCCAATGGTGGGCTCGGTCGCGGTTCGAATCGGTCACGACGAGCGCGCCCGCGTCGGCGATGGCGGCAGCGAGGTCATCCCCGGACGTCGACAGCGTGTAGCGAACCACGCGCTCTGCGGCGAGCAGGTCGGCGGCTGCTGCATCGATGATGCCGTCACCCGATCCGGAGAGCATTTGTGCCCCCCCGGCCGAGCGGACGATGCCAACACTGTCGGGCACCTCGATCAGCTCGACTGGCGGTCGAGCGGTCCCCACGACCGAGTCGCCGAGTTCGACCTCATCGAGCGTGGCGACCTCACCGATGTTGATCAGCGGCTCGCCGAAGGATCGTGCGGCTGCGAGGCCCGACGCGGGGTCGGCGAGCAGCGCGGCAACACGTTCGGGTCTGGCAGTGCGGAAGCGTTCGAAGGCGGCGTCGTTGGTCGACCAAATGGTGTCAACGCCGAACAGCCGGGCGACGGCGGCCACCGTGCTCGGTTCTGCCCACCCCTCTTGAATGCGATCGTCGAGGGCATAGAGCAGGTCCATCGCAGGACCTGATCCGAGTGGGAGCAGGTCGCGGGTCACGAGCGGACGGTCGACCAAGGCGACGAGTGGTTGGTCGACGGTGTATCCCCAACGAAAGGCACCGAATTCCGCACCCGGGAGTTGCAAGATGCGCGACCCACCGGGGGCCGGGTCGGCGGCGTTCAGATCCGCTGCAGCGTCGAGCCACGCTTGTGGTGGTTGCGCATCGCGATCGATGGCTGGGTCGACGAGTTCAGCACGCCACAACGACGGCAGGTTGAGCACCACCAGCACGACCACCGCACCGGCAGCGACCGGGCGCCATCCGATCGACAATCCGCGCACGCGTCCGGGTAGCGCGGCAACGAGCGAGGCGACGCCGAGCGCGAGACCGAGCACCATCAGCGGCGTCGCCCTCGTGCTGCTCCGTAGGGCGACGGCCAGCGTCGACTCTTCGTCGCCGACGAGTGCAGCGGCCAGCGGCGACGGATCGTCGATCGGATGTACCCCGACGGCGAGTAGTGCGCCGACGGCGACGAGCAGCGCCGCGAACCGGCGATGTGGCCAGCGGACGACGACCAAGCCAGCAAGACCGAGCAATGCAACTCCATAGCTGATGAGGAGGGTTCGGCCGCTGATGAGAAAGTCGAATGACGCCGATGTCGTCGCCCCGGCGAGGTCGCGTTGGTAGAACAGCCAATAGCCGAGGCCGCGCAACACCTCCGACCCAGTCGAGTTGCGGCTGACGTCGCGCAGTGTCTCCGAATACGCCAGTACCGGCGCGCCGGCACGTGACTGCACGATCAGCATGGCGATCCACCAGGCCGACACGACCAGGCAGAGGAGGGCCGTGCGCGCGGCGATGCCGAGTGCCGCTCGCCAACGGACCTCCCGCCCGGCGGCCGAGTGCAACAACCACAGCAGTGGACCGGGGATGATCAATGCCAACGCGGTGGCGTTGGCATTCCCGACAGTGGCGACGATCAAGGCGATCAATGCCGGTTCACGCCATGGTGCGAGCCGCCGCCATCTCGGCGCATTGTTTGCCTCGTCTGCCTCGTCTGCCTCGTCCGCGTCGGCGCGACGTCGGGCGCGCACCGTCGCCCGCACGGTCAGCCCGACGATCCACCCGAGGCCGGCCCACGGCAGCAACAGCAACGAGGTTCGTGACACGTACGCCAGGAGGTACGGGCTGCACTGGTACAGCGCTGCGCCCGCAATAGCGGCCACCGGGCCGATACCCAACGTACGGGCGGCCCAACGTGCGCCAGCGCCTGCGGCGAACATGATGGTGCCGATCCACAGGCGATGGGCGATCCAGTCCGGAACGCCGATCGTGTCGAAGACCCAGAACCATGGGCCGGAGGGCCACAGGTAGGTGATCTGCTGGTGCGGTACCCATCCGGCGAATTGGTCCGGCTCGAACGTCGACGTGGAGCGGCTGACCAGACCACCCGGATCCAGGTACAAATAGAGCTTCGTGTCGGCCGGCATCCGGCCGGGAGAACTGGCCAGCGCGGGCAGATACGCAAGCACCGCGAGAAGGGCCAGGCCGGCCCAATCGCGCCTCGACGACGACGGACTGGTCATTGCCACTCCGCTAGGGAATCGCCGCGAACACTGAGTACAGCGTTGTCAATGCAACGAGGCCGGCTCCACCGATCACAAGCACGAGGTCCCAGCCGGCGCGATCCCACGACGCCCGATGATGGTCGCCAGCCGTCCTGGGTTGCGGCCACCATGCGGCCACGCCGATGAACAGAGGAAACGCTGTGAACAGAAAGCGCGGGCGTGCAGTGACGGTCTCGGGGATCAACATCAACACGATCACCACCGCGCTGAAGGCGACGAGCGGCGCTGCCAGCTTGGCCCTCCAGGCACAGAACGCCATCCCGGCGAGAGCGAGGAGGGACAATGCGGTCAGCGCGTTCGCCGGCGATCCGAGCGGCGCACGCAAGAACTCCACGGTGTTGGTGAGTGCGGTGAGACCAAAGCTCGTGCCCTCCGACCATGCTTCGGACTGCACTCGGAACCATGCCCCCGATTCGCCGGCGGTATCGTCGACGTACCACTGGAAGAAGATGAACCCGAACGGCGCCGGAATCACGGCCAGTAGCGCTGACCAGTCGCGGCGTTGACGGATGGCGATGAACGCCGCGACCGCACAGGCAGCGACGATCGCCAATCCGTTCGGTCTTGACGCGGTGGTCACCAGCGCGACCAGGCCTGCCAGGAGCCACCGCCGGTCGAGCAAGAGCAGCATGCACACCGCCGATAACACGATCATCGTCGCCTCGGCATAGGCGAACGACAGCACGAAGCTCCCGGGAAAGATCGCATACAGCGTCATCGCCCGGGCCGCGACCCCCACCGAATACAGGTGGCGGGCGATCATGCCGATGAGAACGACCGACAACGCACCGAGAAAGAAGTTCACCGTCAGGGCGGCAAGCGTGTCCCCACCCGGGATGAGGACATCGGCGGCTCGCACGAGCCACGGAAAGACCGGAAAGAACGCGGCCCGAGCTTCGAGCTCGTCGTAGGTGATCGGTGTCGGAATCGAATCGGGGTACCCCTCGCGGACGATGGTCATGTACCACTGGCCATCCCACGACGTGAGTACGTCGGCAATCGTGCCGAGCGCTCCGGGTTCCGGTTCGCCGTCTTCACGGGCGTCGACGACGAGCTGTGCCGACCGGACGGCCGCTCCCGCGAGAACGCACAAGCGCGACACGACGTAGGCGGCGAGACCGACGAACAGGGCGCGAGCCCATTGCGAGCGCTCGATGGCCACCAGTGAGTCGGCCTGCTCGCCGGTCGGACCGCTCGCGTCGTGGTCGACCTTCTGGTCCGCCAGTGGCCGGTCGGCCACCGTTTCATCTGGCGCCGTTGTGGGCGCGTCGCCTCGTCGGGCGAGGCCGTCGTCGCCTGCTGTGGTCACCATCGGTGGGTCATCTTCGCACTCGCCGAGTCCGGCGGTGAACATCCTCGGTGGGTCACCCCGTGAACCAGGTGCTCGTGAGCCAGGTCCCTCCGGAGGGTGATGTGCAGCCGAGCGCAGCTCCGTCAGGAGCTGTGCGTTCGCAGACTCCGCCGACGTTCGGCGCGAAACTGTACGCCCACTCGTCGTGAGTCAAGAAGACGTACGCGTACGACTCGGTCATCGCCGTGCTCACCGAGCGGTAGTAGGGCGTGCGGGTCTCCGGATCAGTGTTGCTCTGTGCCTGGAGCAACTGGGCGTCGCGGTCGAGGTCACACAGCCGAGACCAGTTGAGAGAGACCGCACCGACGTTGCGGCAGAACAACCGCACGTTGTCGATCGCGGGATCCACGGCGCCGAACTGTTGCCACACCGTGGCGTCGTACGCACCGAGACCAACCCGTGAGCGGTGCGCGGCGTCGTCGAGCGGTTCGACGGTGACGTCGAATCCCGCCGCCGACCATCCTTCGACGAGGGCATCGATCGCCGCCGGTGGCGTCGATGCTGCGGGATACGGCAGGTTGACCGCGATCCGTCCATCGACGCAATCGTCGGGACGCTCGAAGCAGACAGCGGCGATCAGCGGCGTCGCTCGCTCGGGAGCATCGCCGAGCTGGCGCAGACCCGGCTCGAAGTACGGACTGTCGGGGGCGAAGCGTTGTGTCGCCTCGACCGCTCCGTCGCCGCCGAGCGCACTGCGTACGGCCTCGAGCGGCGTCGCCAGAGTGAGGGCCCGTCGCGCCCGCAGATCGTCGAACGGTGGAGACTGCGTGTTGACGATCACCAGCGCCACGTCATCGGCGATGTCGACGGTGGTTGTCATGTCGCCGAGTTCGAGCAGTTCGGCAACAACGGTCGGATCGCTCGACTGCATCCCGTCGAGATCGCCCGCAGCCAACAGTTCAGGTGCGGTGCGTCCGAGCGAATCGATGTCGGTGATGAACTCGATGGCATCGAGGTACACGTCTCCACCCCACCAGTCGGCGTTGCGGTCGACGCGTATGAACCGGTCGGTCCGATCGGTGAAGACGAACGGGCCGGTGCCGATCGGTGTCCCGCGAAGGTCGGGGTCGGCGACGGTTGCGGCCAGCCAGGTCGGCGACGCAACGATCCCTTCCGGGCCGGCGAGCCGGGCCGCGAACGCGCCGTTCTGATCACGTAGTCGGTACTCGACGGTTCGCTCATCGATCGCGATGGCCGGGGCGAAGTCGACGTAGTCGGCGCGGATGATCACGCCCACCGTCGGGTCGGCGCGTTGTGCTTCGAAGTTGGTGACGACGGCAGCAGCGTCGAGCGGCGTGCCGTCGTGGAACACGACGTCTCGGCGCAGCGTCATCCGCCAGATCGAGAGGTCGCCGAACACAGGTTCCAACGACTCGGCGAGGTAGGGGACCGGGCGTCCGTCGACGTCGATGGCTGTCAACGTGTCGAACACCGCATTGGTGACGGTGCGTTCTGCCGCGTTGAACTCGGTGCTGGTGGGGTCGAGTGTCGACCCCACCTGTCCGGGAGCGAAGCGCAGGATCCCACCAGCGATCGGGTCAGCAGGTGCAGTGGTGGGCGCGACGGTGCCGTTGTTGACGCCCGGACGCGCCTCGACGGTGGTCGATGGCGCGCCGTCGGGGGCGTTGTCGGCCTCGCCTTCTCCAGACGTGCCGGCGCACGCGGTGGCGACGGCAAGCGCGCCGACGAGCAATGCAGGCAGCCGAGAGCGGCGCTGGAATGCGTCGACGCGAGAGGGCGGGATCGGCGCGACGGTATCGCCGTGAACACTCCGAGACGAGTCAGCACGGAACACGGCGCGTTGGTACAGTTCGCCGATGGCCGTGTTCGTGGCGACCGATGTCGCAAGCGCGGTCGAACGTCTCGACGATCGACCGGAGTCGATCGTGCTCGCTGGCGGTACCGATCTAATGGTCGAGGTCAACGATGGACGGCTGCGTCCGCTCCCGGACGCCGACGTCGTGGCGGTGAATCGGATCGCCGAGCTCCGGTCGTGGCGCCACGACGTCGCAGCGGCCACCGTCACGATCGGTGCCGCGGTGACGTACTCCGAGATGCTCGCCGAGCCGCTGGCGCAGTTGGTGCCGGCGCTGGCAGAGGCTGCCCGCACGGTTGGCTCACCGCAGATCCGCAATGCCGGAACGCTGGGCGGCAATCTCGGCACGTGCTCGCCCGCCGGTGACGGACTCCCCGTATTGGCGGCGCTCGGTGCGTCAGCCGAGGTGGCGTCGACTCAGGGCCGCCGGTCGGTCCCCGTCGTCGACGTGATGCAGGGCCCAAAGCGCACGACGCTCGGTTCGGGTGACCTCATCGTGTCGTTCACGCTGCCGGTGACCGACGGGTGGCAGGGCTACGCGAAAGTGGGTGTACGGAACGCGATGGTCATCGCTATCGCCTCGACCTGCCTGGTGCTCGATCGTCAGCGTCGGAGTGTCGGCCTCGCCCTCGGGTCGGTCGGGCCGACGGTGTTGCGTGCGCCAGAGCTTGAAGCGGCGTTCGCAGCGGCCCTCGATTGGCGCACGATGAGCGTGCATGCCGACGCGGTTCGAACGTTCGCCGACGGCGCCGCAGCGTTTGCCGCACCAATCGACGACCATCGAGCCAGCGCCGACTATCGGCGCCACGCCATCGGGGTACTCACCCGCCGGTTGGCCGCACGCGGCCTCGATGCACTGGGAGCTGCCGCATGAGCGACCAGTTCACGCTGAGGGTCAACGGGGCCGACCACGACGTACGCGACTCGTGGCTCGGCGAGAGCTTGCTCGAGGTGTTGCGCAACCGCATCGGTCTACTCGGCAGCAAAGGGGCGTGCGAACAGGGCGAGTGCGGTTCCTGCAGCGTGGTGGTCGACGGCGAGCTCGTCTGCTCGTGTTTGGTGATGGCGGCGAGCGCTATCGGACAGTCGATCACCACGGTCGAGGGGATCGCTCCCGACGGTGCGCCCAGCGATGTGCAGCGGGCCTTTGTCGATGCCGGCGCCGTGCAATGCGGGTTCTGTACTCCGGGGCTGATCGTTGCGGTGCACTCGCTGCTCGAGTCCGACGGCGAGCCGAGCGACACCGAAGTGCGTGAGGCCTTGGCCGGCAATCTGTGCCGCTGTACGGGGTATGGACGCATTCTCGAAGCGGTCGAACGAGTGGTGGTGGAACGGCGCCGATGAGTATCATCGACGCCCCCGCAGCCGCTCGCCCCGGCACGCTCGGCGACTCGGTCCTGCGCCCCGACGGTACGGCCAAGGTGCAAGGCTCGTTCGAGTTCTCCTCCGACCTCAGCGCGGAAGGCTGCGTGTGGGGAGCAACGCTGCGTTCGCCGCATCCGTACGCGCGAATTCGGTCGATCGACGTGTCAGGTGCTTGGAAGGTGCCCGGTGTGCTCGCCGTCATCACCGCCGACGACGTGCCGGGAGAGCGAACGTACGGCCTGATCGTTCCCGACCAACCGGTCTTCGCCGCCGACATCGTTCGATACGTCGGCGAACCGATCGCAGCCGTGGCGGGTGACGATCCCGAGGTGTGTCGCCGCGCCGTGGACGCAATCAGGGTCGACTACGAGGTACTCGAACCGCTGCTCGACGCCGAAGCGGCGCTCGACCCCAACACGCCGGCGATCCATCCCGACGGCAACGTGATCGCGTCGCAACCGGTGGTTCACGGCGATCCCGAGGCGACGGCCGACGTGGTCGTCGAAGGAACGTACGAGGTCGGTATGCAAGATCAAGCGTTCCTGGGCTTGGAAGCGGCGCTTGCGATCCCGGATCCGGGTGGACGTAGCCTCGAGGTGTACGTGGCCACGCAGTGGATGCACGAGGATCGCCGACAGATGGCCGACTGCCTCGGCCTCGATCCCGAGTCGGTGCGCCTGGTGCTCGGCGGTGTCGGGGGTGCATTCGGAGCGCGCGAAGACATCAGCCTGCAAATCCATACCAGCCTGCTCGCGCTCCGACTCGGACGCCCGGTACGCATGGCGTATGACCGTGCCGAGAGCTTCCTGGGCCACGTGCATCGGCATCCGGCGCAGATCTGGATGCGCCATCACGCCACCGCCGATGGCGAGTTGGTCAAGGTCGAGTCCCGAATGGTGTTCGACGGCGGGGCATACGCCTCGACCTCATCGGCCGTACTGCTCAACGCCGTCACCCAGGCGCCGGGACCGTACCGCTGTCCCAACGCCGTGATCGAGGGGCACGCGGTGCGCACGAACCACCTCCCGTGCGGGGCGATGCGTGGGTTCGGCGTGGTCCAGATCTGCTTCGCACACGAGTCGCAGATGGACAAGCTCGCCGATGCCTGCGGCGTCGATCCGTGGGAGCTGCGGCTGCGCAATGCGATGCGTACCGGCGACACCACCATCACCGGACAGGTCGTGCAGAACGTCGCGCCGGTCGAAGAGTGTCTGCGCGAAACCGCTGCACTGCCGCTGCCCGACGAACCCGTTGGTGGCCGTCCTCGTTCCGACGGCTTGGTCGACGTCATGAAGGTTCCCGGCGGCGCGGGACGAACCACGGACGCGGCCGACGTGGTACGTGGGATCGGATGGGGGGTGTCGATCAAGAACCTGATGTACTCAGCGGGATTCGACGACTACGCCACCGCTCGCTGTCGCCTCGGCGCCGGCGTCGCCATGCTGAAGTTCGCCACGGTCGAAGTCGGGCAGGGCTTTGTCACGCTGGCTGGGCAGATCGCCCGATCGATCCTTGGCGTCGATGACGTGGTCCTCGGGCGGATCGATACACAGATCGGCTCGGCCGGCTCCACGTCCGCGTCTCGGCAGACGTGGATGAGTGGTGGTGCGGTGGCATCAGCCTGCCGGGCGGTGCGCGACCGGCTGTTTCTCCACGTCGCCGAGCAACACGGTGTCGATCCCGAGAACCTCGTGATCGATGGCACCGACATCCGTGACGAGACCACCGGTTGGCGCATCGCGGTCGCCGATGCCAGCGCCGGGATCGACATCGACGAGACGGTGGTGTACCGGCATCAGGACACTGAGCCGCTCGACGAGAACGGGCAGGGCGACTGTCACGTCGGATTCGTGTTCGTCGCCCACCGCGCCGTGGTCGACGTCGATCCCGAACTCGGCCTCGTCAAGGTCGTGCAGATCGCAACAGCGCAAGACGTAGGACGAGCACTCAACCCGTTGTCGATCACCGGCCAGATCGAAGGCGGCATCGCCCAGGGACTGGGGCTGGCGGTGATGGAGGAGATCATCCAGACCGACGGCGTGATCCGCAACGGCAACTTCACGGACTATCTGTTGCCGACCTTCCTCGACATGCCCGACGTGGTTGCGACGTTGATCGAGCAGCCGGATCCCATGGCACCACTCGGCGCCAAGGGCGTCGGTGAGCCGCCAACCATTTCGTCGACACCCGCCATCGTTGCCGCCATCCGTGATGCGCTACGCCAGGTCGACGGGGTCGGCCGAGCGCTCGATCGAGTCCCGGTCCGTCCTGCCGACATCTGCCTGCCGGCGCGTGCCTCCTCGCCACCGGCCGCAGGGTAGGTTGCGCTCCAATGTCGGAAGAACGCGAGATCATGACCTGGAACATGTTCGGGGAGGCATCGCGCGAGGTCGCGCAGATGGTCGTCGACGACGGCTACGAACCCGACATGGTGTTGGCGATCGCCCGAGGCGGACTGCTGATCGGTGGCTCGATCGGGTACGCGCTGTCGGTCAAGAACGTCTACACGATGAACGTAGAGTTCTACACCGGCGTCGACGAGCGTCTCGAGGTGCCACATATCCTCCCGCCCGCTCCGGACTTCGTCGACATGGTCGACGCCCGAATCCTCATCGTCGACGATGTCGCCGATACCGGACACACCCTCGAGTCGGTCGAGGCCTTCTGCGACGGCAAGGTCGCCGAGGTGCGGACGGGAGTGCTCTACGAGAAGCCGCGGTCGATCGTCAAGTGCGACTATGTGTGGCGGCGTACCGACCTGTGGATCAACTTTCCGTGGAGCGAACAGCCCCCCGTCGCCAAACGCGAGTGGGCGGTACGCGACGCCTGAGCGTCGCCCGACCTGTCTCGTCAGCCGCTAAACGCGGCCTGCTGCGCCTTCGTCAGCCGTTCTTGCAGTTTCGATGGAGGAACGATGCCCGTCAGCTGTTCGTCGTCGTTCCACACGGTGACCACCGGCCGGAGCGGGTTCAGTCGGGGGAGGACCGCTGTGAGCTCCTCGTCGGGGGTGGCCTTGGCCGTTTTGCTGAACGGAGTCATCAGCTGGGTGAGCATGACCATGCCGCGTCGTTCAGCGGGGACCGCCCACATCTGGTCTTCGAGTACCAGGCCGTCGAGCTCACCGTCGTCGCCGACCACGGCAACAGCGCCAGCGTTGCCGAGGCGCTGGCGTTGCCACAACATCGAGTCGGCGTCCATGTCGGTGCCCGCCTGCGCCACGCCGAACCACGTGAGGTCTCGTACCTTCACGCCATCGAGTTGCTGGCGCACGAACGACGCCATGATCTCGGCGCGAGCGTTCAGCGCGATGAACAGGCCCGAGGCAATGAGCAACAGGGCAAAGAAGACTGAAATCAGGCCGGTGAAGACGAGCCACACGGCGAAGATGTTGATGCTCCAACCGAGCAGACGTCCGGCCTGGCCGGCGTCGCGCATCGCCCGATACTTGTCACCGGTCCGGGCCCAGCGGATGGCCCGGACGACACGTCCACCGTCGAGCGGCGCGCCAGGCAGCATGTTGAACACCGCCAGCAACGCGTTGAGGAATCCGATACCGAACAACAGGGTGCTACTGAGCAGCAGACCCGATCCGATGAACACGATGGCGAGCAGTGCGCTGACGGCCGGGCCGGCGACGGCGATCAGACCGTCGGCACGCGGCGTTGGAGGCTCGCGATCGAGCCGGGCAACCCCGCCCAAGGCCCAGAGATCGATCGACTCGGTATTGACGCCATAGCGACGGGCGACGAACGCGTGGCCGAACTCGTGAGCCAGAATCGACCCGAAGAACAAGAACGTGGCGAGGATCCCAGCAACCAGCCCGATGGCCGCGGTCCAGTTCAGACCGAGCACAACCGCGATGAACCCCATGCTCCAGTGCGCACGCACCGGAACTCCGGCGTAACGACCCAAGCTGAGCGATCCGGTGTTCATTGCTGTTGCTGCATCCTTTCGTCGAGACCCATCGCAGATGAGATGATCACGTCGACGATGGGCCGCCTCTTCAGTACATACAACCGTAGGTGGCGCCGAGACATTCCGCCCTGCACTGTTGGTGAGAACCGGGTGAGATCGTGACCACACCTGTGGTGCGCGTCGAGCGCCTGACACGGCGTCTGGACGAGCTCGCTGAGATCGGACGGATCGACGGACCGAACGGGGAATGGGGCAATGCCCGCTTGGCATTGACCGACGACGACAAGGCCGGTCGCGATCTCGTCGTTGAGTGGATGCGCGCTCTCGGGCTCGCCGTCGCGATCGACAAGATCGGCAACATCATCGGAACGCGCGCCGGCCGTGACATGAACCTGGCCCCCGTGATGACCGGGTCGCACATCGACACGGTCGGCACCGGAGGGCGATTCGATGGGACGCTCGGAGTGCTCGCCGGCCTGGAGGTGGTCGAAGCGCTCAACGATGCCGACGTCGCCACCGAACGGCCCGTCGCTGTTGCGGTGTTCACCGACGAGGAAGGCTCCCGATTCCCGCCCGACATGCTCGGCAGTCTGGTGTACGCAGCGGGCATGCCACTGGAGGCGGCATTGGCGATCGAGGCGGTGGATGATCGAGCCACGCTCGGCGGTGAACTCACGCGCATCGGGTATGCCGGTTCGGCGCCGTGTCCGCCCGTCGCCCCACCGCACGCCTTCGTCGAGCTGCACATCGAGCAGGGGCCGGTGCTCGAAACGGAAGCGGTCGAGATCAGCGTCGTCACCGACGTACAGGGCATCTCATGGACCGAGGTGACCATCCTCGGACGCTCCGCCCACGCAGGCACGACCCCGATGGCGCTGCGCCGCGATCCGGGGTACGCGGCGGCAGCAATCGCCACGTACGTCCGCGATCTTGCCCGTCGTTTCGGCCCACCGCTCGTCGCCACCGCTGGTCGCATCGAACTGGTCCCCAACTTGGTCAATGTGGTGCCGGCCAGCGCCACCGTGGCCGTCGACATGCGCCACACCGACGACGACCTGCTGCGCGCGGCGAACGAGATGTTCGCCAGGCATCTCGACGAACTTGCGCAATCGGAGAACGTCGAGATCACGACGCGTTCGCTGGCCAACTTCTCGTCGGTCGAGTTCGACCCGGCAATGGTCGACCGTGTGGCCGCCAGCGCCGAGGGGCTGGGCTACTCGCACCGCCCCATCGTCAGTGGCGCGGGCCATGACGCGCAGATGCTCGCCCGGATCTGTCCGAGCGGCATGATCTTCGTGCCGAGTGTCGACGGACTGAGCCACAACATCGCCGAGTACACCGCGCCTGAACATCTGGCTGCCGGTGCGGCGGTACTCCTCGACGTGTTGCTCGGTCTGGCGTCGGAGCCCCCTCCGGCTCCAGCCTGATCTCTCGGTTGCTACAGGCCGATCGTCGGATCGATGAACTCGTTCGTCACGAGATCGTCTGGTGCGAGATCGGCCGGCGTCGCAGCAAGGACGTCGACGGCGAGCGGCAAGAAGGCGGCCACGCGGTCGAGATCGAAGTCCCCGATCGTGTCGTTCGGCCCATTGTCGAGAATGCCGATTTGTAGCTGCTGCTCGATCGAGAACTCAGCGAGTGGCAGGTCGTAGATCCAGAAGTCGTTGTACGCAGCGACGATGTCGACGATGAGCTGGTTGGTCTCGCCGGGGTCCGTCGCGTAGGCCACGATCGCCTCCTGCATCAGCGGGACGAACGCCTCGAGGCACGGGCGCGCTTCGTCGAGACGCTCGGTGAGGACGCCGATCGACTGCGAGTAGGTCTCCCACCCAGTGTCGTGGATCAACTCGAACGAGATCGGAGCGCCCCACTCGGGAATCAGAAACTCGTACGTGAACGGTTCCGAGGTGGCGAACCCCTGCTGCGCAATCGCCCCGCCCTCGGCGACGAACACCGCAGGTGAACCGTCGTAGCTCGGGTCGAGCTGGTCGGCGCGCACCTGGCCGGAGCTCACGAGGAAGTCCATGTAGGACTCGTTGGCGGAGTACCGAATCGTGACGTCATCGTCTTGCAGGTCAGCGATCGCTGACACGCTCGGATAACTGGCCGGGTCCCACATCACGACCTGTGGGTCGATCTCGAGCGGGGCGACGACCGCAGTCGTCGCGATCTGCGAGTAGTTGCGTACCTGGTCGTCGGTGTTGAGATAGGCGAGTAGCACGTCGCGATCGGTCTGCAACGTCTCGAACACGCCGCCGCCCGCGATCGCCGGTCCTCCCGCGCGTACCTCGACGTCGATGCCTGTTTCGCTGCCGTCAGCTGCGACCAGCGGACCGCGAACGACCTTGGCGTTGACATCGATCTCGGGGTCGGCCCCGATGAGCTGGTAGGTCGCTCCGTACTCGGCCTCGGGGAACCAGTCGGTTTGGATGACCAGCGGGTCGGGGCATACCTCGGCCATATCGGTGGGGGACGCGTCGGTGTTGCCTCCGCCAGCTGACGTCTCGGCCGCGGTGTCGTCGCCGGAGTCGCCGCTGCACGCCGCAGCGATCATCACCGCAACAACCGCTGCCAGCGTCGCTCCATACCGAGGGGTGGTTCGCATCGGACGAACTTACGGCTCCGATCGCTCGACCCGACGTCGTGGGGCGAGTTTCTTGAGCGGCCAACCGGTTCGTACCACGCGCCAACGACTCGCCGGCCGAGCCAGCCGAAGAACCAGAACACGACAACGCCGAGCGCTGCAGCGAGAATCGCCAAGCCGTACATCTGCTCGTAGGCCAAGCTGAGGCGGTAGCGATCGATCAACTGACCGATGCCGGGCTTGCCCTGACGGAAGAAGAAGTCTCCGACGATCGCACCGATGACGGCCAGACCGGCGCTGATCTGCAAGCCGGTGAAGATCGCTGGCATCGCAGCGGGGAACTGCAACGTTCGCAGCTGCCTGAGCCTCGAGGCGCCATGCAGTGTCATCAGCTCGCGATACGAACGATCGACCGAGAGCAGTCCGAAGAGGGTGTTGGCGACGATCGGGGAGGGCGATGATCACACAGACCAGGACGCGACGTCGAGATCGACGTCGTCGAGCGCCGGCGTCCCGTCGGGATAGGTCCGACCGACACTCGTGAACTGGAGGGCGGTTGGCATCAGCCACCAGCGCACGAACCAACGCGTGTGCGCGGGTCGGAGGCACCGGCGAACATCTCGTCGCGCGCCAACGTGATGGCATGAGCGTGCCCGAATCCGACATCCCAAGGCAAGGCCATGTGAGGGCGGTGGCCGAATGCCGTCAGACCGTCTCCCCATTCCTCGCTGGCGTGGCCTTCGATGTCGATGCCCGGTCGACCGGCGCTCCACGTGTCGAAGCCGGTCTCGGGGCCGCGCAGCGCCCACCGTCCTGCTCGAATGGCCTGCCCCGGCGACTGCCGGTGGTGAAACAAGCGCGTCGCCACTTGGAGCAGAATCTGCGGTTGGGCATCGCCGCCCATGGTGCCGAACACCGCTGCGAACTCCCCGTCGCGGGTTGCCAGCGCAGGCGCGAGCGTGTGCGGAGGCCGGCGTCGGGGGGTCAGCTCGGCGGGGTGTCCCTCGATCAGGTTGAAGCCCAACCCGCGGTTGTGGAGGTTGATGCCGGTGGAAGGTTCGACGAGATGCGCGCCAAAACCGGAGGCGTTCGACTGAATCAGCGAGACGGCCAGTGGGGATCCGTCACGAGTGACACCTGCGGTACACAGGTACGTGGTGTCGCCGTCGGCGCTGTGGAGGTGGCGACCGGACGTTCCGTTCGGGTCGATCTCGCCAAGCCGCTCGTCGATCAGTGCGAGGAGCGCGTTGCCATCGGCTCGATCGTGGAGTTGCTCGGGACGGTCGCGTCCAGCGGCCACAGCCGCCTCGATCAAGAGGTGCGCCCACGCCGGGTCGTGCGGCGCGGTGGGGAGATCGAGCCGATCGACGAGGCGCAGACCACCGAGCGTGAGGTAGCCCTGCGAGTTGGGCGCGATGGTGTGCAAGGTCACGCCGAGCGCGTCGGTGCTGAGCGGGACGACCCAGTCGGCAGATGATGTCGCGAGGTCGTCGTCGCTGAACAACCCATTGCCGAGTTCGATCAAACCCTCGCCGAACGCTCCCTGGTAGAACGCGTCGCGTCCACCCGCGCCGATCGCAGCGAGCGCGAGGGCGGCCCCCGGGCGACGCACGCGAGCTCCGGGACGAGTCGCTTGCTCGACCAATTCGGAGAGTTGCTCACGCCCGGCCGGATCGAGGCGGTGTGCCGATCCGACGAGTAGCGGACTTGCGGGAAAGCCGTCGGCGGCCAGTCGCTGGGCCGGCTCGAGTATCTCGGCCAGCGGCATCGACCCGAAACGGTCGTGCAGCGCAATCCAACCATCGATGCATCCCGGCACCGTCACGCTCCGAATGTCGCCGCGGAACGGCATCTCGGAGTGGCCTTCGGAGCGGAGCGCGGCTGCATCAGCCCCGCTGCCGGCGCGCCCCGATGCGTTGAGTGCTGCAACCTCGCCGTCGACGTAGACGAGCGCAAACAAGTCGCCGCCCATGCCGCAGAGATGTGGGCCAGTCACTGCGATCGCGGCGTTGGCAGCAATCGCCGCGTCGACGGCGTTCCCGCCCCGATCGAACATCTCGTTGCCCGCACTGGTCGCCAGGTGATCCGCTGTCGCCACGAGGTGGCGTGGAGCACGGACTGTGCTGTGCGGTGCTTCAAACGTCTCGCTCACGTCGCCCATTCTCCGCGATCGTCGAGTACTTCGCGCAACATCTCGGGCCGGTCGGTCATCAGGCCGTCGACCCCGAGGTCGAGCAGACGGTGCATTTCCGCGGCGTCGTTGATCGTCCACACATGGACCGGGAGTGACTCGCGGTGAGCGTCGGCGATGAACCGCTCAGTCGTCACCGTGAGGTGCCGCAGGAGTCCATCGGTGCTGGCTCGTATCGGTACCTGGGCGACACGTGGCCCGCTGCCGCGCCGCCGACGAAGGAGGCGCAACGTGGCGATCTCCCGCGGCCCCATCGCCGTGAGCAACCGCCCGCCAAACCGGCGACGCAAACGTTCGAGCCGGTCATCGCTGAACGATCCGACGCACACCCGGTCGAGCGCGTCAAGGTCGTCGATCAGTGCGCCCAGCGGTTCGAGCGTGTCATCTGCCTTGCAGTCGATGTTGAATCGATGATCGGGCCACCGTTCCAGGAGGACGCGCATCGTCGGAATCGACGCAGTACCGCCGACCCGCACGCTTGCGACTTCGGCTGCGGTCATATCCGCGATTCGCCGATCGACGCCGCATGTTCGGTTGAGGTCGGTGTCATGAAATGCAACGAGATGGCCGTCGACGGTCCGGTGCACATCGGTTTCCAGATACCGGAACCCCAACGACACGGCGTGCTCGAACGCCGGCATCGTGTTCTCGGGTGCAACACTCGTTCCGCCGCGGTGGGCGAACGCGATCGGTCCGTCGTGCTCGAGATACGGGTGTACTCGGCTCATCGGCTCTGTTGCGCCAGCGTGAGTACGGGCCACGGAGGCGTCGGACGGCGGAGCCGGCGCTGTTCGGAGACATCGAGGCCAGCCTCTTTTAGCAGGACCCGAATTCGGTGTGGCGGCAGCGCTCGGATGGGAGACCGTCGAGCGGTGGCTCGACGTAGCAGCGATGCCCCAACGTCGGTGAATGTCGCGATTGAGATGATCACCACCTGGCCGTCTGGTCGCAACGTTCTGGCGAGCTCCGCCGCAGCGCCACGCTGATCGGTGTACCAATGGAACGACTCGGTGCAGGTGATCAGTTCGATCGAATGATCGGCGATCGGCAGGGCCTCGGCACTTGCTCGGATCAGCGGCGCGCCGCTGGAACGCGCTCGATCGAGCATCCCCGTCGACATATCGAGCCCGTACACGGTGGGTGCCCAGTCGAGCTGCGTCAGGCGGCGTGTGAGCTGACCCGTGCCGCAACCGACGTCGAGGATGATCCCAGGACGCTGCGCGCTTGCGACGCTGACCACTGCATCGTGCAGTGTGCGGTAGGTGAGCCGCTGGAGCGCAGCGTCGTCGTAAGTACGCGACCAGCGCTCGAACAGGTCACTCATGTACGGCGCGCTAGATCGCTCGCTTGGCGGCCTTCCAATACTCGTCTTTCAACAGCCGCTTGTAGAGCTTGCCCGTCGGATGACGAGGGAGTTCCTCGCGGAAGTCGACCGAGCGCGGGCACTTCACGTCGGCCAGTTCCGATCGGCAGAATTGGATCAGCTCGCTGGCGAAAGCAGATGCTGCTGCGTCGTCGGCGGGCATCTCGCGCGGCTGGACCACGGCCTTGACTTCCTCGCCGAAGTCGTCGTTGGGAACGCCGAACACAGCAACGTCGATCACCTTCGGGTGCGTGACGAGCAGGTTCTCGGCTTCCTGCGGGTACACGTTCACGCCGCCGGTGATGATCATGTACGCCTTGCGGTCGGTGAGGTAGAGAAACCCGTCGTCGTCGAGATAGCCGACATCGCCGAGCGTCGTCCAGCCCTTGCGGTGGCGCGATGCGGCGGTCTTCTCCGGGTCGTTGTGGTACTCAAATTCGGCCTCGCTCTCGAAAAACACCGTGCCCGACGCACCTGTCGGTACTTCCTCGCCGTCGTCGTCGACGATGTGCAGAATCCCGGTGACCGCCTGGCCGACCGTGCCTTCGTGAGCCAGCCACTGCTCGGAGTTGCAGTACACGAAGCCGTTGCCTTCGCTCCCGGCGTAGTACTCGTGGATGATCGGGCCGAACCAATCGATCATCTGCTTCTTCACTGGCACCGGACACGGCGCCGCTGCGTGGATGACCGCCTCGAGTGAGGAAACGTCGTAGCGGCTGCGGACCTCCTCGGGCAGCTTCAGCATGCGCACGAACATCGTCGGCACGACCTGACTGTGCGTTGCCTCGTGCTCGTCTGCCAGGCGCAGATACTCCTCGGCATCGAACTGTTCCATCACAACGAGCGTGGCTCCGAGGGAGTGCACGGCAAGGCAGAAGCGCAGCGGGGCGGCGTGGTATAGCGGGGCGGGGGAGAGGTAGGTCTTCGTGTCATCGAACGCGAACAGCAGCTGCAGGAGTCCGACGATCGGGCCGCCGGTGGTCTCGAGGGGATCACCGGGATACGGGCGGGTGATGCCCTTCGGACGCCCTGTGGTGCCGGACGAGTACAGCATGTCGAGCCCCGCCTGGCGTTGCTCGTCGAGCGGTGTCGACGGTTGATCAGCGACCGACTGCTCGTAGGAGTCGTACCCGTCGATCACCGAGTCGAGCATCAGACGAAGTTCGACATCGGGAATCGTGCCGCGGAGTTCTGCGGCCTGTTCCGCTTTGTACTTCGAGGTGATGAACGCTTTCGCCCCGCAGTCGCTGATGATGTACTCCAGCTCGCTGGTCTGCAGGCGCGACGATGCGCAGGTGTACACGAGGCCCGCGTAATGGCAGCCCCACACGACTTCGAGGTATCGATTGTGATTCTCCATGCAGATCGCCACGTGGTCGCCCGGCTGTAGACCGGCGCTGCGGAGTAGATGGCTCAGCCGATTCGCCGCGGCGTCGAGTTCGCCGTAGGTCTGCACGAACCCTGAAGAGCCCATGATGACCGCTGGTTTGTCGGGGTGGGCTGGAGCGTGTGCGCCGGGGTACATGCTGTCGGAACGTAGCCGAGCGGTACCGTGCAGTGATGGGTCCGACGGCATTCGCCGCACTGATGGGCGATGGCTCGGCCGATCCGGCGCTCGACGAGGCGGCGATCGCAGTTGCCGCGGCGCTCCAACCGGGACTCGACCCGATCGAGTGGCTCGCCGCGCTCGATGCGCTGGCCGGTTCATGCCCCACGCCGACGCCGGAGGGAGTCGCTCGACACCTGTGCGACCAGCTCGGCTTCGTCGGCGATACGGGCGACTACGGCTCGTGGCGGAACTCCTGTCTCGATCAGGTGATCGTCCGCCGGCGAGGGATCCCGATCACGCTGGCGGTGGTAATGATCGAAGTAGCTCGGCGCGTCGGTGTCGAACTGCACGGGATCGGCATGCCTGCTCACTTTCTCGTCGGCACCGCCGACGGCCAACGCTTTTTCGATCCGTTCAAAGGGTCAGCAACGATCGAGCGAGCGGCCGTTCCCGAGCTCTTTGCTCGGGTCACCGGTGGTCGCGCCAGCTGGAGCGAGACGTTCCTCGCGCCGACGCCGCCGCGTCACATCGTGATCCGCATCCTCAACAACCTGCGCACGGGGTTGATCGCTCGCGACGACGCCGTGCGCCTGGGCATCGTGATGCAGCTACGCGCGGTAATGCCGGAGCTTGCCAGCGACGAAGCCGACGAGATACGCGCGGCCACGGCTTTGTTCAATTAGCGCGACCACGACCCGGCGGCAGCGATGTCGAGGGCGCCGAATTCGCCTAGACGTCGGCCTGGTACGGCGGCGCCGGGTCATATTGGATGTAGCGCTGCACCGAGCGTGCGTGGGCCGGCCCGTGAATCTCGCCGACCAGCCACAGTGCCATATCGATGCCGGCTGATACCCCCTGACTCGACACGACCGAACCGTCGCGCACCCACCGCGCGTCGCGAACGACGGTGCAATCGTCGCGGGCGTCGAGTGTGTCCTCGAAACCCCAGTGCGTGGCCACCCGCTTTCCGGCCGCAACGCCGGACGCGACGAGCAACAGTGACCCTGTGCAGACACTCGTCATCCACGTTGCTCGAGGGGCCACATCGGTCAGCCAGTCGAGCACGCGTTGGTTGTTGACCTCCGTGCGCGTTCCCATGCCGCCCGGGACGAGCACCACGTCGTATTCGGGGTGGTCGTCGATCGTGTGGTGAGGGATCACCGTCATGCCCTTCGCGCACCGCACGGGCTCGTTTCGTTCGGCGATCATGCTCGCGTGGTGACCGCCATCGGTGCCGAGCACCATCGTCGAAGCAGTGAACACTTCCCATGGTCCGACGAAGTCGAGTTCTTCGGCGTCGTCGAACACGAGCAATCCATAACTGGTCATAATCAGGCCCTCTCTCTGTGGAGTTTCGGATGTACGGGTCGCGAAGAGCGCGCCGCTGGGGTCGCCGCGACCGAGTGCGAAAACCGGTCGCGGTAGGCCGCGGGAGCCACGCCGAGTTGGCGCAAAAACGCACGCCGCATCGTCTCGGCTGTACCGAAACCACAGGCCGTGGCAACGGCGTCGACGGATTCGTCGCCCTGTTCGAGGCGGCCGCGCGCTGCGTCGACCCGTAATCGTTCGACGTAACGGCCCGGAGAGGCGTCCATCTCGAGGGTGAACACCCGAGAGAAGTGCCGCGGGCTCATCGACGCCCGTCGTGCGAGGTCGTCCAACGTGTGTCGCCCGGCGGGGTCGGCGTGGATCGCCTCGACCACGACGCGAATACCATCGTGGCTCGGTGGCGCGTTCCACACCGGTGCCGCGAACTGACTCTGTCCGCCTGGGCGCCGGAGGAACATGACGAGCCATTGCGCAACCGTGTGGGCGCAGGCCGTGCCTTCGTCGTCGGCGACCAGTTGGAGCGCAAGGTCGATGCCCGCAGTGACGCCCGCCGACGTCCACACACCGTCGTGGAGGTAGATCGGATCTGGGTCGACCACCGCCGCAGGAAACGCCTCGGCGAGTTGGTCCGCACGTGCCCAGTGCGTGGTGCAGCGCCGCCCGTCGAGCAGTCCGACCTCTCCCAACAGAAAGGCGCCCGAACACACCGATGCCACCCGCCGGCTGCGCCGCGCGGCGTGGTCGAGCCAGCCGACGAGTGCACGGTCGCGTCGTGCAGCCTGCACACCGGCACCGCCAGCGACGATCAACGTGTCGATCGGCTCCTCGGTCAACGGATCGGCATCGATGCGCAACCCGCTCTCGGTCGGCACCGGGCCCACGCTCGTCGCCACCACGCGCAGCTGGTAGCGCTCGTTGCCCGCCCACGCGTTGGCGCCGGCGAACACTTCGTGCGGACCCGTGACGTCGAGTGCCTGCGCACCCGAGTAGGTGACGATCACCACCTGGCGCGGCACTGGTGGGGGCATGGCGTCGATCGTGGCGCATCGCACCGATGGCGTCAATGACACAGACCCCACCGATCATGCCATCGCTCCCGCTGGGGCGGGCGAGCATGTCGGCACCCGCCCTCCGAAGCTTGCATCGTTCGCCGTTCACAGCACCCGCGCTGAGGTCAGTCGAATGCCAGACTTCGCCCGTGATCGATCGCGAGATCAAGCAGTGTCTCGGCCAGATGATCAAGGGAGTGCAGGTGATCGGCGCACACCACGACGATCTGGCGAGGGCGTACACGAGCCACTGGTTGACACAGGTCAGCTTCGAGGAGCCGGTGGTGATGGCCAGCGTCTCATCCAAACACGACACGTATCCATTGATGATCGAGTCCGGCCAGTTCTCAGCCAGTCTGCTTGCCGCCGACCAGATCGCCGAAGGGCAGTACTTCAGCTACCCCGGCCGCAAGTTCCGCTACGTCGCCGACGAGTACATCACGCCGTGGACGGACCACGGTGGCCTGCCCGTTGTGCCAAACTCGATCGCTTGGCTGCAGTGCTCGATCTTCGACGAAATGGCGATGCGCGACCACCAGCTGGTGTTCGCCGAGGTGACCGCAGTCGAGCCCATCCGGTTGAAAGAACCACCGCTGGTGTACTCGAGCAGGCTCGGATGGCGGGCCACTGGTGATCGCGCCCGTGAACGTGGCGTGAGCATCCGCGATCAGCTCCTTGAACGGGTCGCCGAGTTGCCCGACGAGCCGGCGTCTGCGGAGTAGCGAGCGATTGCCTCGACTGCGGTCCGCTGCCGGGCGACCAGTACCGTCGAGGGCCATGACTGTGATCGATCAGACCGAGTTGTCGTCGCAAGAGCAGCGGGTGGCCGACCTCGTCGAGGAGTTACTCACGGAGTATCCCCCCGACAGTACCGATCCGAAGGCTTTCCTCGGCGCGCAGTACGACAAGGGTCTGGCCTGGGTGCACTTTCCGGAAGGGCAGGGTGGTCTTGGCCTCTCGCCGAAGCTGCAAAAGAACATCAACGAGCGCATTTATGCAGCTGGTGCGCCGAACCCGATGTACCGCAACCCGATCGGTCACGGGATGTGCGCACCGACCATCGTCGCCTGGGGCTCTGACGAGCAGCAGCAGCGGTATCTGCGCCCCCTGTTCACCGGCGAAGAGATCTGGTGTCAGCTGTTCTCCGAGCCCGGTTCGGGCTCCGACTTCGCCGGGCTGTCGTCGTCGGGCGTGCAAGACGGCGAGGAGTGGATCGTCAACGGTCAGAAGGTATGGACCACGCTGGCCCACCTATCGAAGTGGGGACTGCTGGTCGTGCGAACCGATCCGCAGGCGGTGAAGCACGCCGGGCTGACGGCGTTCGTGGTCGACATGCAGGATCCGACCGTGGAGATCCGCCCGCTGCGGCAGATGACCGGCGAGGCCGAGTTCAACGAGGTGTTCTTCTCCGACACGCGCATCGCCGACTCCGAGATGCTCGGCGGGCCCGGCGACGGTTGGCGGGCGTCGCTGACCACGCTGATGAACGAGCGAGTCTCGATCGGCGGCACCACGCCGCCGAAGGGTTCGGGCACGATCGCCGCACTCGTCGACGTGTGGAACAACCTGCCCACCGACGACAAGACCACGGCGGCTCGCGATGAAGTGATGAAGCTGTGGGCGCGCGCCGAGGTGCTGCGGCTTACGAACATCCGTGCCAACCAGATGCGCAAGGCCGGCGACCCCGGTCCCGAAGGTTCGATCGGCAAGATGGCATCAGCCGACCTCAACAAGGACATCTACAGCGAGGCGATGAACCTGCTCGGTGCGGAGGGTTTGCTGTACGGCAGCTACGAGATGATCCGGCCCGAGACCGCGATGGGCGCCGACACGCTACAGAAGGCGTTCCTCCGCAGCCGGGCCAACTCGATCGAGGGTGGCACGACCGAAGTGATGAAGAACATCCTCGGCGAGCGGGTGCTCGGCCTGCCGGGCGATGTCCGCGTCGACCGCGAGGTCCCGTGGTCGGAGGTGCCACGCAATTAGTGCCGCTGCTCGGTGTGGGGTAGGTGCCGGTCCGAAGGCTCGGCGCCGCCATGGCGGCACGGCCGCGTGGGCCTAACGGGCAAGTGATGCAAGGACATCGCTCGCTCCGAGCGAGCGATCGTCCATCGCCGGCCGATCGAGGAGGGTTCCGCCGAGCATGACCGTGGCCACCGTTTCGATCGCCTCTTGCAGCTCACGAATATTGCGCGGCGGCGGGAAGTACTCGTCTTCGTCGGTCACATCGACAAGCTCCACACCGGCCGTTGGGTCGAGGAACTCGATCACCTCGTCGACGAGTTCTTCAGGAGCGGACGCTCCAGCGGTGACGCCAACGATCCCATCGAGGTCGGTGGGCAATTCACCAACCGAGTTCACCCGGTAGACCCGAGAACAGCCTTCCTCGATCGCTAGCTGTTCGAGTGCCCGCGTGTTCGAGGAGTTGGCCGAGCCGATGACGACGATGGCGTCACAACGGTGGGCCAACTCCATCAGCGCCGCCTGCCGGTTGGTGGTGGCGAAGCACAGGTCGCTCCGACCAGGTGTCCACACCTCCGGGAACCGGTCGCGCACCGCGACCGCGACGCCCTCCCAGTCGCGGTGCGACAACGTGGTCTGGGCCAGCAGGGCGACCGGCTCGGCGATGTCGTCGAGCGCCTTGACGTCGGCCACCGTCTCCACCCGATCGATCGCCTGCGGAGCGACCGCCATCGTGCCGACGGCTTCCTCGTGGCCCTCATGACCGACGTAGACGATGCGATACCCCTTGCCCGCACGGACCTTGACCTCGTGGTGCACCTTGGTCACGAGCGGACACACCGAGTCGACGACGTACGAGCCGCGGGCGCGGGCCGCGTCGACCACCTCGGGAGCAGAACCGTGGGCCGAGAGCATGATCGGGCTCCCCGCAGGCACTACGTCGATCGAGTCGACGAACACGACGCCCTGCGCCTCGAAGCGCTCGACGACGAGCTTGTTGTGGACGATCTCGTGGTAGCAGTACACGGGAGACGGGTACGCCCGAACCATCCAGGCCAACGCCTTGATGGCCATCTCGACGCCTGCGCAGAAGCCACGGGGTTGGGCGAGGAGCACGTGCTCGACCGACATGGTGATGCCGAATCTACCGTCGAGAGGCCACCGGTAGCCTGACCCGGCTATGTCCGCCCGTGCTGCGCTGTCGCCGACCGTGGTGTCGGTCACCCCTCAATCGCCAGCGGCCGATGCCGGCGTGCTCCCTGGCGACGAGATCGTGCGCGTCAATGGTGACGAACCGCGAGACGTCATCGAGTGGACCTTCGCGACCGATGAGCCGAACGTCGAGCTCGACGTCGTCCGCGGCGGACTCGAATTGGCATTCACGATCGACAAGGCGCCGGGCGCCCCGCTCGGCGTCGAGGTATCGAGTGCGGTGTTCGATCGCGTTCGCACGTGTGACAACCACTGCGAATTCTGCTTCATCTATCAGTTGCCAAAGGGCATGCGCCGAAGCCTGTATTTGAAAGACGACGACTACCGATTGTCGTTTCTGTACGGCAACTTCACGACGCTGACCCGATTCACCGAAGCCGACCTCGAACGTGTGGTGACCGAACGGCTCTCCCCGCTGCACGTGAGCATCCATGCGACCGATCCCGAGATGCGCGCGCACATGCTGAAGAACCGACGCGGCGCGACGAGCCTGCGCTGGCTCCGTGCGTTGCTCGACCACGGAATCTCGGTGCGTGGACAGGTCGTCGTGTGCCCGGGGCAGAACGACGGCGCGGTGTTCGACGACACGATGGCGGGGATCCTCGACGAGTACCCCGAGCTCGACGCCGTTGCGGTGGTCCCGCTCGGCGTGTCGCGCTTCAATCCCGCCGACACGATGCGCCCGCACACTCAGGCCGAGGCGGCAGCGATCGTCGACACGATCGAGAGCTGGCAGCACACGTTCTTCGATGTGCTCGGCCGACGCATGGTGTATGCCGCAGACGAGTACTACCTGATGGCGCAACGCCCGTTTCCAGCGGGCTCGGACTACGACGGCTTCCCCATGCACGAAGACGGCATCGGTATGGCGCGCACCTTCGAATCGGAGTTCCGCGGTCAGGCCGATGGGATAACCGGCGTCCGCCGAGGTTTCTTCGCTGCGGTCGACGCTCCGCCCAACCCTGCCGCGTACACGGGACTGCGCACCTGTTCGTCGCACGAGGCTGAGCCCGCGGTAGATGCTGCGGTCGATACGGCGGTGTCGGTCGGCGTGACGATGCGTCCGAGCCGGCGGGCGCCGGTCGGTGTGCTGACCGGCGCGATGGGCGCGCGCGTCATCGAGCCGCTGGTCGCCGAGCTCGGCCGCGACGACGTCCGGGTGCTGCCGGTCGACAACAACTTCTTCGGCGGCAACACCGGCGTCACGGGTCTCATGACCGGCAGCGACGTCGCGCGTGTGCTCGGAACACAACCCGCTGGGCACCGGTACCTCCTCCCAGATGTCTGCTTGTCCGACGACGGGCGCTTCCTCGACGGTGTCGCCATCAACGAGCTGCCGCGGCCCGTCGAGGTCGTCGCCACCGACGGCAAGGCACTGCGCTCGGCATTGGAGGTGGCCGCATGAGTGGCACCGTGGTGATCGTTGGCCGCCCGAACGTCGGCAAGAGCACATTGTTCAACCGCATCCTCGGGAGCCAGGAGGCGATCGTCGAAGATCGCCCGGGCGTGACCCGTGACCGCAAGACACTCGATGCCGAGTGGCTCGGGGTGCCGTTTTCGGTCGTCGACACCGGCGGATGGATGCCGAGCGGCGACCTGCTCGCTAGCAAGGTCAGCGGACAAGTCGAAACCGCAGTGCGCGACGCCGACGTGGTGCTGTTCGTCGTCGATGCGGCCGTCGGTATCTCCGATGATGACCAGACGATCGCCAATTGGCTGCGGCGCCTCGATGCGCCGGTGCTCGTGGTCGCCAACAAGGCTGACAACGACCGCCGCGAGAACGAGATGTGGGAGTTCATGTCGCTCGGCCTCGGCGAACCGCTCCCGGTCAGTGCGCTGCATGGTCGCCGGGCCGGCGACTTGCTCGATGCGGTCGTGGCACGCCTTTCGAGCGAGGCCGATGCTGTTCGCGACAACGTGCGCGACACGCACGAGATCCCCGGTATTTCGGAGGAGATCGACGATGACGCACCGCGGGTGGCGATCGTCGGGCGACCGAACGTCGGCAAGAGCACGTTGTTCAACAAGCTGGTGGGGGAGGAGCGAGCGGTCGTCCACGACCTCGCCGGGACGACACGTGACTCGATCGACACGCGCGTCGACACCCCCGATGGGCCGGTCATCTTCATCGACACCGCCGGTATGCGCCGCAAGGGCAAGATCGACGACTCGGCCGAGTACTACTCGTTCGTCCGCGCTTTGCGTTCGATCGACGATGCCGACGTGGCGTTCTTGGTGATCGATGCCACGGTGGGGATCACCGCTCAAGACCAACGTCTCGCCGAGCGGATCGATGCCGCTGGGTGTCCAATCCTGCTCGTGCTGAACAAATGGGAGCTGCTTGATGCAGAGGCCCGGGAGCAGGTGCTGTCCGAGTTGCGGCGTCGACTGGCCTTTGTCGGCGACGTCCCGGTCCTGCGTATCTCCGCTCTCACCGGCAAGAACCTCAACAAGCTCATGCCGGCCCTGCGCGAGTCGATCGAGCAGTACCACACGCGTCTGCCGACCAAGGACGTCAACCGCGTCATCGCGGCCGCCCAGGAACGACAGCCTGGCCCTGGTGGCGTGCGCGTGTTGTACGCCGTACAGGGAGCCGCCGAACCGCCGACCTTCACACTGTTCGTCAACCGCACGGTGCCCCCGCACTACTTGCGGTATCTCGAGCGAGTCATCCGCGACGAGTTCAACCTCGGGGCGACTGCGATCAAGTTGAGGGTGCGAAAGCGCAGCTGATGCCCTGGTGCGAGGAGTGCTCCAGGTACTGGACACCGAACGCGATGAACGATGACGGAACCTGCCCGGAGTGTGATGCGGTCGTCGAGGCACAGACCGACGAGGTCGTCGACGAGAAGGCGCCGTGGCACTTCAAGCTGATGATCGTTGCCCTCGTGGCCTACCTCGGCTGGCGGGTTGTCGATCTGTTCATGTGATCCACGTCAGTGTGGGTGTACGCGTGTGCCAGGCTGACCCGCCGTGGATACGAAGTTCGACGATCTCTCTGCGGTGTTCCTCAACACGTCGCTCTCTGCCGACGCCAGCTCATCGCACACGATGCGGCTGATGCGGCGAGCAGCGGGCATCATGCGCGATCAGGCAGTATCGGTCGACCTGATCCACATGCGCGATCACTTCATCGGTGTCGGCGTGGTGGAGGACGCGGGGGAGCAGTACGGCCAGCGCGATGAGTGGCCCGGGATCCAAGAGCGCATCTTCGCCGCGGACATCTTCGTGCTTGGCACTCCGATCTGGTTAGGCGTGAAATCGAGCGTGGCCACGTTGGCCATCGAGCGGATGTACGCGCACTCCGGCGAGTTCAACGATCGGGGTCAGTGGGCCTACTACGGAAAGACCGCAGGGTGCGTCGTGACGGGCAACGAGGACGGGGTGAAGGCGTGTGCTCGTGACGTGCTCTACGCCCTGCAGCACATCGGCTACACGATCCCTCCACAGGCCGACTGTGGGTGGATCGGCGAGGCAGGACCAGGGGCGAGCTACGGCGACGTTCCTGAGGGAGGCGGCACCCCGGCCGGCTACGACAACGACTTCACCATGCGCAACACCACGTTCATGTCCTGGAACCTGATGCACACCGCCCGCATGCTGAAAGACAGCGGTGGTCTTCCGGCGTACGGCAACGTGCCCGCTTCGTGGCAAGACGTTCCCAACGCCGCCCAGCAGTCACCAGACCCCGACTAGTACGACATCTGGTGCCAGGCACCAACTGTCGCGACACTGCGTCAGGGACGTCGGTGAAGTTCTGGGTGGAGAAGTCCTCTGGTGCCGGGACCAGCACGGTGCCGCTGCGGCCCTCCTCGAAGGCCACGCCGAAAGCGTCACGGCCGTCACGACCACTAGCGATGAAGCTGTTCGTCACCACGACGTAGTCGGTCTTGGTCAGATCGAGATCGTTCCACACTCCGGTGTCGCGATCTTTCACCCCGACGACAGATGAGCGAGGGAAAACGCCGCTTCGTCGGTGCGAGTGACTCTTGCTCCATGACCCCGTCTCGGCAGCATGGTTGCCCGCTAGCATCAGCGATCCACAACACGGGCTGTGGCGCAGCTTGGTTAGCGCGCTTGTCTGGGGGACAAGAGGTCGGGAGTTCGAATCTCCCCAGCCCGACACGATCGAACATGGCGGTGCGAGTCGGTGCTTGCGCGCCGCACCGGTTATGCCAGTTCGTTTTGGGGGAGGTCAGCTCATCGGGTCGCCGGCGAAGATCTGGATCGGATAGATCACACCGGCCTTCTCCATGCCCGCTCGCTGTTCAGGCTTGTTCATCAGGTTCAGAAACATCTCCGGACATGCGTCGGCGACGAACAGCACCGAACTCGGGCCGGAGGGATCGCGGAAGATCTCCATGTTGCGGATACCAGCCGCCTCGCGGGCTGCTCGTCGTGTTTCGAATACAGCTCGCCAGGTGTCGTAGTCCTCCACCTCGAAACGGACGAAGACCTTCGTCGTACGGGTCTCGTCGAAGTCTCCGGGTGCGGTCGAGCGTTGGTGATCGGTGTGGATGCTCATCGTGTCGCACACTGCGCTACCGATGTTGTGCGCTACCTGTGCGTCACGCAAGAATCGATCGAGGGTTCACTGCGACCATGCGTGCGTGCGACGGTCTTCGCTGTCGGCCCTTCGTGACGGAAGCTGCGATATGGGTCACGTGAGATCGAGACCACGCCAGCGGTGTGTCTTTCCAAGGCCGAATCGAGAGCTACCCGCCAGACCGCGTGCGAGTCGGGCCCCACATCGCGGCAACAGCATCTGACGACCGTCGGCGACTACCTCGGACGAACGGACCGAAGCGACTGTGTCCGTCGCCGAGGGCGCCTACGACGTGCTGCGCCGGTGGTTGTCCTTGATGCTGACGAGTTGTCCCAGGCTGGTTTGTGTCGGTCGGTCGGTGTGCTGCAGAGCTCCGTCGCTTCAGCCCGGTGTGTTGAAGTTCGCGTGTCCGGCGACCTGCCATCGATCGCCGTCCCACGCGAACACCGTCAACCGCGGCCGCGGCTCGGATTGGAGCGTCTCGCCGTCGATCGTTTCGTCGATCGCAAGCTCCCAAGTGACCGTGAGG
>JBCDFR010000001.1:0-188223 GCA_039177505.1 Actinomycetota bacterium | reverse complement strand
GGCGAGTTCGTCCTCGGGTCGACGCTCGAACGCATCGGGATGCCGAACGACATCGTTGGCCGTGTCGACGGCAAGAGTTCACTCGGCCGGCTCGGCCTGTTGATCCACTCGACCGCCGGATTCGTCGATCCCGGTTTCGACGGCCACATCACCTTGGAGTTGGCCAACGTCGCCAGTCTCCCGATCACGTTGTACCCCGGGATGAGGATCGGTCAGATCAGCTTCATGCAGATGACCACCCCGGCCGACGAGCCGTATGGTGCCGGTGCCCTCGGATCGAAGTATCACGGCCAGCACGGGCCCACCCCGAGCCGGTACTTCGAGAATTTTCGGTAGGGCGCGGGTCTACGACTCGGGCTTGCTGAGCTCGCCTTCGAGGTAACGCTCGATCGTCGGTGCGGTCACGTCGACGAGGCGCTCGGTGGATTCGTTGGCGAGCGGTTCGATCCCGAGGATCTCGCGGAGCAGAGCGAGCCCGATCACCTGTGACGCGGCGAGTGAGGCGCGCAGCGCCGAGTCGTCGGGATGCGCTGCGCTCTGCACGGCGCCGACGATCTGCTCGGTGAACACCCCGCGTAGCAGCTCGGCGGCGCGGTCGTTCGTGAATGCAGCGCGCATGAGCGCCGTGAGGTGGGCGCGCACCTCGGGCACCTCCCACGCAAACAAGACGCCCCCGACCAGCGCCCGCGCCGGATCATCCGAGGCGGTCAGACCGGCGGCCACCTGCGTTGCGATGTCGGGCGGGCGGAGCGCAGCGGCGATCAGCTCGTCCTTGCTGTCGAAGAATCGGTAGATCGCCGCTGGATCGACGTCGGCTCGTGCGGCGATGGCGCGCATCGATGCCCGCTCCACGCCGACCTCCGCGACGATGTCGCGGGTCGCTGCGAGTATCGCCGGACGGCTGGTGCCCGGTCCCGGGCGTCGACCGATCGGTTTGTTCATCCGGCCCGCTCGATGAGCAGCATCGCTTCTTCGAGCGTGCCGGGCACGACGTCGATGGCGGCCGCCACGTCTGCAGCGCTCAGTACCTGCTCGACGGTGGCACGCTCGACGCCGACGGCGCGGACACGACGTCCCGTCAACATGATCGGAATACTCGATTCGGCGAGCACGGCAAAGGCGGCACGCCAGTCGGCACTGTCGACCTCGATGGCCTCGACCCCGTCGAGCACATCGTTCAGTCGTCCTCTGGCGGCAACGCGACCGGCGCTCATCACGACGAGACGATCGCATTGCTGGGCCTCTTGCATGTAATGCGTCGTCACGAGCACGCCTCCACCGTCGTCGGCGACGCGGTGGATGCGCTCCCACAGGTGGGCTCGCGCCAACGGATCGACACCCGAGGTCGGTTCGTCGAGCACGACGAGATCGGGCTCGTGGGCCAGGGCGCAGACGAACGCCAGCTGGCGCTGCTGTCCGAGGCTGAGCGCTCCCACGAGGTCGTCGGGATCGACCCCCGCCGGGAGTGCATCGAGTCGCGGTGCAACGCCGAAGGCAGCGGCGGTGAACGCGATGTTCTCGAGCGCGGTGAGGTCGGGCCACAGACCAAGGCCCTGCGGGACGTAGCCGAGGCGTCGTCTCGTCTGCCGCGACGGCGCTTCGCCGAACACAGCGACGTCGCCGGCGGAAGTCGCAGTCAACCCGAGCAGCATCCGGATCAACGTGGTCTTGCCCGCACCGTTGGCTCCGATCAATCCCACGATCTCGCCGGGCTCGACGTGGAGGTCGACACCGTCGACGGCAACGAACTGTCCGTACCGCTTCGTTGCGCTCGTCGCGTTGGCCAGCTCCGTCACGGTGTTGGCACCCGTCGGGCGATCATCTCGACGATCACGGCGTCCTCCAGGTCGGCGTCGATCGTCCGAAGGTCGTCAGCGACTCGCTCGTGTGGCGGCCACCACTCGTGGAACTCTGTCCCTCGGCGCCATGCTCGGTCGCGATACACCGGTTTCGCAGTGGCGGCGAGGGTTCCTGGAACCTGGGCGGTGATGCTCTCCGCGGTCCCGCTGACCAGTGCCGTGCCTCCGTCGAGCACGAGCAGGCTCGATGCCCGCTCGGCCTCGTCGAGATACGTGGTGGCCAGCAACACCGCCGCGCCGCCGGCCGCCGCCTCGCTGACCAGGCGCCACAGCTCGACCCGGCTGACCGGATCGACGCCGGTCGAGGGCTCGTCAAGCACGACCAGTTCGGGATCGTGCAACAGTGCCATCACCACGCCGAGCTTCTGGCGCATCCCGCCGGAGAGGTCACGTGCCAGTCGGCCGGCGACCGAGTCCAGTCCGGCCGCGCGCAAGAGCTCGCGCGGTCGGCTGCCGGCGGGGTCGACGCCGTACGCCGAGCCGGCGAAGGCGACGTTCTCGCTCACGCTGAGATCGCGCCACACCCCCGACGTCGACGGCATGTAGCCGACATGCCGCTTCTGTGGGCGTTGCACCGCTCCCACTGTGGCTCGGACTTCCCCGACCACGCAGCGCAGAAGCGTCGTCTTGCCAGCGCCGTCACCACCGACGACAGCGGTGATCGTCCCCGGTTCGGCATCGAGGGTGATGCCCTCCAGTGCGCGGGTGCCGCCGATGTCGACCGACACACCATCGACGCCGAAGGACGGCTGGTTCACGCGACCGCGATCCCGTCGGCGTCTTCCGCCTTGTGGTTCGACCGTGTCGTGTCGGGCGCGAGCTCGCGGCGGAATCTGAGGATGGCCGCACCGAGAATCAGGACGGCCATCACCGCCAGCACGACGAATGGAATCCACAACGCTGGCAGGCCGGCGCCGCGCAGCATGATGCCGCCCGAGAGATCGACGAAGTACGTGAGTGGGAGGAGATAGCCGATCCAGCGCACTCCCCATGGCATCGACTCGAGCGGGAAGATCATTCCCGACAGCAGGATCTGGGGCAGCATCACGAACATCGCCGCTTGCACCGCCTGACCCTGATTCTGCGACACGGTCGAAATCAGTACGCCAAGTCCGAGCACCGCCAGCAGGAACACTGCGGCGCCGATCCCGAACAGCATGACTGAGCCCTGGAACGGCACGCCAAAAAGTACTGCGCCGAGCACTGTGACGACGACCATGTCGAGATAGGCGAGGCCGAAGTACGGCGCGATCTTGCCGACGATCACGTCACTCGGGCGGAACGGCATCACGGCCAGTTGCTCGATCGTTCCCGCTTGTCGTTCGCGCACCAGGCCGAGGCTTGTCACGATCGTGCCGATGAACGCCATGATCAGGCCGATGAGGGCGGGCACCATCACCCATGACGTCTGCAGATCGGGATTGAACAAGATCTCCACGTCGATCGACCCCGGCGCCTGCGCCAGCGCCGCGGCGGCCGTCTGCGCCGTGAACAGCGATGACCCGTCGACCAAGGCGGTGGTCTGGTCGCCGGTCACGATCCCGACGTTGGCGCGGCCGTCGACGAGCGCTTGTTCGGCGGTCGCCGTGTCGCCACCCGGGTCGATGGTGTCCACGACGAACAGATCCGGCAGCTGGCCGGTGACCTGGTCGGCGCCCTGGCCGTACACCGCCGTTGGGATCTCGGTCACGTCGAAGTTCGCGGCGTAGCCGAACACGACGAGCAGGATCAGCGGCAGCCCGACCAGCATCGCCACCGTTCGTTTGTCGCGACGGAGTTCACGCACTTCTTTCTGCACCATCGGCCACATCGGCCAGCAACATAGGCACTCGCTGGCATTAAGTCAACATACGTTGACTTAATTCCCGAAGTGTGGTTCGTAGGTGCAGATGAATGGTGCGTTTCCGTCGTCGGAAACCTACGCATCGTGCCTGCCAGCTGAGCTACGTTGCGCCGCATGGCGATCACGTCGGGGGAAGTGATCAGGCATCGCCGACCCGAAACGAGCACCGGTCAGTTCGGCGTCATCGTGTTCCTCGCGTCCGACGTGATGCTGTTCGCGCCGTTCTTCGCGGCCTACTTCCTGCTGCGGTCGACAAACAGCCCGTGGCCACCCGAGGGGGCCGAGATCGACTTGCCGCGTGCGCTGGTGTTCACGATCGTGCTGGTCAGCTCGTCGTTCACATTGGTGGCGGCCGACCGGGCCCAAGCGCGCGGCGACCGGCACATGATGCGCCGATGGCTCGTCGCCACGATCGGCTTGGGTCTGGCGTTCCTCGTCAATCAGCTCCTCGAGTACACGACGCTGCCGTTCCGCCCCGACGATCACCCGTACGGATCGATCTATTACGGGCTCACCGGCTTGCACACCCTCCACGTCACCGGCGGTCTGTGCATCCTCGCCTTGCTCTATATCCGCGCCGTCCGCTCTCGACACCTTGACACCGTCCACCCGTGGGCCGGTGGGACATCGCTGTTCTGGCATCTCGTCGACATCATCTGGGTGTTCGTGTTCGTCACCATCTGGGTCATCCGATGACGCGACGCAGGTTTGGGTCGCGGCTGGTGTTGGCCGCTCCGCTGGTCGCTGCCGTCGCATTCGCCGCCCTGACCTTCTTCGGGCCGGCGAACTCTGGCCAGAGCGCATCGGCACCAACCCCCGAACTCGGGTCGCGGTTGTACGACGCCCACTGCTCGGCGTGTCACGGGCCGGTCGGCGAAGGCATCGAGGGCCGCGGACCCGACCTGCTACAGGAGGGCGAGGCCGCCGCTGACTTCGTGTTGCGGACGGGGCGGATGCCGCTGGCCAATCCGAGCGCCCAGGCGATCCGCGGACCGGTGCGTTTCTCCGAGGAGGAGATCGTGGCGCTCGTCGAGCACGTCGGCACGCTCGGCGTCGGCCCCGACATCCCCGAAGTGAACATCGAGGGTGCCGACATCGGCAACGGGGCGAACCTGTACTTACTGAACTGCGCTGCGTGCCACGTCGCGTCCGGGGCGGGCGCGCCGATCGGCGGCAACCGCCGAGCGCCCGCCTTGGCGCAGTCCACACCGACCGAGATCGGTGAGGCGATCCTCGTCGGACCTGGCGCGATGCCGATCTTCTCGACCTTCAGCGATACCGAGATCAACGACATCGCCGCCTACATCGAAGACCTCAACGAGCAGGGAACGACCAACGCGACGGCGTTCGGCGGTGCCGGCCCAGCAGCCGAAGGTCTCGCTGCGTGGCTCCTCGCCCTGGTCCCGCTCATCGCGCTCACCCGCTGGATCGGTCACGCCAAGCCCGGCCGCAATCATCCTCGCGATGACGATGCCGACGTCGCAGAGCCAGCGGCCGACGACGACTCTCAATCGGCAGATCACGGCGCTGCTCCGCCGGCCGAGGACGAGGTGGCGCCCGCATGACCATCGACGAGCGCGGCGCCGCCGCGCCACCACCCGAGCCCACGGTGAGTGATCCGCCGGCCATCGATGCGGTCACCAAAGAAGCGATGGAGGCGCGGGCGTTCAAGTTCGCCGTGGCGGCGTTCGTCGTCGCGGTGGCTGGCGGGCTCGCCGCAGCGTGGGGCTACTGGAACGACGAAGAGCGTGTGCTCGGCGTCGGTCTCGCCGTGGCGTTGCTCGGTATCGGGTTCGGCATGGTGTCATGGTCGAAGTACCTCGACCTCGACGAAAACGTCGTGCAGCAGCGCGAGCGGTTGCGCACAACGGTCGAAGAGCGCGACGACTTCGCCGAAGAGATCGAGCTGACCAAAGCCACCGTCGGTCGCCGTCGATTGCTCACGGTGTTGTTCGCGGGTTCGCTCGCGAGCTTGGCGGTCGGGTTCATCGGGCCCATCGGTTCGCTTGGCCCAAAACCGCGGGGCGAGCGTCAGCGCACCGGCTGGGGCCAAGGTACGCGCCTCGTCACGAGCAACGGCGAACCGATCAGTGCGTCATCGGACATCTTCGACCAGCTGGCCACCGTGTTCCCCGAGGGTTCCATCGGTGTCGACGACGGTCAGGTGGTGCTGTTGCGTGTGCAGCCCGGCCTGCTCACCGATCGGACGATCGAGCGCGGTGCGGTCGAAGGCTGGGTGGCGTACTCCAAGATTTGCACCCACGCCGGCTGCTCGGTGGGTCTGTTCGGCATCGACGATCGCGAGCCGGAGACCTTGCGCCAGCTGGTGTGTCCGTGTCACCAGTCTGTGTTCGATCCGGTCGACTCCGCTCGCCCGATCGGCGGTCCGGCGCCGCGTTCGCTGCCGCAACTGGCGCTGGCGATCGACGACGAGGGATTCCTCGTCTCCCAAGACGACTTCGATCGCACGGTCGGCCCGATCAGCTGGACGGATGGCGGGACATGAGCGACGAGACGATCGCCCGCGAGACCACGCCAGCCGAGCGCGACAACGGCGCAGCCGACGCTCCAGCGCAGCCGGTGTTCAAAGAGGACCGCACGCTCGTGGAGCGTTACGTCAACAACGTGACAGGTCGGCTCGGCGCCGGCGCCTGGCTCACCAAGACGCTGCGCAAGGTGTTCCCGTCGCACTTCTCGTTCCTGTGGGGCGAGTTGGCGTTGTACAGCTTCGTCATCCTCGTGCTCACCGGCGTGTACCTCACGCTGTTCTTCGCCGGGTCGCAAGACACCCTCACCTACACCGGCTCGTATGCACCGCTGCAGGGTCAAGAGGTCACCTCGGCGTTCAACTCGGTGATGCGCATCAGCTTCGAAGTGAAGGGCGGTCTGCTCATCCGGCAAATGCATCACTGGGCCGCATTGGTGTTCATGGGGGCGATCGCCCTGCACATGGCACGCATCTATTTCACCGGCGCCTACCGTCGTCCGCGCGACCTCAACTGGTACGTCGGGTTGACGTTGTTGGTGCTGGCTCTCGCCGCTGGATTCACCGGCTATTCGTTGCCCGACGACTTGCTGTCAGGCACCGGGCTGCGGATCACGTACGCCATCATCTTGGCGATCCCGCTGGTCGGTGAGCGCCTGGTGTATCTCATCTTCGGTGGCGAGTGGCCGGGCACCGAGATCATCGGCCGGCTGTACCCCGTGCACATCTTGATCATCCCGGGATTGATCGCCGCGCTGTTGGCCCTGCACCTCGGAATGGTGTGGCACCAGAAGCACACCCAGTTCAAGGGCCCCGGGCGCACCGAAGACAACGTCGTCGGCGAGCGGGTGTGGCCGTCGTTCGCGCTGAAGTCGATCGGGCTCTTCTTCCTCGTCGCCGGGATGATCACGATGATGGGGGCGCTGTTCACCATCAACCCGATCTGGCTCTACGGACCCTACGACGTCGGTGCGGCGACCTCGTTCTCGCAGCCCGACTGGTACATCGGCTTCCTCGAAGGGTCGCTGCGGCTGATGCCGCCGTGGGAGACACGCATCGGTCCGATCGTGCTGAACAACATCTTCTATTCGGGCGTGATCGTCTCGGGGATCATCTTCGGCGGGCTGTACATGGTGCCGTGGCTCGATCGACGTCTGACCGGCGACTACGACGAACACAACCTGCTCGAGAGCCCGCGCAACGCGCCCAACCGGACAGCATTCGGTGTCGCGTCGATCACCGCCGTCAGCATCTTGTTCATCGGCGGTGCACAAGACATCGTTGCCAAGACGTTCGACATCGCCGTCGGTCGTGTCACGACGATCCTGCAGATCGCGTTCCTGGTGGCGCCGCCGCTCGCCTTCTACATCACCCGCAAGGTGTGCATCTCGCTCCGCGATCGCCCCGGCCCCCGACGCACGGAGCGGGAGTCGCCCGTGGTGCGCACCTCCACCGGTGGGTACGAGTTCTTGGAGCCGATCGACTCTGAAGGTGTCCCGCTCGATCTTGCGACCAACGGTGGCTCGACCAGCGGTGGGAACGACGAGCAGTCCGAACGCGGCGAAGCGACGGTCGAATCGTGATGCTCGCCGCGCTGCTCGACGGCCTCGACCCGCCGGTCACCTCCCAGGCCGACGAGACCGAGTGGGTCTGGGACATCTACCTCTATCTGGCGATCGGTGTGGCTGCGTTCATCGCCGTGCTCGTGCTGTACGTGATCATCCGGTTCCGGCGCCGTGACGGCGACGAGCTGCCCTCGCAGACGCAGTACAACGTGCCCGTCGAGCTGGCGTACACGATCATTCCGCTGTTGATCATCGGCGCGTTGTTCGCCATCACCGTCGTCACCGTGCAAGCGATCGAGGACATCGACGACGACCCCGATCTCGTCGTCGAGGTCACCGCCGCGCAGTGGCAGTGGCAGTTCGACTACCCCGACAGCGGCGTCAGCGTGATCGGCTCTGGCGAGGAGTTCCCCGAGTTGGTGTTGCCTGCGAACTCGTCGGTCACGTTCGAGTTGCAATCGCTCGACGTGATCCACTCGTTCTGGATCACGGCGTTCCGTTTCAAGCGCGACATGATCCCCGGATCGCCGGGGAGATTCTCGGTCGATATCGAAGACGTCGCCGGGTACTACCCGAATGCCGGAGTCTGCGCCGAGTACTGCGGCTTGGCCCACGGCAAGATGCGTTTCGAGGTGCGCATCCTCGAAGCCGATGAGTTCGACGCCTGGATCGTCGAGCAACAAGCCGCTGCAGGGAGTGAGGCATGACCACACTCGATCCCGATCGCTCCGCAACTCCGTTGGGGGCTGACGACGACGAGCGGCTGGTGTCGGTCGACGCGATGCTGTCGGGCGACGGCGGAGGCGGCGGCGACGACACCGGTGCTGACGGCGGCCATGACGAAGGCCTCCCGAAGACGATCACCGGTTGGCTGACCACCACCGATCACAAAGCGCTCGGCGTCGCCTACGCCATCACGTCACTGATCTTTCTCGCCATCGGCGGCGCGCTGGCCGGCGTGATCCGTGCCGAGCTCGCAGAACCGGGCGAACAGTTCGTCAGCGAGCAGCTGTACAACGGCGTGTTCACCATCCACGGCAGCGTGATGGTGTATCTGTTCGCAGTGCCGTTCGGCTTTGCCCTGGCCAACTACCTCGTGCCACTGCAGATCGGCGCACCCGACTTGGCGTTTCCGCGACTCAACGCGTTCTCGTACTGGCTGTACGTGTTCGGCGGCATCGTCATGCTGCTCGGTTTCGCCGCAGACGGCGGGGCCGCGGCGTTCGGCTGGTTCGCCTACCCACCGCTGTCGGGGGCCGGCGCATCGCCCGGTCTCGGTGCCGACATGTGGATCGTGGCGATCATCCTGACCGGCACATCGGGCACGCTGACCGCCGTCAACGTCATCGCGACGATCTCGATGCTGCGCGCACCCGGAATGACGCTGTTCCGCATGCCGATCATGACGTGGAACCTGCTCGTCACGTCGTTCATGGTGCTGCTGGCGTTCCCGGTGCTCTCGGGTGCGCTGTTCATGCTGCAGCTCGACCGGCTGTTCGGGTTCCACTTCTACGATCCGACCGACGGCGGCTCGCCCATCTTGTGGCAGCACTTGTTCTGGTTCTTCGGACACCCCGAGGTGTACATCGTGGCCCTGCCGTTCTTCGGTGTGGTCACCGAGATCTTCCCCGTGTTCGCCCGTCGACCGGTGTTCGGATACAAGGGTCTGGTCCTGGCGACGCTGACCATCGGGGCGCTCTCGACATCGGTGTGGGCGCACCACATGTTCGTCACCGGCGAGGTGCTCGTGGTCTTCTTCGCCCTCACCTCGGCGTTGATCGCCGTGCCCACCGGGGTGAAGGTGTTCAACTGGATCGGCTCGATGTGGGGTGGTTCGATCAGCTTCGAGGCACCGATGAAGTTCTCGATCGGTTTCTTGGTGACCTTCGTCGCCGGTGGCGTCACGGGCGTGATCCTCGCCTCGCCGACGCTCGACTACCACCTGTCCGACTCGTACTTCGTCGTCGCCCACTTCCACTACGTGATGGGCGGCACGGTGATCTTCGCACTCTTCGCGGCGATCTACTTCTGGTGGCCCAAGGTCACCGGCAAGAAGCTGTCGGAACGATTGGCCACCTGGCAGTTCTGGCTGTTGATGATCGGGTTCAACACCACGTTCTTCTTCATGCACTTCCTCGGACGCGACGGCATGCCCCGGCGCGTGCCCGACTACGAACCGGTCGACAATTTCGAGCTGTGGAATCGCATCGCCTCGATCGGCTACCTGATTCTGGTGGCGTCGGTGGTGCCGTTCGTGATCGCCATCGTCAAGTCGTTTCGGGCGCCGGTCACCGAAGGCGCCGACCCGTGGGAGGCCAACTCGCTCGAATGGGCCACCTCGTCGCCGCCTCCAGAACACAACTTCGACTGGCTCCCGCCGATCCGCTCAGAGCGACCGGTGTTCGACCTCCGGTGGATCAATCACGATCACGTCGGCAACCCCGACGTCGCCGAGGCATGGGTTGACCGAGCAGGGGTCGCCGAGAACTGGCGGCCGCTCGCCGCCGCCCCCGTCGACGATGCGAGCCCGCCGTTGACCAGTTCCACAGAGCAGGACGAGTCGTGAAGCCCGAAACCCTGCTGTGGACCGGCGTCGGCATCTACTTCACCGTGATCGGCGTGACCTACATGCTCGTCGGCGGTGAGCCCATCGGCGTCGCGCTGTTGTTGATGGCCACCGCCATCGGCGGACTGATCGCCGGCTGGGCCTGGGACTGGGGTCGCAAGCACGGCACGCGCGCCGAGGATCGCGATGACGCCGACGTCACCGACGTGCAAGGTGTGGTCGGCGTGTACTCCACCGCCAGCCTGCGCCCGATCACCATGGCCATCGGCGTCACCGCCATCGTGCTCGGCCTGGCGGTGGGCTCGTGGATGACCATCGGTGGCGTGGCCATCGTCGCCTCCCAAGCCCTGCTGCTCGTCTACGACGCCGACACATGATCGACTTGCCAGCTCCACGCGCGACCCAATCCCGCGCGCCGGTCCGAAATTGTCGCCATTCCGTGCGCTCTTCGCCCGTTTTCCCCGGTTTTTCCGCGGGACGACACGGTCTCTCCGAAAAACCGGGGATTCCGTGCGGAATTCGCACGTTGTCGCGAACAGAACGGGCGGTGTGACGTGTTGGCGCATGCCAGCGTCGTCGAACACGTGGTGGTGTTGGTCGGTGCACTCGTGGCGATCGGTGTCTACGGACTGGCGTGGCTCCGCACCGGCGGCTCCAACTGGCGGTTGGTGTCGTGGTGCGGGGGCATCGCCGCAGTACTGATCGCCACCTCCCCGCCGATCGAGGCCATCGCTGTCGAACGGTTCAGCGGCCACATGATTCAGCATCTGCTGTTCATCGTGATCGCGGCGCCGCTGTTGGTGCTGGCCGAGCCCGTGGCCACCGTGGTCCGGGCGTGGCCGAATCTCGTCCGGTCGTCGCGTACGGAACGGCGCGTCGCCGGCTGGTGGCATCGATACGCGCCCATCGTTGCTCCGGTCGCGTTCGTGGTCACGCTGTTCGTCACCCACTTGACGGGGATTTACGACCTCGCGCTGAGCAACCGCCTGGTGCACGACCTCGAACACGTCGCGTATCTCGGCGCGGCCGTCGCATTGTGGGCTGCAGTACGTGGAGTCGGACGCGCCGCTGCAGTGACGAGGGTGGGGTCGGCGTTCGCCGTCATCGCCGGCACGGCGATGCTCGGCATCGTTCTGCTCACGGCGAGCGCGCCACTGGTGCCGACCTACGCCGACCAACTCGGCGATGCCGCCGCGGTCGACGACCAGCGGGTGGCAGCTTCGATCATGTGGGTCAGCGGAATGGCGATGACGTTGCCGCTGCTGCTTCTTGCAGTGTGGCGATGGGCAACGACCGAAGAACGCATCGCCGTCGCTGCCGAGCGTTTGGAACGCGCCCCGCTGGCGACGTCGTCGGCCCGGCCGTCGCCGGCCGACGCGGAGTCGATCGCCACCTGACGGCTACTGAGAACGCCCGCTGAGGACGCAGAACTCGTTGCCTTCGGGGTCAGCGAGCACGACCCACGACACATCTCCCTGATCGACATCCACCAGCTGTGCGCCGAGCGCGATGAGTCGGTCGACCGCAGCGCGCTGGTCGTCGGGTCGGAGGTCGATGTGCAAGCGGTTCTTCGAAGGCTTTGGTTGATCGGATTGCCCGAAGATGATCCCTGGGAGTTGACCGGCTGCGGGTTGGATCTCGAACTCGGCCGGATCCTCGTTCACGATCGTCCACTCGAGCGCGGCGGCCCACCAACGACCGAGAGCGACGGGGTCGACCGCATCGACAACCAATTGCTCCCATCGCAGGCTCACATGGCGATCCTACGATCGGTTCGCACGCGGCTCGGCGGGGGTTGTGAGCGCGTGCGTCAGGCCGGTTGACGAGTCATCAGCCACACGTCGGGTCCACCGCGGGCGAACTCGACGTGTCCCCCGACGCCAGACCCGAGGCGTCGGTAGTAGCGGACGCTCGAGCCCGACGATGTCTCAAGCAATATGGGGAGCTCGGCCGCATCACCGAGCGGCGTGAGGGTCTCCACGCCGGCCGGCGCAGCGTTCAGTCGCCGGCGACGGGGCGGAAGTCGCCGTCGCTCAGCGGCGCGTCGGGCTTGGCCATTTCGGCCTCGCCGTTCTCGATCGCCTCGAGCAGGTGAATCGAGATGTCGGCGACGCGCACCTCGTCCTCGTCGACGCCAGCGCCCTTCACACCGTCGTCGAGCATGATGTAACAGAACGGGCAGGCGGTCGCGACGCGGCTGGCCCCGGTCGACAGCGCCTCGGCGGCCCGCTCGTCGTTGACCTTCGTGCCGACGGTCTCTTCCATCCACATCCGAGCACCACCGGCGCCGCAGCACATGCCCTTGGTGCCGTTGCGGGTCATCTCGACGACCTCGATACCCTTGATCGAGCCGACGACCTTGCGCGGCGCGACGTAGATGTCGTTGTGGCGACCGAGGTAACACGAGTCGTGGTACGTGATCCGCTCCTCGAGCGTCGCCTGGCTGACGTCGAGCTTGCCGCCGTCGATGAGCTGTTCGAGCAGCTGCGTGTGGTGGATCACCTCGTACTGGCCGCCGACCTGCGGGTACTCGTTGAGCAGCGTGTTGAAGCAGTGCGGGCATTGGGTGATGATCTTCTTCACACCCATCTCGTTGAGCATTTCGACGTTCGGCTGGGCGAGCATCTGGAACAGGTACTCGTTGCCCGAACGGCGAGCCGAGTCGCCAGTGCACATCTCCGACGGTCCGAGGATGGCGACGTCGATGCCGGCCCGGCGCAACAGCTGGGCCATCGACTGGGTGACCTTCTTGTTCTTGTCGTCGAACGAGCCGGCGCAGCCGACCCAGTACAGGTACTCGGACTCGAGGGGCTGGCCGGGGTCGACGATGGTGACGCCGTCGAGGCCCTCGGCCCAGTCGCCGCGCTCGCCCTGGTTCATGCCCCAGGGGTTCATCTGGTTCTCCATCGCCCGGTAGGCGTTGCCCAGCTCGGCGGGGAAGTTTGACTCCATCAGCGACAGGTAGCGCCGCATGTCGAAGATCTTGTCGGTGATCTCGATGTTCACCGGACAGATCTCGTCGCAGGCTTTGCAAGTCGTGCAGGCCCACAACTCCTCGGACGTGATCCGCTCGAACAGTGAGTCGGCGGTGACGGTGATCTCTTTGTCGGTGCCGAGCGGCGGCGTGACCGCAGGTGTGCCGGTAGCGGCCATGACCTCGCCCGACTTGAGCACGATCTCGCGCGGGTCGAGCGGCTTGCCCGTGGCGTGCGCCGGACACACGCTGGTACAGCGGCCGCACATGGTGCACGCGTCGAGGTCGAGCATCTGCTTCCACGTGAAGTCCTCGACCGTGGAGGCACCGAAGCTCTCGAGCTCGGTCTCCATCAGGTTCGGCATCGGCCGCATGGCGCCCTTGGGGCGGTCCTTGTCGCGCAGGTACATGTTGATCGGCGACGTGAAGATGTGCCGCAGCATCGTCATCGGCAGCAGCGCAAGGAACACGATGAACGACAGCACGTGGGCGCCCCACCACCACTGGTGCCAGGTGCTGAGATCGGACGCCGACCAGGTGTCGACCAGGGCCGACAGCGGGTATCCGATGAACGACCAGTTCTCGTAGCTCGGCCGACCTTCCACCGCGATGCGGAACATCTCGGCGCCGAAGCCGGTGAGCCCGACAGCGAACAACGTGCCGAGGATCACCGCATGTTCGGGCTTGGACTTGATGCGGATGCGGTAGGGCCGCTGTACGTAGCGGCGAACGATGGCCCACGTGACACCGATCATGAAGATCAGCCCGGCGAAATCGCCGACGAACGAATACGCCTTGTACGTGGTGCCGTGCAGGAACTTCAACGACTCGGGCACCTGGTGATCGATCTCGAGCACTGTGGTGACGCCGAGCAGCACCAGGAACGAGAAGTAGATCATCGAGTGCATCAGGCCGGCGCCGGCATCGCGCAGCAGCGTCTGCATGTAGACACCGGCGCGGAAATCCTTGATGCGCTGGGCGGCGTTCTTCTTGGTCGTGCGTCGCTGGGCGGGAGCGCCACGCTCCCAGTTCTTCATCCGATTGGCGAACATCAACCCGACCCACACCAGAGCCACCGGCATGATCGTGTAGAACGCGATCTGTAACGGGCCTGGGATGTTGACGAACACGACCCGGTGAATCGGGCTGTCGCTTTTCCAACCGGTGATCTGGGGCAGGATCCCCGAGAACAGCGTGAAGATGCCGATGCCGACGCCGGCGGCGATCGCCAGCTGGTGCGGCTTGATGCGCACGGGAGGGCGTGGCGCTTCGTTGGCGGCCTCGGTGTCGGTGCCGGGATCGGTTGCGGTGCTCATGGCGTGGGCAACGCTACTCGTGAGTAGCGAGGCGGAGCCAGATCGGCGTCAGCCGAAGTACTGGCGATCGAGATCGCGGATGCGCGTGGCCAGCGAGGCCAGCAGCTTGTGCGAGATCGCCGGCACCTGGTCGATCACGCCGAGGAAGCGACGCTGGTCGATCACCAGCAGCGTGCAGTCGGTATCGCACACCACCGTGGCCGTTCGTGGCCCGTGGTCGAGCAACGACAGTTCGCCGACCATGTCGCCGGGGCCCAGGGTGGCCACCTTGCGGCCGTTGCGCTTGACGATCACCTCGCCTTCGAGGATGACGAACGCCTCCCGTCCGGTCTGTCCTTGGTCGACGATCAGCGTTCCTGCGGTCATCTTGATCTCGTCGCTGGCGCGTGCAACCTTCTCGAGCTCCTTCTTGCTGCAGGAGCTGAACAGCTTGACGTTGCGCAGTGTCTCGAGGTGCTGCTTCTTGCTGGCCATTCGAGGCACCTTAGGCGAGGTGGCCGACCTCCAGTGACGCTCGACGTGTCCGCCTCGATGACCGATCTGGGTGATCGATCAGGTCGTGCCCGCCTGCGCCGCAACCGCCGCTGCAGCAGCGGCCACCGCGTCTGCGTTGCCGAGGTACCCCGCCGATGTGACGGCGAGGGCATCGTCGAACTCATACTTGCGTGGCGCACCCGTGGGGATGTTGATGTCGGCGATGTCGTCGTCGCTGACGTTCTCCAGGTGCATCAGCAACGCCCGCAACGAGTTGCCGTGTGCGGTGACGAGCACGTTCAAGCCGGCGAGCAACTGCGGGGAAATTGTGTCGTACCAATACGGCAGGACGCGGGCGACCACGTCTTTCAAACACTCCGACGCCGGTAGGACGTCGGGCGGCAGCAGCCGATAGCGCGGATCGTTGCGCGGGTGCTCGGGGCTACCGGGATCGACCGGAGGCGGTGGGGTGTCGTAGCTGCGTCGCCATGCGTGCACCTGTTCGGCACCGTATTGCTCGGTCGTCTCCTTCTTGTCGAGGCCCTGCAATGCCCCGTAGTGACGCTCGTTGAGCCGCCAGTTGCGGTTGACGGGGATCCACACCTGATCCATGCTGCGCAACGCCAGGTTCTGAGTGACAACGGCTCGTGTTTGCAGCGATGTGTGCGACGTGTCGAAGCGCAGGCCTGAGTCGAGCATCGTCTGTCCCGCCGCCTTGGCCTCCTCTACGCCCTTGTCGGTCAGCGACACGTCGTGCCAGCCGGTGAAAAGATTCTGGAGATTCCACTCGGACTGGCCGTGGCGAAGGATGACGAGTATGCCGGTCATATCTCTGATCGTACGGCCAGGGAGCATTCGGTGCAGTCGCCCACTGCCCTAGGGTCGCGTCGATGTCGGTGGGACACGATGTTGCACTGCCCTCGCTCCAGGCGCCGGATAGCGAGAGGTGTTCGCTGCGATGACCGGCGACGAATGGCTCACCCTCGCCGTCCTCGTGGTGACCTTTTTGGTGCTCGTGCTCGACCGCGTGCCCACGGCCGCCGGCTTGGGTGGCGCGGTCTTCGCGCTGATGCTCCTCGGTGTCGTCGACCAAGAGCAGGCGCTCACCGGGTTGTCCGCGAGCGCGCCGGTGACGATCGCTGCGCTGTACGTATTGGCGGGCGCGGCGACCGCGACGGGTGCATTCAGCCCGGTGATCGACCGACTGATGGACGCTGGCGGTCGTGGCGACCGCGCTCGTCTTGCGGGGATCGCCACCGCAGCTGCTGGCTTCTCCGCGGTGCTCCCGAACACGCCGCTCGTGGCCCTCGCGGCACCGCGCATCGTCACATGGAGTCGGCGCACCGGCCGGTCGCCCGCGGCCTACCTGATGCCGTTGTCGTTCGCCGCAGTGCTCGGGGGCGTGATCACCGTGATCGGTACGTCGACGAACCTGGTGGTGTCCGACCTGCTCGTCGCTGCGGGGGACGATCCGCTCGGCGTGTTCGAGATCACAGGCGCCGGGCTCCCCGTGGCGATCGTCGGCATCGCGGTGCTCGTCGTGACCGCGCCGCGTCTGCGCGCGGCGCGACGTCCCGTTGAAGAGCTCGACGAGCGCGCTCAGCGTTACACGATGGCGCTGCGCGTCGACGGTGACGGTTCCGTGGTCGGTCAGACGGTCGACGAAGCCGGATTGCGAGATCTGGCGGGCGTGTTCCTCGCCGGTATCGAGCGTGATGGTCGAGTCGTGACCGCCCGCCCCGAGACCCGCCTCGGTGCTGGCGACGTGTGTTACTTCGTCGGCGATGTCGACGACATCGTCGACCTCATGGAGGTCCGCGGTCTCTCAAGCGCCGAGGGACCCCACCTCGATGGCGCACTCGAGCGACCCGGAACCGGGTTGTTCGAGGTGGTGGTGTCGGAGCGTTCCGAGTTAGCAGGCTCGACGCTGCGCGACGTCGGTTTCCGCGCCCGCTACGACGCCGCGGTCCTGGCGATTCGTCGCCACGACGACGACGTCCCGGGCAAGCTCGGCACCGTTGAGCTACGGCCCGGTGACGTGCTCTTGCTCCTGGCGACGGCCGACTTCGGGCGGCGGTTCCGCGGGCACAGCGACTTCTCCGTCGTCGCCCCGCTGTCGACCGCCCCGCCGCCGCGTCGCGGCTCCGCGGCCGTCGTGTTAGCGGCGATCGTCGCCATGGTCGTCCTCGCCGTGTCCGGCGCGTTGACGTTGCTCGAAGCCTCGTTGCTTGCGGTCGGAGCGGTCGTCGCCTTACGCGCTGTCTCGCTGACTGAGGCACGCCGGGCGGTCAACCTCAACGTGGTGCTGACCATCGCTATGGCGATCAGCTTGGGCACGGCGGTGGCGGCGAGTGGATTGGCAGGCGAGTTCGCCGCGTTGTTGAGTTCCATCGGCGACCCATTCGGTCAGACCGGGCGGATCGTTGCCGTGCTCGTCGCCACAATGGTGCTCACCGAGGTGTTGTCGAACAATGCCGCCGCCGCAGTGATGCTCCCCGTCGCCACAGCGACCGCACTCGATGCGGGGTACGACCCGCGTGCGTTCGCCATCGTCGCACTGATCGGGGCGTCATGCTCGTTCCTGTCGCCGCTCGGCTACCAGACCAACCTGATGGTGTACGGCCTCGGCGGCTATCGCTTCGGTGACTTCACCCGTGTCGGTGCACCGCTGACATTGGCGACGGTCGTGGTGACGCCGATCGTGGTGCCGCTGTTCATCGGGCTGTGAGCCAGTAGCCTCTCTGGCCACCATGTCGACCACGACACTTCACTCTCTCGAGTCCGAGGCGATCTCGATCTTCCGTGAGGTCGCCGCCGAGTTCGAACGACCGGTCCTGCTGTTCTCCGGCGGCAAGGACTCGGTGGTGATGTTGCACCTGGCGCACCGAGCGTTCGCCCCGGGCCGCATCCCGTTTCCGATCATGCACGTCGACACCGGCCACAACTTCGACGAGTTGATGGAGTTTCGTGACCGCACGGTCGACGACTTCGGTGTCGAGCTCGTGGTGGCGTCGGTACAGGAATCGATCGATGCCGGGCGGGTCCGCGAAGACACGGGACCGCGAGCGACGCGCAACCCGCTCCAGACGGTGACGTTGCTCGACGCCATCGCCGAGCACGGGTTCGACGCGGTGTTCGGTGGCGGTCGCCGCGACGAAGAGCGGGCCCGCGCCAAGGAGCGGATCTACAGCCATCGTGACGAGTTCGGTCAATGGGATCCGAAGAACCAGCGCCCCGAACTGTGGAACCTGTACAACGCTCGCCATCGCAAGGGTGAGCACCTGCGGGTGTTTCCGCTATCGAACTGGACCGAGCTCGACATCTGGCGGTTCATCAACGAGCGCGACGTGCCGCTGCCGTCGCTGTATTTCGCACACAGTCGCGAGGTGTTCGCGCGTGACGGCATGCTGATGGCGGTCAACCGCCACGTACAGATGCTCGACGGGGAAGAGATTTTCGAGGCCACGGTGCGCTTTCGCACGATCGGCGACGCGACGTGTACTGCGGCCGTCGAGTCGGCCGCCTACACGGTCGACGACATCGTCGCGGAGACCGCCGTCGCCCGGATCACCGAGCGCGGCGCCACCCGTGCCGACGATCGCGTGAGTGAGGCCGGGATGGAAGACCGCAAGCGCAAGGGGTACTTCTGATGGCTGGTGGAATCGAGACACCGGTTCAGCACGGCGGCGGCATCAGCCGCTTCGCCGGCTGCGTCGTAGAGGGGTACTTCTGATGGCTGGTGGAATCGAGACACCGGTTCAGCACGGCGGCGGCATCAGCCGCTTCGCCGGCTGCGTCCTAGAGGGGTACTTCTGAGAATGAACGCACCACTCGAACCACTTCGCTTCGCCACGGTTGGCAGCGTCGACGACGGCAAGTCGACCCTGATCGGTCGCCTGCTGCACGATTCGAAGTCGATCTTCGAAGATCAGCTCGAACACGTCGAAGCCGTCAGCAAGAAGCGCGGCAACGACTACGTCGACCTTGCGCTGCTCACCGACGGACTCCGGGCCGAGCGCGAGCAGGGCATCACCATCGATGTTGCTTACCGCTACTTCTCGACGCCGCGCCGCAACTTCATCATCGCCGACTGCCCGGGACACATTCAGTACACGCGAAACATGATCACCGGTGCGTCGACGGTCGACCTGGCCACGTTGTTGATCGATGCTCGCAACGGTGTGGTCGAGCAGACTCGCCGCCACAGCTTGCTCGTGTCGCTGCTCGGTGTTCCGCACTTGGTGATCGCCGTCAACAAGATGGACCTCGTCGACTACAGCCAGGAGCGATTCGACGAGATCCGTGCCGAGTTCACCGAGTTCGCCCAGAAACTTGAGCTGCGTGATGTGACGTTCATCCCGATGTCGGCGTTCGAGGGCGACAACGTCGTCGATCGTTCCCCGAACATGGGGTGGTACGAGGGTTCGACGTTCCTCAACCATCTCGAGACGTTGTACGTGGCCAGCGACGACAATCTCATCGATGCCCGCTTCCCGGTGCAGTACGTGATCCGTCCGCACACCACCGCCCATCAGGACTACCGCGGCTACGCCGGCACGCCGGCGGCAGGTGCCATGAAAGCCGGCGACGAGGTTGTCGTGTTGCCGTCGGGTCTCGAAACGACGGTTGCAGGAATCGACACGTACGACTCGCTCGCCGAGGGCAGCTCGGGTGTCGCCGAAGCTCGCCCAGGCGATGCCGTCACGGTGCGGCTCGCCGACAATCTCGACGTCTCGCGCGGCGACATGATCTGCCGGCCGCACAACCGTCCCGAGGTCACTCAGGACCTCGAAGCGATGATCTGCTGGATGGACTCCACCGCGTCGCTCACGCCGCGCACGATCTACACGCTGAAGCACACCACGCGCACCGTACGAGCGATGGTCACCGATCTGCGATACCGCCTCGACATCAACACGATGCGTCGCGACGAAGAGGCGACCACCTTGGAGATGAATGAGATCGGCCGCGCCGTGCTGCGCTGCACCGAGCCGATCTTCGTCGACGACTACCGGCGCAACCGCGTGACAGGCAGCTTCATCCTCATCGACGAGTCGACGAATCAGACTGTCGCCGGCGGCATGGTCCGCCGCACGAACACATAGTCGATCGGCGACACGCCGGTGAGCCGTACACCCGCGCAGCACAACATCGTGTGGCACGACACGGTGGTCGGTCGCGAACAGCGGTGGTCGACGCACGGCCTGCGTGGCGCAACCGTGTGGTTCACGGGACTGTCCGGGTCCGGCAAGTCCACCATCGCCAACGCGGTCGCCGAGCAGTTGTTGGCCGCCGACCGTCCCGCCTATCTGCTCGACGGCGACAACGTGCGCCACGGCCTGAACGCGGATCTGGGATTCTCCGCAGCCGACCGTGCCGAGAACGTTCGTCGCATCGGCGAGGTGGCCCGGCTGATGACCGATGCCGGGCTCGTTGTACTGGTGCCGGTGATCTCCCCGTACCGCGCCGACCGCGACAACGTACGGGCGATGCACGAGGCCGCCGGACTGTCGTTCGTCGAGGTGTTCGTCGACACGCCGCTCGAGTTGTGTGAACAACGCGACCCGAAAGGGCTGTACGCCAAGGCACGGGCCGGTGTGATCACCGGCATGACCGGCATCGACGATCCGTACGAGGCGCCGACGTCGCCGGAGCTGCGTCTGGAGCCTGCGGCGCTGCATGTGCAGGCGGCCCAGGTGGTCGCAGCGACCAGGTGATCACGCGACCGGGACCGCTCGAGACCAAGGGGACGTGGTCGGCAGTCTGAAACGACCCTAAAAAATACGAGACCTGCCGTCTATGTGAACTACGGGTTCCGTAATTTGAGCAGCTATTCGTTCCTCACGTCACCGAGTTGGAGAACCATGGCACACCGCTCACGGACACATCGTCAGTTCGCCGCCAGTGCCGCATCACTGGCGGCCGCGTCGGCGCTGGGCATCGGCGCCGCCGCCGGCGCCGTCCAAGGCGCCGAGACAAAGGATTTCTTCCTCGTGACGACCACCGAGGATGGCGCCCCCGGTTCGCTGCGTCATGCGCTTGCACAGGCCAACGCCACGAGTGGAGCTGCGACGATCTTCCTCGAAAGAGACAAGACCTATCAACTGACCTGCACAGCAGGCGGTCAGCTGACGTCCGCCGAGGAGCTGATCATCGTCGGCAACGGCTCCTCTATCCAGCAGACCTGTCCCGGCAATCGTGTGCTCCTCCACGACAGCGCTGACGAACTCGTGGTGAGCGACGTCACCATGTTCGACGGCAACTCGGTGCGCGACCGCCACGCAGGCAACGGTGGCGCCATCATGGCATCCGGCACCGTCACGCTCGTCGACGCGACCCTTACCGACAACACCGCGAGCGGTGCCGGTGGCGGCATCTACGCCGCGGGTTCGATCACGTTGATCAACTCCCACGTGGACAACAACGGTGTCGACGGTGACGGCGGTAGTGGCCTCTGGATGAACGACGCCAACGGCCTGGTCACGATGCGCCATTCGTCGGTTAACAACAACCTGTCCGCGAACGGCACGCCCTATGCCGGGATCTACGCCATGGGTGGCGTCGACATGGAGTACTCCGAAGTGAACGGCAACGTCGCAGAGTTCAGCGTTTCGGGCATCTTCGCCGGCGGCGACGTGGCCCTTACGTCGAGCTCGGTCAACGAGAACGAAGCTGGATCGAACGCCGGCATCGTGATCACCAACGGTGCATCTGGTCTGCTCACCGACAGCAGCGTTGACGGCAACGTCGTGTTCGACGCCAACGCCGGCATCGTGCTCGACGGTGGCAGCGACGAGACGACCAACGCGTTGGAGTTGGTTCGCTCCTCGGTGTCCGACAACAAGGGTCAGGGAGGCCTCGGCATCTTGACGTACGACCGCACCGATGTGCACCTGGACGAGTCCGCTGTCGACAACAACGTCGCGGTCGGCACTGGGGGATACCCCGACGATGTGGGCATCACGGTGGTGGACGGCGACGTCACCTTGATCAACAGCTCGGTGTCGGGCAACGCGGCGGACAACGGCAGCTCGGTCGGGATCAGCGTCACGATCGGCAACATCAACGTGCAGGCGTCGACGGTGGCCGACAACTCGGCCGCCGGCGACGGTGCCGGCGTCAGCACGGCACACGGTCGGGTCACCGTCGACGATTCGACGATTGCCGACAATCTCGCGGAGAACGGTCGGGCCGGCGTCATCGGCACCGCCGTCGAGCTGACCTATGCCACGGTCGCGGAGAACCAGGGCACCGAGTCATCAGCCATCGACGCAATCGACTTCTCTACGGTTAGTTCGGTGATCGCTCCGGCGTCGTTGGGCGGCCCGCTTTGCGTCGTGGCACGAACCGACTCCGGCGGCTTCAACTTCGAGCAAGGCTCGGACACGTGCGGGCTCGGGTACGGAGCGCACGATGTCGTCAACGGCGACGACGCACGACTCGGAGGGCTCACCGACAACGGTGGGCCGACGCCGACGATGGAGCCGCAGCGCGGGTCGCCGCTGCTCAACCAGATTCCTCGCTCAGCGACGGTGTGCGCCGGCGAGGACCAGCGCGGCGTCCCTCGACCGCAGGGTGGGCGGTGCGATGTCGGCGCCGTTGAGCGAGTGCCGTGGCGGGGTGACTGACACACCGTTCGCTATCGCTGTCGGTGAAGCGGACTTGATCGCACGGGTGACACGTTGTGCGGCGCGGTGTGACAGGCAAGTGCTGGGATGAGTCCTATCGCTTGAGGTAGCGCTTGTAGCCCTTGTGGCTCGATACGAAGTCGTGGGCTTCGTAGAAGCGGTGGGCGTCGGGACGGTCGACGTTGCTGGTGAGCTGCACGCGGTAGCAGCCCAGCTCGCAGGCCCGCTCGACGGCGTGGTCGAGGAGCCGTCCACCGACGCCTTGGCCGCGCATGTCGGAGGCCACGTGCATGCTCTCGATCTCGGCGCAGCGACCGCCACGGTGCTGCAGGTGGCGAAACGTGATGAGCTGGAGCATGCCGACCAAACGACCACCGAGGTCGGCGACCATCAGGTACGTCCCGTCGGTGCGGTCGATCTCACGAATCGCATCGACGAAGCTGGCCATATCGGCGGGAAGGTTGATCGGGCTGTCGTCGCCTTCGACGAGCCGGCCGCCCGACAACAACGCGAGCAAACCGTCGACATCTGCGGGGAGCGCATCGCGTAGGTACAGCTGCATCACCCACCAGCATGATGCCTGGCGAATGTCAAACGTGGGATCATTGCCAATGTGACCGGACCGTCCGACGAGCTCGTCGCTGCGGCCCGTCGGGTCCACGCCGAGGCGTACTGTCCGTACTCGGGATATCGGGTCGGTGCTGCGCTGCGCACCGACGTTGGGATCGTCGCGGCAGCCAATGTCGAGAACGCCGCCTACCCCCTCGGCACATGCGCCGAGGCTGGTGCCATCGCCGCGATGGTGGCACTCGGTGGTCGACGCATCGAAGAAGTGGTCGTGTTGACCGACGGCGACCGGCCCGGGAGCCCGTGTGGTGGATGCCGGCAGCGACTCAGTGAGTTCGCGGCTCGTGACGTCGTCGTCCACAGCGTGCTGGTGGACGCTGAAGCAGTGTTGGTCCGGACGGTCGGCGACCTCCTGCCGGACGCGTTCGGGCCATCTGACCTGGGAGATCGCGAAACAGACTGAGAACCCTCGTCGACTGTCTCATTTATTGAGTGCATACGACTCAAGAAACATGCGTGATGAGTTGCGATCAGGTCCGGCCAGCCGTAGCGTGACTGTCATCCGATCTTCGGATGCAACAGCCCCCGCAACAATCCCCGCAACAGTCCGCAAAGGAGCCCCCAATGGCCAAGGCAGTCGGCATCGACCTCGGCACCACCAACTCCGTCGTGTCCGTGCTCGAAGGTGGCGACCCGGTCGTCATCCCCAACGCTGAAGGAAGCCGTACGACGCCGTCCGTCGTGGCCTTCTCGAAGACCGGCGAAGTGCTCGTCGGCGAGGTCGCCAAGCGCCAGGCGATCACCAACCCCGATCGCACCTTCCGCTCGATCAAGCGCCACATGGGCGAGAGCTGGAAGTCCGACGACGTCGACGGCAAGCAGTACACCCCCCAGGAGATCTCTGCCCGCACGCTGATGAAGCTCAAGCGCGACGCCGAGTCGTACCTCGGCGACACGGTCAACCAGGCCGTCATCACCGTCCCCGCGTACTTCGACGATGCGCAGCGCACCGCGACCAAAGAAGCCGGCACGATCGCCGGCCTCGAGGTACTGCGGATCATCAACGAGCCGACGGCTGCTGCGCTGGCGTACGGCCTCGACAAGGGAACCGAGGACGAGACCGTCCTCGTGTTCGACCTCGGTGGCGGGACCTTCGACGTCTCGGTCCTGGAGATCGGCGACGGCGTGTTCGAGGTCAAGTCGACCCACGGCGACACCAGCCTCGGCGGCGACGACTGGGACCAGCGCATCGTCGACTGGCTCGTCGAGCAGTTCAAGGCAGCCCACGGTGTCGACCTCAGTCAAGACCGCATGGCCGCCCAGCGTCTGCAGGAAGCGGCCGAGAAGGCCAAGATCGAGCTCAGCCAGGTCCAGCAGGCGCAGATCAACTTGCCGTTCATCACGGCGACCGCCGACGGTCCGCTGCACCTCGACGAGAGCCTCAGCCGCTCGAAGTTCCAAGAGATGACCGCCGATCTGATCGAGCGCTGCCGGGTGCCGTTCGAGCAGGCCTTGAAGGACGCCGGCGTCAGCAAGGGCGATCTCAACCACGTGATCCTCGTGGGCGGCTCGACCCGGATGCCCGCCGTCAGTGAACTCGTCGAGTCGATGACGGGCGAAGAGCCGAACAAGAGCGTCAACCCCGACGAGGTCGTCGCCATCGGTGCGGCCGTCCAGGCCGGCGTGTTGCGCGGCGATGTGAAAGACGTGCTGTTGCTCGACGTGACTCCGCTCAGCCTCGGCATCGAGACCAAGGGCGGCGTGATGACGCGCCTCATCGAGCGCAACACCACGATCCCGACCAAGCGCACCGAGGTGTTCACCACAGCTGAGGACAGCCAGCCGTCGGTGGAGATTCACGTGCTCCAGGGTGAGCGCGAGTTGGCCAGCTACAACAAGACGCTCGGCAAGTTCCAGCTCGTCGATCTGCCGCCCGCACCGCGCGGCGTTCCCCAGATCGAGGTCACCTTCGACATCGACGCCAACGGCATCGTTCACGTGTCCGCCAAGGACCGGGCGACCAACAAAGAGCAGTCGATGACCATCACGGGACAGTCGACCCTCGACAAGGACGACATCGACCAGATGGTCAAAGACGCCGAGTCGCATGCCGACGAGGATCGTCAGCGTCGTGAAGAGGCCGAGGTGCGTAACAACGCCGATTCGCTCGTGTACCAGACCGAAAAGGTGCTGCGTGAGCAGGGCGACAACGTGTCGGCCGACGAGAAGCAGGCGGTCGAGCAGCCGCTCGCCGACCTGAAGACAGCGCTCGAGGGCAACGACAACGATGCCATCAAGACTGCGACCGAGACGCTGATGTCGGCCAGCCAGGCCTTCAGCCAGAAGCTGTACGAGGCCGCATCGAAGGATGCCAACGCCGCGGGTTCGTCGGCGTCGGGCCAGGAACCCGGCGACACTGGTGCTGGCGCTGTCGACGACGACGACATCGTCGACGCGGAAGTCGTCGACGAAGAGAAGTGACGCGCCTCGCGACCAGCGAAGCGAGCGCGACATGACTCACGACGACACCATCGGCGCAGCCGACGACGGCACTGAGCGGGCCAGCGAGATCGACGACATCACGTCGTCGATCCCGCGGCCCGCACCGGGTGCCCCGCCGGCCCCGCGCCGAGTGCCCGACGGCACGGGCGATGGCGACATCGCCGACATCGACGACATCGACGAGTTGGTCGACGACGCCGCCTCGGCGCCGGACTTCTCCGACGTCGACGTCGAGGCGCTCCTCGGTGAGCGCGAGGAGTACCGAGCGATGGCCCAACGAGTGCAGGCCGACTTCGACAACTACCGGCGACGGATGCAAACGCAATCGCAGGCCGACGCCGACCGGGCCACAGGACGGCTGGCCGAGGCGTTGCTGCCCGTGCTCGACGCCGCAGAAGCCGCATACCTTCGCCACCCCGACGAGGTCGGTCCGTTGCTCAACCAGATGTTGGTTGAGCTCAAGAAGCAGGGCCTCGAGCCGGTCGACCTCGACGGTGCGCCGTTCGACCCCGAGGTCGCCGAGGCCGTTGCCCACGAGCCCGCCGGCGGTGGAGAACCGGTCGTCGCCGAGGTGCTGCGCAGTGGATACACGTGGAAGGGCAAAGTGCTCCGAGCGGCGATGGTGAAGACGACGGATTGAGCGCGCAGCCGGCGTGCCGCTGGCGATCATCGCGGTGGCCGACCGGGAGCAGAACGCACAGCAGCACACACCCGAGGAGGTGACCGACGATGGCTCCACAACGAGAGTGGTTCGAGACCAACTACTACAAGATCCTGGGCGTCGACGACGACGCCTCGGCCAAGGACATCACCAAGGCGTATCGCAAGCTCGCCCGTGACCTGCACCCCGACAAGAACCCCGGCGACGAAGCCGCCGAGGAGCGCTTCAAGCAGGTCTCCGCGGCGTACGACGTGCTGGGCGACGAGGAGAAGAAAACCGAGTACGACGAGGTCCGCCACATGGGCCCCGTCGGCGGGATGGGTGGAGCGCCCGGCGGCGGCCAGGGTGGCTTCCGGTTCAACGTCGGCGACGAAGGTGGTCTCGGCGATCTCTTCGGCAACCTGTTCGGCCGTGGCGGACGGGGCGGACCGGCGCCGGGCGGTCAGAGTGGTCCGGCCGGTGTTGGACCACGACGCGGCGACGACATCACCGCCCAGTTGACGATCGACTTCGACGACGCCGTCACGGGCATCACTACCACCCTCTACCTCACCACCGATGCGCAGTGCTCGACCTGCAACGGATCGGGCGCCCGCCCAGGAACCAGCCCCACGTTGTGTTCGAGCTGTGGCGGCCGCGGCGTCGTCGACGACAACCAAGGGTTGTTCTCGTTCTCGTCGCCGTGTCGGGTGTGCCAGGGACAAGGCGTGCGCATCGAGGATCCGTGCCCCTCATGTCATGGAGTCGGCACCGAGAAGCGCCAACGCGAGGTCAAGACGCGCATCCCCCCCGGGGTCAAAGACGGACAGACGATTCGACTCAAAGGCCGTGGCGGTCCGGGGCGCAACGGTGGACCGGCCGGCGATCTGCTGGTCGAGTTGAAGGTGATGCCGCACGACCTGTTCGGTCGGCAGGGCAACAATCTGACCGTGGCCGTGCCGGTGACCTTCGCCGAGGCGGCGCTCGGCGGCGAGATCGATGTGCCGACGCTCGAGGGCCCGCGGGTCACGTTGCGACTGAAGCCGGGCACGCCAACCGGGAGTCGTCATCGCGTCAAGGGTCGCGGGATCCAGACGAAGTCGGCCACCGGCGACCTGATCGTGACGGTCAACGTGGCCGTACCCACTGAGTTGAGCGATGAGCAACGTGTGGCTCTCGAGCAGCTGGCCGAGGCGACTACCGTGAACCCGAGGGCATCGTTGGCATGAGCAGAGATCGCACCCACGTCGAGCGTTCGGCAACGCATGCGGTCTACGTGATCTCGGTCGCCGCCGAGCTGGCCGGAATGCACCCGCAGACGTTGCGCATCTATGAGCGGCGCGGTCTGGTCACCCCGGCCCGCACGCAAGGTGGCAACCGGCGCTACTCCGATGCCGATATCGCACTCCTGCGCCGGATCTCCCAGCTCACCGACGAGGGGATGAACCTCGAAGGAATTCGCCGGGTGATGCAGCTCGAAGTGGAGAACGCCGCGTTGCGAGATGAGTTGGCCGAGGTGCGGCGGGTCGCCGAAGATGCGCTCGAGGCGGCCGAGGGCCGCGGCGGCGACTTGGTCCCGCTGCGACAAGCGGTCGCAGTATTCGGCGAGCGCCCCTCGATCTTCGATCGCGATTGATCGCACCTTGCGTCCGATCGGCACCCACGAGACGACGTCAATCTCACCGCCGCCGCCGTAGGAGCGTTCGACGACGAGGCGGTCTGGAGAGCTCCCCGGTCGTTGGATCGGTCGAGGCGGGGACCCGCTCGATGGCCCATGGATAGCGGACGTCGGTCACGGTGTTGTAGGGGGTCGTCGCATTGACGGTGTCGACCGGGCGCAGCGGGCCACTGAACCCGGCAGCGCCGATCGCCGCGCCCAGCGCAACGCATTGACGACGTGCCGCCCGCACGTCGGCGTCGGGATACTCGGGATACGCCGCGTCGCCGATGCGGATCGCGATCGTCCCGCCCGGCTCGGCGATGCCGAGTTGGGTGAGCTCCGCGGCGAGCAGGGGTGGTTCGACCAGTTCGTCGAACCAGGTCGGCGACACCGGATCACGACGCTGAGCCAGCTCGGGTGCGATGATCCCCACGCCGTCGACCGACGCCGCGGCGATCGGTCCGTCGCTGCCGTGCACAACGGCGAACGCCTCAGCCGGTGCAGCAACTCGCATACTGCGCGTGACGTCGGCTGGAGCGGTGTGCATCATCGCCATTGGACTGGGTTCGACGGTGACGTCGGCGAACCCCGCCAGCTCGGTGAGCTGTTCGAGTTGACGGACGCGTGCGTCGTCCCATCCGATCACCATCAACCAACGCCGAGGGCCATCGTCGACGATCATTGTCGACCCGATCCCGTCCTGTTCGGAGAAGCCGTGGCGCACGGTGTTCAACTCCGCACCGGTCAGGCCGGTGACGTCGCGTCGTTGCAATGTGGCCCCCGGCGGGAATGTCGCCAGTCTGGTCGGCTCGTGACCAGCGTCGAGTTCGGCGCGGGCGATGACGAGCGCGTCGACGAGCGATCGATCGGTCGGCGGCGCAGCGATCCCGATCTCGACAGCCGCCGCAAGCGCGCCCTCATCCAGACGTACGCCGCGCACGGTGGCGGATGTGACCTCGAGGCCGACTCCGGCACCGCGGCGGGCGGTGCCTTCGTCGGTCATTGTCGACCTACTTGTTGATCGGGTGCTCCGTCGCGCTCGACCGCCGCGCTGCCGCTGGTCGCCACCACGCCGATCGTCGCGTCGGGCAGCAGCCAGTACTGCCCACTCGATGCGCCGACATCGTCGGGCACCCCGAGCCGGAACGCCTCGTCGGGATCGTCGAGATGGCCGATCGCACGACGATCGGCGTCGTCCAAGGAACCGGCGTCGGCAATCGTCGAGACGGTCGCGACGACCCCGGTGCCGCCGCGTTGAACCAGGCGCAGTGCGTTATCGAACCGGGCCGCATCGGGTCCCTCGAGCGCAGCGCGGACGGCCGCGAGATCGTCGATGAGTACCAGTGGTTGCTCATACGACTCTTCATCGAGCGACAACAGCGCATCGACGACGCCGATCATCGCGAGCGGATCGGCGGGATCGGCGACGAGCCGGCAGTGCTCGAGCCGCGCGACGGCCCGACGCGTGCTCTGGTTGGCCAGCGCGGCGATGATCGGGACGTCGTCGGGAGCCAGCCGCTCGCCGACGCCGCCGATCAGGGTCCCGAAGACCTCTTGTACTCCCGATCGCTCCGAGCCGACGATGAGGAGGCTGCGCCCCGGTTGCCACCACCAGACGTCCGGTGTGTTGAGGTCGGGGCGATCGCACCATCCGATGGGCACTCCGTCGCCCGGATGGTGCTTGCGCAAGGTTGCTGCGTCGGTGGAGCGGGGGACCGTGGGGGGCTCGAGTTGCGGCACCATGCGGTTCGCTGGAACGGCGTCGCACAGCATCTGTGCCGCGCGTGCCACGTCGGGCGGCGCAGTGGCGGCGCGATCGATGCGGCGTTGCAGGCGTCGCTCGAGCGCGGTGAAGGGCCGCGCCACAACAAAGGGGAGCGCGACGCCGCTGGCAGACGTCTGGCGCGGCGTGTGTGGGGTGAACCACAGCGCGGGCGAGTCGTTGTCGATGACCGTTGCGCTGCGGACGCCTGCTCGTTCGAACACTGCCAGGCGCGTCCCTGCGGCGGCCGCGAGCGCACGATCCGCCAGCTTGGGCACGCCGTTGACGCGCTCGCGAATCGACAGCAGCGTGAGGCGGTCGTGGCCGTCGGCGAGGGCCGCGAGCTCGGCGATCTCGGCTGCCCGTGTGCCGTCGGCGGAATCGGCAACGACGAGGATGACCCGCGCTGGACGCATGGGGGCTCGCAACAGCGCTTCGAGGCGTTGTCGGAAACGACGGTCGAGATGGCTCGGGTCGACCGTGTCGAGCACGAGGTTGGGGATACCCGCAATGCCGGGAACCGCGGTGTGGCCGGGGCCCGTGGCATCGATGACCCACAGCTCCTCTGGCGGCTGGGAAAAGCACAGCGACAGCACGATCGTCGTCGCCAGGTCGGTGGCCAGTGCGAGCCGGGGCGCAACGATGTCGAGGTTGTGCCCATCGGTGAGGTCGATCGTCAGTGGAGCGTTGCCACGGCGTCCGATTGCAACGATCCAACCAGCTGGCGGCCGCACGTCGAGGAGATCGAGGAGGTCGGGCGGTTCGATCGGCGGCGTGTCCGGGATGTCGGCGGCCGCCGAGACTGATCGTGCGAGGGACTCCGCGACGGTGGAGTCCAACAGCCTGGGCAGCAGCGACCGCACGGTGCCGTCGGCGTCGACGATCTCGCCGGGCCGGTCGTCGAGGAGCGTCAACGTCACGGCAGTCGCCGCGGGGGCGTCGTCGCTATGTGGCGTGGTCAGCACGAGCACAACATCGGTGGGCGGATCGATCACGGTTGTTCGCAGGACTCCGTCTTGGCGGCGCCAGGTTGCGGGTGCGTCGACGACGAGCAAGGTCGTGGTGGCGTGCGCAGTCGAGGAGCGCTCGCCCCGGCCGCCGATCCAATTGGTAACGGCTGCGTCGCCGACGAGCAGCTCCACGGTCGAACCCAGGCGCGCGTGCGGGAGCCACTTGACCCACTCCCATCGCGCCGCGTTGTCGTCGGTCGTCACGACGACGATCGAGGTCGTGTTCGAGTCGCGGGTCATGGCCAGCGCGAGACATGCGCTGCACAGGGCGTCGATCGCGAGTTCTCGTGGACCCGCGATCGCGATGCCGCGGGTGGGGTCGATCGTCTGGGGTTCGCCGGCGGTGTCGATGCCGACACCGATCTCGAGGCCGATCCTGGCGCTCTGGCCCGCTTGATGCTCCGTTCGGGTCCGGCGAGACGATTGGGAATCCAAGCGGAAGCTGCGTCCACCGACGACGAGATGTCCTACCGCCGGGTCGTGGTCGCGGTGATGCGGCCACGGGATGGGTCCGTCGACGGCGTGTCCGCCGAGCAGCGGCGTCGCGGCGCCGTCGCCAGGGCGAACAGTGACGTTGTGCTGCGCATCGGCGTTGATGATCACCGCTGCGGTCTGCACAGGTGCTTCGGCGAGTTCGGCGGCGTTCACCCGGCGGCCGGGTCCGAGTCGATACGTGCCCGGTTCGAGCGCGACTGCGCGTGTGGTGCCGGGTCCGGCTGTGGTCGTCAGCACCACGCCGTCTCGATCATCGATCGCATGGCGGGGATCGGTGTCGACCACCGAGCCGCGCTGGACGACATCGCGGACCGGGCGGTTGGCCTCTACTGCCCGATCGTCGACGTTGACGACGCGCGGGATGGCCTGGCCGGTGACGTCGGCGACCACTTCACCGAGGGTGACCTCGCTCGGTGCAGCGGGGTCGAGACGGATGTCGGCGTCGCCGTGTGGGGTGCGCACGACGAACTCCATCGAAGCGCATCGTAGGGGCTCGGCGGAGTGCGGGTCTCTTGCTCAAGCTGGTCCCGGACCGTGCCGATATCCACCGCGTGGGGGTCCGCCAACCGACTGTCTGCCGCGTGAGGACTGTCACCTCGACGCGCGCCCTAGTCTGGCCCGTTCGATGACGCCGAACACCGTGTCGTGGCGCCACGTCGTGGCGGCGCTCTTGGCAGTCGTGGCTGCCCTGGGGGCTGTTGTCGTGATCGTGCGCAGCGATGGAGTCGAGTCGGTCGATGCCGCCACGGCGCGCGCAACACGCTGGTTCGTCCACCAGCCGACCGGACGGGTCGTGTTGATCGACGGCTTCGGTGGGCGCCCCTTGGCCAGCCTCGACACTGAGGTGTCAGGTGAACCATTGACGATCGCACAGGGTGCTGCTGGTGCCTTCTTGATCAACGATGCGACCGCAGAGACCCGGGCCATCGATACGGTCGAGCTGCGACTCGGCTCACCGCTGAGCTTGCCCACGCTCGGTCGCGGCGACGCGCTCACCGGGGTTGGCCAGGTTGGCCTTGTGGTGGTCGACCCGCTGACCGATGCCGGCTCTGTCGTACCGGCCGACGGAGAGACGATCGGCTTCGACGTCGTCGCAGGAGCAGCGGCGGTCGTCGCGCCTGACGGTGGCGTGTGGTCAGTGGTCGACGGCGGTTTACGACGGACGACATCGACATCGGTCGAGCGGTACGACCCTGCGGTCATCGATGGCGAGCTCTCGCTTCTCGGCAACACCCCAGTGTTGCTCGACCGAGACGCACGGCGTGTCCTCGTGGGTGTCGACGGAGTGTGGCAGCAGCTGCCGACCGACGTCGATCCGAGCGAGCTTGTACTGCAGCAACCCGGCCCGCCGGGACGCTGCGCATGGGTCGGGAGCGGGGACACACTCTGGTGCGTCTCCGCTCGTGGCATCGACGAGACGGCCACCGTGGCTGGTCTTGGAGCCGGGGGCGGCGACACGCTGGCGATCGCCGGTGACGCGGCCGCGCTCGTCGAGCGCGGCCCGACTGCCGTTGTTCGGTTCGACTGGCGCCGCGGCGAGATCCTGGATGACGTCGCTGTCACCGTGCGCAGCGACGCCAACCTGTCAGTCGCGTCGACCGTCGATCTCGTGTGGGTCGACGACGTTGCCGGGGACTTCGTGTGGGCGGTCAACCCGTGGGGTATCGAGGCGGTCGACAAGAACGCAATGGGCATCCTCGTCCTCGGCGAGGACGGCGACGTCGTCGACGAAGGTGAGTCCAATCGCGGGTCCGGTGGAGAAGCGGACGAGTCGTCGGCAGTCGAGCCCGAGGAGCGCGAGCCCGACGACAACGGCGTCGACGATCCTCCCGTGGCGATGCCCGACGCCGTGACGGCGCGTACAGGCGCCAGCGTGGCCATCTCGGTGATCGCCAACGACTATGACCCCGACGGTGAGGCGATTGTGGTCTCGGAGGTGGGTCGCGCCGCCCACGGTTCCGTCGAGATCGGCACCGCCTCGACCGTGGTGTACACACCACAGGACGGCTACGTCGGGCTCGACGAGTTCACGTACACGATCGTCGACGGAAACGGCAGCAGTGCCGAGTCTGCGGTCGTCGTCGAGCTGCTACCCGTCGATGCTACGAACGGATCACCGGTGGGTATCGCTGACGAAGCCGACACGGGCCCGGGTGTGGCGGTCGTCGTCGACGTCTTGCGCAACGACGTCGACCCTGAGCGCGACTCGTTGAGTATCGGGTCGTTCGCACCACCGGACGGAGTCGGGGCGTCGGCCATCGGAGAAGTCACCGAAACCGTCGGCCCATCGGGACTCCCAGCACTGCGCTTCGCTCCATCTCAGGGCTTCGAGGGGACCGCCCGCTTCACGTACCGCCCGCTCGACGTGCTCGACGCGCTCGGAGACGACGTCGAGGTCACCGTCGAGGTTGCCAGCAGTGCCGACGCCAACCGCCCGCCGATGGCGCAGCCCGACGCACTGCGTCTCAGACGAGGCGTGCGGACCGTGTTGCCCGTGCTCGTCAACGACATCGATCCCGACGGCGATCGGCTCGAGCTGGACGTGGTCGAGCCGCTTCCCGACGGCCTCCTCGTCGAGGTCGAGGGCCAGCAGCTGGCGGTGACCGCCGGGCCCGGCGCAACTGAGCTGTTGCCGTTCGAGTACGTGATCTCCGATGGGTTCGATCATACGGCGCGCGGCGCCGTGTTGGTCGGAGTGATCGACGACATCGAACCGAACCGACCACCCGTGGTCACTGCAGACACCGCCAAGGCGGTCGTTGGCGAATCGGTGGTGCTCGACGTTCTGGTCAACGACGTCGATCCCGACGGAGATCCGCTGGTGATTGTCGAGGCCACGTCGCCCGAAGGTGAACGCGGTCGCGTCGACGTGCTCGGGACCGACCGTCTGCAATTCACGCCGGCCACACTCGACGACGACGAACTCAACGCGCGGTTCTCGTACACGGTGAGCGATGGCAACGGTCACGAGGTGAGCGGAGACGTGACGGTGACCGTGCTCCCCGAGGCACTTGCCGCACCGCCGTTTGCGCGCGACGACTCGACGTTCACGTTCGTCGACACGCCGGTCACGATCGACGTGCTGCGCAACGATGGAGACCCGAGTGGCAGTCGGCCGACCCTTGCTGGCCGTCCCGGCTGTCCAGCCGGTGGGATGGCCGTCGTCACAGTCGACAACCAGGTCCGCTTCGATCCGCCGGCCGGGCGCTCGGGGGCGTTCCGCTGCACCTATGAGGTGTCCAACGCCCGGGGCCTGCGCGCGAGTGCGTCGATTGTCATCTCGGTGCGTCAACCGCAGTTGATGAACGAACCGCCGAACGCCGTGAGCGACCGGCTGACGGTCGAGCAAGAGACGACGGCATCGATCGACGTCACGAGCAATGACACCGACCCCGACGGCGATGATGCCGCGCTGACCGTCGTGTCGTCGACGGCGCCGTCGCTCGGCACGGCGGTGCGCGACGGCAAAACGATCACGTTCACCGCAGGACTCGAGCTTGGTCCCGCGCTGATCAACTACCAGGTGCGCGACGCCGATGGCGCGATCAGCTTGGGGCGGTTGTCGGTGATCGTCGTCGAGCCCATCAACGAGCCGCCGATCGCACTGCCGGATCAGCGCACCGTATTCGGACCGGGTGGACCGACCGGATTCGCGCCGCTGGACAACGACGTCGATCCCGACGACACGGTCGGTGGTCTGGAACTGGTTTCGGTCGAGCTGGTGGCAGGCGATGGTTCGGCGACGCGCTCGGGGTCGCTCGTCACGATGACCCCCGCTGAGGACTTCGTCGGCGACCTCGTGGCCGACTACACCATCGCCGACGGCGAAGGTCTCACGGCATCTTCGGTGATCACGCTGTCGGTGCTGGAGCCGCTCAACCGGGCGCCCGAGGCGGTAAACGACCTTGCCGAGGTTGCCAACGGCGGCACGGTGACGACAGCGATCTTGTTCAACGACATCGATCCCGACGGCGACCCGCTCGAGGTCAACCTGCTCGGAGGACCGTCGCCCGACCTCGGTTCGGCCAGCCTGAACGGCGACCGCAGCGTGACGTTCACCGCCGACCCGGGAGCATCCGGTACGACATCGATTCCGTATCAGATCAGCGACGGCGAATTCACTTCGTCGGCAGCGCTGTCGATCGTTGTCCTGCCGTGCACCGAGTCGGCACCCGTCGCGCAGGACGCGTTCATCGAGACCGGGTACCAGCAACCGGTGGCGGTCGACCTGGCAGTGCTCTCGACGAATGGCACCATCGTCGACGTCGCGAGCCCGGCAGGGCTTGCCGGCGGCGTGTACTCGCCACCGCCCGGTGAGAACGGCAATGTCACCGTGACCTACGGCGTGGTCAACGGCTGTCGGCAGCGAGCGAGCGGTGTCGTGACGATCGACGTCAACCAGCCGCCTGCGGTGCAGCCACAGGCATTCAGGCTCGGCAGGGGCGCGGTACAAGAAGTGCCAGTCGGGTCGCTGGCCTCCGACGACGAAGCGCTCTCGATCGCCGACGTGGTCGGCGCCCCGGGTTGGGTCGGTGTCGCAGACGGTGTCGTGCTGATACGCCCCGACGAGGGGGCACCACGCGGCATCACGGAGTTCTCCATCGTCGTCGCCGACCCCGGCGGGCTGACCGGTACCGTCCCGATTGCGGTCACCGTGACCAATGCGTCCCCGGTGGCGAACGCCGATCAGATCGACGTGTCGAGCGGCAACCCTGCGACGATCGATCTGACGGCCAACGACACCGACCCAGATGGTCCCGACGGTCAACTGCGGGTGCGCGAGGTGCCGTCGACCATCGTGTTCACCGACGGGAGGCCGGGCTCGGTTGCGCTCAGCCCCGATGGGCGATCCGTTTCGGTCGATCCCGGTGACGCGGAAGGAACCGCGACGTTCTCCTATGTCGTCGAAGACGCCGATGGTGATCGTTCGAGTCCGGCGACGGTGACCGTCGCGGGGCCGCAGATCAACCAGTCGCCATTTGCCCGCGATCAGGTAATCACGGTCGAGGTCGACATCGCCGAAGCGTTCGTGCTCGACGCCGGCGACCCCGACGGCGATCAAGTCTCGATCGATGAGTTCGATGACCCAGCCGGCGTGGTCTCGACGCGCGACGGTCTGCGGGTCACCGTGGACACCGATGACACTGGGACCTACAGCTTCACCTACCGCGTCACCGATGGCAGCGACCTGTCTCCGATCGCCACGGTCACGGTGACGGTGATCCCGGAAGCCACCACCACCACGACCACAACGACGACGGTGCCGTCGACCAACAGCACGGATCCGCCGCCGACGTCCGAGAACACCGTCGCCACGCCGACCACCGAGACCGTGCCGACGCCAGCGAGCACCACGACGGCCTCCGCGACCGCCACGTCGGTCGAGGGTTAGTCGCGACCCCCGGCGCCGCTCGTCTACACCGTGACGGGCGAGCGGGTGGACGACCGCAGCGAGCGCACACTCAGACGCCACCGAAGTCGCTGCCATCTCGAACGTTCTTCACCGATTGCCGCTTCCACTGCGCCGAGATACATGGCGGCATCGGCGGCCGACCGATCGAGCCTCGACGGATCGCCGAAGGTCGCGGCGCTCGACAGGGTGGCCAGCCGGCGGAGCTCCCAGCGCACCGACGCGCCGGCGACGGACGTGCCGGCGCCTGCGATCTCGAGGTCGGTGGCGGCGCCCTCGATCGACAATCCGCCGTCGACGAGAGCATCGGTCGCGCTGGCCCATGCACCGCGCACGCGGTCGGCCGCGGCTCGGCTGCGCAATCGACGAGCCCGACGTCGCGCCTTGATGAACAAGATCGCTGCGGCGCCGATCACGATCGGCATCAGGGCTGTGGCGATGACGCCAGTCGCGCGCAGTGCGAGATCGAACGCGGTCGACAACGCTCCGCCGTCGTTGGTCGAGTCGGCCGCCCCGGTGGTGTCGTTCTGGTCGGTCGGCTCGGGCGGGGGAGCGATCGGTGGTTGTGGCGCGGCTGGAGTTTGTGTTCGCGGCTCGGGTGGTGTCGGATCGGCGTCCGGCGCCTCCTCGGCTGGAATTGGATTGGCGACCACCCATCGCCCGTCGGCTAGCGCCAGCTCGGGCCACACTTGCGCGTCCGCTGACGACACGACGACATCGGTCGATCCTGCCTCGATGACGAATCCGGTAGCGACGCGGGCATCGGCCCCAAGGGCACGGGCGAGCAGGGCGTATGCCGCAGCGAACTGCTCGGCGGTGCCACGGCGGGTATCGCGCAGAAATCGGTCGATCAGTGCCCGTTGCAGGCCCCCGCCCTGGACGCCCGAGTCGAGCACGAACTCGTCGCGCATGGTGGCCGCAATCCGATCGAGTTGCTCGAGGGTCGTGCCCTCGCCGCCCAGTTGTTCGGCTAGCTCCGTGAGTCCCGATACCGAGTCGTCGATCTCGCGTGTCGCCAGCGGGACCCCGCCGGCGGCAGGCGGCGCCAGATTCGCCTCGATCTCCAGTGCTTCCGTCGGACGGTTGACGAGGCGGACCACCGTGCGAGCCGCGTCGGTCTCCACCTCGGCATCGACCGACACAGGTGGTCCGGGCATCGGCACGAGCGAGAGGTCATCGTCGAGAAATGCGATGTTGTAGCGCTGCGCAGTGGCATCGGCCTCACCGAGGGTCTGGCCGATCGGCCGCACCGTCAGCGAAGGCGTCCAACGTTCACCGTCGTAGTCGGCCAAGGCAGCGGTTCGCCAGCGAATCGGTGTCGGACCGTCGCTCACGATGCGGTGCACGTCGATCGGCGGATCGAGGTTGCGAAGTGCGAGGGTTGCCTCGATCGGGTCGAGTAACGGGGCGGTGCGCGCCGGTGGGTCGGCGCGCCGCGGATCAGCGCGCACCGACATCGCCACGGGCACGCTGACCAGGGCAGCGATCGCCAGAGCGAAGGCGACCAACGGCAGGAGACGTCGCTCGCCGATGAGCAACCCGGCGCGGTCTCCGAGCGAACTGCCGGGACGAAGCGCGGCCAATGCAACTGCCAGTATCCCGATCACCAACAGTCCGCCGAGCTGTGCACCCGCGGGCGCGCTGAGCCCGACGATCGATACGTAGACGATGACGGTGGGAACGAGGGGCATGAGATGCAACCGGGGGCGCACCGCGAGCGCGGCCGAGATGGCTGTGGCTGCGGCGATGAACAGCGCGACCACGCCGACCAGTTCAGGCGTCGCGGGGCTCGGCCATTCGGTCGTCAGCAAGCGTTGCGGCCCGGCGGTGACTGCGTCGACGACGTCGTCGACATTTCCTCCTCGACTCGCGACACCGATGATCACGGCGGCAAGAACTCCGAGTAGCGCGAGAATGATGGTCCGTCGGGGCCAGGCCAATGCTGCGGTCGCGGGGAGCGCGCCCGCGAGCGGGAGCGCCCACAACCAGCGGTCGAACACCGCACAAGCAAGCACGCCGAGGGTCAACCCGACCACGACGATGATCGCCAAGCGGGCGCGTGCCATCAGATCCACGATCGCCACCGCTGGACGAAGTCGCGGGCATCGTCGGCCGCGAACAACACGCCTGCTCCCGCTTCGGCGCCACGGCCAACGCGAATCGTCGCCATCTGGTCGAGCGACGCGAAGCGGCTCGAGGGGCCCGCTGGCCCAGTGACCATCAGGACCGCGCTGCGTGCCAGGCTGCTGGCGAACAGTGTCGCTATCGCAACGGTCTCGTTGTCGGTGGTGCGCCGGACTGGTGTCAGCAAGTCGAGTACCGAGGGTTCGCTCCTGAGACTGGCTGGCGTCCCCGGGTGGGCGCGCGAGGTCGTTCGTAGCACCACGTCGAGCCCCGTGCGTATGGCGTGGGCGGCGAGTGTGGCGGCGACGTCGACCGCCTCCTCGAAGTCGTCCGATGCGATGACCCGCTCGGCGGTGTCGAGGACGACGGTGAACTCGGGGCGCCGAACTTCGACATGTTCACGAATCATCAACGTCCCGACTCGGGCGGTCGTCGGCCAGTGGATCAACCGCGGGTCATCACCGCTGACGTACTCGCGCATCGACACGAATCCCGACATCGGGTCGATGGAGGCGCGGCGAATCACCGATTCGTTTTCTACGACTCGGACCGCCCCGTGAGGGCCGCTCAGGTCGTACACCTTCGGGTGCACGATCGCCGATGCGGTGACCCGGTCGGCGCGCCGACCGACCGCGAGCCACAACGGATCGATGCGCACGATGTCGAACGGACCGATGTCGAAGACGCCGCGACGGCGGGTGGCGATCGTGCCGTCGACGAGTTCCTCTGTGCGCGCCGCTACCGGGGCCAACTCGACGCGCCCCTCGATGCCGTCGCATGTGTCGACGAGCACGGCGCGGCCCGATCTGAACGCTGTTGCGTTGCGCACCTTGTAGGTGAGTGGAATCGGGTCACCTCGGGCGATCCGCACCGCGTCGACGCGCCGCGTCACGGTTGCCCGCAGCGGTCGTTGGGCGGCGAGTACGGCCATCAGCAAGACCGTGCCCGCCGCAACCGCGCCGATGATGAGTTCTTCGTAGTTCCACCAGAGCCCGAGGCCCGCCGCGGCGATCCCGAACAGCAGCAGGCCGAGCCCGGACCGTGTGAGCACGCTCAGCCCTCGCGGGAGCGTGGGACCGGAATCGACTCGACGAGTTCGGCGAGTACCGCATCGATACGCAGGCCGCGTAGCTCCGCGTCGGGGGTCAGTGCCATGCGATGGGCGCACACAGGGGCGACGATCGCCTTGATGTCGTCGGGGGTGACGTATGTGCGGGCATCGGTGGCGGCGAACGCCCGGGCGACGCGGAGCATGGTCAGCGTGCCGCGAGTCGACACGCCGAGACGGAGGTCGGGATGGCTACGCGTGGTGGTGGCGATCTCGACGATGTAATCGTGGATCGAGCGGACGACTTCGATGCGGTCGACCTCGTCGATCACCTGATCGAGCTCGGTCGCGTCTGTCACGGGCTCGAGATCGTGGTCGTCGAGATGGCGGTGGAAACGTTCGAGAATCGCGACCTCTGAATCGGGATCGGCGTAGCCGAGCGACAGTCGCATGGCGAAGCGGTCGAGCTGCACGTCCGGCAAGGGAAACGTGCCTTGGAAGTCGCGCGGATTCTGAGTCGCGATCACGAAGAATGGGCGAGGGACCGGTCGCGACACACCGTCGGCACTGACTTGTCGCTCCTCCATGACTTCGAGCAGCGCCGATTGTGTCTTCGGGCTGCCACGGTTGATTTCGTCGCCGATCAACACGTTGGTGAACACCGGGCCCTCGCGGAATGAGAACGATCCACTGCTTTGGTCGAACACCATCACTCCGGTGATGTCGGTGGGCAGCAGGTCGGGGGTGAACTGCACTCGCTTCCAGCTGCCGGCAATCGAGTTGGCGATCGCCTTGGCCAAGCTGGTCTTGCCCGTGCCCGGCACATCGTCGAGGAGCAGGTGGCCCTCGGTCAGGAGGCAGCAGAGGGCTAGACGGATCTCGTCGCGTTTGCCGCGCACGACCCGATCGATGTTGTCGACCATCGCGTCTGCGACGTCGGCCACCTTGCCGGATGGGAGTCCGGATGGCAGTCCGGATGGATGTCCACCCACCATGACGAGAAATTGTAGTGACCTCGCCACGGGCCTCGACTGCATCCGACAGCGGTCGAGAGCCGTCCCGTGTGTCGGGACAAACACCTCGCCGACGCGCACCGTCTCTGTCACGCGCACGGCAACACCGTCGATGCGCCGCGTCGGCTCACGAGAGCCGCTCGATCGCCAGAGGCCAGTTGGAGGTCGTCGGCGTCGGCGGGGTTGATCGAGACCCATGCCTCGGGTGACAACGCCTCGAGAACCAGCGCTCGACCGGTCTTGGTGCAGACGTGCCAGCGTTCGACGGTGCGTCCCGTGTTCAACACAAAGGGGAAGTCGTCGTCGGGTTGCTCGTCCGGACTGAGCGTGTCGACCGTGGTGAGTCGGGCGCTGTCGGGTCATCGCGCCACAGGGCACGACTACGACTGGGGCGCACTCTCGCGTGCGGGCACGCTCGTGGCGCGGCGACCTGGCAATGCTCGCCGACAGCGGTTGTCCCCTCCCGTCTCCCACGGTGATCGTGATCGGGGATGTCGCTCGCTCCCGCGAACAGGCAGTGGCCGCGAGGGCACTGGTCGGTGGCGTGTCGTCAGCCGCTGGCTAACGGCGGCTCAGCACGATCGGGTCAGTGGTGCTCGGCGAATGCGGTGGCGCGTCGGTCGAGTTCGGTCGCAGAGACGGCGCCGGCCGTCATGGTCAGGGTTTCGATGGCGTCCTGCCACGCGGCCCAGTAGTTCTCGACACCGTGCTGGTCGCGACCGGCGATCTGCTCGATCAGACGGTCGCGGAACTGCTCGTAGTCGACGAGGCCGGCTTCGCAGGCGGCCATCGTGGTCGCGAACACTCGACGCTGCCACGGCGCAGTGAACACCACCTCCCCGTTCGCCCGCGGCGGCGCGGCCGGTCCATCGGCGTCGAGGTCGGGCCTCACCGAGCGACACCGATCATCTGATCGCGCGTGACCAAGTCGGCAAGTGCGCTTTCATCGAGGTCGTCGGTGCCGGCGGGGCGTTCGGGTAGCACGAAGTAGCGCACTTCCGATGACGAATCCCACACCTGGATCTCGATGTCGGATGGGAGGTCGCAGCCCATTTCGGAGATCACCGCCCGTGGTTCGCGCACGACGCGCGACCGGTACGCCAGCGACTTGTACCACGCCGGTGGGAGGCCGAGCAGACCCCACGGATAACACGAACACAGCGTGCATACGACGACGTTGTGCGTATCGGGGGTGTTCTCGACGACCACGAGGTGATCGACTTGGGGCCCACCGAGTCCGAGTTCGCCGATCGCACCGAGGCCGTCCGCCAAGAGCCGTTGCTTGAAGTCTGGATCGGTCCACGCTCGCGCCACGACCCTGGCACCGTGCATCGGTCCCAACTCGGTCTCGAAGTAGTCGAGCATTGCGTCGACTGCCGCCGGGTCGATCAGTCCCTTCTCGATCAGGATGGCCTCGAGGGCGTCGGCCCGCAGTGCACGCGGGTCCCGGTCATGTTCATCGTCATGGTCATGGTCGTGATGCTCGGCGCTCATGGTGCCTCGAGATAGGGCTCGAAGAGATCGACGTTGACGGTGTGCGTTCCTGCGCCCCACAGATCGGTTGCTTCGAAGCGGACGGCGTAGACGTACTGCGGGTCGTCGCCGCCGTGGGCATGAGTGTCGGGAAACACGAACGGCGGATACGCACGGGTGATCACACCGCGGTGACCGCGCACGTATTGCGGCAGTCGCGTATGGCCAACCGGATGCATGTTGCGGGCCCGCACCGTGTTACCCACGGCGAACTGCGGGGCGCGCTCGAGTTCGCGTCGTGGGCCGCCAACAGGTGGTTCGGCCGGCAGTCCGGCCGGCGCGATTGCGGTCGGTCGAGCAGCCGTACCGACGCGTGCATCGACCTCGTCGCCGTCGAGCAGACCACGTTCGGTGAGGCGCATCTCGAGCGCGCCCAGCCACCGGCCGAAGTAGTCAGCGGTCAGGTAGAACGCAGGATCGAGCCGTTCGATCGAGTGACGGAACTCGTCGGTATTGCCCACGATCTGCACGCTGGAGGCCAAACCGAACGCTTGTCGTTCCCATGGCGCATGGAAGATTGCCTCGTCGCGCACCATGGGACCGAAGCCCTCCATGCCGCCGATGTCGTGGATGCCGTCCATACCGCTCCCCGGAGTTGAGGAGTTCGAAGTTAGCCCGTGCGGCCTGGTATTGGTCGTTCGTTCGTGGTTGCCCAACGGCCCCGGGGCGGGTTGTTCCCCTGCACCGCTCCCACGTCGGCGTGCTCGAACGGCGCTGTCGGGGATCCGCCATGACATCGAGGGTTCGACGGGACCTAGAGTCGGCTGCGATTTGTCCCAAGGGGGTCGCATGGGAACCGTACCGTTACATCACGAAGTGGAGCCGCTGGTCGACTTGGTGCCGCTTCCAGATCTGAGCCACGAGGTGCTGGCGACGCTGCGTGGAGGTCGCCTGATCGAGCCACCAGAGCTGAGCGATCGAGTGGTCCGCACCGACCACGTCGTTGCTGCTGACCCGCACGTCTTCGTCCGCGTGCATCGGCCCGTCGGGCTCGATGGCGCGCTCCCGTGCTTGTACTCGATCCACGGTGGCGGATATGTGATGGGGAGCCTCGACCAAGACGACGCCAAGCTCGACGTGTGGTGTGACCGGTTCGGGGTCGTCGGCGTGTCGGTCGAGTACCGGCTCGCTCCCGAGGTTGCGTATCCCGGTCCGCTCGACGACTGCTACGCCGGACTGGCCTGGACCTATGAACACGCCGATGAACTCGGCATCGATGTCGACAAGATCGGCATCACGGGCGTGAGCGCTGGCGGCGGATTGTGCGCCGGGCTGGCACTCCTCGCCCGTGATCGCGGCGAGATCCCGATCCAATTCCAGTTGCTCGATTGCCCGATGATCGATCCGACGCAGAAGACCGTGTCCAGCCAGCTCGACGATCTCCTGATCTGGAGTCGCGTCTCCAACGAGTTCGGGTGGCGGTCGTACCTCGGCGACCTGTACGGCAGTGACGACCTCCCGCCGTACGCCGCCGCCGCGATGGCCGACGATCTCACCGGTCTCCCCGAGGCCTATGTGTGCGTCGGCGGAGCAGATGGCTTCCGCGATGAAGACGTCCATTACGCGATGCGTCTGTATGGAGCCGGCGTCCCAACGGAGCTGCACGTGTACCCGGGCGCGCCGCACGGCGTCGGGTACTTCATCGGGACCGAGATTGCACGCCGGTACCAGGCCGACCAGACCGACTGGCTCGGCCGCCAATTCGCGCGCCTTGGATAGATCTCCGGCGAACGTCGAGGGAGCGATCGACGTGGTGGTCCTGTCACCAGGCATGTCAAGGAATTGCAAAGTTTTTGTCAAGTGGTCGATCGAAGGTGCCGAAACCTTCAGCATGTCCGTCATTCGACGCTTCTTCGTCACCGCCGCGATTTCCGCTTCCGCATTCGCCATCGCCACCCCTGCCCAGGCCGCCGAGCCGGCAATGAGCTACGTCGTGCAGCCCGGCGACTACCTCCTGCGCATTGCCAGCGACCACAACGTGGCGCTCAAGGCCCTACTTCAGGAGAACGACCTCACGTCCGAGAGCGTGATCATGCCGGGGCAGCGAATCGCGATCCCCGCTGGCGGCACTGCTCCTGCCACCCAGACCGCGTCCTCGCCGGCCACTGCGCCAGCGGCCCCAGCTGCGGGATCGTCGTACACGGTCGTGTCGGGCGATGCGCTCTCGACGATCGCCAACCGCTACGGCGTTCGTCTCGCCGCGCTGCTCCAGGCCAATGACCTCTCCTTGACAAGCGTGATCATGCCGGGTCAACAGCTGACGATTCCTGACGGTGGGACGGCTCCAGCGGCTGCTCCGGCCGAGGCTCCGACCCAGCCAGCCGCATCTGCCGGAGGATTGACTTACACCGTCGTGTCCGGTGATGCCCTGTCGATCATCGCAGCGCGCCACGACGTGAGCCTCGGGGCGTTGTTGCAGCTCAACGATCTCAGCCTCGACACTGTGATCTTCCCGGGCCGTGTGCTCGACATCCCGGCGGGCGGCACCGCGCCGGCACCGGCCGCGAGCGCACCAGCCGCGGCGGCGAACGCACCGTCGAACTCGCGGGTTGACACCGTGGTGAGCTTCGCCCGAGCGCAGATCGGCAAGGACTACAAGTTCTTCACGGCCGGTCCTCGTTCGTTCGACTGTTCGGGCCTGACACTCGCCGCCTACGAGCAGGTTGGTGTCTCGCTCATCCACTACAGCGCGGCGCAGGCGATGCAGGGCAGCGCCGTCGACTTCACCAACGAGCCGATCAAACCAGGTGACCTGATCTTCCAGAACCGTCGCGGGTCGAAGAGCATCAACCACGTGGGCATCGCTGTCAGTTCGACCCAATGGGTGCATGCCAGCGACCCCGGCAACGGTGTGGTCATCACGTCGATTCCCTCCGATGGCGAGATCGCTTCGGTGCGCCGCTACATCGACGGCTGACCCCCGGCACGACTCCCCTACGTTGGAGCTCCCCGCGCCCGTTCAGCAGAAATCATGCGGTAATGGCGTAGATCGGACTGCTCACAGGCTACGCACAGGCCGCACGGCATTCACTGGAGCCATGAAAACTAGCTCAATTGCCGTCGGCTTGCTGGCGCTCGTCGCGAGTTCATGCGCGGGCGCCGGACTCGACGGTTCCGCCGAGCCTGAGTCGGACGACTCGCCGCAGCCCCTGACAGGTTCCCGAATGGACGCCGTGCTCGAAGCCGGCTATGTGCGCTGCGGCGTTCGGGACGACGTGCCCGGATTCGCGTCGATCGACTCGGAGGGCGCGCGGGTCGGCTTCGATAAGGACTTCTGCCGGGCCGTTGCCGCAGGCGTACTCGGGGATGCCGAGGACGTCGTCTTCGTCGACCTCGAGACCGCTGATCGATTCACGGCGTTGCAGGCGGGCGAAGTCGATGTACTCATCCGCAACACGACGCACACCGCAGGGCGCGTCGGCAACGAGGCCAGCACGTTCGTCCAGCCGACCTACTACGACGGTCAAGGCATGATGGTCAAGACCAGCAGCGGATTCACGTCGATCTCGGAGATGGACGGTGTCATTGTGTGTGTCCCGCAGGGCACGACCACCGAAGGAAACGCCGCCGCTGAAGCGGCGGAGCGAGGACTCGACTGGGAGATCCGCTCCTTCCGCAACATCGATTGGCTCCAGGAGGCGTTCCTCGCCGACCAATGCGATGGCTGGTCGGCGGACACCACGCAGTTCTCTGCCCTCAATGCGCTGTACCCCGATGATCTCACCGTGTTGCCCGAGGTCTTTTCCAAAGAGCCGCTTGGACCGGTCGTGGCCGATGGCGATTCCGAGTGGGCCCGTGCGGTCGAGACGGTCGTCTTCATTACCCTCCAGGCCGAGGAGTACGGCCTTACATCGGAGGATTTGAACGATACGGACAGCATCACCGACCCGGAGATGCGGCGATTCCTCGGCTTACGCGACGATGACGATGCCTCAACCGGGGAGTTCGGCGCAACCGGCTTGCCCGAAGACGCCGCCTTTCAGGTCGTCAGCCAGCTCGGCAACTACTCCGAGATCTTCGGCCGGAACTGGGATGATCTCAACGTGGATCGCGGGCTCAACGAGCTGTGGAGCAATGGTGGTCTGATGTACAGCCCGCCATTCGTCCTCTGAGGGTGGCCCGCCTCGGCGCTGATTGCTAGATCTCGCCCGTCGCCACATCGCGGGACGGATCGGCCGACCATTGTGACCACGAGCCGGGGTACAGGCGGCCGCGAACTCCGGCGGACTCCATCGCCAAGAGGTCGTGACACGCACTGACGCCGCTGCCGCAGTACACGATCGGGTCGGTGCCAACGTCGGCAAACCGTGCGGCGAGCGTCTCGGCGGGGCGGAAGCGACCGTCGAGCAGATTGTCGGCGAATGGCAAGTTGATCGCGCCCGGAATGTGCCCGGCGCGGCGGTCGATCGGCTCGGTCTCACCGCGGAACCGATCGGGAGCGCGCGCATCGATCACGACACCGCCCGACTTGGCCTCAGCCGCAACTCGGTCCGCATCGACGATCCGCTCGCCCGGCCACGGCCGCGTCGAGAAGTCGCCCGGGGCGGTCGCGACCGAGCCCGACTCGACACGGTCAGGCGGCCATGCCGCATCGAGCAGCGCTGCGGGATGACCGACGAGTCGCAGCATCCACACCAGCCGTGCTGCGGGGACACCCTGTTGATCGTCGTAGGCAACGAGCGGTTGTCCATCGGAGAGTCCGATCGCTCGCATTCCTTCGCCGAACACCTCGGCCATCGGGAACGGGTGCCGACCGTCGGCCGCGGTCGGCGTGCTCGCCAACCAATGATCGAGGTCGACCCAGATGGCGCCGGGACGGTGACCGGCGACAAAGGCGGCGTGCCCATCGGTGCCATCCAAGTACCACCGCACGTCGGCGAGCAGGACATCGTCGATCGTGCCGAGTACCGCCTCGTCAACGATGGGCTGAAGGCCGTCGGTGGTCGCCACGCCGAGGATCGTAGATCGCTGCCGCTATGCGTTCAGGAGGGTGAGGAGCTTCGTCGTCGTTGCCCAATTGCGGATGGTCATGTGTTGGTACTCAGGTGTCGACGCGAGCCTGCTCAGCCGGCTCTGTGACCGCCGCTCGGCGAGTCGGGCGAAATAGAGCACGCCCGTTCCAGCCCATACGGCGTCGACCCCGTCGCGCAACGACACCGCCGCGAGCGCCCGCTGCGGCGTGAGCCCCGTCCGGAGGAAGACCACGTCGTAGAGGTAGCGGTCCCGATCCGACCCGAAGATCTCCGGCGCGTTGCCGACGACGCCCATCATCTGGCGCTGCGACCGCACCACCACCTTCACCGGCGTCCCCAGGCGCGCGACGAGCGCGTCCTCGATCGCTTGCTCCAGCGAGCTGCGCCGTGCGTCGGTCGCGAACACGACGTTCCCGGACTGGATGTATGTCTGTACGTCGTCGTAGCCCTCGGCGTCGAACACGGCGCGCAGGTCGGCCATCGAGATGATGTTCTTGCCGCCGACGTTGATCCCCCGCAACAACGCAACGCAGCGAGTGCTCACCGACCGAACCGTATCCGTTGGCCGATGTTGAATGCTCCGGGAGCCGACCGATCGTCGCCGCGGCGACGTGCGTCAGGCGCGGCTTGCGTTGGCCATCCGCACGATGCTGAAGTCCCAGCGGTCGGACTGGACGCGGTCGTGCAGGTCCCACAGTGACGCCACCACACGAAGCTCGATTCCGGCGTCGGCGTGTGCGCCGAGGAGATCGTCGACCCGATCGACGTCCACCGGTTCGACCGTCTCGTCGCTGACCCACTGTCCGCTCGCTTCGGGCCACGGACGAAACGGATCAGGGTCGAACCGGTACCGATAGATCGTTGTGGTCGTCATCGCCGGAAGCCACGACCATTCGATCGCATGCAGCCGAGGCGCAGTGGTGGTGAACGCATCATTGAAGTGCTGCTCGTCGCCGCTTCTCGGCCATGCGGTCACCCGTGGACAGTCGCGTGGAAACCAGTACAACGGCGCATGGTCAGCGTCGATCGCCCAGACGGCAGGCGGATGGTCTGGATTGGTGCGCGGAACGTGAGGTGTGAAGCGATCGATGTCGGAGTCTTCGCTGAAGTGGTACAACGCCACTCGGCCATCGTGCCACCGAGGCGGGTGATCGTGCGTCAGCGTTGTGCGTCGATCAGCGCCCGGCACAGCGATGCGTAGTTCTTGTCGTCTACGGGCAAGAACCCGTTGATCTCCAGTGAGATCAGGCCGTGACCGGCGGCCCACATCTGATTGGCCATCGACGTCGGTTCGCCGACGAAGACCCCCTCTGCCACCCCGGCGCGAAGCGCATCGACGAGCGGGGCCATCGAGCGCAGGGCGGCGCGACGGCTGTCGTCCGACGGGGTGTACTCGGCGATCGGCCGCGAGGTCATCAGCTTGTAGTGCTCGGGGTTAGCCAGGGCCGCTCGTCGGTACGCCAGCGACAACGCGAAGACGCGTTCAGCGGGATCGTCGATCGGTGGCACCTCGGTCAGCTCGTCGGCGAGGAGTTCGTAGCCATGGCGAAACAGCGCGTCGGCCAGACCGGCCTTGCCGCCGAAGTGTGTGTACACCGACTGCGTCGACGTGTCGGCGCGTTCAGCGACTCGTCGAACCGTCAGCGCGTCGGGACCGTCGTGTCGGAGGATCTCGTTGGCGATGGCCAGCAATCCCGACTCGGTCGACGGTGGAAACGTGCGCGGCATTGCTATCAGTGTAGGTCTCCAAGAGCTGGGACGACGTTGCTATAACAATGTCATAACAATGTTGTGTTGGATGCCGAATCGGGATACCTTCACGGCATGAGCAAGTGGACCCGCGGCACCAAAGCACCCGTCACCGAAGAGATCGACTCGTCATCGTTCGTCATCGAAGGGGCGCTTCCACGTCTCGACGGACGCCTCGTACGGATGGCACCGAATCCGATCGGCGAGGTCGGCGCCGACCACAACTGGTTCACCGGTTCGGGCATGGTGCACGCCATCGACTTGGACGGCGGCGCGCCGGCGAGGTTCCTCAACAAGTGGGTGCGCACCGGTCCGGTCAGTCAGCAGCTCGACGAGCCGGCCGTGGTGCCGCCTGTCGAGCGCGGCGACATCGCCAACACGTCGGCGCTCGTCGTGGCTGGCAACTTGCTGGCCATGACCGAAACGTGCACGCCCTACGTGCTCGACGACGATCTGCGCACCCGTGGCCGCCAGGACTTCGGCGCCGGTGTCGAGCATTTCACCGCTCACCCCCACACCGACCCCGACACCGGGGAGGTGTACGCCGTGGGCTACGCCTCCGACGACAGTCCGACCTGCACCATTTATCGCATCGGTGCCGACGGGGTGCTGATCGAGCAGCGCGTCGTCGACATGCTGTCGTCGCGTTCGGTGCACGATTTCGCATTTACCGAGCGATACGTCGTTGTGTGGGATCTCCCGCTCGACAACGTCGTCAGCGGGTCCACCTCAAGTCCGACAGCGATCGCTAAGTGGGATGAGGGGGGCCGCGCTCGCGCCGGGTTGGTCGAACGATCGAACCTCGCAGGCCCGATCACGTGGTTCGAACTCGACCCGTGCTGGGTGTTTCATCCGGTGAACGCGTACGACACCGACGCGGGTGTGGTCGTCGATGTGTGCCAGTTCGACAAGATCTTCGTAAACGATCTCAGCGGACCTGGCGACGCGTACCCGCCACAGTTGTGGCGCTGGGAGCTGCAGCACGGTCAGCGCCAAGCGACGCAGACCAAGATCGATGGACGGGTGCAGGAGTACGCACGGGTCAACGACGACGTGTGGAGCAAACCGTACCGCTACGGCTACACCGTTGAGCTGATGTCGCGCAGCGGAGCACAATCGATCGTGGCGCACGACGTGCAGACGGGCGAGAGTCAGTCGTGGTCCACCGACGTAGGACGTTCGCTGAGCGAAGCGGTGTTCGTGCCGGATGCCACCGATGAGATCGGTGGCGAGAATGCCGGTTGGCTGCTCGCGGTCGACTCCACCGTCGGCCACAGCGACCTCGTGGTGCTCGCCGCCGACGACGTCAGCTCGGGCCCGGTCGGCAGGGTCCGTCTGCCGCAACGGATCCCCGACGGTTTCCACGGCGACTGGATCCCGGCCGACGACGTCGCCTGAGCGGCTCGATCGCTCGGGGCGATCGCTCCTAGTCGATCGCTCCTAGTCGATTGCTCAGTCCCAGTCGATAGCGAGGTAGCGCAGCGCCGACGCCAACGAGTCGGCAGCCAACTCGTTGCGCGGCGGAGCCGCGTCGGGTGGGTCGTCGATGTCGGAGATCTCGTCGCTCGACGGGAGCGGCTGATCGCCCATGGCCAATACGTCGGCCAGTCGGTCGTGCGGTTCGTCGACCGGCTCGGCGATGTCGGAAGCGATGGTGTCGGGCTCGGCGCCCAGCGCATCGTCGTCGGGCGCACCGCGCACCAGTTGCAGGTGGCGGCGTCGCTGGGAGCTACCCCGCGGCTGCGCATCGTTGCCGGTCGGTTCGTCTCTGTCGTCGTCGGCGTCAGGGGCATGCGGGTTGTTGCGCCAGATATCGAGCAGTTGTGGTTCCACCAGCAGCTCGTCGGCAAGCACGAACATCGCGGCAACGATGTGCTTGCACACCGAGTCGTAATCCCCGTCGGGACACGAGCATCGGGTGAGCAGGTCGCGGGCCACCGGCATGCCGTCACCCGGCGTGACCTGCAGCGTGACCACATACGGCGTCGAGCGTGAACCGAGGATCTCGCAGGTGACGATGCCTGGAGCGATGTCGATGTCGGTCACCGCGTCCTGATTGGCGTAACGCTTGCCTCTACGTAGTCGCTCGGGATCTGACAATTCCGCCGCAAGGACCTTGATGACCGTCGACGGGAGACGCCCGGGGTGGGTGGTGCCGTACGGCTTGCGGGGCGCGCTCACTGTTGTTCGTCCAGTACGACGAGATCGGCCAGTTCGTCGTTGTCGAGCTCGGACACCCATGCCTCCGACGTGCCGACCACCGCGTCGGCGAGTGCCCGCTTCTCGTCGATGATCGTGCCGATCCGCTCCTCGACGGTGCCTTCGCACACGAGCTTGTGCACGTTGACCAGCTGCTCTTGGCCGATCCGCCAGGCGCGGTCGGTGGCCTGGTCTTCCACGGCCGGGTTCCACCACCGGTCGTAGTGCACCACCTGACTCGCGGCAGTGAGGTTCAGGCCGGTACCGCCCGCCTTCAGCGACACGATCAACAGGGGGCTCGCGGTGCCGGCTTGGAACTGGTCGACCATCCGGTCGCGCGTGGTACGGCTGACGCCGCCGTGGAGGAACGGCACCGTCAGCTCGTGTTGCTCGGCGAGGTGGCGCACCAAAAGGTCGCCCATCTGGCGGAACTGGGTGAACACGAGGGCTTGCTCGTTGGCATCGAGCAGGTCGACGAGGAGCTCGTCGAACCGGTTCAGTTTCCCCGAGCGGCCGGCGAGGCGCGAGCCGTCGCCGAGCGCGTGGGCGGGGTGGTTGCAGATCTGCTTGAGGCGGGTCAGTGCCCGGAGGACGACGCCGCGGCGCTGCATGCCTTCGAGGTCTTGGGCCTCGTCGAGCAGCTGGTCGACCACCTGCTGGTACATCGTCGCCTGCTCTTTGGTCAGCTTGGCGTAGGCGATCTGTTCGAGCTTGTCGGGCAGATCTGGAAGCAGGCGTTTGTCGGCCTTGGTGCGGCGCAGCACGAACGGATCAGTGATTCGGCGCAGCCGACCGGCGACGTCGAGGTCGCGGCTGCGCTCGATGGGGCCGGCGTACTTCCTCCGGAAGCCGTCGAGTGATCCGAGCATGCCTGGGTTGACCGCGTCGAGGATTGCCCACAACTCGCTCAGTCGGTTCTCGACCGGGGTGCCGGTGAGCGCCAGCTTCTGCCCGGCACGCAGTCGGCGTACCGCTTTGGCCGCCTTGGTGTGTGGGTTCTTCACCATCTGCGCTTCGTCGAGCACGACGGTCGACCACTCGATTCTGGCGAGGTGTTCGAGGTCGCGGGGGAGCAGGCCGTAGGTGGTGACGACGAGTTCGTTGGCCGCGTCGGTCGTGAACAACTCGTCCTCGCCGTTGCGCCGGCGGTTGCTGCCGTGATGGATGCGCACGTCGAGGCCTGGCGCGAATCGCTCCGCTTCGAGGCTCCAGTTGCGGACCACGCTCAGCGGACACACCACCAGGTGCGGGCCGGGGCGGTCGGCCAGGTGGGCGAGCGTGGTCGCTGTCTTACCGAGGCCCATGTCGTCGGCGAGACAGCCGCCGAGGTCGAGCTCGGCGAGCCGCCGCATCCATGACAGGCCGCGGCGCTGATAGTGGCGCAGCTCGCCGCGGAACTGCGGTGGCTCGTCGGCTTCAGCGAGCCGGTCGTCGGGAAGGCCGGCGAGGAGTTCGTCGACCCAGTCGCGGAGGTCGGCGTCGCCGGCACTGTTCGCTCCCTCGCCGGCTGTTGCGGTGGGGTCGTCGGGGTGGTGCAGGATCATCGCCCGTTCGGCGTCGGCGTCGTCGCCGTTGGCCAACGAGAGCAGTTCGATCGGGCCGACCTCGGAGTGGTCGCGGATCAGTTCGAGTTGACGCTCGCGGTGACGGCGCAGCTGATCGGGGTCGATGCGCACCCAGCGGTCACCGGTGTGCAGCAGGCGGGCGCCGGCCTCGGTGGCCCGCTCGAGCTCGGTGTCGGAGATCGGCGTGTCGTCGACGACCACCGACCATTCGACGAGCGCTTCTCGCCCCAGGCCGGCCTTGCGGTCGTCGATCGGTGCCGGAGTCGCCGTGCCGGACACCCGCGGGCGTTCGCGTACCAGTCGCTCGGGTCCGAGCAGCTCGATTCCCATCCGGTGAAGCACCGTCGGCGCGATGTCGAGGAAGTCCTCGGCTTGTTCCACGTCGAGCTCGACGCCGGTGGGCTCGTGCTCGAGGGCCAGCTCGGCCAGGCCCGGGATTTCGGGCGCGATCGCCGTGACGGCATCGGTGAGGTGGGTGACGAGGGTGTCGAGGTGCTCGGGTCGGCGCGCCAGGTCGAGTGCGGTGGCGTTGCGGTCCCACACGTCGCTGGCGGTGCACCAGCGGGTGGAATCGGCCTCGTCGGCCAGTTCGAGGCGGACTTCCCACGGTTCGTTGGGGTCGCCCGGGACGTCGAGGCGGACACGGGTGACGATGGCGGGCTCACCGGCGAGGCGGCGGTGATAGCGATCGAGATCGACGCGCAGCTGTCCGAGTGCACCGTGGTACTCGTCGGTGCCGGTACGGATGACGTGGTCGGCTCCTGACAGCGCGTTGAACACGGCGCGAGTGGCTTGTGCGTCGGCGCTTCGCTTGCGGCCGAGGTCTGGTCGCCACCCGGTCTGGTGCAGCAGTCCGCGGGCCAGACCGTCGACCATTTGGGCGTGGATCATTGCCGCGTCGACGGTGTCGGTGAGCACGCACAACGGCGGCATCGACGCATCGAACCGAGCCAGCAGCTCGGTCGTGGCGGTGTTGACGACCGGCGCCCATCGTGCTGCGGTGAACGGCCCCTCGTCGGCCACCACCGGGCTCAGGCGGTGCCGGTCGACCGTGGCTCGGGCCAGCTCGCTCAGCCTGGCGAACCACGCCAGGGTGTCGGACAGAGCGTCGCCCGGAGGCACGTCGCTGAGCCATACCGCCGCGCCGAGGGGTGGCAGCTCGACCGTCGACACCGGAGCGGCGATGCCGTGTTCGGACAGTGTCAGCCGGCCGATCGGGCCGTACGACAGGGGCGAATCGTGCCAACCGATGCGCGTCCCGTCACCGCTGCGCTGCCGGAAGTCGGAGTAGAACCAGGCGATCGACGCGGTGTCCATCCCGTTCCATCCCCATACGTGGAGCGCGCCGCTGCGCCATGTGCCCTGGGCCACGAATGGGGGTCGATGTCGCGAGCGCGGCGCCACACCTCGAACCTACCGAGCGGGTGTCACAGAGATCATGCAAGATGTGGCGTCGCGCGACAGCAGGTGCCTGGCACCTGCTGTCGCATGCGAGTGGTTATGCCGGTACGGCGGCGCCGGCGAAGTTGCGGATGGCTTCGGCCATCTCGGCGCGCACCCACTCGCCACTGATCACCATGTCGACCGCACCGATCGAGGTGTGGGTGTGCCCATCGACGGCCAGGTGCCGCGCCTGAGTGCCGGCGTCGTTGAGGGCTTCGGCATACGCCGCGCCTTCGTCGCGCAACGGGTCGAACTGGCAGGTCACGATCAGCGCCGGCGGGAGGTCGGCGAGGTTGCCTCGAATCGGCGCGATGCGCGGGTCGGTGCGATCGGCGGGGTCGACGTAGTGGTCGAAGAACCAGTCCATCAGCGCCCGCGTCAGGATGTAGCCGTCGGCGTTCTCCTCGTACGAGCTGCGGGTGACGTCGGCGTCCACCGCTGGGTTCAGCAGCACCTGGCCGGCGATCGCCGGGCCGCCCTCGTCGCGGGCCCGCTGCGTCGCCACCGCGGCGATGTTCCCGCCGGCGCTCCATCCGGCGATCACGATCGGCGCACCGTTGCCTCCGAGTTCCTCCTGGTGCTCGGCGATCCACCGCACGGCGGCGAATGCGTCGTCGGCGGCAGCCGGGAACTTGGCCTCGGGCGCGTGACGGTAGTTCACCGACACGATCACGCAGTTGCTGCGCACGCACAGGTCGCGACACAGCGGATCGTCGCTGGTGTGTGAGCCGAGCACCCAACCACCACCGTGGAAGTAGGCGACCACCGGATGTGGCCCTTCGCTCTCGGGGTGGTAAAGACGGTACTCCAGGTCGCCCGCCGGCCCAGGCAACGTGCCGTCGACGATCTCGCCCACGTCGGGCCCGGGCGGGCTGGCCTCGGCCGACGCTTCCATGAAGGCGCGGGCGGCGTCGGGAGGCATCGACTCGATCGGCGGCAGCTCCATCTCGGCCATCGCCTCGAGCACCAGCATCACGTCGGGCTGCAAGGGCCGGATGATGCCGTCGTTGTGCACCTGGCGATTGGCGCCGGAGCGTTGGAAGCCGAGGTAGTTGCGCTCGACGATCTCGTCGCAGGTCTCGCGGTAACGGCCGACGCCGCCCAGGTAGGGGAGGAACACCTGTGGCTTGCCCGGCACGTTGGCGCCCATGTACCACGAGTTGGCGGTGGGCATCAGCGTGAGGTTGGCGAAGTCGTTCACGTGCTGCACCCACGCGTCCTGGGCACCCGGCGCGGCCTCGATCGTGTCGTAGCCGTCGGCACGGAGGTGCTCGACGGTGTCGCTGATCCAGTCGACGTGCTGCTCGATCGACACCATCATGTTCGACAGCACCGACGGGCTCTGCGGGCCGGTGATCATGAACAGGTTGGGGAACCCGACCGCCATCAACCCGAGGTAGGTGTGTGGTCCGTCGGCCCAGGCGTCCTTCAGCGTCACGCCGTCGCGGCCGTTGACGTCGACCGACACGATGGCGCCCGTCATCGCGTCGAACCCGGTGGCCAACACGATGGCGTCGACGTCCAGATAGTCGGCGCCGTCGAGTTCGATCCCCGACGACGTGACCGTCGAGATCGGCGTCGCCCGCAGGTCGACCAGATCGACGTTGTCGCGATTGAACGTGGCGTAGTAGTCGGTGTCGAGGCACGGACGCTTGGTGAGCACGTAGTGGTTCTTGGGGCACAGGATGTCGGCCACCGCCGGATCGTCGACGATCGAGTGAATCTTGTCGTGCAGGAAGTCGACCAGTGTCTGGTTGGCCTCGGGGCTGGTCTGCAGATCGGTGAACCCGGCGCCGTAGCCAACGAGTTCGCCGCGCTCCCAGGCCTCCTCGTAGGCCGCATTGCGTTCGTCTTCTGACACGTCGAGCGCGCCGAGCGTCCCCGGCTCGTTGGGCACACCGATCTGGGAATAGCGGGCCGCGTGGCGATACGCCTCGCGGTCGGCCTCGTAGGGGGCCATCCGCTCATCGGAGATCGGGCCGTTGTGGGCAGGGATCGAGAAGTTAGGGGTGCGCTGCAACACGGTGAGGTGCGCGGCCTGCTCGGCGATCAGCGGGATCGACTGAATCGCGGATGAGCCGGTGCCGATCACCGCCACCTTCTTGCCGGTGAAGTCGACGCCGTCGTGAGGCCACGTACTGGTCGAGTACACCTCACCGCCGAAGTTCTCGATGCCGGTGACGTCGGGAGTCTTCGGCACCGACAGGCAGCCGGTGGCCATAACGTAGAACGGCGCCGTGAGCTCGTCGCCGGTGTCGGTGGTGACGGTCCACACGTTCGCGTCGTCGTCCCATGCAGCCGCGGCGACGCGCGTGCTGAACCGGATGTCGCGTTTCAGGTCGTGTTTGTCGGCGACGAACTGGGCGTATCGCAGGATCTCGGGCTGGGTGGCGTAGCGCTCCGACCACGTCCACTCGTCTTGCAGCTCCGGATCCCAGCTGTAGGAGTAGTCGACGGTCAAGATGTCGCAGCGGGCTCCCGGATACCGGTTCCAGTACCAGGTGCCGCCCACGTCGTCGGCTGCTTCCAGCACCACGGCGTCGAGTCCCGCTCGGCGGGCGCGTACCAGCTGGTACATACCAGCAAACCCGGCACCCACGATGACCATGTCGAACTGTTCGCTCATTGCGACCCCCTCGTCCCCTCGACGCGTGCGCGGCCAGTCTCCCAGGTCGCCCGTCGCCGGGTCGAGCCGTCGCGCCCGAGGTGGCGCGTTCCCTCACCGGTGGCGATCGGTTCGGCGTCCGGTGAGCGAAACGGCCCACAGGTGGCGCATTCGCTCACCGCTGCCGTGGTCGTGTGTGACAACTTGGCGGGCCAAGCAGAGTCACCCCGGAGTCGGGCCGGGAAACCACCATCCAGATCGTCGAGGGCGCGATCGTCGAGCGTGATTCGGCGTCACCCAACTGCCGGAGGTAATCAGCCGTGGGCCGACGAGGTGGACATCCATGATGTGGCCGCGGTGAACACGATCTGCGCACGACCGAACCTCGACCTGTCGGGCACGATGGCACTGTCTTCTTGTGCGCGGCGCCGTAGCGATCACGGTCGATGTCGACCGCTGAACGAATCGGCCCACAGCTGGCCACCAACCGCGGTTGTCGGCGTGTGGTTGTAGCGTCAACACCATGTTCGGGGCCGTGGCCGATCGGGCGCCGTATCTGCCGTATCGCGACGGGCCGGGCCCGCGTTCGCCCGATGAGTTCCGGTGGCGGCTGGGGTTGCGGCCGCTCGCCGAGGTTGACTGGATCGAGTTCGGACCCGAGGCCGACGAGTTGATTGCGGCCAAGCCCGAGTTGATGGCAGATCATCCCGATGTCGTGTTCGCTTCGATCGACGACGGCATCATCGACGAGTCGAACGAGCTTGCGGCGATGATCGAAGAGCACCTCGCCGCGGTGCATCCCGAGCGAGATGCCTCGATCGATCGCGCGCTGCACCCGCTCGACGCAGCCGCACGGCTCGTGCCAGACGACCTTGTACTCCTCGTCGAGCGCGCCGGCCGCCTCATCTTCGGCGGTGGGTCGGTATGTTTCCCCAACCGCTGGGACCTGCGCTCGAAGCTCAGTCTGACCATGGCCGAGGTGCACGCCCCGGTGCCGCGCCTCAACGATCAGCTGGCGCGCCCGATCGACGATGCACTGGGGCGCCTCGACCCGGCGCGCAGCTTCTGGCGCCTGGGGTGGACGCTGATCGACACGCCCGACCACTTCACCCCGGTCGCGTCGATCCGAACGGGTCCCGCCGAGCACGCCGCCCCCGACGAGTTCTACGTGCGCGTCGAGCGCGAGACGCTGCGCCGCCTGCCGCGCACGGGCGCGATCGTGTTCACCATCCGCACCTACGTGACTCCCGTACCAGCGGTGGTCGCGAGCGGCGGCCGAGCCGAGTTGGCGGCCGCTGTGGGGGCCTGGCCGGGCGACGTGTTGGCCTACAAGGGCCTTGCCTCGGCGGCCGCAGAACTGGTTCGCCACCTGGAGGAAGCCTCCCCCGATCCTGATATCATATGACTCAAGATTATTGATAACGACGCTCACCGCGCCGTGACTCCGCCGAGACACATCATCACGGAAGCAGCAGCACATGGCATTCGACCCGAAGAAGTGGACCATCAAGACCCAGGAGGCTTTCGCCGGCGCGATCGACGACGCCAAGGCCAAGTCGAACCCTGAACTGACACCCGACCACGTGCTCGGGGCGATGATGCGCCAGGACGGCACGATCGTCCCGGCCGTGTTGGCCAAGCTCGGCCTGGCACCCCTGATGGTCCGCAATCGCGCCGAGGAAGCGGTCGACAAACTCCCCAAGGCCTACGGCGGCGACGAGCCACGGATGAGCAAGGAGCTCTCCAACACCGTCGCCAACGCCGAGAAGTACCAGAAGGACTTGCGCGACGACTTCTTGTCGGTCGAGCACTTGCTGTTGGCGATGAATAGCCGCCTCGACATCGGCTCCGAAGAGCTGCTGCAGGCGTTGAAGGACGTGCGCGGTTCACACCGTGTCACCGACCAGAACCCCGAGGACACCTTCGCCGCGCTCGAGCAGTACGGCCAAGACCTCACCGCTCGTGCCGCCGACGGCAAGATCGACCCGGTCATCGGCCGCGACGAGGAGATCCGCCGCACGATCCAGGTTTTGTCGCGGCGTACCAAGAACAACCCGGTGCTCATCGGCGAGCCGGGCGTGGGCAAGACGGCAATCGTCGAAGGCCTGGCGATCCGTTTCGCCGAGGGCTACGTTCCTGAGGGATTGAAGAACAAGCGCCTCATCGCGCTCGACATCGCCTCGATGCTGGCGGGCGCCAAGTACCGCGGCGAGTTCGAAGAGCGTTTGAAGGCTGTGCTCAAGGAGATCACCGACGCCGAGGGTGAGGTGATCACCTTTGTCGACGAGCTGCACACGATCGTCGGCGCGGGCGGCGCCGAGGGTGCGATGGACGCCGGCAACATGATCAAGCCGATGCTCGCGCGTGGTGAGCTGCGGATGATTGGCGCGACCACTCTCGACGAGTACCGCAAGCACATCGAGAAGGACCCGGCGCTCGAGCGCCGGTTCCAGCAGGTGTACGTCGGTGAGCCGTCGGTGGAGGACACCGTCGGCATCCTGCGCGGGCTGAAGGAGCGCTACGAGGTGCACCACGGTGTGCGCATCCAAGACTCGGCGCTGCTCAGTGCGGCCGCGCTGTCCGATCGTTACATCACAAGCCGCTTCCTGCCCGACAAGGCGATCGACTTGGTCGACGAGGCGGCGTCGAAGTTGCGCATCGAGATCGACTCGTTGCCCACCGAGATCGACGTGGTCGAGCGGCGCATTCTGCAGCTCGAGATCGAGCAGGTGGCGCTCGAGAAGGAGTCGGACGACGCGTCGAAGGAGCGCCTCGAAGCGCTGCACGACGAGCTCGCGGGCCTCAACGCCCAAGTCGTTGGGATGAAGGAGCGCTGGGAGCAGGAGAAGCAGGCGATCGAAGCGATCCGTGCGCTCAAGGAAGAGTTGGAAGAGCTGAAGACCGCGGTTGAGCGCGAGACCGATCTCAACCTCGCCGCCGAGATGCGCTACGGCCGGATCCCCGAGCTGGAGCGGCGCATCGAGGAGGCCACCACGCACCTCGACGAGCTGCAGGAAGAGAACGCGTTCCTGAAAGAAGAGGTCGACGCCGAAGACATCGCCGAGGTCGTCGCCAAGTCGACGGGCATTCCGTTGTCGCGCCTGATGCAGTCCGAGACGCAGAAGCTCGTGCACCTCGAAGACCTGTTGCACGAGCGGGTGATCGGCCAGGACGACGCGGTCACTGCCGTGGCCAACGCGATCCGGCGCAGCCGTGCTGGCTTGTCGGATCCCAACCGGCCGATCGGGTCATTCATGTTCCTCGGCCCGACGGGCGTCGGCAAGACCGAGCTGGCGCGGGCGCTTGCCGAGTTCTTGTTCGATGACGAGAAGGCAATGGTGCGGATCGACATGGGCGAATACATGGAGAAGTTCTCCGTGTCACGCCTCATCGGTGCGCCCCCCGGTTATGTCGGTTACGACGAGGGCGGCCAGCTCACCGAAGCCGTGCGGCGTCGCCCGTATTCGGTGGTGCTCCTCGACGAGATCGAAAAGGCCCACCCCGACGTGTTCAACACGTTGCTGCAGTTGCTCGACGATGGGCGGCTCACCGACGGTCAGGGTCGCACGGTCGACTTCACCAACGTGGTGTTGATCATGACGTCGAACTTGCCCGGCGATCCCCTGGAGTTCTTCAAGCCTGAGTTCATCAACCGCATCGACGACATCATCCGGTTCCGCTCGCTGTCGGAGGACGACTTGGAGCGGATCGTCGAAGTGCAGCTCGGTCGCTTGCGTGACCGGCTCGCGGAACGGCGCATCGGTCTTGATGTCGATTCCGAAGCGATGGCGCAACTCGCGAGAGAGGGGTTCGATCCGGCGTTCGGTGCTCGACCGCTGAAGCGGGTGATCCAGCGCGAGATCGGCGACCAGGCCTCGTTGTTGATCTTGGAGGGCAAGGTGCAAGAGGGCGGGACCATCGTGGTCCGCGCCGGCTCCACCGACGACGAGCTCGGCTCCGTCGGCCCCCTCCTCGTCTCAGCCGGCTAACCGCCCTCCCGAAAAACCGGGGATTCCGTGCGCTTTGCGCATGTCTCCGCGAACTGTTCAGGAAGTGAGCGGCGACGGCGTCGGTTCCGTTTGCCGCGACGTGCGTGTTTCGCCCAGAATCCCCGGAGTTTCGGCGAGTGGCGGCATCGTCAGGCGGAACGTGGCGGGCTGGGTGCGCACGAGTTCGAGTCGACCGCCGTCGGATTCCGCGAGCCGGCGAGCCAGCGCAAGTCCGCGACCGTGCGCCGCGCGATGATCCGTCTGGCGATCGAACAACGTCGCCACCTTCTTGGTCTGGATGCCGGCGCCCTCGTCTTCGATGGTCACCGACACGTCCTGTACGAGAACGGCGACGGTGCCTGAGCCGTGTCGGAGAGCATTGTCGAAGAGGATGCCGAGCACCTGGCCGACGAGGCCCGGCGTGCCGACAACGGTGTCGACATGACCGGTGGTCACCACCAGCTGGCGGCGCGCTCGGTCGTAGCGCGGCTGCCAGTCGGCGACGTGGCCGTCGACGATCGCAGTGAGATCGAGTTCGGCTCGTTCGCCAGTGCTGCCCTGACGGGCAACGCGCAACAACTCGTCGAGGGTCTGGTTCAAGTCGTGCGCTTGGGCCAGCACCGCTGCTGCCTCCGCAGTGACGACCGGATCGGCCGAGCGCTCCAGCAGTTCGAGTCGCATCATGATCGCCGTCAGCCCCGTGCGGAGCTGATGGGTTGCGTCGGCGGTGAAGCCGCGCTCGGCGTCGAGCATTCGTCCCACGCGGCTGGCCGACAGCCGCAGCGATCGCGAGATGTCGTCGATCTCGTCGATCCCGGACGGCGGCGGTCCGGTGATGCTGAAGTCGCCCTCGCCGAGCCGGGACGCAGCCCGCGACAGACGCTCGAGAGGCCGGGCCAGCTGGCGAGCTTGCACCCAAGCCAACAGGGCCGCCGCGGCGATTGCCGTCGCCGCGATCACGGCGAGTCGAATGAACACCTCGCCGGGCACGTCGCCGCCCTCGGCGTCGCGCACGACGAGCACAACCGGCACGAGCAACACGCCGATGACCACCACCACCACGGTGACGGTCGACGCGACCAGGCGGCGGCGCACGTCAGTCTCCTCGACGACCGCTGGCGTAGAGATCGCCGCGGACTACTCGACGAGCGCGCCCGATGGTCACGGCTCGAAGCGGAAGCCGACACCGCGCACGGTGACGATCTTCGATGGCGGATCGGTGCGGTCGTTGATCTTGCGGCGCAGCGTGGAGGTGTGCGTGTCGAGCGTGCGCGTCGATCCCCACCAGTTTTCGTCCCACACCGAGCCCATGATCTCCTCGCGCTTCAAGGTCACACCGGGCTGGCGCATCAGGAACTCGAGCAGGTCGAACTCCTTGCCGGTCAACTCCACCTCGATGCGCTCGTCACCGTCGTCGAGCACGAAGCAGCGGCGCGCCTCGGCGTCGAGTTCGATGCCCGCTCCGGCGAGCGCAGCAGCACTGTTATGTGAGCCGGCCTGATCGGCCACACGCAGGCGGGCGCGGATGCGGGCGACCAGCTCGGCCAGTCGGAACGGCTTGGCCACGTAGTCGTCGGCGCCGGCGTTGAGGCCGACGATCACGTCGGTCTCCTCGGCCCGAGCGGTGAGCATGATGATCGGTAGTTCGGCATCGTTCGCCCGCGCCTTGCGGCACACGTCGAGTCCGTCGATGTCGGGGAGCGTCAGATCGAGCAGTACCAAGCCAGGTACCCCGGACTCGATCGCCACGAGTGCGTCGTGACCGGTACCGACATGGATCACCTCGAACTCCTCGGCGCGCAGCACGCGAACGAGCGGCTCGCTGATGCGCTCGTCGTCTTCGACGAGCAGCACGCTGGTGGTGCCCTGCGCAAAGGCGGGGGGCGCCGGGACGTTGTCGGCAGTCGGAGCGAGCGCGGTGGGTGCCATCACCTGCGTATCGGCCGGGAGCGGCCCCGACTTAAGCGGTTCTTGACGCTTGAGGCTCAGTTGGACCGGGAGCCGAGCAAGTCCTGGCGTAGTTCGACGAGCTTCTCAGCCGGCTCGCCGTCGGACCAGGGATCGGCGGTGAGGATCTCCTCGTACGTCTCCCATTCGCGGCGGACGCCTGCGAGATCGCCGGTGTGTGCGTACGCGCGCATGCGGAGCCCGACCAGTTCTTCGTGGCCGGGGAGCACCGCGAGTCCTCTTCCGGTCGCCCAGAAGACAAGCTCGGTATCGCCGAGTGAGAGGGCGTGAGCTGCGAGTTCTGACGCGGCCGTGATCGCCAACAGAACGAGCTGGGAGGAGATGCCTTCGGCTTCTGGCCACAGATAGTTGGTGCCGGAGAACGGGATCCCACGGATTCGCTCGACCGCTGGACGGAGCGTCTCGATGGCCTGGTGCGGTGGCTGCACGCGGGCGTGTCTCAGCCGATGTTCGACGAGCGCCGCATCCGTGACGACGCGGGTGTCCAAGGGCAGCTGGTCGGAAAGTGTGCGTGGAATCCACTCGCCACTTTCAGGGGGTTCGCTCAGTCGGGCGAGCCCCCGCCGCGCCTCGGAGACGACGTTCGCGAATGTTGCGTCGCGCACGTCGGTCTCCCAGAGCGCGGATCGCCCCCCGGACCGGGTGCTGCGTTCGCGATGCGTCGCCAGCCAGGCAATCAGTTCGACCGTCTTGGACCGCTCGAACGTCGCTGGCCGGCCCGAGTCGTCGGTGATGATCAACGGTCCGAGCAGACCAACCACGATGGCGTGATCGAGCTCGATGTCGGTCTCATCGTCGGCGGAGGTCGCCTGGTGCCACTGTGGCTCGAGTTCGTCGAGATCGGCCGGCGCATCGGTCGGTATCTCGCAGTCGTTGAGCAACGCCGAGACGTCGTTGAGATCATCTGCGGTCACGCCGATCGGTGTGACCGAGCGTTGTGTGCCGAACGCACGGAGTTCCCAGCTCCGCTCCGTTTGACTCAGCTGCGCCGAGGCGGAGTCCATCGTGTCTGGTGAACGCTCTTCTCCCGATGCGGTCGGTGTTGCGATCACGATTGCAACACCGGGCGGTGGCGTGTCGATGGTGCCGGTGACGTGGCCGCCACCGGCGACGATGATTGTTGGCTCCCACGCCTCGCCACCGGTGCGCCGCGCTCGAAGGCCAAACGTTGAACGGCCATCGGGGAGATGGGGGGCCATCGTTGTGGCGCGGTGCATCGCGCTGGGGAGGTCGGCCGCATGGTGCGCATTGCGGTGATGCAGCGTGGCTGCCTCCGGCAGCCCGACGACAACGAGGTTCGCAACCTCGGCGTATGTCGAGGAGGCCACCCCGGCAGCCACGGCGTTCAGAATCGACTCGGCGGCTGCTGCCGGTCCGTCGACCGATAGTTGGCCGCAGGCCTCGACATCGAGGAGCAGGTCAGCACCGTCATCGGTCACCCCGATGTGGACCAGCGCACTACAGGGCATATCGGATTGTCGAGCCAGCTGCGCAAGGAGCTCGATCGGGACGCTGGCATCGAGAGTCCAGCGGGACCCGTCTCCGACCCAGGGGTTGGCGAGGGCCGCGTCGCCGGTCAGTTGTACTCGGAGACCACCGTCAGCTGAGAGCTCGATCCAGCCGATGCGGACGTCGTCGTTCGGCAGCGCCGCGGCGATCGCACGCGTGCCGATGTCGACTCGCATCAGCCGCTCGCCCGGGTCACTGATTCGCAGCCGTCGTTCGGTCGCGGCGTGCGCCTCATGGGGCTCGGGCATGCGACTGTGCGGCGTCGCTGCACGTAGTCGGGCGCGACGGCGAACGCCAACCAGCGCCACGATCCCAGCGGCGAGGATCGCTGCATGCTCCAGCCGCAATGGCGAGGTCGAGCCAGTCGACGGCCCGTCGGCTGCCTCCTCCGTGTCAGCTCCAGCGCTCGCGGGGGCCACGGTCGACGTCGTCGTTCTCACGGGAACGGGCCGAGTGGCACTCGCCTGATCCGTTGCCTCTGCCTCCTCGATCGCCGAGAACGCAGTCGTCTGCGCTGGGACCGGTACGTCAGGCACCGGCTGACTCTCCGAATCGGGAGTGGAGAGGCTTCCGATCTCCCCGACGTCGGCCGATCGGTTCGGAGGATCGGTCGCGTCGACCACGGGTTCGACGACCCTGTCGGTCTCGGCTGCTGTATCGGCGCGGCCGTGGGTCGATGCGGTGTCGAGGTCGACGACCGTCGGATTGCCGACCGGGTTCGCGGCATTCGAGGCCGACCGAGCGGGAAGTTGCAAGACCCAGCCGGCGACCAGCAGATCGGGGTCATCGAACGTTCGGCCGTCGACCATGGTCGCGCCACCGTTCAGTTCCCAGATCGACGTCCACTCCCCGCCGTCACCGAGGTGACCCGCAGCGATGTCCCACAGGTTGTCGCCGGGGGCGACGACATAGCGATCGCCGGTTGTCGCCTCGCTCGGTGCGGGGGCAGCGTCATCGTCTGGAGCGTCGGCGATATGACCTGACGCGCCGCTCCCGCCGATATCTGCCGGGATGATCAACTCCCAGCCGATGTCGATCAGCGCAGGGTTGGTGAACCGCCGGCCGTTGTTCATCGTGCGCTGGAGATTGGTGTCGAGAATCTGCTCGGCAACGTTCAGCGTCGCCTCGTCGTCGCCCCCTGTAAGCGTCGCCGCGATCGACCACACGCTGTCGCCGCGTTGGACCACGTAGCGCTCCGGCTCGGTCGACGCCTCGTCGAAGCGCTGCGCCTCGGACGTGGCAAGCAACGCCGAGTTGTTGAACGCTTCGACGACGTGATCGTCGAGCGCGGGTGTTGTCACCGCTGGGTTAGCGCCGCTCGCGAGGTTCGTGATCGCGGGAGTCGCGCTGGAGACGGCCACCTTCGGTGACGCCAGTGGCACCACGACGAGCAGTCCGATAGCGATGTACCGACCAAGCGGCGTCGCCCATCCCAGCCCGGTCGGGCCCGGCCGGTGCAGACCTCCGTCGCGCACGAGGTGAACGATCTCCACGATCGTCGTGACGACAATGATCAGCGATGCGGCCAGAACGGCGATCACACTGCCGCGGATGAGTACGTCGACGACGGTGCCGTCAGCGAGAGGCGCGCGTAGCCCATCGCCGACGCTCCAGCTCCACGGTGGGTCGACACCGGAGAGAGGATTCGCCGATCCGAATCGCCGCCGGGCCGTCTCGAGGGCGGCGACGGGAAGGACGACGCCGATGGCGAACAGCATCAGGACCGACGCGCAGAATCGTGTCAACCGGAGTGGCGCGCCGGGGGCTCGACCGATCGTCGGACTCATGGCGCTCGCTCCGCACGGACAGTGCCGATCCCGGTCACGTGAGTGCCGGCGTCGGTCACGCTCACCGTGACCGATACGCGATCGCCGACGATGTCGATTGCTGTGACGGATCCATCGAGCCCGTAGCTCGACAGCAGCGCTGACGCCGTCTCCAGAACGGCGGGGCGAGCCAGGTTTGGATCGACCACGATCGTCGAGCCGGCTCGGAGATCGGCGATCTCTGCAGCCTGGGCCCCGGAGCGGGCTGCTTGAAACGCGATCGAGTGCGCAGCTGAGCGATTGGAGATGCCCCGGTCGACGTCGCGAGCGAGCCACACCAGACCGAGGAATGTGAACGCGAACAACAAGGCGAGGCCGGCGACGAGCCCGGAACCTCGTTCGCCGTGCATTCGCCGCTCGTTGGCCATCACAATCATCGGCTCCCGTCGACCGATCGGAAGGGGTCGACGCGGGCGAATGCCGTCGCTGTCGATTGACGGCTCCCGCTGGCCGCCACCGGTCCGAGATCGTTGGATACTGCGGTGCAGGCCACGGTTGCAGAGACGATCCCGCCCGGAGCGAACGACGAAGTGTCGATCGTGATGCTCGGCCGGGCGCAGCTCTTGGTGTCGGTGAGCATTGCGGAGGCAACGCGCTGTGCCGCGGCGCGTGCGGCCGCTGGCGATCGCTCCTGCGCAGCGGCTTGCGCAGCAGCCTCAGCGGCGGACTGCGTCGTCGCTCGGCCATCGACGTTTCGCCCGACGAATACGAGCACCAACGCCAGACCGATGATGGCCGGTGCCATCAATGCGAGGCCCAGCGCATCCGCGCTCCCACGATCGCTCGGCCCTCTCAACGGGTCTCGGGGACGAACTCGCCTCACGGCGTGAGCTCCTCGACGGGCAACGCTTCGGTCACTCGCACCTCGACCGAGGTGCCGCGGATGATGCCGGGGGCCATCGCGTCGACGGTGACTGCGACCACGCCGCCCGAGCGCTTGACGTCGATCGTCACATCGGTCAGGTCGCTGTCGGCTTCGAGGATCGCACGCGCCGCGGCCTGAGCATCACCTTCGCCGACCGCCGCACGTGCGATCAGTGCGGCCGTGTCCCGAGCGATTACTCTCGCCTCGGTGCGGGCATGACTCCAGAGCGCCGCCTGGACTGCGGCGAACGCAAGGACGACGAACAACGGCGTCAACAACGCAACGGCGAGCGAAGTCGCGCCTCGATCTCGAGTCTCCGAGAGACCGTTCGCCGCGTCGCCGATGAACATGTTTGGTCTGGTGACGTCCCGGACCGGTTATGGCGCGCTCGGCGACTGCACCGGAGTACTTGCCGTCGAACGGATCTGACTCCAGATGATCGCGGCGACGACCGCGACGCTCACGGCGGCAGCGGCATACCACAGCACCTGTTCGATGGAGACGGCGCCTCGATCGCGGACGTCGTTCGTCGTAGGTGAACGCCATCGTCCGACCACCGCTAACACGCTGGCCAGGAGGAGTTGGGGATCGTGCATCTCGGTCTCCGTTCAGTAGGTCGTGGTGGGGCGATGGTGTTGCAATCGGGCGTGGTTCGGTGTCGACAGGTCAGTTGAGATTGAGAGCGGGGTAGATCAGTAGCGCCATGAACAGCAGCGCCATCCCGACGAGCGGCGGGGTCACCTTGTCGGTTCGAATACGAGCGTCGGCCTCGAGCTCGCCGGCGAGCGTCGATCGCAGCGTTGCGCACTTGGCGGCAAGGGTTCTGGCGACCGGAGCGCCTTCCGACGCGGCCAGCGCTGCGGTCGCTGCCACCTGATCGAGCTCGACGATCCCGAGATCGCTTGCAACCATTGTCAGCGCGTCGCCCATGCTTCGGCCGGTTGCGGAGACTTCGCGCATTCGACGGCGCAGCTCGATGAACAACCGGCCATCGCCCGCCCGTGCCGCGCGTTCGAGAGCACCCTCGTATCCGGTGTTGCCGGCCAGCAGCATCGTGACCATGTCGACGTATGCGCCGAGCTGATAGCGCAGGTCGACGCGAATCTCGGCCGCTTTGGCCATGGCGTCGCCGTGCACAACAGCAGCCCCGATCAACGCCGTTGCCAGCGAGAGAGCGGCGGGAATGACCCAGCCGGTCGCTGCCGTCCCAGTCGTTGCGAGCGCAGCGGCGAGCAATGTCGGCACCGCCAAGCCGACCAACCCACCGGCCAGCATCAGCGTGACGTGACGCTCGGGAGAGCGGCCGATGAGGCGAAGTGGAAGCTGACGCGCTTCGACCGAGCGGCGAACCGGAGTGGGAAGCGGCAGCGGTCCTATGCGCAATCCGCTCGATGCCGTCGCAGCATCACGGCGGAGTCGTCGTACCGCCGCATCGACACGTGGGCGCGGTGTGCGCCAACCGACGACGACCAGCCACACGGCGGCGATCAACCCCGTCGACGACAGCACCAAGATGCCGGTCGCTCTCATTGAGCGCCGACCTCAGACGATGTCCCCACCGACCCCGCACGCGCGAGGAACCTGCCGGGCTGTGGATAGCGGGCGAGCCGCTGCACGCGCACGAGCAATGCCCCGTAGATCACGAGGATGATCGAGACAAAGAACTGTCCCGCAGGCTCGTCGTAGGGCGCGAGGTACTCGGCTCGCCCGAACACGAGCAGTCCGAGGATCAGGCCACTCATCATCAACGTGAGTAAGACGACTTCGCGCCGCACCGGGCTACGTTCCGCCTCGATCAACCGCCGACGGTCCGCTTGGGACCGTGCCTGCTCGGCGACGGCGGTCAGCACGGCGGTCGTTCGCCCTCCTCGTTCGATGGAGATCGCCAGGCCCGCGGCGATCAGATCTCCGAGTGGGTCATCGATCTCGTCGGCGAAGGTTCGCATCACGCTGTTCGTCGGGCGATGACCGAGCCCCGCTGACAGGCGTCGGACTGCGGGTTGGATCTCGGGCGCGGCGGTCGGCACGGTTGCAGCAATCGCGCCGATCGGTTGCTCGCCAGCGAGGAGCACGTCGCGCAGGTTCTCGACCCACGACGCGAGTGCATCGGTGGTTGCGACGTTGTTCCCCGGGCTGGGTGCAGTCGCACGTGTGCCGAGCCACCACACTCCGGCAGCTACCACCAACGATGGCAACGCCCAACCCGACGCGGCGAACACGATGATGCCGGTAACCATCCCCGACAACGCCGGAACCGGCCGGACGTGCGGTGGACGCAACGTCGCACGTGGCGTCGGTGGCGTGATCACGAGGTAGACCGCAACGACGCCGAGGCCGGTCGCCGCGATCAGGAGCGCGGCATCAACGCTCATCGTTCGTCCTCGGGTGCGAACAATGTCGCCGGATAGCCGGCGAGGTGCAACCGACGCAGGTGCGTTCGCGACAGCGGCAGGCGCTGACGCAGGATCCCGTCGTCGGCGATCGACCACGTCTCGGTGCTGGCGACCCCACCCGCCTCTCCCAATCCGCCGACCTCGATGATCGATGTGATTCGTCGAATCGGCGCGTCGTCGGTTGTTGCGTTGCGGACGAGATCGATGTGCACGATGAAGTCGACCGTCTGCGAGATCAGACTCGACACCGCGAACTCGGCCAGTTGTGTATTCGACTTGGCGACGTAGTACGCCAACCGCTGGAGCACGACATCTGCGGTGTGGGCGTGAATCGTGGCGAGTGAGCCGCGCTTGCACATCGACGCGACGTCGAGCATGTCGAGCGCCTCGTCTTCGACCAGCTCTCCGACGACGACGCGGTCTGGATTCAGGCGACGCGTGAGTTCCACGAGCTGGCGGGTAGTGATTTCGCCTTCTCCTTCAGCGTTCGCAGCCCGCGTGAAGAGGGCAGGCGCGTCGGGGTGCCGAGGGTCGTCTTCCAGCTGCAGTTCGAGGAGGTTTTTCTCCACGGTGACGACCCGTTCGAGCGGCGAGATCTCGCCGAGCAGCTCGGTGAGCAACGTGGTCTTGCCGGCGCCCGGAGGGCCCGAAATGAGGATCGTGAATCCGCACCGGACCAGCGCACTGAGGCGCGGGATCGCATCATGTGGCAGCAACCCGCGGTCGGCCAGACCAGCGAGGCCGACCTGGCGAACCCGAAATCGACGAATCGCGATACGCGGGTGTGTCGAGATGCCGTGTTCGTCGTGGCCGCCGAGCACCATGACGACACGGGCGCCGTCGTTGGTTTGCAGAGTGAGCATCGGCTCCGCCGTGTCGAGTCGTCGCTCACCGGTCGTGGTTGCTCGGAGCGCCAACCGCTTCTGATAAGCGGTGAGATCAGCGTCGTTGGCCCACAGTGCGCCAACGTCGACTTTGCGGCCGTCGCCGTAGGTGACCCACACGGAGTGCGGGCTGTTGACGTCGATCTCCTCGACGTCGGGATCGTTCAGATACGGCTCGAGTGGACCAGCTCCGGACAGCTCAGCAACCACGCGTGTCCGAATTCGTTGCTCGGTGACCTCGTCGAGCGGGCGCTGTCCTCGGCGAAGGCGCTCGGCGTTGGCCTCGGCGAGCTCCTCGGCGACCCACGCGCCCACCATCAGTTGCTGGCGACGCTCGTCGAGCGAGACTGCACGGCCCTCGACCTCGTCGTGGTCGAGCGCTCCGACAAGGCGCTCGGTGACGCGCTCGGTAATGACGCCGATGGTGCGGGTTTCGTCGTCGTCGACCGTTGCTACACCTGCAGCACGGAGTGAGGGGGTCCCATGACGCGTCCTGTTGGTCATGTCGTCCGTTCCGCGTCGATCGGCACCGGACCATCGCGACGTTCGCGGGCGGACCGCACTGTGTCGCTGAGCTGTTGCGCTGCACGGATCAACGGCATGCGGGCGAAGCGTCTTGGCGACACCCCGGGGCGGCCTGCGAGGACTGCTGCGGCCAGACCGTCCTCTGGCAGCGGTGTGCACTCCACGTCCCGGCCGACTCCGTCGCCGACGAATGCGCAGACATCAGACGGCTCAAACGGAACATCACCGATCACCGCGACCGCGATGGGGGCGTCGGTGGCGCGTGTGATGCGTTCGACGGTTTCGATGAGACGTTCCACGCGCACCGCAGCCGCCCGCGTTGTCATCGGCTGGCGATAGCCCACCACGACGATGTCGGCCGCAACGAGCGAGGTCGGCAGTGAATGCCGTGGATCAGGTCGACCGTGATCGATGAACAGATCGCGCGCGACGCCGGCGGCCACGGCATCGGCGAGTAGCGGATCGGCCTCGGCAGTTGCTCGCCAGGCTTCGGTCGCCCGGACCGGCGCAACGATCGCGTCGATGCCGCTGGCGGTTCGATGTACCAGTGACTCGATCGCATCGGCATCGACCGATTGCGTACGCCGCGACCGAGTGACCAACGTCGAGATCGAGGGCTCGAGCGGCGTGTCGAGCCATCCGCCGACGGAACCTCCAGTCGGGTCGAGTTCGACGATCGTAGGACTCCCGTCGGCCGGCCAGGTCGCGCACATCGCGAGTGCAGTCGTCGTGGCGCCGTCGCCGATGAGGGAGATCGCGGTCATTCCCCCTCCTCGCTCTCGACCACCGCCGGATCGATGGCTGGCTCTACGAGCACGATGCGTACGTCGTCGGCGGCAGCGATCGTGGCTGCATCCTCCGCTTCGACTTCGACCGATACCGAGAGCGTGCCGAGCGCGTTCGTCGTCTCAGTCGGGAGTCCGACTACCCGTCCCGCGACCACGGTGGGCGCGCTCGCCTCGCCGACCAGGTCGCGTGCTGGCACCACGAGCTCCACCGGAACCCGCTCGCGCAGTCCGGCCGGGATCGACCCGTCTGCAACTTGGATCGCAACCACGGCGTTGCCGAGAGAGACCAGTGGTCGTGCTTGTACCGACTGCGGCGTGACAAGGCTTCCCGAAACGAGACGGACCCGGGCGTACGAGCCGATCAGGCTGTCGAGATCCGATCCGGCGACGACGTTGACGGAGCTGTCGAGGTCAGCCTCGACGGTTCGCAGCATCGAGGCCTCGAGTTGCTCGCCGGCGGGAACATCGACGACGACCTGGACCACCGACTCCGAGTCACTCACATTGGCGTAGACCACCAAATTGACGGCGATCGCGAGGGCGCCCAGCGCGAGTCCGATCGCGATGCGATTCCATCGTCGTGCGGCGGGTCGGAATCGCGGCACCGTTGTGTCGGCCGCGGCCGGCGGAGCGCCGCCGCCCTCACGAATCCGCTGGCGGGCGATGTCGGTCATGGAGCCAGCACCTCCAGCACGTTGTCGTGCAACGCCAGAGCGGCGGCTGCCGCCATGACGAGCGCTGGCCCGAAGGCGATGGCCTCGATCCGCAGGATGAGGCCCACCACTGCTGCGCCGCCCGCGGCGAGTACGAGCATGACGAGGCTCAGACGCCAATCGACGACCCCTAACGAGGCGCCGAGCACGACCGCTGTCTTCACGTCTCCAAAACCCAGTGCGACTGGCGAGACCACATGGATCAACAACAACGGCGAACCGGCGGTGATCAGCCCCGCAAGCATCGACGCCGCGGGCAAGGACCCACCGCCGACCATGTCGAGGGTGAGCGCAATAACGAGGAGGAGCCCGCCCATCGCAACCAGGCGATCGGGCAGTCGTTGTTCCCGGAGGTCGACTGTGGCGGCGGGAAGCAAGCCGCCAACCCCGAGCGCAGCCGCGACGCGAATGTCGGCGTCGAGAACCGCATACATGAGCAGGCCCGTGACGATCGCGCTCAGTGCGACGACCGATGCGGCGTGGCGCCGGTGCTGAAGTCGATCGTCTCCGCCCATCGGCGCTGACGCGACAGAGCCCGTGCGCCGCCCTCCTTGCTCGCTCACCGCGATCTGCTCCACCGCTCGTCGCTTCCCAACGCTGGCTTGCTCGTCGCCGGACCGGTGCCGACAGGATTCGTAGAGAGTAGTCGCGCGTTTTCGCAGGGATTTGCGGCCGGCGAAGCGCCGCTCTCTCGACATCGACATCGACATCGAATGGGCAGCGGCGGACGCTGGGCGGAAACGTGGAGTGGCCGCTCAGACGCTCATCGAGCGGACCGTCCACTCGAGTAGCCACGACAAGAAGTTGTAGAGGTGGTGCTCGGGGGTGCCGGCGTCGTCGGCCTCATCGGCGTCGTCTTCGTCGGTGATGTCGAGCATCGCTCCGAGCACGAGGCGCACGGCGTTGACCGACTGCATGAAGGCCATCGTCTGGCCCTCGTTGAGGTACTTCGGGCCGTCGGGCCCGAGCGTCTCGATCACCGAGTCGATCGCAGCGACGCGGCTGGTCACCAACTCCTCGCGCATCAGGCGCTGGTATTCGGCTTCCTTCTCCGCGTCGTCGGGGTACACCGCTGGGAACAGGCGATCGAGCAGCGGGCCGGCGACGTCCTCATCGGCCTCGGTGAGCAACGACTTCAACTCGTTCATCAGCCGTATGATCAGGTCGCGTTCTTCCTGATCGAGGTGGATCTGCCAGCCGTGGCGGCCCTGCTTGATCGGCGGTGTGAAGGGGCGAGCCATCAGGGTCGCCGTGCGCCGGTGGGGGCGGCGCTCATTTCTCGGGGTGTTCCATCGTGGCCCACAGGCTGTGCTCGTGCAGGCGGAACACGTGCATCTCGGCTTCCTCGCGGGTGCCCGACGCCACCACCGCGCGGCCCTTCTCGTGCACGTCGAGCATCAACTCGGTGGCCTTCTCCAGCGAGTAGCCGAACAGCTTCTGGAACACGAACGTGACGTAGCTCATCAAGTTCACCGGGTCGTTCCACACCAGCACGATCCACGGGCGGTCGGTCGCCGATGCCTCATCGACATCGGGTTCCACCACCTCGGTGGGTTCCAGCGTGGTCGGCACCACTCCATTATTGCCGTCGGGTCAGCACAACCCCGTGGCGCGGCGTTCCTGAACTGTTCGCCAGGACGTGCGAATAGGGCACGGAATCCCCGGTATTTCGGCGGGCGGTCAGTCACATGTTCACGCGTTGGTGCGGCGATTGCCCGTCTCGTACGATGAGCCTCGTCATGGCCGTCGGCAGTCGCCCACTCGTTCCTTCCAGGTTGACGCCGGGCGGAGTGGCTCACGGATCCAAGCGCGCCGCCACCACCGTCATCGGCGGCTACATCGCGCTGACCAAGCCGCGGATCATCGAGCTGCTGTTGATCACCACCGTGCCCACGATGGTGCTCGCCGAACGCGGTTGGCCGTCGACCTGGCTCGTCGTGATCACCCTCATCGGCGGGGCGCTCGCCGCCGGTGGTGCGAACGCCACCAACATGTACGTCGACCGCGACATCGACGCGTTGATGGAGCGCACGCAGCACCGACCACTGGTTACCGGGCTGATCAAGCCGCGTAACGCACTGATCTTTGCCGCGCTCCTCCAGATCGCCGCCTTCGCCGTGTTGTGGGCGGGTGCCAACCTGCTGTCGGCCGTGCTGGCGTTCGGCGCGGCGGCGTTCTACGTCGGCGTGTACACGCTGTGGCTGAAGCGCACGAGCACGCAGAACATCGTGATCGGCGGCGCCGCCGGCGCCGTCCCGGTACTCGTCGGTTGGGCTGCAGTGCAGAACTCGCTGTCGTGGACACCGGTCGTGCTGTTCGTCGCCATGTTCCTCTGGACGCCGCCGCACTTCTGGGCGCTGGCGGTGAAGTACGCCGACGACTACCGCAGCGCCGACGTGCCCATGCTCCCCGCCGTTGCGCCGTTTGCCCAGGCCGTGCGCCAGATGCTGTGGTACACGATCGCCCTCGTCGTCACCACGCTGGTGCTCATCCCGGTCGCCGACCTGGGCTGGATCTACGGCATCACCGCAGTGGTCCTCGGTGCCATGTTTTTGGGTGGCACCATCTACTTGGGCAAGCGCCCCTCGCCGGCGGCGAGCATGCGCCTGTTCACCTTCTCCATCACGTACGTCACCGTGCTCTTCGGCGCGATGACCCTCGACGTGTTCGTGCATTACGGCTGGTAGCGCGCTAGCTGCTGCTCACCAACGCGCTACCTGTTGTTCACGCAACAATCGGGGTGCGCCCAGCGCGCGTTCAGGTTCCGTTAAGGCGCGAGGGCCGACGATCGTGTCGACGCCGAAGCACCCCGCCCCGGCTCGAATTTTCGGAGAAACTCGATGCCCTTTCGGCGTCCCGCCGCCGTAATTCTCGCCGCCGGTGCGGTGCTGCTCGGATCGCTCGCAGTCGCACCGGCGTCCGCCTCGGCGAACGCCCAGAGCTACTTCGACGACTTCTCGACCTACGTCGATGACTACGGAAAGTGGCTCGGTGGCTTCTCCAAGGACTGGACCGAGGGCAAGGCTGGCGGCGTCGGCGACAGCTGGAAATTCTCCGACACGAAGAAGTACGGCCTGATCACCGGCACCGCGACGCTGATGTCGCTCCTCTCGTTGTCGTTGCCCGACCCCGCCACCGAGTTCCGCAACCAGATGCTCGAGGAGCTCGACAAGCTCGTCGTCCGACTCACCGACCTGGTCAACCAGGTGTCGGAGATGCTCGGCACGGCAGAGCAGATCATCGAGGAGATCGACAACACCGAGCTGTCGCTCGCCACCGACACGGTCAACGACATCGCCGACTCGATCCTCGACCAATACAACCGCGAGGGCTACGAGTCGTACACCCGATACGGCCGGCTGTTCAACGACAACGAGGCGAACTTCGACGACCCCTACTTCATGGCTGATTTCGACGAGTTCATGCGGGCGCTCGGAGGTCGCATCAGCGGTCGCCAACAGTCGCTGCACACCGCAGTGCTCGTCTACATGAGTGACTCGTACCTCCCGATCCTGGAGGGTCGCTACGAGACCACCGCTGAAGCCGAGCTCCCCTACTACACCGCTGCGCTCGCGCCGGCGCTCTACTACGACAGCGCGTCGGCCGCCGGTGCGCAGATGCTCACCGACCACTACACGTATATGGCCAACGTCGATCCGGCCAACGAAACGTGGTGGGCCAGCCGTGCCACAACGGCGATCGAGAGCCACCTCGACTTCCGCCGCGCGCTCTACGGCATGGTCGGTGCACCGGTTGGCAACGAGAACTACGACGTCGTGCTCGACGAGGGCACGTGGAAGCTGATCGGTTCCGCCGACGACCCCCGCCGCGAGTGGTACGGGATGGGCCAAGGTCGGACCGAGGTCGAGCTGACCGACTTCGCGATGAGCTCCGTCGGACGTCCGACGATCAACTCCGCGGTGTGGCACCTCAGCACCTCGGGCATCGAGGTCGACGAAGACGACCCCGACGCTCGGGCGGCGACGATCGAGGTGTACAACAACGGTGTCCTCGTTGACACGATCGACGACTTCGGGTTCGCCTTCCCAGGGCCGGACGCGACCGAGGTGACCCTGGCTAGCTCCCGCGAGGAAGCGATGGCCGCGCCTGGATGGGCGCTGGCGCCGATCACCGCCCCCGGCGGCGCGCCGTTCGCCCGCTGGTCCGCTGACGCCGACGTCGACGTGACCACCACCGTCGACGTCGATCAACTCGGCTGGTCCTTCTTCGGCGCCGTGTTCGAGTACCAGTGGAGCAGCACTGACATCCAGGTCGACGGCGACGGCGATATCGAGGTGTGGGAAGAAGGCGAGCTGATCACCACGATCGCCCGCGGCGCCGGAGAGCCGGCGACGATGCTGACCGGCCAGAAGCCGACGCAGCTCCACCTGACCACCGACCGCGACGTCGCCGAAGACCCTGACGTGCTGATGGCGCTGCGGGCCACCGGATCGACATTGATCGAGTGGTCGCCGACGCTTGGCACCGGCGAGCAGATTCTCGACGTCGAGCCCGGTGACGTCGTCGCGATCTCGGCCAGCATGGAACTGGTCGACGAGGTCACGCTCGACGTCGACCTCGACGGCCCGGGCACGGTCGAGGCCTACCGCGACGGACAGCTCGAGGACGCCCTCGCCCAGTCCGGCCCGCTGCTGGTGCGCGCCGGCGAGGTCACATTCACCTCTAACCCGAACGAGATCCCCGACGAGGGCTGGGCCGTGCTCGCCAACACCGGTGGCAACGCGTTCAACGGGTGGAACGGTGCGGTCACCGGAACGAACACACAGATCGTCGACCTCGCGGCGTACTCGACGCATTCGCTCGCCGCGTCGTTCACCTCGATCCCGGTTCAGGTCGACGTGTTCGCCGGGCCCAACGGCGCGGTCGAGGTGTACGACGGCAACGGCAACTATCTCGACACGGTCACCGGCGGCAGCGCCACGTTCATGCTCCACGGCCACGAACTCGTCGTCACGAGCAATCGTTCCGATCTGCCGACGAGCCAGCCGGCACTCCTCGCCGTCGCCGACGAGCACTACACCCTCGAGAGCTGGTCGGGTGCAGCGAGTGGTGCGGAAACCCAGACCGTCATACTGAGCCCGGGCGGTGGCACCGGGCTCCGTAGCGACTTCTCACCGCTCCACTACCTGAACCTCGCCGAGACGTTCATCGGCGGCACTGCGATTGAGTACGGCGTAGGCGTCGTCGCCCTGTCTGACGGTCGCATCACGTCCGACGCGACGAATGGATACTGGTACGGAGGGATCACCGGAGGCAGCTTCAACGGCGTCAGCTTCTCGTTCGACGTTCTCGCCGACGGCACCTTGATCAACGGCGCCGCCTCGGGCGAACTCGGCGAGACCGTCCCGAACATGTACTGCGGTCCTGTGTACCACCCGTACTGCGGCGGCAACTCCAACCGCCATCAGATCACCGGAGCGACCGGCCACTACGACGATGAAGGCGGTCGTCTGACCGTCCACTTCTCCTCCAACGGCGGCCCCGACAACACCGCCGTGTTCGACGTCGTCTGAAGTTCGTTGCCCTCATGTCACGGATCCGGCAGCACCCACCGCTTCGAACACTCCCGCCAGTCGCAACACGTACTCAAGGACTGACCATGCACGAGCCAGCACCAACACGATCCTCGCACCTCGGTGCGATCTTGCGGGCCGTACTGGCGGCGTTCGTCGCCATCGCCGTCGCCGCCGGCGCGATCGTCGCCGCGCCCATCCTCGACGACCGGCCACCGGTCGTCAGCGCCACCGGCTACGACCCTTCGAATCCGTTCGAGTGGGACGACGACTGGGACGCGGCGAAGTGGTACCAGCGCTCCGAGATCGGCGTCTATGCCCTTTCCGAGGTGGCTGGCGCCTACTGGAAGGACTTGGCCGACGCCAAGCAGGTAGGAGGCCTCAGCATTCGGCCGGACTTCGCCAAGTACGTCACCGCCGCAGCGTTCGTCGTGGCACTGTTGGTCGTCGAGATCATCCTCGACTTAGCACTCGACAACCCCAGCTTCGAATCGCTGCTCGCCGACCGAGTCGGAGCGTTGTACGAGCGGGTCGGCTACTTGGAGGCCGGCGTCGACGCCCTCGAGGGGGCGCTCGACACGATCATCAGCAGCGTCGTCGAGACCAGGTTCCGCCTACGCCATCTCGACACGCTGGCCAACGGCACCGGCAACGTCGACACCTACTACGAGCAGTTCACGGACATCCTCGACGCGATCGACGAGGATCCGGAGAGCGCGCCACAAGGGCTGGCGCTCGACATGTTCTTCCAGAATGTGATGGACCCCGAGTTTGGCGTGCCGTCCGACTGGAGCAAATTGCAGTCGATGCTCGTCGGCGCCAACCCGCTGATCGACGACTTCGCCGGGCAGCTCGCCGAGGTCCCGTGGGCCTTCGACGATCGCATCCGGTACGCCGCCCTCTTCGACTACACCGCCTACTGGCACGCCATGTTGCACCAGGCCAAGGAGCTGATGCTCGAGGGCTACAACTACGAGCTGGCCAACTCCGACCCGGGCAACTGGCCGACGATCGAGGAGGACATCGACCGGTTGCTCGCTGACTACAACGACGCCGTTCGCAAGATGTGGGAGCCGGTCGGCCACCCGCTGACCGACGACACCGTCTACACGCTCGGCGACCGGCTGATGCAGCGCAACCTCGACGTCGCCGTCGACGACGTGCACCTGCTCGGCCACGAATGGGCCGACACGATCGACATGGAAACGTGGGACGCACTCGTCGATCTCGCCCAGTACGGCGACGGCGAAACGATGCAAGAGCAGCTGGCCAGCCTCGACGTGCACGTGCCGGAGATCGTGATGGTCGACGAGGAGTGCACCGACACGTGGACGCTCAACTTCGATAGCAACGCGGCCTACGGCAGCAAGTTCGACGTCACCGGTTCGTGCACGTGGATGGGTTTCACGGGCGAGGACTACGAGGTGCACAACAACTTCTCGTGGCGTATTTACACGGGCTGGCCACGGATCTTTCTGGACGAGGTGGGCGCATGGCACATCCATGACGACCAGCGGATCTACGAGGGCGGACAGGCGCATCCGGTGCACGAGTTCCACCAGGTGTCCGCCAAGTTCGACTATCGGAACAAGGGCGTCAAGGTCACCGCAACCGACCTCCCCAATGCGGAGATCAACCAGGGTGGTGCGTACGGCACGATCGACCCACAGGGCTGGGACGACCTCGTAGCACTCGCCGACACCGGCGACGGCGCCACCATGCGCGAGCGGCTCGCCAGCATCGGCACCGACGTGCCAGTGACGATTGCGATCGACGCCCCCTGCGAGGACTCGTACGTGCTGCGGATGCGCGCCAACTTCCTCGGCGGCGTCGATCGCGACATCTCTGGTGACTGCACCCTCGTCGGCTTCACCGAGGACTACGAGGTGCACAACAACTTCTCCGAGATCGTGTACTACCTCGGCGCAGAGGTTGACGATGTCAGCATGTGGCACCGCGACGATGCACAGCGGCGCTACGCCGGCGGCGAGATCCACGCCGTACACAACTTCCACATCGACTCCTGGTACGGCGGCAGCTCGAGCAAGCCCGACTACCGCAACAAGGGCGAGCGGATCGAGCCGACCGTCCTTGCGCCGCAGATCGTGTACGGCGGCCCGTGGACGAGCTGGTACGGCTGGGCCGCACGGCCGAGCAACTCGTGGTCGATGTTGGGCACCGGCGACGCCACGCTCGACGTCTACGAGGACGGCGTGCTCATCCAGTCCGTGACGGAGGACCAGATCATCACGCCCGGCTTGGTGACCGAGCTGACGTTGACGACCGACACGGGGGACATCCCCGCCGAGGGATGGGCCGTCTACGCCCACGACCCGCGCGGCGGCGAGGTCTCCTTCGCCGGGTTGCATCACGGTGACGGGACGGCGACGTACGACCTGGCACAGGGCGCCCATCACAAGATCCACGCGAGCGTCGTCACGCCGCCGATCGTCGACTCGATTGGCGTCGAGGTCTCCGATGGTGGGGTCGTGATCGTCGGCCGGGACGGTCGAATCGTGGACGTCCTGGAGGCCGGATCCCACACCGTCGACGTGCCGGAGTTGTACGGCGACGTCGTGTTGACCACCGACATCGGCAACATCGCCCAAAACAGCGTCGTGCTCGTCGCCTCAGCCGACGACGATGTCGACTTTGGCGGCTGGACCGGCAGCTACTTCGGTACGGCCGACCGGACGATCCCGATCATGCCCGGTTCGCCGCTGCACCTCGGTGCCGTCTTCGGCGAGGACGAGGTGACCCATCTGGTCATCGACGACGCAGCGTCCACCGTCGTGGGGATGCTCCCGTTCGGCTTGAACATGAGCACAGAAGAGTTCCGGCCGGGCGTCGAGGAGTGGAGCGGAGTGATCCAGAGCAGCGGCGCCAGCAGTTCGCTGGCCGAGCCGCTCGTCGTCAGCGGCACGTTCAGCGACATCATCGACGGCACGACGACGGTCGAGGTCGACCACCTCAGCTACCAGGTCAATTCCTTCGGCGACGCCTACGACGTCGAGGTCAGCGGGACGTGGGAGTACAGCTGGACCGATCACTGGGGTACCAAGCAGGGTTCGCTCAGCGACGCCGACGTAACGGTGCTCGATGGTGGCCAACGCATCGAGCTCGTCGTGCGCGCCGGCACCGCGCCGGTCGCCGAGTTGGAGCTGGTGCGGGGCACGGAGGCGGAAGTGACCTGGACAACCGACGGGGGCGGCAAGGTCGAACTCCATCAGCGCGGCGTCGTGAACGACGTCGGTATCGATGGCTCGCTCCTCACCATGGAGGAGTCGATTCGCCTCGCCGAGCCTGGCGGGGACCCTGGCCTGGGTGTGGGGCTGGTGCCGGTCGCCGACGACGGACACGCGTTCGTTCGCTGGAACGATGCCGGCGTCAGCCTCCCGACGCCCGGCGGCGTCGAGCTCGACGGGACGCTCGACCTCGTCGCTGAGTTCATCCCGGCGATCTCCGACGTCGTCGGACATCCTGGAGAACACGGCACCTTCGAGGTCTGGGAGGCCGGAGCCGCGACGTCGACAATCGTCGGCGGGCACGAGGCCAGCGTCACCCTCGATGCTGGCGACGTCCTGTTCACCAGCGACGCCGATGCCGCTGCCGCAGCTCCCGTGGCCGTGCTCGCCGTCGCCGACGACGGGTTCGAGTTCGCGGGCTGGACGATGGGCCGTTCGGGGCTCGACGACGCCACCGTCAAGCTCGTGCCCGGCTCCAAGTTCTTCATCGGTGCCGACTTCGCTGAGTCCGAGCCGGAGGACGAGCCACCGAACGGCGACGATCAGCAGGTCATCGTCGGGATCAGCGCCGACAGCAGTCGGGTCGGCGCGGTGCTCCACGGGGCGCAGCCGCCGCACACGGTGTCGGGCAGCGTCGCAGTCGATGGAGACCGTGGCGCAATACACGACGGTCCGCTGCTCGCGTCGTCAACGGTGCACCTCCCGACGTGGACCGATGACTACCGGCTCCAGGTCGACACGCTCGAGTTCGAGATCGGACCCGACGGAGACATCATCGCCACGACGCTCGACGGGGTGCTCCACGTCGACGAGGGCACACCGCGGCAGTTCGCACTCACCGGTGTCAGTGGCAATTACACCGACGATCGGTTGCGACTTGTGTTCTCAGCAGACGGCAACGCCAAGGACAGCACCCTCGTGTTCCACGCCGACGTCCCGTAACCGGACGCGCAGTTGGTGCGTGATGTCGGTGAGGTAGAAACGCGTCGGCTGTTCTGTTCGCGAGATCGTGTGAATTACGCACGGAATCCCCGGTATTTCGGAGGGGCTTGCACCCGCCGACTGTTCTGTTTGCCGAAACGTGCGCATTACGCACGGAATCCCCGGTTTTTGGGGAGCGGGGGCGTTGCAAATTCTCAAGTGCACGAGGTTTCGGCTCCACGGCAGGTCGGCGGGTAGTGTCTCGCCCGTCGTCGGGCGCCCGTTCGCGTGCCGGCGGGTCTACTGAAGCGAGTTCGCACCACACATGACGACCATCGACACATGACGACCATCGACACCCGAGCGGAAACGATCACCGACGACACCGCCGCCGACACGGCGAGCGATCAGCCTTATGAACCGGGCGAGATCCTGCTCTCGTCGCCGGCGGCGCACTGGTTGATCTCCGCCGACCACAAGCGGATCGGCCTCACCTACCTCGGCGCGGCGTTCCTCACGGTCATCACCACGATCGTGATCAACATCCTCCTGGCGGTCGAGCGCACCGACGGCGAATCCGTCGTGCTCGACGAGAACGTGCTCGCACAGCTGCTCGACGGCCAGCGCGTCGGCCTCGTATTCGGCACGCTTCTCCCGTTGGCGATGGCCTTGTGCGTCATCGTCGTGCCGCTGCAGCTCGGCGCTCGCGCCTTGGCATTCCCGCGCATGGCGGTCGTCGGGTTCTGGATCTGGCTCGGGGGCGCCATCGCCTTCGCCATTGCACTGGCCAACAACGGAGGCTCGCTCGGCGGCTCCGAAGAGATGGTGTCGCTGTTCTTCGCCGGCGTCGCGATGATGGCTGTCGGTCTCACCGCCACCGCCGTCTCGCTCGCCACCAGCGTGTTGACGACCCGAGCGCCAGGCATGACGCTGCGGCGGACACCCTTCTTCTCGTGGTCGGCGCTGATCTTCTCGCTCGGCGTGATCGTGGTCATGCCGGTGCTCGTTGGCGCTCTCACCTACCTGTTCATCGACCACCGCTATCCGCGCCAGGGATTCGGCGGCAACGCCGGGTTCTACACATGGGCCGGATGGGCGCTCACCCAGCCGGCCGTCTACCTGTTCGCCATCCCCGCGATCGGCGTGTTCGCCGAACTGCTTCCCGTGGTCTTCGGCAAGCGGACCCCGGCGCGTGGCGTGATGATCGCTGGACTTGGGCTGATCGGCGTCGCCGCTCTCTCAGCAGTGACCCAGCAGAACATCCAGAACCTGCCCTGGGAAGGCGGCGGCTTCAACACCGACAACCTCGGCGACAAGTTCCAAGATCTCGCGCCGTACGTGATCTTCAACGCCATCCCGCTGCTCGGCCTGCTCCTCGTTTTCCTCGTGGGCCTGGTGCTCGCCAAACCCGACGGCGAGGGTTTCGGTTTCTATCTCACCAGTTCGTTCTTGTTTGCCTTCTTCGGCTTCGGCATGATCCTCGTCAGCATGGTCGGCGGCATCATGTATGCGCTCGACGACCTCGGCGTGCAGGGCACCGTGTTCGAAGAAGGCGTCATCGTCTACGTCGCCTACGGCGGTCTGCTTGGGCTGATGGGTGGCATTGCCCACTGGGTGCCCAAGTGGCGCGGCGGCATCTTCCCCGTCTCGGTCGCCGTCCCGCTCGCGCTCCTCGGCGTGTTGGCCACCGTCCTCTCGTCGTTCCCGCACTACGTGGCGGGGCTGCTCGACCAGGAGGGCGGCCTGTTCTACAGCGACAACGACCTGCTGATCTGGAACGTGCTCGTCCTCGTCGGACACGGGCTGATGCTCGCCGTGGTGCTCACGTTCGTGGCCGCACTTGTGATGCTGGTGAAGGCCGACCCCGACGGCAACGACTCGCCCGATCCGTGGAACGCACAGACGATCGAGTGGTCGACCACTTCGCCTGCTCCTGCGGAGAACTTCGTCGACGTGCCGCTGGTGCACTCCGCTGAGCCGATGTACGACATGAGAGACGAACGACGAACTGCCTCGGGCGACGGAGGTGACTCATGACCCTCGCACTCCCCGCCGCCCCGGCGCCCGCACCGCGCCGCCAGCTGCTGGTCGGCTCGCTCCTCGCGGCGACGACGATGGTCATGCTCACCGGCAGCATGCTCGGCATCTGGGCATTGCAGCGCACCCGCTCGCTCGACCTGTTCGACACCTGGGTGCCCGATGGCGTGACCATCCCCGAAGTGCCATCCAACGTGATGCTCGTCGCCTTCGTCGGTGTCGGCGTGATGGTCCAGTGGGCGCACTGGGCGGCGATGCACGGCGACCGGGCCCATACCGTGTTGGCGCTCGCGCTGACGGGTCTGTTCGGCATCTTGATCATCAACGCCCAGGCGTTCATCTGGTTCGAGATGGGCCTGGGCATCGCCGACGGCACCTATCAAGCCATGTTTTATGCGATCACCGGCATGTTCGTCGTGCTGTTGATCATCGGTGTGTTGTTCACCATGGTCGCTTCGTTCCGTTTCATCGGCGGGCGCGAAGACGACCGGGAACTCCTCGCCAGTCACGCCATCTACTGGTACACCGTTGCCGTCTGTTACGCCGGCATCTGGTTCGTCGTCTACGTCACCAAGTGAGCCGCTGAATGTTCACCACAGGTACCAAATTCCTCGTCGGCGCCACCGTCGTCTCGATCATCGTCACCGTCGTCTACGGGGTCACCCAAGACGGGGTGATGGGCACGGTTGGGCTGATCTCGGCCTCGATCGCACTCGCCATGGTCACCGGCGTCAACCTGTTCACCCGCGACGCCAACGTCTTCGTCGACGACGCCGCCGCGGTGGCCACGTGCCCCGCGTCGCGACCGGCCCCCGGCCCCAGCGCCTGGCCTCTGCTGTTCGCCATCGGTGCGTTCACCATGGTGATCGGTCTGGTCACGGTCGAGCCGATGTTCATCATCGGGCTCGTCATAATGCTCGCCGGCGGTGCCGAATGGACGGCCCAGGCGTGGGCCGAGCGGGCATCGGCGAGCACCACCCACAACCGTGAAGTGCGCAGCCGGATCGCCAACCCGATCGAATACCCGATCGGTGGAGCGGCGGTCATCGGCATCATCGCCTATTCGTTCAGCCGCATCATGTTGTGGCTGTCGAAGGTCAACGTGGTGATCGTGTTCTCGGTCGTCGGCGCGTGCATCCTCGCCGCGGCGTTCTTCTTCGCCTATCGCCCCAACGTGAAGCGCAGCGTGATGGTCGGCACGATGTCGGTCGCCGGTGTGGCGTTGGTTGCCGGCGGTGTCGTCACCGGAGTCGACGGCGAACGCGACATCCACGTACACGAGACCGCCCAGGGCGAAGCCGCCGCGGGCCTGTGTGTGAACCCCGAGAAGACCGAAGCCGACAGCAAAGCCGCCCAGACCGTGGCCGCGCAGGCCAGCGTGGCCGCTGAGATCACGCTCAACGAAGACGGCACGCTGACCAAGCGACTCAACGGCCCAGCCGAATCGTCGGCATTGACACTGCCGCGGTCGAACCCGAGCAACGTCGTGTTCCGCAACGAGTCGTCCGAAGCGCGTCGCCTGTCGGTCGATCTCGGCGAGACCGAGTTCGAGCCCGACGCCGTTGTCACCGGACGCGTCCAAGTGTGTACCGCTCTGGTCGAGGAGGGCGGCGTGCAAAACATCACCCTCACCATCGGGCCGCCGAGCGACTCGGTCGACGGCGGCTACTTCTTCTTCGTACCCGGCGTCGAGTCGGCCTTCCTGGAGCTGATCGTTCCGTGAGCGAGCAGAGGTTTCGATCGCAAACGATGAACAATCGAACAAGTAGGCCTGTCTCAGCGACCGCGAGTACCGTCGGATCAGTGAGCCGTCGCCTCCGCATCGCCGCCGCCGTTGGGCTCGGCGCGCTCGTCGCCGGTTGCGCCCAAGACGCGCCGCAGGACACCTTCGATCCTGCCGGCCCCAACGCTCAGAAGATCCAGAACCTGCAGGTGCCGGTGTTCATCATCGCCGGCATCGTCGGTGTGATCACGCTGTCGGTGATCGGCTTCGTGATCTGGCGGTACCGCGACCGCGGCCAGGCCATCCCCGAACAGACGCACGGCAAGCCAGCGCTGGAGATCGGCCTCACGATCCTTCCTGCGCTCATCCTCATCGGCGTGGCCATTCCCACCGTGAGCACGGTGTTCGCCCTCGCCGAAGACGGCGACACCGAGTGCGTCATCAACGTCACCGGCCAGCAGTGGTGGTGGGAAGTCGACTATCCGGTGCAAGACGGCTGTGGAGGCATCTCGGCCCCGATCGTCACGTCTGGCCAGATGGTGCTGCCGGTCGACACGCCGGTGCTCGTACGCGGAACGTCTCGCGACGTCATCCACTCGTGGTGGATCCCGCGCCTCAACGGCAAACGCGACATGGTGCCGGGCCGTGTGCAGACCAACCGTATGCAGGCCGACGAACCCGGGATCTACGCCGGTCAGTGCACCGAGTTCTGCGGCCTGTCGCACGCCAACATGCGCATGGAGGTCATCGCCCTCGAAGCCGACGACTTCGAAGAGTGGAAGGCCAATCAGCTGAGCGAGTACGAGTCGCCCACCAACGAATTGGCCCTTGCGGGCGAGTCGACGTTCATCGCCCAGTGTTCACGTTGTCACCAGGTGAACGGCCTCGAGGACGGCAACGGCGACCCGATCGTGTCGCGGCCCGACCTCAACGTGTACTCCGGTGCGGCGCCCAACCTGTCGTACCTGATGACCCGCAACACCTTCGCCGGCGCGATGTTCGACCTGCTTACGCCCGAGTGCCGCGCCGACGTATGGGAAGCGCCGCCCGACGAGTTCGGCGAGCGGTACCTCGAAGGCGTCACGCCTGAATGTCTCAACCGGGTGCAGCTGCGCGAGTGGCTGCGCGACTCGCCCGCAGCGAAGCCCATGTACACCGACCCGAACGAGCTCGCCGAAACCGACGGCTTGCCCCGTGGCATGCCGTATCTGGCCCTCAGTGAGGACCAGATCGACGAACTCGTCGCGTATTTGCTGGAACTCGATTAACCGGAGCACGAACCGATGGCCATCATCGAACGCCCAGCCGATACCCCAGCGCTCGCTCCCAGTGGCGGCGCGCCGGCGGTTACCCCGACACGGTCCTACGGCTACCTCCGCCGCCCGGTGCAGACCACCGGCTGGCGCTCGTGGGCGTTCACCGTCGACCACAAGAAGATCGGCATCATGTACGGCGTCGTCGCCATGGTGTTCTTCGTCGTTGGCGGCGTCGAGGCGTTGTTCATCCGCCTCCAGCTGGCCCAGCCGGAAGGCACCGTGCTGTCGGCCGACGCCTACAACCAGATGTTCACGATGCACGCCACCACCATGGTGTTCTTGTTCGTGATGCCGATGGCCGCGGCGTTCGCCAACTACATGATCCCGCTGCAGATCGGCGCCCGTGACGTCGCCTTCCCGCGGCTCAACGCGCTGAGCTTGTGGACCTTCGTGTTCGGCGGCATCTTCCTCAACACGTCGTGGTTCCTCGGCGGTGCGGCCGACGGCGGTTGGTTCATGTACGCCCCGAACAGCGCCGTGCCGTTCTCGCCCAGCAACGGTGTCGACTACTGGACCCTCGGCCTGCTGATCACCGGTATCGCCTCGCTCGTCGGTGCGGTCAACCTGATCGTCACCGTGCTCAACATGCGGGCTCCGGGCATGACGATGATGAGGGTGCCCATCTTCACGTGGATGGCCCTCGTCACGCAGTTCCTGCTGCTGTTCGCCATGCCGGTCATCACTGTGGCGCTCGTGTTGTTGTTGTTCCAGCGCAACTACGACGCCACGTTCTTCGAAGTCGCCGAAGGTGCCGACCCGCTGCTGTGGCAGCACCTGTTCTGGATCTTCGGTCACCCCGAGGTGTACATCATCGTGCTCCCGGCGTTCGGCATCATCTCCGAAGTCCTGCCGGTGTTCTCCAAGAAGCCGCTGTTCGGTTACCCCTTCGTGGTGTTCTCCGGTGCGGCGATCGGCTTCGTTGGATGGGGCGTGTGGGCCCACCACATGTTCGCCTCGGGATTAGGGCCGATCTCGGTGGCGGTGTTCTCCGTGGCCACGATGGCCATCGCCGTGCCCACCGGCGTGAAGATCATCAACTGGACGCTCACCATGTGGGGCGGCAAGTTGCGGTTCACCACGGCGATGTTGTTCGCCACCGGGCTGATCGTGATGTTCACCATCGGCGGTCTGTCGGGTGTGACCCACTCGGTGGCCCCGTCCGATACGCAGCAGACCGATACCTACTACATCGTCGCCCACTTCCACTACGTGATCTTCGGTGGTGCGGTGCTCGGCTTGTTCGCCGGCATGTACTACTGGTGGCCGAAGGTGTTCGGCAAGATGCTCAACGAGTCGTGGGGCAAGGCCAACTTCTGGACGATGATCATCGGCATGAACCTCACGTTCGGCCCGATGCACATCATCGGTCTGCAGGGCCAGCCGCGGCGGATGTACGTCTGGACCGAGAACCGCGCTGGTGAAGGCTTCTTCAACCTCGGCTTCTGGAACCTCGTGGCCACCATCGGCTCGTTCATCCTCGCTGTCGGCGCCCTCCTGTTCTTCGTCAACGTGTGGGTCAGCCGCAAGAACCCGCCGGCCCCGGCCGACCCGTGGGATGCGCGCAGCCTCGAGTGGATGGCCGAGAACCCGCCGAAGGAGTACAACTTCGAGCGCACCCCGACCGTGCATGCCCTCGACGAGATGTTCCACCGCAAGTACGAAGATGTCGGCGAAGGCGACGCCCACGACTACGTCAAGGTGGCCACAGCCGAAGAGATCCAGGCCGCGGAAACCGCTCACCGCGACCCCCACATCCACCTGCCGTCGCCGTCGTACTGGCCGATCGTGTTGTCGTTCTCGCTGCCGGTGATCGCCTACGGCATCATCTACTCGACGCTGCTCGTCATCGTCGGCCTGGCGATCGCCACCGTGGCCATGTTCGGCTGGGCGCTCGAACCGCCGACCGCCGACGACTCCGAGTTCGATCCGCCCGAAGGTGATGGCGGCGAACCGAGCAAGGAGCTGGTCGCCAGTGTCTGACGCGACCATCAATCCCACCGACGCCGCGCCCACAGAGGCGCCCGTCGAGCACGAGGCGATCCCCGCCGGGTACGACGACGGGCAGGACCACATTGGTCTCGAACACCACACCTCGACCGGCCTGTCCAACACCAAGCTGGCGATGTGGCTGTTCCTCGGCAGCGAGTGCCTGCTGTTCGGTGGCCTGATCTCCACCTACATGCTGTACCGCAACCGGCGTGCCGACACCCTCGGCCCCGACCAGCTGTGGGACATCCCGTTCACGTCGGCCACCAGCTTCATCCTGCTGATGTCGTCGCTCACGATGGTGCTCGCCGTGCAGGCCGCCAAACGCGAAGACGACACCAACACCCGCCTATGGCTCACTGTCACCGCACTGCTGGGTGGGTTGTTCCTCGCCGGTCAGATCTACGAGTTCACCGTGTTCTACCGGGAGGGTCTCGGCTTCACGACCAACCTGTTCGCGTCGAGCTTCTACACCCTGGTCGGCTTCCACGGCGCCCACGTCAGCGTCGGCATCATCATGCTGATGGCCACCGTCGGCATGCTGTTGCGCAACCGGGTCCACGGCAACAAGGCCGAAACCGTCGAGATGATCGGCCTGTACTGGCACTTCGTCGACATCGTCTGGATCGTCATCTTCACCCTCGTCTACCTGATCCCGGCCTGATTCTGGAGCGGCACCGATGAGCACCGAAACGCCCACCGCCGAGCACCACTTCGGCGAAGACATCACCGCCACCGAACCGTCGGCGATCCCCCACGAACACAAGGACCTGCGCGACCGCGACTACGTGCTCATCGCGTTCATGCTGCTGATCCTCACGGCACTCGAGGTGGCGGCGAGCTACATCGAACTCGGTTCATGGCTCGTGCCGATCCTGTTGGTGATGATGGCGATCAAGTTCGTCACCGTCGCCAGTTTCTTCATGCACCTGCGCGGCGACGCTCGCATCTTCTCGTGGATGTTCTACGCCGGGCTGTTCCTCGCCGTCGGCGTGTACTGCGCCGCGTTGACCACCTTCCACTTCTTCGCCCCCTAACCCCCGGCGTGGCCCGGGGAGGATTCCTCAATGCTCCTGGCCCAAGCGATCGACAGCGCTGCGAGTGACTCCAACCCGTGGCGCTACCAGTTCCACCCCGAGGTGTGGATTCTCGTCGGCTCGTTGACCGTGCTGTACATCTACATGGTCAAGGTGATCGGCCCCCGGGCGGTCCCACAGGGGCAGCCGCCGGTGACCCGCAAGAACAAGTACGCCTTCGTCGGCGCGATGGTGATGTTGTGGGTGGCCAGTGATTGGCCGATGCACGACATCAGCGAGGACTACCTGTATTCGGCGCACATGTTGCAGCACATGATGCTCACGTACTTCCTGCCGCCGCTGGCCCTGCTGGCCACACCGGAGTGGCTGCTGCGTGTGCTCATCGGCAACGGCAAGCTGTACTCGGCGCTGTCGTTCATGTGTCGCCCGGTCGTTGCAGGCGTGGCATTCAACGTGGCGGTGATCGTCACCCACATCCCCATCGCCGTCAACGAGTCGGTGGCCAACGGGCCGCTGCACTACTCGCTGCACTTCATGGTCGTCATGCTGTCGTTGCTGATGTGGATGCCCGTGTGCGGGCCGTTCCCCGAATACCACCTCACCCCGATCGGCAAGTCGATCTACCTGTTCTTGCAATCGATCGTGCCGACGCTGCCCGCTGCCTGGCTGACCTTCGCCGAGGGCACGGTGTACGAGGCCTACGACGTCCCGACTCGGCTGCTGGGCATCGGGATCACCGAAGATCAGCAGCTTGCCGGGGCGATTATGAAGCTCGGCGGCTCGATCTTCTTGTGGACGATCATCGTGTTCATCTACTTCAAACGGTTCGCCTCGACGTACCGCAACGAGCACAACTACAAGCGGCCGGGATCGATGCCCACCGCCGAGATCACCGGTCACGACGAGTTCCCGCTCACGACCGCCGACGTCGAGCGCGAGTTCGCGCGCACACCGTTGGGCGGCGACTCGCCACCGAGCGACGCGCCAAACGACGCCGTCCAGCGCTGATCGCGTCGCTAGCCTCCGCTTCGTGATCGACCAGCGACTGCTGCGCACCGACCTCGACGGCCTGCGTACCGCCCTCACCCGTCGGGCGCGGCCTGCGATCATCGATGAGCTCGAACACGCCGCTCGGTTGGATACTCGCCTGCGCGATATCACCCTCGAACGCGATGAATGTCGTGCCCGTGTGAACAGCATCTCCAAAGAGGTCGGTGCCCTCCGTCGCGACGGCAACGTCGAGGCCGCGGAGAAGCTGCAAGCCGAGAGTCGCGAACTAGGCCGCCGCGAAAAGGGCCTCGCCGCCGAACACGAGCAGGTGTCGACCGCGCTGCACGAACTGCTGCTCGGCATTCCGAACGCGCCACATCCCGACGCGCCCGACGGAGCGAGCGACGCCGACAACCCGACGATCGTCGGACCGGTGGCGACCCATGCGACGTATCCCGATCATCAACGCGTGCCTCACTGGGAGACCGCAGAGGCACTCGGCATCCTCGACAACGAGCGCGCCGTCAAAGTGTCGGGCGCGATGTTCACCATGCAGCGCGGCGCCGGAGCCACCTTGGCCCGCGCCCTGTGTCAGTACGGCCTCGACGCCAACGCCGACGCGTTCGAGGAGATTCGCGCGCCGTCGCTCGTCAGCACCGCCACGCTCACCGCCACCGGCCAACTACCGAAGTTCGCCGACGATGCGTACGCCATCGAACGCGACGACCTGTGGGCCATCCCCACCGCCGAGGTCCCGCTGACGTCGATCTACAGCGACGAGATCCTCGATCACGACGAACTGCCGATGCGCTTCATGGCCTACAGCCCGGCGTATCGCCGCGAGGCCGGCGCTGCCGGACGTGACACCCGCGGCATGCTGCGAGCTCACGAGTTCGACAAGGTCGAGATCCTCGCGCTGGCCACACCCGAACAGGCTCCCGACTTGTTGATCGAGATGCGCGACCGTGCCGAGCGGGCGATCGCCCGTCTCGAACTGCCCTATCGCGTGATCGAGATCTGTACCGGCGATCTCGGCCAGAGCCATCACCGCAGCTTCGACGTCGAGGTGTACGCCCCCGGTGCCGACGACTGGCTCGAGGTGTCGTCGGTCAGCTGGTTCAGCGACTATCAGGCGCGACGCGCCAACATCCGGTTCCGTCGAGTCGACGACGACGGCAAGCCTCGCAAAGGAACCGACCTCGTGCACACCCTCAACGGCTCGGCGCTCGCCGTGCCGCGGGTGTGGGCCGCGATCATCGAGAACTACCGCAATGCCGACGGCACCGTCACCGTGCCCGAGGTGCTGCGCCCGTATATGCGGGGCCTGATGCGCATCGAACAGCGTCCGGGGCCAACGGTCGACGCATGACCGACTTCAGGACCGACGACCGGGCCGCCGGGCTGCGCGCTCGCCGCCAGCAGTACGAAACCGCCGGGCTCGATGTCGGCGACGTCGACCCCGACCCGGCCGCCCAGTGGTGGACCTGGCACGACGAGGCCGCTGCGGCCGGAGTGGCCGAACCGCACGCCATGAACGTGGCGACCGTCGGCCTCGACGGCGTGCCCGACGCACGTATCGTGCTGGCCCGCGAAGTCGAAGACGGTGGCGTCGTCTTCTACACCAACTACCACAGCGCCAAGAGTCGGCAACTCGATGCCGCCTCGGGCGCCGCAGCCCTGTTCGCATGGCTCGACCTGCATCGGCAGGTGCGGGTCCGCGGACGGGTCGAGCGGGTGTCGCCTGAACACAGCGACGCCTACTTCGCATCGCGCCCGCGCGGCAGCCAAATCGGGGCGTGGGCATCACCGCAGAGCGAAGTGATCGCCGACCGGTCCGTGCTCGAAGAGCGGGTCGCCGCCTACGACGAACAGTTCGCCGACCACGACGTCCCACGCCCAGACGGGTGGGGCGGATGGCGCCTCGTGCCGAGCGAGTGGGAGTTCTGGCAGGGGCGCCCCAGTCGACTCCACGACCGGTTGCGCTACCGCCGCGACGACTCCGGTGAGTGGATGATCGAACGTCTCGCACCCTGATGTAGCGGTGGTCTCTGAGACCGCCGTTACACAACGAACCGAAAACGGATCGACGTCGGGGTTGAAGCGCCGACGGAATGGAGCGAGGCTGGATTCATGACGTCAACGAAGGTCCTGGTGGTCGACGACGAGCCGACCGTGCGCGAAGTCGTCGTCGGGTACCTACGGCGTGACGGCCACGACGTCGCCGAGGCCGCCGACGGCAACACCGCACTCGAACTCCTCGACGCCGACCCACCCGACCTGGTCGTGCTCGACATGATGCTGCCGGGCGTGAACGGTCTCGACATCTTGCGACGCGTCCGGTCGTCCAGCGACATCCCGGTGATCATGCTCACCGCCCGCGCGGAGGAGACCGACCGGGTCTCCGGGCTCGAACTCGGAGCCGACGACTACGTCGTCAAACCGTTCTCGCCTCGTGAACTCGCCGCCCGTGTCAACGGCGTGCTGCGCCGCACGGGCGGCCGTAGCGTGTCGTCGCCCCAGCCGCTCGACTTCGGCGACCTGCGCATCGAACCGCTCAGCCGCGAGGTCACCCTCAACGGCGAGAGCATCGAGCTCACGCCGAAGGAGTTCGACGTGCTGGCGTTTCTCGCCGGCTCGCCGCGCCAGGTGTTCTCCCGCGCCGAGCTGCTCGAATCGGTCTGGCAGTCGTCGCCCGAGTGGCAGGACCCGGCCACCGTCACCGTGCACGTCCGCCGCATCCGCAACAAGATCGAGAACGACCCCGAACATCCGCGGTGGATCACCACGGTGTGGGGTGTCGGCTACCGGTTCGAGCCATGAGCAACACCGCGATCTCGACCACCGACGACACAGCACCCAGCCCGTGGGACGAGCTGCCGGTGCACCGGGCCCACGCGATGAACCGTCTTGGCCGGCGCTTTCTCGCCGCCCAGCTCGCCGTGCTCGGCGTCGCCTTGTTGATGATCGCCGTTGCCGCGCAGACGATGTTCATCTCCGACCACGACGTCACGATGTTGATGTGGGCGCTGATCCCGGCGGTGATGGCGGCTGCGCTTGCGGCGATGTTGCTGGCGCGGCCGGTGGCGCGCGACGCCAAACGCATCTGTGACGCCGCGATGCGCGTCGCCGACGGCGACCTCAGTGCACGTACCGGAGTGATCCGCAACGACGAGCTCGGTGAGGCCGCCGAGATGTTCGACCGCATGGTCGACCGCCTCGATGCCATCGAGAACGAGCGGGCGTTGATGTTGTCGTCGATCAGCCACGATCTGCGCACCCCGCTTGCGGCGCTGCGTGCCTCGGTCGAGGCGATCCGTGATGGTGTCGCCGCCGATCCCGACCAGTACCTGAAGGGCATGGAACGCCAAGTGCGCGCGCTGTCGGCCCTGGTCGACGATCTCCAGCTGCACACGCGCCTGGTCAGCGGCACCCTCGATCTGCATCGCACGCGCCTCGACCTCACCGAGCTGGCCGACGAAGCAATGGAGACGGTGCGCCCCCTCGCCGAGAGCCGCAGTATCAAGCTGCTCCTCGACGCCGAGCGCCGTGTGGTCGTGGAAGCCGACGGACCACAGATCGGACGCGTCGTCCGCAACCTGCTCGACAACGCCATTCGTTACTCGCCCGACGACTCGGTGGTCACCGTCACGCTCGAACAGATGGGCAGCGAGGCCCGTCTGCGTGTCGCCGACGAGGGCCCGGGATTTCCGCCGGGCTTCCGCGAGCGGGCCTTCGAGCCGTTCACCCGCGCCGACCCGGCACGAGACACGCGCACCGGCACCGCCGGGCTCGGACTGTCGATCGCTCGCGGCATCGTGGCAGCCCACGGCGGCCGTATCGCCATCGGGCCCGGCCCCGGCGGCGTCGTCGAAGTGCAGGTGCCGGTCGCCGCGTCGTCGGCGCTACGCCCAGCTCGTCAACGCGTCGACGAGTCCGTCGATGAGTCGTTCGGTGTGGGGCGTTAGCCCCGGGCCCTCCCAGTCCCACCACATCGGACTCGACCCGCGCACCCGCGGCGGCAACTCGACCTGCACGCCGCCGTCGCGCGGCAGATTCACCGGATTGTCCGGATGCACGCCGCGCAGCGCGGCTGGGATGCGTTCGAGGTCGGTCACCACGTCATAGGCCGGCAACGTCCGGCGCAATGCCGTACCGACGTGTTCGGCGAACTCGCGATTCCCACCCCCGAGCAGCAACGACGAGAACATGCCGCGCCGTCCGAAGCCGTGAACCGTCATCACGACGTCGACCGCATCGACGAATCGGGCGAGTGCGGGTGACTCGGCCGGTCGGACCTTCGTCGAGGCCAGATGGCGGCGAGTGCTCGACGGCTGGATGATGGCGTAATACGAGGCGCAGGACCGTTCGGCGGCGCGTTCGCCGATCACGTCGGTCATCTCCTCGAGGGATCCACCGTGATACGCCATCACACCGAGGCGCCCACGGCTGCCGGAGCGGATGACGCACTGTTCGACCACGCCGTCGGTCTCGAGTAGCTCGGTGAGCGTCGCAGCTCGTTCGAGTCCATCGGTCGGCGCCATGGTGCATCGATGTTGGCACCTCGGGTCGCGATCGTCGTCACCGTGCACTGCCGCTCTACGATGTCGGACGTGCTGGTGTGGATGGATCTGGAGATGACCGGACTCGATCACACCAGCGACGTCATCGTCGAGATCGCCACCCTCGTCACCGACGACGATCTGCAGATCGTCGAAGAGGGGCCCGACCTCGTCATCCACCAGCCCGACGAGGTCTTGGCTGCGATGGACCCCTTCGTGGTCGACATGCACACCCGTTCGGGCCTGCTCGATCAGATCCGCGCGTCGACCGTGAGTCTCGACGACGCAGGCAACGCGACCCTCGAGTTCATCCAACGGCACGTGCCCGAGCCGATGACCGTCCCCCTCTGCGGCAACTCGATCGGCACCGACCGCCGGTTTCTTGCGGCGTATCTTCCCGACATCGAGCACCACCTGCACTACCGGTCGATCGATGTGTCGAGCATCAAAGAGCTGGTGAAGCGGTGGTACCCGGACCTCGACGGCCGTCGGCCACAAGGCAAGGGCGCTCACCGGGCGCTCGACGACATCCGCGCGTCGGTGGCCGAGCTCGAGTTCTACCGGCAGTACGCATTCGTTGCCGCCGACGTGCTCGAACTCCCCGAGCGGCCGGCCGACGAGCCGAGCCCCACCGTCGATGACCAGCCCGCGCCGACTACGGGCGGCTGAACTCGCCGTCGCATCGGCGCTCGCACTGACGGCGTGCGCCGACGCGACTAGTGACGCCGAGCCGGCACCCGACGACACTTCCCGATCGACCTCGATCGCTGCACCGACCACCTCTCTCGCTCCGGCCGATGCGTCGGGCACAGCGACGACCGATGCCGGCGGCTCGATCGTGGTCGAGCGCTTGTGGAGCCCGGAGAACGCCATCGCCGAGATGAACGGCACTGGGGCGGCCCGTGAAGCAGTCGTGACGGTCGATGATGAATCGCGGCCCGATGCCACCGTCGACGTCGGTTCCGACGGGACGTTCACCATGCGCGTGGAGATCCTCGACGAAGGCGCGCACACGGTGTGTGTCGACGACGCCTGCGGGCGGGTGTTCACCCGCGCCATCGACGCCGAATCGATCGAGGAGGTCGAGGCCAAGATCGACGAGGCGATCACCTTGGCGCGGGAGCTGTTCGACTTCGAGGCGGCACTGCCCGAGTGGACGATCGAGATCGCCGGCCCGATGTCGGGCACCGGTGGTACGGCCGACATCGAGACGAAGACGATCGTGATCCACGCCAACCGGAACCGTCCGCTCGCGGAGTACGTCGTGACCGTGCTGCACGAGTGGGGCCACGCGGTCGACGCTGAATGGTTGACCGACGACGACCGAGTCGCGTACCGCGAGTTGCGGGGGATCGATGTCGACACACCGTGGCGCGAGCCTGGCCCGCACAGCGTCGACAACTGGGCCCGCCAGCCGAGCGAGGACTTCGCCGAGGTAATGGCGGCCTATTGGACCCAAGGCGACCATGTCCCACGCACTGCTGCGCTGGCGTCGGCACCCGACGGCGCCACCTTCGCAGCAATGATCGAATTGCTCGACGGCCGCGTCTGATTGGGCGGGCGCGCTGGGAGCCGGCGCGAGTAGTGGTCGAGCTCGATCGACCCGTGAGGGCGACCACCTAGCGTGAGCAGTCGACTACTTGCGCCACGGTGCTCGGTGTCGCCTAGTGTGGCGGCATTCACAAGGTATGTGACACCGGGTTCACAGCTGGTTCGGGGAAAGGTGCATCATGAAGCGACAGATCTTGGCGATGGTCCTAGCTCTCGGAGGTGTCGGTCTGGTGTCGTCTCCGGTGTCGGGCGGAGGGGGGCAGATTGAGCCGAGGCTGTCCGCTGCCAGCGTGCTGGTCGATGTCTCGGTGGACAACGGCCCTGTGGACGTCTCCGGCATCACGATCGAAGTGTTCAGTCGCACCACCGGATCGATGGTGGCGTCGGGCAGCGATCCGTCCGAGGACCGCTGCGATCGCAGCCCGCGGTTTGACACACCGCCGTGTTTCCTTGTCGAGTTGACGCCTCCGGACGACGCGCAGGGTCTGTACCAGCTCGGCGCGGAACTCCCGGCCGGTTATGTCCTGAGTGGCGTGGAATGCTCGGATTTCGTTCCTCCGCCACCCGACGACTTCCCGGGCGACTTCCCGGGCGACTTCCTCGACGAACTCGAGGAAGACTACGAGGAGGTCATCGACAACTTGGAGGACGACGCGGATGGTCTTAACGAGCGCTTCGAAGGCATGGAGGGCGAGTTCGAGATCGACGGCGAGACACCGGTGAGTTGTCTGGTCACGGTGGAGTACGTCAGCCAGGTTGTCATCGCCGATGTGGTCGTCGTGAACGACGATGGCGGCACCGCCGACGGCTCGACGTTCATGGTCGAGGTGTTCAACGAAGGGGGCTTGCTGGTCGACTCGAAGCCCGACCCGGGCCCGAACGACCCCACCGCGTCGGCGGAGTTCCTCCTGCCGCCGGGCGACTACACCTTCGGCGTATCCGGCACCGACGGGTACGAGGTGAGCGCTGAAGTGACCGTGGTGGTCGAACAGGAACTGGCGATCATCGACGATCCGAGCGCCGAGTTTTCCGTGACCCAAGATCAATCCGCTGCCGGCGTGATCACCGCTGACGACATCCCGGCGGGGGAAACGACCAGCACTGCGGCATCGACCACGGCGGCACCGACCATAGCGGTAGCGACGACAGCGGTCCCGACGACGCAGGCACCGGCGACGCAAGCAGCGGCGACCACGCCGCCGCCGACACAGCCCCCGCTGGCCACCTCACTCCCGGCGACCGGTGCCACGTCGCAGACGTTGCCGATCATGGCGTTGGCGCTCGGTCTGTTGGCGCTCGGGGCAGGAGTGATCCTGGCCACTCGCCGCCACTGATTCAGCGTGGTCCTCCAGTCGTCTGAGTAGTGGATCACCCATGCGCCGGACCCAGCGGGTCGTCTAGCGTTCGCTCGGTGCGGTTGCGGGGCGGAAAGGACAGCAATGCATAGAATTCTCGTAGCCGCCGTCGGCGCCGTGGCTGCGCTCGGTCTACCGGCGGCATCGGCATCGGCAGGTGTTCCAGATGTTGTTGTTGCCGTCGATCTGATCGTCGAGGCCGGCGACGTCGACAGGTCGGACGTCGACATCGAGATCTTCGAAGGTACTGAGGGTGACATCGTCGCCACCGGCAACGATCTGAGCGACGAAGTATGCACGGTGGTTGGCGACACGGGTTGCTACCTCCCGGACCTCGACTCAGGCTTTTATCAGCTCGGGATCGACTTGCCTGAGGGGTTTGAGTTGGTCGGTGGCGAATGTGGGGTGCTCGGCTCTCCGGACCTCGCCGCCCAGCGGCTCCCGCGTGAGGAAGGATACTTCACCATCGGACAAGACGATGAGTCGGTGCGCTGTGCGATCACGATCCGGGGGGAGGAACGGCCGGTATCAGCCGATGTCGTGGTCATCAACGACGACGGCGGAACCGCCGATGGAACGGGCTTCATCGTCGAGGTGTTCGACTCCGGGGGCGCACTGTACGACTCTGGGACCGATCCAGCACCGAACGACTCGGCGAGCAGCGCCGAGTTCGACTTGCCGGTCGGCGACTACACGTTCGGCATCTCCGGCGCTGACGGCTACGAAGTGACCGTCGACGTCGCGGTCTCGCGACTCCCAGCGATCATCAACGATCCGAGTGCGGCGTTTACGGTGGGTCCCAACGAGGCAGTAGTTGCGGTGTTGACCGCCGACGACATTCCCGAAGCGGAGACCACCACGACGGCCACGCAATCAACCCCGCTCGGAACGACTACGCCGCCCGAGGTCACCGCCTCAACAACGACTACGCCCGAGACCACAACGACAGCGACTGCGGCACCTCCGACTGCCGCACCTCCCACTGCCGCACCTCCGACGGCGGCACCTCCGACCTTGGCCGCGGAGCTGCCGGCCACCGGCGCCACGCGGCAAACGTTGCCGATCCTCGCGCTGGCGCTCGGCTTGCTGGCGCTCGGCGCAGGCGCGGTGGTGTTCACTCGGCGTTCGTGAAAACCTGACCGGTAGGGTGCCGCGCATGCGCGCAGTCGTTCTCGCCGATCACGGTGGCCCTGAGGTCCTGACCATCCGCGAGGTCGCCGACCCCGAACCAGGGGTCGGCGAAATCGCCGTGGCGGTCGAACAGACGGCGCTCAACCGCGCCGACGTGCTGCAGCGAATGGGCATGTATCCCGACCCGCGCGGGCGCGAGGTGGAGATTCCTGGCCTCGAGTACGCCGGTACCGTGGCCGCGCTGGGGCCCGACGTGACCGGATGGAGCATCGGTGACCGCGTGATGGGCATCGAGGCCGGTGGTTGTTACGCCGAGCGCGTCGTGACGCACGCCCGGCAGGCGCTCCCTATACCCAGTACGGTCGCCGCGGGCGACGCCGTGGCAATCCCCGAGGTGTTCCTCACCGCCTGGGATGCGCTCGTCGTGCAGGGCGGATTGACGAGTGGACGCTGGGCGCTTGTGCACGCCGGCGCATCGGGAGTCGGAACGGCCGCCATCCAGATCGCCCGCGCGATCGGGGCGCGCATCGCCGTGACGTGCTCGGCTGGCAAGGCGCAGGCCTGCCGCGACCTCGGCGCCGATGTCGTGCTCGAACGCTCTCCCGCCGATTGGCTTGCGGCGTGGCGCGACGCCGTGCCCGGCGGCGCCGACGTCGTCCTCGACGTGGTCGGCGGCGAAGAGGCCGAGCGCAATCTCCACGCCGCAGCCATCGACGGCACCGTTGTGCAGGTCGGCCTCATGGGCGGCGGCAATGCGTCGGTCAACCTAGGCCTGTTGCTCACCAAGCGGGTCACCTGGATCGGCACCACGCTGCGCAGCCGGCCGATCGAACGCAAGATTGCGCTCGCACAGCGGTTCATCGCCGAAGTTAACCCGCTGTTCGAGCGAGGTCTGCTCCGGCCGGTGATCGACTCGCGTTACCCCTTCGAGCGCATCGGCGAGGCGCACTCGTTCATGGAATCAAACGCCAACGTCGGAAAGATCGTCGTCGACATCGTCGACTGATCGGTCACCAGCGGTCGCCCGCCGGTGGCTGCGCAGGCTGAACCACGCACCGACGGCAAGAATCGCCGCCGCAGCGAAGCCGAACGCGATCCACGGCACGATGCTTGCACCACCACCGTCGCCGAAGGTGAACTGCACCGCGCCGACCAGCAGGTGGCCGTCTTCGCTGGCGGTCGTGAGGTAGCGCACGATGTAGGTGCCCTCTTCGTCGAGCGGGTCGAACTCGACCTTGGCCGAGAAGTCGGAGATGCGCGAGCTGGTCGAATCGAGTTCGGTCTCGCCGGGGTCGAGAACGGCGAGTTCGACGTCGTCGCCGATCGTGGTGTCGAAGGTCAACGTGACCTCGGTGATCGGCTGATCGATCGTGGATCCCGATGCCGGACTGGCGTCGACGTTGGCGTCGTGGGCCACCGCAGCGCCCCCCGCCAGCCCGATGGCGAGCAGTACGCCGGCGACGAGGGCAATCAACGAACGTGCCACGAGACCATTCAATCAGCTGGGATTGGCCTCGACCCCCCGGCCCTTCCAGGTCACGTTGCGCCGTCGCAGCCGTAGCCATGCGCTGCGCACGAAGATGACCACGAACGCGAGCACGGCGATCGGGAACAGGATCGCGGTGAGCGGGTGGATCGACCCGGCTCGCCGGCCGAGAACCCAGAACTGTGCAGCGCTCAGCGGATAGAGGAGCGGGAGCGCCAACCAGCCACCGGCGAGCGAGGCGACCCACGCGGCAGTCGCGAGTAGCCACCACCACCGGGTCGAGCCGGCCCCGGTGGCCAACGATCTGCTCCACCCGCGCACCGTGTCACCGAATCCTCCCGGGTACATGTGAAAGCGGGTGTCGGGCCGACCGGTGTACAGCGACGATGCTCCGACCGCGCGTGCAAGGGCGATGTCTTCGGTGTGTTGTGTGCGGATCGAGGCCGCCCCGTGACCGCCGACGCTCGCGTACCGTTCTCGATCGACGGCGATGACCGGCCCGAACGCGACGTTCGCTGCGGCGCCGGGCCCCAGCGGCGTGAACCCACCGCAGCCCATCAACGCGGCGACGTTCACCAGGATGCTCGCTTGTTCGCCGGGCCCGTCGGTTTGATGCCATGGCTGTACCGACACCACTCGCGACCGATCGACATCCAGCGCTGCGACGAGACGGTCGAGGAGGTCGGCTGCGGGGCGCACGTCGGCGTCGAGGAAGACCAGCACGGGTGCAGTGGTTGCTGCTGCGCCCGTGGCGCACGCATGGGGCTTGCCCAACCACCCTGGCGGGAGTGGCGGCGACTCGACGACCACGGCACCGCTGTTGGCTGCAATCGCCGCCGTGTCGTCGTCGGAGTGATCGTCGACCACCACAAGTTCGTCGTTGGGACGCAGCTGGTCGGCCAACGGGACAATCAAACGGGGGAGGGCCTCGGCCTCGTTGCGCGCCGGGACGACGACAGCGACGGCCTCGCGCCGCGTCGCACCAGGCGGCGGCAGCGGGCGGAGGCGCCACAACAGGCACCAGCCGAGTAGCCACCCGCAGCCGAACACGATGACGTCGAGCTGCCAGCTCACCGCACTCATGCTCGCGCTCAATCACCGGTTCGCGAGAAACCTCCTTGACCTGTGGCCGTCGGTCGTGGTTTCCTCTACCCCGCTGACGCCAACACGGCGCGCGCAACAAAGCAACAACCGACCAACAGCACGAGCAGGAAGGACGCACCGATGGTGACGATGTCGCACACCACAGCACAGCCAGTCATCAATCGCGCCCGCGCGTCTGCCGTTGCCTCGTGGTCGGCGTTCTTCGGCAATCTCGCGAACTCGCGATCCGCATCGACCTTCGAGTACTGCGGCACCGGTGGCTACATGTGCACCGACTCGATCCAGGTCGTGACCAACAAGCCGCATGCGTATCCCGGTGTCTCGCCAGGAGTGTTGACGTAACACCAACGTCAGATCACCTCTCCGAGGCCGCCGGGTTCAAGAACCCGGCGGCCTTTCTGATTTTTCGGGCCGTCTCAACCATTCAGATCTGCATCACCAGCACCACCACAAGCTTCGAAGCAATCCACGAACCAACCACCGACAACGAGGTACCGCCATGAACATCGTCATCGAACCCCGCGAACCCGACTGTATTGACGCTCCCGGCGCCGACGCCGGGAGCACGGCACCAGCGGCGCGTTGCGCCGACGGGAACGGCACGTTGACCGCGCTCTTCTTCTCCGACGACGTGATCGACATCGCCCGTGCCAAGGCGATGTGTCGCCGGTGCCCACTCCAGGCGTCGTGTCTCGCCGAGGCCCTCGAACGTGCCGAACCATGGGGCGTGTGGGGCGGCGAGCTGCTGTCCGGCGGCCGCATTGTTGCCAACAAGCGCCCATGCGGCCGTCCGCCCAAGCGGCCTCGTCCGGCGTTGATCGTCGACGAGCTCGGCCCGGTGAACCCGCGCGATGCCGGTCTCGCCGACGTTGCAGTCGACGTCGCATGATCCCCCCGACGGTCGCGGTGCCCCGGCCCACCCCGGTGGCACCGTGACCGTAAGGGAACGTTTCGTGGCCGTGGGACGACCTGTTCTCATGTGCTCAGTACCCTGCATCGGGTGAAGATCCGTCCGCGCCTGTTGGTGATCTCCCTGGTGATCGCCGTCGTCGTGAGCGTTGGCGCGGGGTATCTCATTGCCCGCTCCGGCGACGACGAACCCGACGCCGTGCTCGACAACCCGCAGACAGTCGAGACCTTCCCCAACAACGGTCTCGGCAACGACGTGGTCGAAGGCGATTTGCTCCCCGTCGCCACCCTGTTCGACCGCGATGACAACGAAGTGCTCACGACGTCGCTGCTCGGACAGCCCACGGTGGTCAACTTCTGGTTCTCGACGTGCCCACCGTGCGCCAAAGAACTCCCAGACTTCGCCGAGGTGCACGGCGAAGTCGGCGACGAGGTCCGCTTCGTCGGCGTCAACACCATCGACTCGGTCGAGTCGATGGAGCGATTCGCTGGTGAACGCGGGGTGACCTACGAGCAGCTGCGAGACCCGCTCGCCGAACTCACCGATGCGATTGGTGCGGTGGCGTTCCCGGTCACCCTGTTCGTCACCTCCGATGGCACGATCATCGAGCAGACCGGCGTGCTCGACGCCGATCAGCTCCGAAACAGCGTCGACGAGCTGCAAGCCGTCGAGGCGCAGATCCAGGAAGCGAGCTAGTTCATGCACAGGATGGAGAGCACATGAGCCTGTCGTTCATTCGCGGTTTGGTCGCAGCGGTCAACCCGTGTGGGTTCATCCTGCTGCCCACCTACTTGATGTACTTCCTCGGGATGCAGGGCCAGTTGCCCGGGTCGCAGCGAGCGTCGATGCGCCGAGCCTTGTTGGTCAGCGCCGCCGTGTCAGCCGGGTTCTTGTCGGTGTTCCTCGTCGTCGGCGTGATCTCGTACAACTTCACCAACTGGATCGACCAGAACGCCAAGTACGCCACCGGCATCATCGGTGTGGCGTTGGTCGTGCTCGGCATCGCCATGTTGTTCGGCTACAAGCTGCCGTTCATGACGCCGCAGATCAACACCGGCGGCGAGCCGAAGAACACGACCAAGGCGATGTTCGTGTTCGGCGTGGCCTACGCCGTGGCCTCGATCGGCTGCACGATCGGGCTGTTCATCGCCACCGTGTTCTCCACCACCAGCCGCGACGGTGTGGTCGCCGGCGTCGGCAACGTGTTGGCCTACGGCGCAGGCATGGCGCTGTTGGTCTCGGCGCTCACGGTGGCGCTGGCCTTCGCCAACACCAGCCTGTTGAAGATTCTGCGCAACGGCATGCAGTACGTCGACAAGATCGCCGCTGCGTTCGTCGTGATCTCGGGTGCCTACCTGCTGTGGTACTTCTACTGGGTCGACATCCGCGAGGAGGGCGACCCGATCACCGACTGGGCACTCCAACAGCAGGCCGAGGCGACGATCTTCCTCAACGATCACTGGCGCACGGTGGCCATCGTGCTCACCGCGGTGGTCGGGGCCGCTGCGGCGTTCGTGTTCCTGCGCCGTGGGCCGAGCGACGAGACACCGGGCGACGGTTCCGAGGCCAACACCATCGAGCCCGCTGTGACCGAAGCACCCGACGAGACGCGCGCCGACGCCGTGTGATCGCCGTGATCGGGATGTGACCCCGGTCATGGCATCGGTGCATGAAATCGGTCACTTGTCCGATGCATCGCCCTACCTGAGGTCGGCATCATGGGGTCCATGACACCGCTGGATGGACTCCACCCCGAGCTGCTGCTCGTCGAGCACCGTCGCCGGCTGGCTGACGCGGAACAGCAGGCCTCGATCCTGCAGTCGCTGATGCGCTGGCGCCGCTCGTAGTTGCAGCACCGATAAGCATCACCGCACCGACAAGAATCACCACATGACCACCCGCGGCGATTTGGCCTTCGTCGGCCGTTCAGACGAACTGGACGTGCTGACAGAGGTGATCGGCCGCAATCGTGGCGACGTCGTCCTCGTCTCTGGCGAGTCCGGCCTCGGCAAGTCACGGCTCGTGCGTGAGGCACTGAGCCGTACCGATCTCTCGGTGCTGGTCGGCACCAGCTCGCCGACGTCATACGGACGACCGTTCGACGTGTTCCGTTCAGCGATCGAACCGGCGGTCAGCTGGTGGACAACGATCCCTGAAGACCTCATCGGCTCGGCGGAGATGCTTGCGGCGATCCTCGGGCCCACCGCACCCAGGTTGACTGGACTCGACCCCGCGGGGCCCGACGTGATGGCCGGCGACCCGATTGCGGCCGGTGTCGCGCTGATCAGCCATCTCGAACCCGATGTCCTGGTCGTCGAGGATCTGCACTGGGCTGACGTCGAGACGCTGCAGATCGTCGAGCGCGTGTTGACCGCCCCCGACCGACCGACGGTGGTCGGCACCTACCGTCCTGAAGATCTCCCACCGGGGCATCCGGGGATCGAGCTGCTGCGCCACGTTGAACGCCGTCAGCCATCGCGGCTACGCCTGGAACCGCTCACCAACGACGAGATCAGCGCGATGGTCGCTGCGGCCATCGGTGACGAGCCCGACGAGCGCCTCGTCGACACGTTGGCCACGCGTACCGGCGGGAATCCGCTCTATCTCGAAGAGTTCCTCATCGCCAACCGCAGTGATCCGAAGTCGTTGCTTGAATCGGCGATCCCCTGGAACCTGAGCGAGGCGATCGGTCACCGGCTCGGCGAACTGAGTGACGACGAACGGTCGGTGTTGTCGATGGCCGCCGTGCTCGGATCGTCGGCCGATTACGAGGTGCTGCGATCGGCCAGCGGTTTCGACGATGACGAGCTGATCGCCCGGCTGCGCCTGCTCGTCTCCAGAGGCTTGCTCGAAGAACGCACGGTCGATCGCTTCCACTTCCGCCACGAGTTGGTGCGCGAAGCGATCCTCGCATCGCTCCTCGGCCGCGAGAAGCGTCACCTGCACAGCCGGGCGTTCGAAGCGACCATCGAGTTGTGTCCCAACGACCACGCATCGATTGCTCGTCATGCGATCAAGGCCGCCCGCGACGACGATGTCGAGCTCCTCGCCCCGGCCGGCATCCGCGACTATCTCGAGTCGGGTTCGCCGTTTCAGGCGCTGCTCGTCGCCGAGGAAGCGCTCGATGCGTTTCCCGACCACCCCGAACTGCTCGAGCTTGCAGCTCGTGCGGCGTGGCTGCTTGGCCGCCTCGACGTCGCCCGCCGCCACGCTGACCGCTGGCGCCGCATCGAGGAGCGCAATGGATCGCTGCGCTTGTCAGAGGCCCTCGCCCTCGTCGGGCGGATCGCCTTCGAAGGCGGTGATCGCGACGGCGAGCGCAGGGCCTTCGACCAGCTGCGGATCGGCACCGATGACGACACGCCCATCGAGCAACGAGCGCGCGCGCTGGTCGCGGTGGCTCAACACAACATGTTGCACCGCGAGACCGAGCTGGCCATCGGGTACGCCGACCGTGCGATCGAGTTGGCCGATGCGATCGATTCCGACGACATCCGTCGCCTGGCGATGGTCGAGCGGGCGAGCGCCCAGATCAAGAGCGAGTCGGCCGCGGATGTGGCCCCCGTGTTGCGCGATCTCGCTGAACAGAGTGCCGCAGTCGGCGACCATCTCACCGCAGCGCGGGCGTTGTTCAACCTGAGTGCGTGCCTACCACCCGACGATGCCGAGAACACGTTGCTCGAAATGCGTCGCGCCGCGATTCGCAGCGGATCCGACGTGATGGCGGTGCACAGTTTTGCCGAGCGCCGGGCCCAACTGGCGATCGGACGCGGCGACCTCGCCGCCGCGCTCACCGCAGTTCGGCGGTCGCGAGTGCTGGGCGGGAACAGTCGTTGGAACGACGCGCTCGTCGGGCTTGATGCGCTGCTGACGCTCGAAACCGGCGATGTCGACGAGGCGTTGTGCCTGATCTCGTACGACCCGGAGCCCGACGGCGACCGCCGCGACGCATGGCTGCGCGCTGTGCGGGCAACGATCGGCGAGCCCGATCTCGACGAGCTGGCGGTGGCCCTCGCCGACATGGGCGATGTGCACCACTCCCCGGAGCTCCTTGTATTGACGTTTCGCTCGATGCTGCGCAAGGGCGTCGAGGCCCGCGACCTCATCGAGTTGGCCAAGCGTTTCGGCGATGGCACCGCCGGCAGCGACGTCGCGCACGCAGTGTTGGCCGATCGCGCTGGCGAATCGGACGCGCGCTCGATGATCGAGGCGGCGCTCTCAGCGGTCGATCCGGAGGCGTCGACGATGGCGTCACACGTGCCCCATCCGATCCACGCCGAACTGTGGATCGCTTTGGCCCGCGTGCAGCGCCGTGAAGGCGAGGTCGATGGATCGCGCCAGAGCGCACAGCGCGCCCTCGACCTGCTCGAGAACTGGCCCGGCGAACGACGTGATGAGGCCGCGCAACTCGCCGCGACCCGCCGGTCGACCGACTCCGGCGGTGAGCTCACCGGACGAGAGCACGACGTTGCGAGCCTTGTGGCGAAAGGCATGACCAACGGGCAGATCGCCGAGGCGCTGTTCATCTCGCGCAAGACCGTGTCGACGCACGTCAGCAATATCTTGGCGAAGCTCGGGATGTCGACACGGACACAGATCGCCCGCTGGTTCCTCGAGCACTAGTCCGGGCGAGCTCTGATACATCGAAACCTCTGCTACACCGAACCTCTGCTACATCGAGTCGTCGATGGGCAGTGCGGTTGTCGTTTTGAGTTCTTCCATCACGAATATCGTGCGCACGTCGTACAGGTCGATCGCGTCGATCAGCCGCCGGTAGAAGCTGTCGTAGGCAGGAATGCTCGATACGCGTACTTTCAGGGTGTAGTCGATGTCGCCGCTCGTGCGGTACGCCTCGAGCACCTCGGGAAAATCGGCGATCGCCGCGCGAAACTGGCGGATCCAGTCGGAACTGTGATCGTTGGTGCGGATGTTCACGAGCGCCAGTACGTCGAGGCCGACGGCGTGCGGGTCGACGAGGGCTACCTGACGGGCGATCGTGCCGTCGTCTTCGAGGGCCCTGATGCGACGCCAACACGGCGTGGCGGTGAGCCCGACAGCATCGCCGAGTTCACGCGCGCTGCGACTGGCGTCGTCCTGCAGGAGACGCACGATTTCCCGATCTATCGAGTCCACAATCGAAGAATACTGCACAATTAAGAACATCGACGTATAGATCATGTGCAACAGCAAAGATTCAGCGCGAAATTCGCAACACCTTCGATGGCGGAAATCCGTACGGTGGAGACATGGATCTGCGGCACCATTTCACCGAGCACCCGGCATCGGTCGACGAGACGTACGGCGAGCACGCACGAGTTGCGCTCGGGTTTGCGGCATCCTTGGCTGCGGCGTCGGTCGCTGCTGCCGTTCACGCGGTGGTGCCCTCGTTGTGTGAACGCACCGCCAGCCGGCGGATATGTGCGCTCCACGAGCAGATGACCACCGGCAAGCGGGCGGCGAACACCCCGCAGCGCCTCGCCGCATAGCTCCCGCGTCGATGGTCGCCGGGTGGGCTCCCGGTTGGCGCAATAGGCGACGACGCCCCACCGTCTCCTGACGCGTTCCGTTGGGTTTGTTTCGGGTTGGTAGCAGGCACCGCCAAGGTGTCGGGGAGGAGGGTGACGTCGACACATAGCCCCGGTCAGGTCCGGCCGGGCCTTGGGCTCCGGCGGTCCCGCCGGCTTGTTGCGCGAGTTGGCTGAGGCTGGTGGGGGTAACGACCGCGGCAGCGGTGATGCCTGCGCACGTGTGGCCGATCGATCGGCCGGCGATGCTCTCCTGCGGTTGTCCAGCTAGGCCTATACAAACACCGTGCCACACCACGCTCAAGGCTCACTCAAACGCAACTCAAGCTAGGCGTCGGTGATCGAGCGATGGGAGGCGGAAGATCGCAGTGATCGTCGAACCCCCGACGGGCGCGTTCGTTCCGGTCTTCCGACACCATTTTCTGAGCAGGTCGCGGTTTCACGGTCGGCTTCGCGCTGATGTCGGTCGTTGGAGCGCTCGCGTGGCACGAACCGCAAGTGGCCGGAACATCGCGACACCGGTCATCCGTAGTGCAGTTGTGCCGCCGCTCGACCGAGGTCGTCGCGGTGGTCGGGATGCGCGATGTCGATCAACGCGCGGGCCCGTTCGCGGATTGACTTGCCACGCAGCTCGGCCACCCCGAACTGGGTGACCACCTTGTCGACGGTGTTCTTCGGCGTGGTCACCACATCACCGGCGGCGAGCTGCGGCACAATCCGTGAGGCGCCGCTCGACGTGGTCGCATGGAGGACCACGAAGCCCTGTCCACCGTCTGAGTACATCGCACCGCGCGCGAAGTCGGTCTGCCCACCCGACGACGAGAAGTACTTCCCGCCGATGGTCTCCGACGCACACTGGCCGAGGAAGTCGACGGTCAACGTGGCGTTGATCGACACGAAGTCGGGTTCGTTGGCGATCACTCGCGGATCGTTCACGTACCGCACGGCGTGGAGCTCGATCGCCGTGTTCTCGTTGAGGAAGTCGTGCAGCCGCTGCGTCCCGAGAGCGAACGTCCCGACCGCCTTGGTCCGGTTGAGGCGCTTGCGCACGCCGTTCACGACCCCCGATTGGATGAGATCGACTACTCCGTCGGAGAGCAGCTCGGTGTGGACTCCCAGATCCCGGTGGTCGCCGAGCGCCGACATGATCGCGTTCGGGATGGCACCGATACCGGTCTGGATGGTCGAACCGTCGACGATGCGTTCGGCCACCAGTGCAGCGATCCGCTCGTCGGTCGGCCCGGGCTGCACCGGTGGCACCTCGATCAGCGCCCGATCGCTACGACACCACCCCTCTACCTGTGACACGTGGATCTGGTTGCGGCCAAAAGTGCGCGGCATCGCGTCGGTCACTTCCAGGAAGAAGCGGCCGCGGCCGATGAAGCTGGCCGTGTAGTCAGCCGACACGCCGAGGGAGAAGTAGCCGTGTGCGTCGGGTGGTGCTGCGGCGGCGATGATCAGCGGGTCGTCGGTGCGCATCCGCATCAAGGCGTACACCTCGCTGAAGTGGGCGGGTACCAACCCGACGCTGTCGTTGGCGAAGTGTGGGCGAGTGATATGCGACAAGAAATACGAGATGTGCTTGAGATGGGGCAGGTACGCGCCGGCCAGATACGGCCGATCGTGCAGCGCGTGCATCTGGTGGACGCGGACGTTCTCGAAGCGGGTCGGGTCAGTCGCGGCGGCTTCCTCGATGGCATCGAGCACAGCGGTTGGTTCGCCGTTGGCCAACGGCACGATGACCTGTGTGCCGGGTCCGATGTGGGCCAAGACATCGGACGCGACGTTCGGGGTGGCGTCGGGCGTGCGCTCCATGCTCCACACCGTAGGAGTTCCATCGATCCGATACCGTCCGATCGATGAGCTCGAATCGCACCGCTGACCACGAGGTGCCGATCCATCCGGCCTCGACGGTCATGCTCGTGCGCGACGCCGCCGACGGGACCGAGGTGTTGATGTTGCAGCGCACGGCAGGTGCGGCGTTCGGTGCCGGGATGTATGTGTTTCCCGGTGGCCGCGTCGATCTGGCCGACAGCGGGCCGGAGGTCGAGACGTGGTGTCACGGCCACGACGACCGTTCCGCGTCCGACCGGCTCGGCATCGACGTCGGGGGGCTGGCGTACTGGGTTGCCGCGGTGCGTGAGTGTTTCGAGGAGGCTGGCGTGCTCCTCGCCTCGCGCGCCGACGGCGCGGCCCACCAACCGCACCCCGGCGACCGGCGCGCAGTACACGATGGGAGCGTGTCAATGGCCGAGTTGTGCGGCCGTGACGACCTGCGGTTGCAACTCGGCGAGATCCACTACGTCGACCATTGGGTGACCCCGCGGGCCGCTGCCCGCCGATTCGATACGCGGTTCTTTGTCGCTGCTGCACCCGTCGAGCAAACGGCCGTGCATGACAACGCCGAGACGGTCGATAGTCGGTGGGTGACCCCCGCCGATGCGCTGGCGATGGAGGAGTCGGGCGAGTTGCTGATGATGCCGCCGACCGTCGCCAACCTGCGCGTGCTTGCTTCCCATCAGACGGTCGCGGAGTTGCTTGCAGCATCCGCAGCCCGCGGCCGCCCGCCGCGCACCGAACCGAAACTGCGCCTCGCCGCTGACGGCACGGTGGTCGGTTTGGCGATGCCGGGCGACGACGATTACGACGCGCTCGACTGAGTAGCGACATCAGGGGCCAGGCACCAGATGTCGCACGTCGTGACCGGTGGTCATCTCGCCGCGCCACGACATCTGGTGCCTGGCACCTGATGTCGCACCGACTAGGACGCGCCGGCCTCGGCGGCCGCTTGTGCGTCGATCTCGGCGAAGGCCGCATTGACCGTATCGAACAACCGCGCCGAGCAGCCGGCCATGTCGACATCGTCTGGGTTCGCCGGGGGCGAAATCTGCTCGACGATCGTGGCGGCGATCGTGCGGAACGCCTCTGCCGCTGGTCCGGTGCCGTCGAGCGCCACCGGCGCGCCGGCATCGCCGCCGGCGGCCACGCTCGGTTCGAGCGGCACTTGCCCGAGCAGCGGAGCATCGATTGCCGCCGCAAGTGCGGCGCCGCCACCCTCGCCGAACAGCGCATAGGTCGACCCGTGCTCACACGTGAACGCGCTCATGTTCTCGACGACGCCGACGACGTCGAGGAAGCTGCGGCGCGCCATGTCGGCGGCGCGCTGGGCCACCTTTTGTGCGGCCAGCGCCGGGGTCGTGACGACCACGAGGTCAGTGCTCGGCAGTAGCCGGGCCAGACCCATCTGTACATCGCCGGTGCCGGGCGGCATGTCGATGAGCAGATAGTCGAGCTCACCCCACCGAACGTCGCGCAAGAACTGCTCGACGGCCTTGGTCAGCATCAAGCCGCGCCACATGAGTGCGGTGTCTTCGTCGACGAGAAACCCCGTCGACACGACCTTTAGGAGGCCATCACCGACGCGGCGTTCGTTGGGCATGATCTTCGGCTTGTCGGAGCCGTCGACGGTCTCGGCCTCCATGCGCTCGTCGATTCCGAGCAGTCTGGGGACGCTGAACCCCCAGATGTCGGCGTCGAGCACGCCGACGGTGTGCCCGCGAGCAGCGATTGCCGCTGCCAGGTTGACCGTGACCGAACTTTTGCCGACGCCGCCTTTGCCGCTGGCGATCGCCAGCACCTTGCACGACAGCGGGACCTCGGTGTCCGGAGCGTTCTCACGGGCGTTCCACCGCGCTTTGGTCATGACCGCCGAGCGTTCGTCGGCATCCATCTCGCCCCAGCTGATCTTGACCTCGCGCACGCCTGGGTGGCGCTTCACGCGAGTCTCGACGTCGCGCTTGATCTCGGCGCGGAGGGGGCAGCCGCGAATCGTCAGCTTGATGCCGACCGTGACCACGCCAGCGGCGGACACATCGACGCTGGGGACCATTCCCAACGTGACGATGTCTGCGCCCAGCTCGGGGTCGATCACTGTTCGCAGCACGTCGGTGACCGCTTCTGTCGTGGGTGGCTCGGCGAGCACGGCGTCGCCCATGCGAACATTTTACCGGCGGTTTCCGTGTAATCTCGACCCGTGGAGCCGGATCGAGCACAGCCACCGCCGCTCGACCTGCTCAAAGCGCTCGGTGACAACACGAGGTACGCGATCTATCTGGAGCTGGCGCGGTCGTCGCGGCCGCTGACGACAGCGGAGATCGCCGACTCGTTGGCACTGCATGCCAACACGGTGCGGCCGCATCTCGAGCGCATGCGCGAGTTGTCGCTGCTGCAGGTGGAGGTCGCCGGGCGCGGCGACGTCGGCCGGCCGCAGCACCGCTACTCCGTCGCCGCCGATGCGCCATCGCTCGGTTTGGAGCCGCCGACCATGCCGGTGCTCGCTCGGATGGTGCTCTCGCTGGCGCGTCGTCTCGACGCCGGCGGTGACGACGCCGAAGCGGTCGGACTCGATGAGGGCGCCCGCCGCGCCGCCCCGTACGACGCCGCGCCGTCGGCTCTCGAAGCGGTCGTCGACGATCTCGACCGGCTTGGGTTTGATCCCGTCGTCACCGCCGCGGATGACGACGAGGGCGCCATTGTGGCCTTTGCCAACTGTCCGTTCGCCGACCTTGCCGCCGAGCACCCCGAGGTGGTCTGCGGACTGCACCGCGGGCTCGTCGCTGGCTTCGTTGCCGAGATGGGCGATGCACAGACCCGCGACTTCTGCACGCTCACCAGCCGCACCCCATGTCGAGTCACCGTGGCGCCGAGATGAGCGGCTCCACGGGTTCGCGACGACCGGTGTAGCGATAGTCTGTTCGTACCGACTTGGAGGTTCCATGATCACGCTCACCGATTCCGCCGCCGTCAAGGTCCGCCAACTCCTCACCGAGGAAGGCGCCGACGAACTTGCGTTGCGCGTCGCCGTGCGTCCGGGTGGATGCAGCGGATTCTCCTACGAGATGTTCTTCGACGGCGACATCGCCGCCGACGACACCCAGCAGAGCTACGAAGAGGGCACCGTCAAGGTCGTCGTCGATCCGGCGTCGGCGCAACTCCTCGAGGGCGCCACGCTCGACTACAAAGACGGCCTCGACCAGTCGGGTTTTGCCATCACGAACCCCAACGCCACCCGCACATGCGGGTGCGGCCAGAGTTTCTCCTGATCGCGAGCGGCGTCACGCCGTCACTCGATCGAGCGCGTCGACCAACTCGGTTTCGTCCCACACGGCATCCAGCCGTTCCACGAGCACGCCCGTCGCATCGGTGACGAACAGCGCCGGCTCATAGAACATCCCGATCGCCTCGATGGCGGGCGTCAGCGTGGTTGCGGTGTCGTCGGTGTACACCTCGGCGTGGACGAAGCTAACAGAACCGTCGTAGGCGGGCGCCACCGTGACCATGGCATCGAGCGCCGGCGCACACGTTCCTGTCGAGCAGAACGCCGGCGTGCCGACGAGATACGCCACCGGCCTGCCCGCAGCAAGCGCCTCGGTGAGCGTCAACTCGTGGAACGGGCACGGCTCGGGTTCGCGGGTGCAGATCGGATCGACACCACGGTCGTCGTCGAACGTCGGGGTGTCGAAGCCTGGCAGCATCTGGCCGGGAATAGGTACGGGTACCGTCGACGGATCGGCCACGTCGAAGTTGGCGCCGCCCTCGGGGCCACCGTCGACAACGAGGGCGTAGAAGCCGGGTTCGGCGATCGTCGGACGGAAGTCGTAGTACGGAGCGGGCGCAACGTCACGCCGCGTCGCCGTGATGGGTTCACCAAGCGGGTTGCCGCCCAGATCGGTCACCTGCGCGGTCAGTGTGTCGGGACCGTCTTGGATCAGCTGTGCCGCACCCGTCGACAGGCTCAGCGGCAGTCGGAGCTCGCCCGGCACTTGGACACCCTGCGGAAACCGCTGCACCAACGTGAAGCCGTCGGCGCCTGGTTCATTGAATGGCTCGAAGTCGTCGCCGTCGATGCTTGAGGTGTCGTCGGCCGCCTCGTCGTTGCCACCACCACTACTACCGGTACACGCCGCCACCAGCCCGCCGGCCACCGTTCCGAGGATCAACGTCCGCCGAGAGACGGGGAGCGCACGGCGCGTGGCGAGGTGGCGTCGGGGGAGGCGTTGAAAACTCATGGGAGGGTGCGTTGCTCCGAGGGTTGCGGCGTGGGATCGTGGGAGCGCCATGACCAGCGAGCGGGTGGTACTGCGACGATACCGGCGGAGGATCATCGGATGGGGCGCGGGCCTCGCTCTCGTGGTGCTGGTCGTCGGCGCGGTGATCACCTCGGTGCGCGTTGAAAACGATCTCGAATCGCGCACCGAAGACCGTCTCTCGGCACTGGGGTACGACTCGCTGGCGGCGTCGTTCGTGGGCCAGGACGGGACCATCGCATGCGCTATTCCGGTAGCCCCCGGCGATGCCGAGATCATCGAAGCCGAGGTGTCGGACGTGCGCGGCGTCCGGTCGGTGTCGATCGAGGAGGCGTGCGTGACGGCCGAACGCACGTCGGCGGCTGCGCTGCCTACCGAGTCGGTGGCGTCGCCCGATGTGCAGGTTGCCAACGACGAGACCGCGCAGGATGCAGACCTCGACGAATCGGCGGACACCGCGCCAGCGACCACTGTCGACGCGCCGGGCACAATCGGTGAGCTGATCGCCACCGACCCGCAGTTCTCAGCGCTGCGCGGCGCGGCGTCGCTCGCCGGATTCGACGAGATCGAGACCGCCGGGCCGTTCACGATCTTGGCCCCGACCAACGAGGCCTTCGGCGCGCTCGACCCGTCGGTTGCCGGGGAGCTCAACGCCGACCCGGAGTTGATGGCGACCGTGTTGGCCCATCACGTGATCGATGGTGCGGTCCCGGCAGCGGAGTTGTCGAGCGGTCCGGTCGAGATGATCGATGGCACGTCGGTCACCGTCTCGGTGGCTGACTCCGGCGTTGTCGAGCTGACCAGTGGCGACGTCGTGGCACAAGTGACAACTCCCGATCTCACCGGTAGCAATGGCGTACTGCACGTGATCGACCAAGTGCTGCTGCCGGCCGACCTCGAACTCGGCTTCGAGGAGCCCGATCCGCTGACGGCAGCGACATACCGCAGCGGGCGTGTGACGCTCGACGGTGTTGTCGCCGATGACGCCCAGCGCATCGGATTGGTGGGGGTATCGACCAGCAGACTCGACGCCGACAACGTGAGCGATCAGCTACAGGTTGATCCAGCCTCTGGCATCACCGCTGGTGAGGCATTCGGCCTGGCGGTGTTGATTGACCAGCTCGTCGTGGAGTTCGTCGAAGGAGTCGCCGCGATCGAGGAAGACGGTCTGGTGTTGCGCGGCATCGTCGTCGATGCCGACAGTCGTGACGCCGTCACCGCGGCCACCGCCGACCTGAGCGGGCTGGCGATCGACGTCGATGTTCGTCCGATCGCCACCTCCGAGCAGGCTGCCGCGGTCGCCGCCGCAATGAACGACCTCATCATCGCCCAGCCCATCGAATTCGCGCCCGATAGCAGTGCCCCGCTCGACTCGGCAGCGGCTGTGTTCGACCTTCTCGCAACTGAGGCCAAGCGGTACGGCGGTGTTGTGGTCACGATCGAGGGCCACACCGACACCGCCGGTGATGCCGACACCAATGAGGTGCTGTCGCAGCTCCGTGCCGAGGCCGTCGTCGCGGCACTCATCGACCGAGGCGTCCCGTCCGATGATCTCGTCGCGGTCGGCTTCGGTGATTCCGATCCGATCATCGTCGACGGTGCAGAGGACGCGGCCGCCAGCCGTCGGGTGAGCACCGCCGTGGAACTACGCTGAGCGCCGCGTGCCGTACACACTCGCAATGTTCTTCTTCTGGGGGCTGGCGATGGCCCTCATCGGAGTTGGTGTCGGTTGGCTGCTGCGTTCGGTCGGTGTCAGGGCGCGCTCAGGCGCCGCCGCTCGTGAGGCGGCCGAAGCCGCCGCCGCCGACCGGTGGCGCGAGCAGGAAGCCGAGCTACACGCCGCACTGCGCGAACGCGATCGTTTGCGAGTGGAACTGGCCGATCGACGCGGCGACGACATCACCGCCGACGACGACGACTCCGAACTCCAGCGCTGACGGCCCCGATCAGCAGGAGGTGTCGGGCGGCGCGTCGTGTGCCACCATGGCGCAATGACCACCCCGCTCGGTCCGTATCAGCCCATCGTTCGCGCCGGCGACTTCGTCATCGTGTCTGGCCAAGGCGGCATCGCCGACGGCGCCGTGGTCGATGGTGGGGTACGCGCTGAAACCACTCAGGCGATCGGCAATCTGGCGACGCTGTTGGCATCGGAGGGTGCGGTGCTCACCGACGTGGTCAAGACCACCTGCTTTCTCACCGACATGGAGAACTTCGCCACGTTCAACGAGGCGTACGTCGAGGCCTTTGGTCGTCATCGGCCAGCGCGTTCGACGGTGGCTGCTGCGGGTTTGCCGGCCGGGTTTCTCGTCGAAATCGAGGCGTGGGCCTACAAGCCGGTCTGAACGGCGTCGGGGTCGACCCGATACAGTCGTCCAAATGGCCGGAGCGATTGCCATCGTCATCGTGTTGCTGCTCATCCCCGTGCTCGTGTTGATGACCGGCGGCATCGCGTCCGCGGTGCTCGGCGAGGTGCTGTATCGCGACGGCCGGGCGCGCAACGAGGGCAGCGAGCTGCTCGACCTCCCAGACTGAGCGCACCGTGGCGGCGTCTTCGGCTCCGGTCGACCTGTTGATTGACAACGCGCGCCACATCGCCACGGTCGACGCCGATCGCCGGGAACTCGCTGGCGGGTGGGTGGCGATCGATGCGGGACGCATCGCCGAGGTCGGCACCGGACCGCCACCTGCGGCAACCGAGACACTCGACGCCAGCGACTGCCTGGTCACCCCCGGGCTCGTCAACACCCACCATCACCTCTATCAGAACCTCACCCGGTCGCATCCGGTGATGACCAGCGAGCCACTGTTCGGCTGGTTGACGTCGCTGTACCCGGTGTGGCGGCAACTCGACGCCGACGGCGCGTATCTGTCGGCGTGGATCGGTTTGGCTGAACTCGCCTTATCTGGGTGCACCACGTCGAGCGACCATCTCTACATACATCCGCGTCGTGGCGGTGACGTGCTCGCGGCGTCGATCGATGCGGCCAGCGATCTTGGCCTGCGTTTCCATCCGACGCATGGCTCGATGTCGCTGTCGCGCAAGGACGGTGGTCTGCCGCCCGACGACATCGTGCTCGACGACGACGAAGCACTGGCCGCTGCGGAGCTCGCGGTGACCCGCCACCACGATCCGGCGTTCGGTGCGATGGTGCGTGTCGCGATCGCACCGTGCTCACCGTTTAGTGTCACTGAGCGGTTGATGGCCGAATCGGCGGCGCTGGCCGAGCGACTCGACGTACGCTTGCACACACACTTCGCGGAGAACGACCAAGACGACGCGTTCAGCCTGGAGCAGTTCGGCTGCCGCCCGGTCGACTACCTCGAGCGCACCGGGTGGTGCACCGACCGCACGTGGGTGGCGCACTGCGTAACGCCGACCAGTGAGGAGATCACCCGCCTCGGAAACGCCGGAGTCGGGGTGGCCCATTGCCCGTCGAGCAACCTCATCCTGTCGTCGGGCGTCGCGGCGATCAACGCGCTGCGGTCGGCTGGATGTCCGGTCGGAATCGGTGTCGACGGCTCGTCGTCGGCCGACGCCGGATCGATGTGGCTCGAGGCGCGTCAGGCGATGCTGTTGTCGAGGTGGCGCGACGGCGCCCACGCGAGCGACGCGCGGACCATTCTCGAGGCGGCGACGCTCGGCGGCGCCGCGTGTCTCGGCCGCACCGATGAACTGGGCACACTGACCCCCGGTGCGGTCGCCGACGTCGCTGTGTGGCCGCAGGTCGGACCGGCATACGCTGGTGCGCACGCCGACCCGGTCGAGGCGTGGTTGCGCTGCGGCCCGGCTCCGGTACGGCACACGGTGGTCGACGGGCGAGCGATCGTTCGCGATGGTGCGCTGGTGCATCCCGGCGTCGACGAAATGCTCGACGCACACCGCGTCGCTGCCGAGGCGATGCAACATCACGCCTGACGGCTCGGCCGCTGAGAACCTTGTCGATTGACGTCCGCTCGCGCGCTGTTCCCGCCAAACTGTCAGGCGTGTTGTCCCCCCGACACGCTGTCGCGCTCGCGGCTGCCGCTGCCGTCGTTGTTACCGCTGGCTGCGGCGGAGACGAGAGCGTCGCCTCCAACAATGGCGCTCCCGCCACGATCGGCCTCGGCTCGAACATCGATGGCACGGTCGGTGGGATTGACGGAGTCGCTGAGAGTGCTGACGATGTCGAGACGATCGTGATGATCGGCGACTCGATCACCTACGGTGCGGTGCCCGAGATCGAGTCGCGGTTCACCGAATTGGGCTTCGACGACGTGACGATCGATGCGATGCCGGGCAAACGCATCTCCCGCGACATTGTCGACAATCCGGCTGGCTCTTCGGTCGCCGCGTTCATCGCCTCCGGTGACGACGGCCAGCACGACGACGAACTGTGGATCGTCGCACTGGGGACCAACGACGTCGGTCAGTACGCCAGCGCCGAAGAGATCGCCGGTGCGGTCGACGAGGTGCTCGACGCAGTTCCCGACGATGTTCCGCTCGTGTGGGTCGACGTGTTCTTCCGTGACAGGCCCGATGAAGCGGCACAGGTCAATGCGATCATCCGTGAGCGGCTCGCCAGGCGAGGCAATGCGGTCGTGGCGCCGTGGACCGAGTTCGCTGGAGCCGATGGTGTGCTCGTCGGCGACGGAGTGCACACTACCGACAGCGGCGCGGACACCTTCGCGTTCGTCGTGACCGATTCGACCCGCGCCTTTCTCGACCGCTGACCCGTCCGGCGGAAATCCCGCGGATTTCGTGCGTTTTTTGCACGTTTTCCCCGGTATTTGGGTGAGAGGTCAGCCTTCCCAGCGGGACTGACCGAAGCGGTAGCCGACCGAACGCACGGTCTGGATCAAGCTGGCGTGCTCTTCGCCGAGCTTCGCTCGCAGCCGCCGCACATGGACGTCGACGGTGCGTGCACCGCCGTAGTACTCATACCCCCACACCCGGCTGAGCAGGATCTCACGGGTGAACACCTTGCCGGGGTTCTGGGCGAGGAACTTGAGCAACTCGTACTCCATGAACGTCATGTCGAGCGGACGTCCCCCGATCGATGCCTGGTACGTCTCGAGATTCAATGACAGCTCGAGATACTCGACGAGGTCAGCGCGATGGACTTCGACGTGGGCCGTTAACAGATGGCGCAGCCGAGCCTCGAGCTCGGCGGGGTGGAACGGCGTGAGACAGAAGTCGTCGAACAACTGGTCTCGATGCTCGAGCTCGCTGAGCTGGCCACCACTGACGAGCAAGAGCGTCGGCGTCGGTGGCTCGCTGCGGCGCAGCGCTCGAAGAAAGGCCCAACCGGACTCGGGGTCGTCACTCAACTCGACGACAGCCCCGGCCCATCCCGCCTCGGGAGCGTGCTCATCTGGCTGCTCGCCCGCTGGGACCGCCTTCCACGAATAGCCGGCGAGATCGAGGGTGCGCGCCAACTCCGGACTCGCCGGGTCGGGGGCGACCACCAGCATCCGGGTCGGGTCGGTCATAGGGCGTTCAGGTACCGATCGAGTTCGAATGCGCTGACGTGGGTTTTGTACTCACGCCATTCGCTGCGCTTGTTCCGCAGGAACCATTCGAAGATGTGTTCACCGAGTGCGTCGTGCACCAGCTCGGAGCGTTCCATCGTGGCCAGGGCTTCGGCGAGTGATTGCGGCAACTGGGCGATTCCCAGCTTGGTGAGCACCTCTTCGTCGATCTCGAACAGGTTGGCGTCGGCCTCGTCCGGCAGCTCATAACCCTCGCGTACGCCGCGCATGCCGGCGGCCAACATCAGCGAAAACGCGAGATACGGATTGCAGGCCGGATCGGACGATCGATACTCGAGTCGTGTGGCGAACGGGTTGCCGCGCTTGGCGATCGGCACGCGGATCAGACCACTGCGATTGTTGCGCGCCCAGCTGACGTGCACCGGCGCCTCGAAGCCCGGCACCAGCCGTTTATAGCTGTTCACGGTTTGGTTGGTGACGGCCGTGATCTCAGCAGCATGGCGCAGCAGGCCGGCCATGAACGATTTGGCCAGGTCGGACAGGTGGTATTCGTCGTCGCCGTCGTAGAACGCGTTGCGGTCGTCGGTGAACAGCGACATGTGCACGTGCATCCCCGAGCCCTGCACTCCTTCGAGGGGTTTTGGCATGAACGTGGCGTAGACGCCCTCACGGGCGGCGACCTCGCGGACCGCCACCCGGAACGTCATAATGCCATCGGCCATCGTGAGCGCATCGGTGTGGCGGAGGTCGATCTCCTGCTGGCCAGGGGCGTCTTCGTGGAAGCTGTACTCGACGGGCAAGCCCATCGACTCGAGCGTGCGGATCGTTCGCTTCCGGAGCTGACTTGTGACGTCGGTGTTGGTCAGATCGAAGTAGCCGCCACCGTCGATCGGTGTCGGTGGCTTCCCGGGCTCGGTTGGCTCGAAGTAGAAGAACTCCACGTCGGGAGCGATGTAGAAGGTGAATCCGGCGTCGTGGGCGTCGCGCACGTGGCGGCGCAGCACCTGACGAGGGTCTCCTTCGAACGGGGTGCCGTCGAGGCGATGGATGTCGCAGAAGATGCGCGCTTCGGGGGTTTGTGAGCCGCCCCACGGCAACAGTTCGAACGTGTCGGGGTCGGGCATCGCCAGCACGTCGGACTCTTGCACGCGCGAGAACCCGTCGATCGACGACCCGTCGAAGGTCATCCCGTCGTCGAGCGCGTTCTCGAGTTCGGCTGGCGTGATCGCCAGACTCTTGAGCGTGCCGAGCACGTCGGTGAACCACAGCCTGACCAAGCGCACTCCGCGCTCTTCGACGCTTCGCAATACGTAGTCGCGCTGGTGTTCGCGCATCTCCGTCACCTCATGAGTTTGTCGTGGGGGAACCGCGGGGGCAACGCGGGGAACGAAACAGGGCGGGGAGCCGGAGCCCCCCGCCCTGTCCACATCGACCGACCGGCGATCGGTGCGAGGTCGGATCGGTTACTTCATCGCCGAGCAGACGGTGTCGACCACCAGCCGCGTGACCACGTAGGGATCCATGTTGGCGTTCGGACGACGGTCTTCGAGGTAGCCCTTCTTGTCGACGGCCACCTGCCACGGGATCCGAATCGATGCACCGCGGTCGGAGACGCCGTAGCTGAACTGGTCGAAGCGCTGCGTCTCGTGAGCGCCGGTGAGGCGATCCTCGACGCCGACGCCGTAGTTCTCGATGTGCACCTGGGCCTTCTTGCCGAGCGCCTTGGCGGCCGCCTCGATGTACTTGTAGCCGCCGTCCTCACGCATCTCGATCGTCGAGAAGTTCGTGTGCGCGCCGGCGCCGTTCCAGTCGCCCTTGGCAGGCTTGGCTTCGATGGTGACGGACACGCCGTAGTCCTCAGCGATGCGGTACAAAAGCCAACGAGAGATCCACAGCTGGTCGGCGACGTCGAGGGGGCTCAGCGGCCCGACCTGGAACTCCCACTGTCCGGGCATCACTTCGGCGTTGATACCCGAGACACCGATGCCGGCGGCGATGCAAGCGTCGAGGTGATCCTCGACGATCGCTCGACCGTAGATCTCGTCATGGCCGACACCGCAGTAGTAGCCACCCTGCGGCTCGGGGTAACCAGCTGGCGGGAAGCCGTAGGGACGCCCGTCTTTCATGAACGTGTATTCCTGCTCGATGCCGAACAACGACTCGTGCTTCTTGTACTTGCGGGCCGTGCGGGCGGCAGCGGCGCGGGTGTTGCTCGGATGCGGCTTACCCGACACGAGCATCACTTCGCACATCACCAGCTTGTCGTTCCCACCACGGATCGGGTCCGGATAAGACGCAACCGGCTTGAGCACGCAGTCGCTCTTGTCGCCAGTGGCCTGGTTGGTGCTCGAACCGTCGAAACCCCAGATCGGGAGTTCGGCGTCGTCGGGCAGGATCTTCGTCTTCGAGCGCAACTTGGCAGTTGGCTCGGTGCCATCGATCCAGATGTACTCAGCCTTGTAGACCACAGGTGTCCTCTCTTGCGGGGATGATTCGGGGGTGGTGACAGGGCAGCGCTGGCGCGTCCGTGCGTAGCGGCAATCTCCACCCGGTAGCGATGCGGAATCCTCACAATAGGCCGTGACGATGCGATTGCTCGATTGTGAACGCTGTGTGAAATCAGCGGGTGATCGTTCGTTCGGTGAGGTTGGGATCAGCAGCGATCTCCGCGTCGGTGAAGACGATGCGACGCCAGTTCTTCTCGCTGAAGCGGACCATCTGTTGGTCGTAGAGCGACGACCCGCGGTCGCCGGTCTCGCCGTAGGTCAACAGTGCCCACGCTTCGAGGCCGGCGGCGCCGCCGAACGCGACGGTCATGACGAAGCTCGTGCCGAAGTTGACCGGGTATCCCTCGCCGCGGATCGGACTGGTCGGAACGATCGGTTCGCCGCGCACCGGTGTCGGCTCGGTCGACGACAACAACTCCACGGCCAGGGTGGACCACTCGACGATGTTGGTCACCCCGTCGGCGTCGGTTCCGCCGTGGAGCGGGATGCGCTGTTCGGTGCGTTCGGTGAACTGCGCAGCGCCGAGCGTGGAGTCGACGCCGAACCCGGCGGCCTCGACGGTCTGCACGGCGCGGCCGAGAGCGATCAGGATCGGGGTCGCGTCGGGGTTGGGTTGTGATGGTGTCGTCGTGGCGTCGAGTGGATTGAACGGTCCGGCGAAGAGGGGCCCGGGCGCCGTCCGTTCGGCGTCGGTGAACTGAGCCATCATCTCACGCCACACGATGGCACCGGCACGGTCGAGGTCGTAGCGGCCGTCCCATTCGTCGAGCACGTCGCAGGCCGCGCTGACGTCGACGAACGCGGCAGGCAGGATCTCGCCGCCGAACCCGTCGAGCAGCGCGGATACGCCGACAATCGGCGTCGCCCGACACGCTTGCACCGTCGATGCACGCAACAGCCGGGCGGTCCCGGCGGTGTTGTCGAAGGTCGCATCGCGCAGCTCGACTCCTGTGAACCGGTTGTCGTCGCCGGCCAGACCGAGAGCGTTGTCGTTGCCGAGTACGGCCGCGCTTTGTCGTGAGCGCATCGACTGAGGGATGTCGCGCTCGCCTTGCAGAACCGACGAGGCATCGAGCGTGAACTCGGCGCTGGGGACCCAATAGCTCTCGTTCGAGTTGAACACGTAGTCGGTTCGTTCGACCATCGGGAACCCCGACCAAGGGATCAGACCGGGGTCGCGAGCCCCCGGCGTCGTCACCCAGTCGTTGGTCGAGACCGAGCCGTCGAGGAGCACCATCCCGCGATCGAAGGCGGCACCGACGAACGGGTTCTGCTCGCGCTGTGTGACCCAGTCGGTTTGCGCCGCGGCTGACAGATTGGGAGTCGCCGACGTGTCGGCGTACCAGACGGTGCCGTCGGCTCCGGTGGCCACGACGTTGAACATCGGGTTGCCCTGGAATTCCTCGTGCACGCCGACGAGCCCGTCGAGACTCTCGACCGACAGCAGTGCCTGGTACTGCTCGATGAACTCGTTGTTGTCGAGGTTGGCGTCGCGGTAGCTGACCGCAACGGTGTCGTTCCAGCCGATCCCGGGGAGGTCGAGGAGCGGGCCGTATTCGCTGCGCCAGAGCGTGCGCATCTCGGTGTCGATCGTGCCGTCGGCGCGCAAGATCTCGACTTCGTGGTCGACCGGCGTCATCGGTGTCGAGACACCATCGACGAGGTACGCCGTCGGGTCGGCGGGATCGAGGGCGAGCGAGTAGGCCGTGAAGCGATGCCCTGCCGACACGGTGTGGGTCCAGGCAACCCCTGATGTGAACCCGATGCCGATGCCGGGTACACCGACGAGGTTGGCCCCGTAGATGTCATAGGAGCCCGGCACGGTGAGCTGCACTTCATGCATCCGCAGCTCGCCCTCCCACGGGAGATGCGGGTTGGCGACGAGCAGTCCATCGGCATCGGCGGTGCGATCGCGGCCGACCGCCCAACCGTTGCTCCCGAGATCGAAGCGGCCGAACTCTGGAAGTCGTTCGGCAATGTCGGCCCGGTCGAACAGCGTTGGTTCGGCCGCCGTCTCCTGGGCGAGTTCGGGCGACGGCGGTTGAGCGTTCGACAAGTACGGCGCGAGTTGACCACTCGACATCAACAGCGCGACCGAGCGTGAGTAGGCGTAGATCTCGACGGGCTCGAGCGGTCGCACCCAGTCGGTGTCACCGCACCATCCGATCAGTCCGCGACGGCCGGTCGCTGCGAGATGGTCGTTCCACCCGGCGGCGAACGCGGTGTAGGCATCGACGAGCGTCGCCGGTGCCTCGGCGAAGTCGGCCTCGGCGATCTCGGCGATACCGATCGCCCGCCAGGCGAAGTCGCTCTCGATGTTCTCGCCTTCGGGGCCTGGTCCAAGATTGGCTGACCGCTCGCCGTACACCTTGAGCACCTGATCGATCAGCGTGCAGCCATGATCCTCGGCGCTCACCCAGCCCTGGCCGTACATCGCACCGTCGCCATCGGCCGCGAGAATGTGGGCGACGCCATCGGTGGTGCGCCGAATCGTCGCCTCGTACGTCGGGGGAACGATGGTCGTCGTCGTGGTCGTTGTGGTCGTCGACGTGGTGGTCGTCGACGTCGTGGTGGTTGTGTCGGGCGAGGTCGGGAGTGGGATCGACTCGGGGCCCTCGCCCGGGGTGCAGGCGGCGACGATGACCGCAAACACCGTCGCAACGGCGATCGTGATCATCACCGTTCGGGTCCGTCGCACCTGGTCATAGTGCCAGATCGGTCCACGCCGACCGCATCGGATCGTGCGCCGTGGTTCGCGGCGTCAGTAGCCTGAGGGCATGGCGACCGTGCGCGTTGCTCTCGCTCAGATCAACCCCACCGTCGGTGACCTGACGGGCAACATCGAGCGGATCGTCGACGCCTACGACCGCGCCGAAGCAGCGGGCTGCGACATTGTTGCGTTCCCCGAGTTGGCTGTTACCGGATACCCGCCAGAGGACCTCGTGCTCAAACCGGGATTCGTAGAGGACAACCTCGACGCGCTGGCCAAGATCGCTGTGCACACGCGGCGGTGCGCAGCGGTGGTCGGCTTCGTCGATCGCGGCCGCGACCTGTACAACGCCGCGGCCGTCTGCACGGGTGGCGACGTCGCCGGCCGTTACCACAAACGGCTGCTGCCCAACTCGACTGTCTTCGATGAAGCCCGCTACTTCGTGCCGGGCGAGGGTTCCGATCCGCTCGAGTTGTACATCGTTGCTGGGGTTCCTGTCGGCATCTCGATCTGTGAAGACGTATGGAGCCCGACCGGCGCCGTTGCGCAACAGGCGGCGGCCGGAGCCGAGCTCAACATCAACATCAACGCGTCTCCGTTCAGCATCGGAAAGCAGCACCGCCGCGAGTCGATGTTGTCGACGCGGGCCACCGATGCCCACTGCGCCATCGCCTATGTCAACCAGGTCGGCGGTCAAGACGAGCTGGTCTTCGATGGTGGTTCGGTGGTCCTCGATCACGATGGGCGACTGCTGGCGCGGGCCCCGTCCTTCGTCGAAGACCTCTCGATCGTCGACGTCCCCGTGCCGCCGGTGTATCGCAAACGGCTGCTCGACCCGCGTGGTCGGCTCACCGACCCGCTGCTGCCAACGGTGCATGTGTCGACGGTGTCGACGGCGACGGCCCACGACTCGGCCGCGGCAGAGATCGTCGAACCGTTCGATGCCGACCGCGAGCTGTACGACGCGCTCGTAGTAGGGACGCGCGATTACTGCTCGAAGAACGGCTTCGACGACGTCGTCATCGGGTTGTCGGGTGGCATCGACTCCACGCTCGTGGCGTGCATTGCGGCCGATGCTCTCGGTCCAGAGCACGTGCATGGGGTGTCGATGCCATCTCGGTATTCGAGCGACCACTCCAAGACCGATGCGGCGTTGTTGGCCGCGAACCTGGGCATCGACTACCGAACGATTTCGATCGAGCCGGCATTCACGGCGTACCTCGACATGCTCGGTCCGTCGTTTGCCGACCGCGAGCCAGGCCTCACCTACGAAAACGTGCAGAGTCGCTGCCGTGGTCAGACGCTGATGGCGTTGTCCAACGAGTTCGGCTGGATGGTCCTGACCACCGGCAACAAGAGCGAGATGGCCGTCGGGTACTTCACCATCTATGGCGACTCGGTCGGTGGCTACGGCGTGATCAAAGACGTGCTCAAGCTGCGGGTCTACGACCTGTGTCGCTACGTCAACGCCGAGGCGACACGCCGTGGGGCCGGCGCACCGATCCCCGAGGACGTGATCACCAAGCCGCCGTCGGCCGAACTGCGCCCCGACCAGCGCGACGACCAGAGTCTGCCGCCGTACGAGGTGCTCGATCCGATCCTCGAGCAGTACGTCGAGGCCGACCGCACAGCTGCTGAGATCGTCGCCATGGGCTACGACGAGGCGACGGTCGATCGGATCACGCGGCTGGTCGACATCGCCGAATACAAGCGCCGTCAATCTCCGCCCGGCGTGCGCGTCAGCCGCAAAGCGTTCGGCAAGGACCGTCGGCTGCCGATCACCAACGGCTACCGCTCGCTGTAGATCGGTTCGGTCGGCGTCAACCGATTGACGCCAACGCTCGACGTGAGCGAACCACACTCGTGGGGTGGGTCACGATCACAGTCATGGTGCCATCGATGCGGCGACCCATCGCGAGATCGAAGACGCCGTCGATCCGGTCGTGCGGCGGGCCTTGTGGTGGACAGTGGGGGCGTGTGCCGTCGTCGTCGTCCTCGGTCTGATCGTGTTGTGGCCCGGCGGGGGCGACGGCCGGATCGATCCGCTCGGGCTCGACGGCGACCCGATTCCGGCAACGGTCACCGCGGTCGAAGAAGTCCCGTGCGAATTCGATCCGTTGCTGGCCTGCAAGCTCATCGAGATACGCATCGATGGGGGCGATCTCGCGGGCCAGACGCGAGCGATCGAGCAGCCGTTGTCGAGCACGATCGGTGATGGTGATGGGATCCTCATCGACGTTGAAGAACTGTCTGACGGCAGCGAGCTGATCACGTTCTTCGACTTCCAACGATCGACACCGATGCTGTTGCTCCTTGTGCTGTTCGTGGCAGCCATCCTCGTTTTGGGCCGCTGGCGAGGCCTCGGTGCGCTCGCCGGACTGGCGATGAGCTTGATGGTGATCGTCGTGTTTGCGCTGCCGGCGTTGCTCGATGGCAGGAATCCCGTGGCGATCGCGTTGGTCGGTGCTGGCGCAATCGCCTTCGTCGCACTCTTTCTCGCCCACGGCATCACGCTCGCCACGGTGGTGGCCCTGTTGTCGACGTTCGCCAGTCTGGCGATCACGGGCGCGTTGGCGTGGGTCTTCCTCAGCGCGTCGAAGTTCACCGGGCTGTCGGACGATTCGGTCGGGTTCCTCACCGCGCTCGGGAGCGACATCGATCCGCGCGGGCTGTTGCTCGCAGGCGTGGTGATCGGCGCGCTCGGCGTGCTCGACGACGTGACGGTCACCCAGGTGTCGGCGGTGTGGGAACTGAAGCGGGCGACGCCCGAATCGGGCTTCCGAGATCTCCTCCAGCCTGCGCTGCGCATCGGCCGCGACCACATCTCCTCGACGGTGAACACGTTGTTCCTCGCGTATGCGGGTGCAGCACTGCCGCTGTTGCTGTTGTTCAGCGAAGCCGACCAGTCGATCGGCTCGGTGGCCACCCGTGAAATCGTGGCCGTCGAGATCGTGCGCGCCCTCGTTGGGTCGATCGGATTGGTCGCCTCGGTGCCGATCGCCACGGCGCTGGCTGCGAAGGTGGTGTCATCGACGACCCAACCGACCATCGAACCAGCACCACCGGCCACCGAGTGAATGATCCCTCCGCCGCCGCACACGCCATCCCGCCGCCGGTCGAGCTGACTGAACAGTTGCGGGCACGGATTGCCGGCAACCTCGCCGCACATCGGCGTCGAGAGGTGGCGCTCGACGGGCGCCGCCATGCTGCTGTGGCGATCGTGCTCGTCGACTCGACCGCCGGAGATGATCTGGACGACCCCCACGGTGCGAGCGCAGCGGAGATGGAGGTCGTGCCCTCCGACACCTCCGGCCTCGACGGTCGAATGGCCGGAGTGGCCGGAGGCGCGGCGTTCGTCCTGTGCCGACGGAGCGCCGGCCTGAACAAGCACGCGTCGCAGTGGGCGTTGCCCGGCGGTCGCCTCGACGACGGCGAGACGCCGATCATGGCGGCGCTGCGCGAGACCCACGAGGAAGTTGGTCTCGAACTCGACGGCAGCAGGGTGCTCGGTGTGCTCGACGACTACCCGACGCGCTCGGGGTACGTGATCACCCCGGTGGTGGTATGGGGCGGTGCCGATGCTGTGCTTCGTCCTGCGCCCGAGGAGGTGTTGGCGGCGTATCGCATCGGCGTGCACCAACTCCAACGCACCGACTCGCCGCGTTTCGTGTCGATTCCCGAGAGCGACCGTCCGGTGGTCCAAGTGCCTCTCGGTGGCGATCTGATCCATGCGCCGACCGGGGCGTTGCTCGTCCAGTTTCGCTGGGTGGCCCTCGATGGCCGCATCGACAAACGCGTCGAGCACTTCGAGCAGCCCGTGTTCGCCTGGGGGTAGCCACCCTCGTTGGCCACCGCGTGCGTCGGCAGGATCCCGGCCCACGCGTACTGCCGACGCTCCGGACGCACTGCGGCTGCCGTTCGTTCGATGTGCCCCTGGTCGTCAGCGACCGGAGTGGCCGAAGCCGCCGCCGCGGTCGGCGCCGTCGAGCTCCTCGGTGATCTGCCAGTCGATGCGTTCGACCGGCATGATCACGAGCTGAGCGATGCGGTCGCCGCGGGCGATCTCGTAGTCGGCGTCGGGGTCGGTATTGATCAAGGCCACTTTGACCTCGCCTCGGTATCCGCTGTCGATGAGACCTGGCGCGTTGACGATGCTGATCCCGTGTTTGGCCGCCATCCCCGAGCGTGGCAACACGAACCCGCCATGGCCGGCCGGTACGGCAATCGAGATCCCGGTCGCGACGAGTGCCCGTCCACCACCCGCTGGCAGGCTCGCCGGCTTTCGTGCGACGAGGTCGATACCGGCGTCGCCGTCACGGGCGTACTCGGGCAGTGGCAGATCGGGGTCGAGACGGACGAGAGGAACCGAGATGGACACGTCCGGGATCGTACGACCAAGCGGGGTCTGGGACTCGGGAGTGGATGCGTCAGGCGGGGGTGGCTCAGGCGATTGGTCGCCGACCTCCACACCGGACACGGCGAACACGGGGCGCGCCCACTCAACCTGCACTCACGGCCAGCGGTGGTGTGCGCCATGGGCAATGGGTGCCGTACGATCGCATTGCGTGGTCGACCTCCGGCTGCCGTGAGAAAGGAAGACCCGTGAACGTGTTCGACAAGGCCAAGGATCTCGCTGCGTCCAACAAGGACAAGATCAAAGACGGGATCGACAAGGGCAAGGGCATGATCAAGGGCAGGATCCCTGGTTACGACGACAAGCTCGACCAGGGTGCCGAAATGGCCAAAGACGCGCTCGACAAGCTCGACGACGACGAGTCGTTGACGAATTGACAGCGACTCGGTTCGAGCCGTGATGCCGAGGGTCCAGAGATGACCGCGCCCCGCACGCGGCCACCCTCGGTAAACGCGCTGGCGCAACGTCTCGCGGGTCGCGGCATTCCCCATCCGATCCTCGTCGACCTCGCTCGACAGGCGATCGCCGACGACGCCATCGACGAGTTCGAACAGCGTGCGGCCAACTTCTCCCGCGCCCTGCTCACCCCGGTGATCAATGCCACCGGCGTGCTACTGCACACGAATCTCGGGCGAGCACCGAACTCGTTCGATCCCCCTGTCTCGGCGATCACGGTGGAGTTCGACTTGGCAACCGGCGAACGCGGCTCGCGCCAGCACGCCGTTGGCTCACTGTTCGCTCGCCTCTGCCAGACCGAGGCGGCGATGGTGGTTAACAACAACGCCGCCGCAGTCCTGCTCGTCCTCGCTGCGCTGGCCGAAGGGCGCGACGTACCGGTCAGCCGCGGCGAGAGCGTGGAGATCGGTGGTTCGTTCCGCGTCCCCGATGTGATGGAACAGAGCGGCGCCCGCCTGATCGACGTTGGCACTACTAACCGCACCCGGCTCGACGACTACCGCCGGGCGGTCGCGCGCGATGACGTCGATGCCGCGCTCGTGCTCAAGGTGCATCCGAGCAATTACCGCATCGATGGCTTCGTCGAGGACACATCGGTGGCCGACCTCGCCACCCTCGACGTGCCGGTGGTCGCCGACATCGGCAGCGGACTGATCGATGCCGACTGCCCGTGGCTCTCGGGCCCACCGCCCGCCTGGTTGGCCGATGAACCCGCGGCTGTGCAGAGCCTGCGCAACGGAGCGGCGCTCGTCATGTTCAGCGGCGACAAGCTGCTGGGTGGCCCCCAGGCTGGCATCATCGCCGGGCGGCGCGATCTCGTCGAGCCGTGCATGCGTCATCCCCTGGCACGTGCGCTGCGCCCTGGCGGACTGGTGTTGCACGCACTGCAATCGCTCGCACTTGCGTACCTCGAGCGCGATGTCGTCGCGCAGGTGCCGTTCTGGACCATGGCCGCTGCGCCGACCGATTCGCTGGAGCATCGCGCGACCGCGATCGTCGATACGGTCGCCGCGGCGGCACCCGGGACGCAGGTGATTCCGACGCAGGCACTGCCCGGAGCGGGATCGGCCCCCGGTGTGACGATTCCTTCATGGGGAGTCGAACTCGACATGGATGTCGTCGATGCACTGCGCGCCCGCCAGCACGCGATCATCGCCCGTCGGGTCGAGGACCGGACGGTGCTCGATCTCCGATCGGTACAGCCCGCCGACGACTCCGAGATCGCACAGGCGATCATCGCTGTGTCGTCGTGAGCGTCATCGCCACCGCGGGCCATGTCGACCACGGAAAGTCGACGCTCGTACAGGCGCTCACCGGCACCGACCCCGACCGACTGGAGGAGGAGCAGCGGCGCGGGCTGACGATCGACCTCGGGTTCGCCCACACCGAGCTGCCGTCGGGGCGTGCGTTGAGCATCGTCGACGTTCCCGGACACGTACGGTTCTTGGGCAACATGCTCGCCGGCGTCGGCGGGGTCAGCGCCACGTTGTTCGTGGTGTCGGCCGTCGAGGGGTGGAAGCCGCAGTCTGAGGAGCACTTGCGAATTCTCGAGCTCCTCGGCATCGAAGCAGGTGTGGTGGCGCTCACGATGACGGACCTGGTCGACGACGACCTACTCGAACTCGCCCACCTCGACGTGGCTGAGCATCTCGGCGAGACGATGCTCGCGAACGCGCCGGTCGTGCCGGTCGCGGCGCCAACCGGGCGTGGCATCGACGAACTGCGCGTCGAGATCGACGCCGTGCTCGGCGATGTGTCGCCCAGCGCCGATCGTGGTCGTCCTCGACTGTGGATCGACCGCGCGTTCGCGGCTACCGGTAGTGGAACGGTTGTCACCGGGACGCTCGCCGGTGGCGCGCTCCGCGGTGATGACTCGCTCATCGTGACCCCGACTGATCGACCGGTGCGGGTCCGCGCGCTCCAGAGCGCCGGTTGCCAGTTCGACGAGATCGCGCCGGGCGAACGCGTGGCCGTCAATCTCACCGGCGTTGGTGCGGATGACGTCAGCCGAGGTGATGCGCTGGTACGGCCGGACGCGTGGTTGCTCACCGATCGCTTCGACGCGTCGTTGGCGGTGCTCGCATCGCTGGATCATGAGGTATCACGCCGGGGCTCGTACGTTGCGTTCGTCGGCAGCGGATCGTTCCCGGCAACGGTACGAGTACTCGGTGGTGAGTCGTTGCTGCCCGGGTCGCGGGGCGCCGTGCGGGTCTTCCTCGACACGCCGGTGCCGATCATTCCGGGAGATCGCTACGTCCTGCGCGAGTCAGGTCGATCCGAAACCGTCGGCGGCGGCGAGATCCTCGACATCGCGCCGGTGACCCGCGCCGCCGACGCCGCGCCCGACCGCTCGATCGATCGCGTGGTGCGTGAGCGCGGCTGGGTCGCTGCCGATGAGCTCGAGTTGCTGACCGGCGAGCGCGTCGAGCCGACCTTGGGTCAGTGGGTGACGACCATGGCCGAACTGGAACGGATGCACCGCGAGCTGGAAGCGATGGTCGACGCAGCCGGTGGGTTCGGTGTCGACGTGGCCGCACTCGACGAGCGTCAACGTGCGGCCGCCGAGGTCAGCGAGGAGCTGGAAGTCGACGGTGGGCGCGTCCGTCGAGCCGGTACGGTCGACCCCTTCGCCGACCACCCGCTGTTGGGGGTCCTCGAAGCGGGTGGTCTGCAACCTGTCACTCCCGAGGGAACGTCGCGCGACGAGCTACGCGAGCTGGTGCGTCGCGGATCGCTGATCGAACGCGATGGCATCGTTTTTCACGCCACCGCGATCGAACTCGCCGTCGAGATTGCCCGCCGGTTGCTCGACGAGCATCCAGCGGGTTTCACCGTCGCTCAGTTCCGCGATGCCTCGGGCACGAGCCGGAAGTACGCGCTGCCGATCCTCGGGCAACTCGACGCCGACGGGCGGACCCGCCGACGCAACGACCTCCGAATCGCCGGCCCGCGCCTGGGTTGAGCGGGGCGAGGTGTCTTCGGTTACGCGCGGTGCAGGTGCCGACGTTCAGCGTCGGTGAGCCCGCCCCAGACCCCGTAGCGCTCGCCGTGTCGTACCGCATGGTCGAGACAGTCCGTACGCACAGGGCAAGCGGCGCAGACGGCCTTGGCTCGTTGCTCGCGGGTGGACTTCGCCGACTTCTTCTCGGTGCGTAACGGGGGATAGAAGAGCGAACCGAACTCGCCTTGGCACGCAGCCCGCGTGCGCCAGTACTCGCCGTCGATCCGTTCGACACTGCTCATGTTCAACCTCCAGCGTCGGCGAACGTAGAGACGCCGTGCAGAGGGGTCAAGCGGTCGCGGTGCTGTTCTTCTCCTGTTCACGTGCCGTTTTCATGAGCGGCGACCACGACGCGGGCGATGGCGGCCCCGGGTGTACGTCTCAGTATTCGCGGAACCCGCGTGTGGTCTTGCGGCCGAGGTGCCCCGCCGCGACCATCCTGCGCAGCGCGGGCTCGGCGGCGTAGTTCGGATCGCGGAACTCGTCGTACAGGGCGTCGAGGATCGCCAACGAGGTGTCGAGCCCGACGAGATCGAGTAGCTCGAACGGCCCCATCGGGAAGTTGCAGCCGCCCTTCATCGCGGTATCGATGTCGTCCATCGACGCTGTCCCCGCCTCCCACATGCGGATGGCGTTGTTGAGATACGGGAAGAGCAGTGCGTTCACCACGAACCCGGCGCGATCCTCGACGAGCACGGCGTCCTTGCCGCAGTGCTCGGCAAACGCGACTGCGGCATTGATCGTGTCGTCCGAGGCAGTGATCGGTCGGATCACTTCGACCAGCGACATCATCGGTGCGGGGTTGAAGAAGTGCACCCCGCACACCTGCTCGGGACGCTCGGTGACCATCGCCAACTCGACGACCGGAAGCGTCGAAGTGTTCGTCGCCAAGATTGCTTCGGGCTTGGCGATTCGGTCGAGTCGCTCGAACAGCTCCTTCTTCACGTCGAGGTCCTCGACCACACTCTCGATCACCAGGTCGCAGTCGTCGAGGGCGTGCAGATCGTCGGTGACCGTGATGCGCTGCAAGATCTCGGTCTTCTCATCCTCGGTCATGCGTTCCTTGGCGACGTGCCGCGACAGCCCTTTGTCGATGCCGACCAGCACCGCGTCGGCGCCGTGCTGGGTGCGCGAGCGCACGACCGCGTCTGCCCCGGCGCGCGCCACCACTTCGGCCAGTCCGGACCCCATGATTCCCGAACCCAACACACCGACACGCCGAATTGTCGTCATGACCGCGACCCTAACTACCGGCTGGTAACCAGGCCAAAGGTCGGCGAATCCCGGGACCAGGTCCACCGCGCCTAGATTCGTCGCCGCGCCGGCGCCCGACGGGCACGGTCCCGAGGAATCAATGTTCGTCCTGCTCGCGCTTCATCTCGTCGTCGGTGTGTCGATCATTGCGTCGGGTCGCGTTCTCGGCAGGCGAGCGTTCCTCGTGGCCGCCATCCCTGCGCTGGCGATGTGCGTGTACGCGCTGACGCAAGCGAGCGGCGTACTCGACGGCGAACCGGTGACCGAGTCGTACACGTGGATCTCGGGTCTCGACCTGGCGATCGACTTGCGCCTCGATGCGTTCGCGCTGGCGATGGTCGCGCTCGTCTCGGGGATCGGTCTGCTGATCTGTCTGTACTCGCTCGGCTACTTCGCCGACGAGCATGGAGAACACGGCGCTGATGGCGGTCATGGCGGTCACGAAGAGCAGCCGGTCGCCGGCGACGAGAGCGCCGATCCGCCACCGGCGGTCGGTCGCCTCGCGGGCGTGATGGTGTTGTTTGCCGGTTCGATGCTCGGGGTTGTTCTCACCGACCATCTCATTGCGCTGTTCATCTTCTGGGAACTCACGTCGGTGACGTCGTTCCTGCTCATCGGTAACAACGATCGACAGCCGCGAGCGCGCGCTGCGGCAAATCAGGCGGTTTTCATCACCGGTGGTGGTGGGCTGGTGTTGCTCGCCGGGTTGATCTTGATCGGACAGAGCGGAGGCACCTACCAACTCTCGGAGCTCGCGGCCGACCCGCCGAGCGGCGGAATGGTCAACGCCGGTCTGGTTTGTGTCTTGATCGGCGCGTTCACCAAGTCGGCGCAGGCGCCGTTCAGCAGCTGGCTCCCGATGGCCATGGTCGCGCCGACACCGATCAGTGCGTATCTGCACTCTGCAACGATGGTCAAAGCGGGTGTGTACCTGGTGGCACGCCTCGCTCCGATCTTCGCCCTCGATGGTGTGTGGCGGCCACTCGTGCTCGCGGTCGGGGCGGTCACGATGATCATCGGGGGTCTGCGATCGCTGCGCCAGCACGATCTCAAGTTGCTCTTGGCGTACGGCACTGTGAGTCAGCTCGGGTTCATGATGCTGCTGTTCGGTGCCGGCGACTTCCACATCGCCGAGGCGGGCATCGTGTTGCTACTGGCCCATGCCGCATTCAAGGCAGCGCTGTTCATGGTGGTGGGAATCGTCGACCACACGCTGGGGACCAGGGACGTTCGCCACATCGACGGACTGGGTCGCGGGTGGGCGCCCGTACTCGTCGTCGGTGCGATCAGTGCGGCGTCGATGGCCGGGCTTCCGCCGTTGCTCGGCTTCATCTCCAAGGAGAAGGCCCTCGACGGATACCTCGAGCACGCCGACTTCACCGGCGGCACCCTCGTGTTGATCGTCATCGTGATCGGCTCGGTGTTCACGTTCGCGTATTCCGCCCGCTTCGTGCTCGGCCTGTTCGGCATGTTCCACGATCCCGCTGCCGCCGACGGCGCGCACGGCGAGACCGGCGCGGGTCACGTTCCGAGCGTTGCGTTCTGGCTGCCCGCCGCGCTGCTCGCAGTGTTCACCGTCGTCGCCGGGGTGGCGCCGGTGATCATCGATCACCTCGTCGAGGCTGCGACGGTGGCGCTGTACCCCTCCTCGGAGCCCAAGCCGGTCGCACTCTGGGCAGGGTTCACCGCGGCGCTTGCACTGTCGCTGCTCATCATCGGCGCCGGTGTTGCGTTGGCTCTGGTGCGCGCACGGGTCGAGGAGCTCCAACGCCGGATCTCGAAGCTGTTGGCTCCTCTTCCATCCAGTGAGGACGGATTCGTCGGGGTGCTCACCGGCATCACCGTCGTCGCCCGCCGCCTGACGGCAACCTTGCAGAACGGTTCGTTGCCGATCTACGTCTCGGTGATCGTGCTCGTAGCCGTGCTCGCGCCGTTGACCGGGTTCATCACCGAGCTCGACTCGTTCCCCGCTTGGGTCGACACGCCGGCACACATGGCGGTCGTTGCGGTGATCACGGCGGCGGCGCTCGGCGCGTCGATCGTGCACCACCGGATCGCCGCCGCATTGATGCTCGGCGCGGTGGGGTACGCGATGGCGGGGTTGTACGTCGCCCAAGGCGCGCCCGATCTGGCGCTCACGCAGTTCTCGATCGAGACCCTGAGCACGGTGTTGTTCGTTCTCGTGCTGCGTTTTCTGCCGCGTACGTGGCGTGTGCGTGCACCGGCACTGACCACCCCGTTGCGGGTGCTGGTGTGCTCAGTGGTCGGCGTCGGCATCTTCGTGTTCGCCATCGTTTCCAGCGAGTCGCGCCGCGACGTTGACGAACCCTCGATGTCCGAGGAGATGATCGAGGCAGCTGAGCCCGAAGGCAAGGGCCAGAACATCGTCAACATCATCCTCGTCGACTTCCGCGGGTGGGACACGATGGGTGAGATCACTGTCCTGGTCGTCGCCGCAGTCGGCGCGGTCAGCTTGGCGCGCCCCGGTCGCCGGCGCGACGACAACGAAGCACCGGTGTTCGAAGAGGAGCTCGACGCGCTCGACGAGCCGACCGATGAGGCCGAAGCGGAAGGGGTGCGGGGGTGAGCGATTCGTCGCAGCGCAGCGGCACGGGCCGTCACGTGTCGGATCGGATGGTGATCCTCGACACGGCGACGAAGGTTCTCTACCACTCGATTCTTGTCCTCGCGCTGTACTTCGTGCTGGCCGGGCACAACCGACCGGGCGGCGGATTCGTCAGCGGACTGACTGTCGGTGCAGCGGTGGCCTTGCGGTACGTGTCCGGCGGCGCTGCCGCCGTACGCACGATATTCCGCGTCCCGGCCCATGTGATTCTCGGCGCCGGACTGTTGCTGGCGGCTGGTACGGCGTTCGTGCCGTTGCTGTTGGGAGAGTCGATCCTCGAACACGCCAGCGCGACCGTGCAATTGCCGCTGTTCGGCAGCGTCAAGTTGAACACGGTGATCTTGTTCGACGTCGGTGTCGACCTCGTTGTGATCGGTCTGGTGATGATGGCCTTCGCAGCCTTCGCCGACGACAACGTTCGCCCGCCGTCGACCCCGTACCCGACGTCGGAACAGTCGGCCCCTGCACACAGGCGGACGGCCGATCAATGACGGTCCTGTTCGCCTTCGCCGCGGCGTTGCTGTTCGCAACCGGAACGTGGATGTTGCTCCAGCGCCGGTTGTCGCGCATCCTGATCGGCGTCGGCCTGGTCGGACACGGGTCGAATCTGCTGCTGCTCACCTCGGGCGGCCCAGGCGGATCGGCCCCGATCGTCGGCACGGGTGACCCGGCCGACTTTTCCGACCCGCTACCACAAGCGTTGGCGCTCACCTCGATCGTCATCACGTTCGGCGTCACTGCGTTCCTGCTCGCCCTCGGCTACCGCAGTTGGCGCATGACGCGTGACGACATGGTCGAGAACGATGTCGAAGACCGGTTGATCGCACGGCAACGTGAACGCGACGAGCTGGTCGAAGAGACCCGCCTGGCAGAGCGCGAGCAGCGAGACGACGAGGGGTTGGAGTGAACCAACTCGTTCCGCTCGTGGTGATCGTGCCGCTGCTCGGCGCCGCCGTGTGTGTGATCGCCGCTCGGAGCCGTCGCATCCAGCGGGCGGTGTCGCTCGTTGTGCTGTCATCGAACGTCGTCACGGCGATCCTGCTGCTGGTGAAGGTCGACGACGACGGCATCCTCGTCACGCAGGCCGGCGGATGGCGAGTGCCGATTGGCATCACCTTGATGGTCGACCGACTGTCGGCGGTGATGCTCGTCGTGTCTTCGCTGATGCTGATCTCGGTGATGGTCTATGCGATCGGCCTCGGCGACGAGGAGCAGCGATTCTCGGCGTTCCACCCGATCTACCTCGCGCTCGCGGCGGGGGTCTCAGCCAGTTTCGTCACAGGTGACCTGTTCAACCTGTTCGTCGCGTTCGAGATGATGCTGGTCGCGAGCTACGTGTTGCTCACGCTGGGCGGCCGCCGCGCGCAGATTCGCTCGGGCATGACGTACGTCATCATCAGCCTGATCGCATCGACGTTCTTCGTGACGTCGCTGGCGCTGCTGTACGCCAGCACCGGCACGGTCAACATGGCCGAGCTCGCCGAGCGGATTCCCGAGCTCCCCGATGGCGTGCGGCTGGGATTCTCGTTGCTCCTGGTGGTGGTGTTCGGCATCAAGGCGGGCGTGTTCCCGCTGTACTTCTGGTTGCCCGACAGCTATCCCACTGCGCCGGGCGCGATCACCGCTGTGTTCGCGGGTCTGCTGACCAAGGTCGGGGTGTACGCGATCATCCGCAGCCAGACCCTGCTGTTCCCACCTGACGATCGTCAGGGGACGCTGTTGCTGGTGGTTGCGGCCCTCACGATGGTCGTGGGGGTCCTCGGTGCGCTCGCGCAAGACGACATGCGGCGGATCCTTTCGTTCCACGTGATCAGCCAGATCGGCTACATGATCTTCGGGTTGGCGTTGTTCTCACTGGCCGGAATCGCCGGCGCGGTGTTCTACGTCGTTCATCACATCGCGGTGAAGACATCGTTGTTCCTCGTTGCCGGACTGGTCGAGTTCCGGACCGGATCGGGCCGCTTGTCGCACGTCGGAGGGCTCGTTCGCTCGGCTCCGGCGGTGGCGCTGCTCTTCGCCTTTCCCGCGTTGAGCTTGGCGGGACTGCCGCCGTTCTCGGGCTTCATCGCCAAGTTCGCGCTCGTCGACGCGGGTATCGATGACGGGGTGTACCTCGTCGTGGTCGCCGCGCTCGTCGCCAGCCTGCTGACCGTCATGTCGATGACCAAGATCTGGTTCGGCGTGTTCTGGGGCAACGCCGAAGCGGCGAGTGTCGACCGGCGCTTGCGGGCCTCGCGATCACCACTCCTCATGAGCATCGCCACCGGATTCGTGGTCGCGATCAGCTTGGTGCTCATCGTGTACGCCGACCCGGTGTACAGCTACGCCGAGCGCGCCGCGGCCGAACTGCTCGAGCCGGCGCGGTACGTCGAAGCCGTAGTCGGAGGTGACGATCGATGAAATCGGTCAGGCTCCCGATGCTGGTGCTCTGGTTGACCGTGCTGTGGGCGTTGCTGTGGGGCGACTTCGGCATCGCGAACCTCATCGCAGGTGCGGTGATCGCGCTGATCGTCACGGTGATCGCTCGACCGACCGGCGTCAGCGGGTACGAGGCCGTTCCATTCCGGCCCGTGTGGGTGCTCGTGTTTTGCGGGTACTTCCTGTACCTCCTCGTCGTGTCGAACCTGTCCGTGGCACGCGAGATTCTGCGGCCGCGACCGCAGCTGCGGCGGGCGATCATCGCTGTTCCGTTACACGCCGGAACCGATGGTGTGGTCACCGTCGTGGCGAACACGATCACCCTGACTCCGGGCACGTTGACCGTCGACGTCCGACCCGGCGACGAAGCTGTGGGTCGTCAACCGGTGCTGTACGTCCACGCGCTACAGCTCGACCGCGAGGCGACGCTCGAGTCGATCTATCGCATCGAGCGGCTCGCCGTGCGTGCGTTCGGCACGAGCGAGCAGCTGGCAGCCGTCGATGCCGCACGCCGCGAGCGGGCGGTCGGAGGTGTGCAGTAATGCTCGTCGTCACCGCATTCGTGCTGTTGTCGATCGGTGTCGTCGGGTTCGTGTTCCGGCTTCTGCGCGGTCCAACACTGGCCGATCGAGTTGTTGGTCTAGACGGCGTGTTGTCCATCGTCGTCATCGCGATCATCGTGACTGCCGCCGAGCGGATCAGCGGGATCACGATCGAAACCGTGCTGGTGGCAGTGCTCGTAGGGTTCGTGGGCACGGCCGCACTCGGTCGATTCATCGAGCGGAGGGGCGGCTGATGAGCGATGCCCTCAGTGCCACACTGATCGTCCTCGGGTGCGGGTTCGCGGCGATCGGTGGGATCGGGACCTGGCGATTCCCTGATGTGTTGTCGCGGATGCATGCTGCCGCCAAGGCGCCGACGCTCGGGCTCGTGTTGGTGTCGATCGGCGCCGCGATCCGGATCGACACGTTGCTGGCGACGACCACCTTGTTGCTCGTGGTGATCCTGCAGTTGCTGACGTCGCCGCTCGGCGCCCATGCGCTGAGCCGGGCCACACGTCGGCATCTCGATGCCGAGGTCGATGACGACGTCGATGAATTGCTGGCCGACGAACAATTGCTCGACGACGACTCTGCCTAGTGCGTTTCGGCACCGCGGCCGGCGAGTTCTTGGGGGCCTACGACTCGACGATCGTGATCGTGTTGATGCGCACTTCCGAGGTGGGAATGCCCTCGATCGTGCCGGCGGCTTCCATCTCGACGACGGTCTCGTCGAAGCCCGCTTCGACCTGTCCGAACAGCGAATACAGCGGTGGGAGCGCAGCCCCGTCGTCGCCGGTGATGATGAAGAACTGGCTGCCGTTCGTGTCGGGACCGCTGTTGGCCATCGCAATTGAGCCGACCTGATACTCGCCGGCCGCCGGGAGTTCGTCGTCGAAGCGGTACCCCGGGTTGCCCGTACCTGTCGCCGTCGGGTCGCCGCACTGCACGACGAACCCGGGGATGATGCGATGACAGACCGTGTCGTCGAAGTAGCGATTGCGCGCCAGGAATACGAAGTTGTTGGTGGTTTCGGGCGCGGCCTGCGCGTCGAGGTCGATCGTGAATTCGCCGAGGTTGGTGTCGACGATCGCTTGATAGGTGGCGTCGACATCGATACACATCGGCGGCGCGCTGTCGAATTGGCGTACCGGCTCGGTTGCACCATCGATCGGCGGGCAGCCGCTGGCGGTCGTCTCGGTGTCCGTGCCGCTCTCCGTCTCGGCGCCCGTGCCGCTCTCTGTCTCGGCGCCCGTGCCGCCATCTGACGTTGCAGCAGTCGTTGTTTCGGCAGCAGCATCGCCGTCGGTGGTCGCGTCCGGAGCGGCCGTCTGTGGAGTTGCCTCGTCGTCGTCGCCACACGCGGCGAGCGCCACCACAGCGAGTGCGATGGCTCCTGCAGCGATCCGCCGGCGAGTGTGCAACATCATTCGTCGTCCTCACTGGATGCGGTCGTGGACGGCGTCGTCACCGTGACCGGCGTGGTCGAGTCGGGGGTCGTCACCGTGACCGGTGTCGTGGTGTCGACCGACGGTTCGTCGTCGCCGCCGACGATCTGGCTGGCGATCCACACCAGCGCAAATACGCCGATGATCGCGGCGGCGGCGATCAATCCGATGCGGACATAACGCTGGCGGTTCTCGGCGTTCACCTGGTCGATCTGGGCTTGTGCCCGGTTGGCCTTCTGGCGTTCGCGTTTCGGGGTTCCCACGAGGTCCGGAGATTAGCGGGCGGTCGCCACAACCGGCGGTCGACTCGATGCGACCCACCGTCCATGTGGCCGATTCCAATCGGGCCAGCTCCAATCTGGCCGACTCCAATCGGGCCAGCTCCAATCTGGCCGACTCCAATCGGGCCAGCTCCAATCTGGCCAACGTGTTCGGCGCATTGTGCTCAAGGTCCCGCCCGACTGGGTCGATGAACGTTGGTAGCTCGCGACGTTTCGACGAGCCAGACAGCCCGACCAACTCTGATGCAGCACACTCTCCTCTTCGAGTCCGACGACCGAGCGCTTCACGACGGCGCGCTCGCGCACGAACCGCTGCCGTTGTCGCGATCGCCGATACCGCTGGTTGTCGGCCGTGTCCTTGCGGTGGGCGCGTTGGCTGGCTGGACGATCTGGCTGGCGTGGCGGGTGGCGACGATGCGTTCTGCCGTCGGCGCAGCCGTGTTCGCCTTTGAACTGGTGGCGTTCGCCGCGGCGATCGCAATGACCGTTGGCCTGTGGCGCGGCGCCAGCCTGACGACCGGCCGTCGACGTGGCGCACCCGCCAGGGTGCGGGCGTGGTTCGGCGGGGGATGCGACGAACGGATATCGGCACGTCGTGCCTGCGCGGCCGTCGCAGCAACCGCTCGGCGGCTTGCGCAACGGACGCGTCCGGATCTCGCCGGCGTCGACTTGGTGCGAACGGTGCTGGCGACCGACGGGCTCCGACGGGCGGCGTTCGTCGGCGCTGTCGTGGTGGTGCTGCTCTCGGGGCGCGTACCGTTCGAGCTGCCACCGGTATGGGCCGCAGGCTCGCTGGTCGCAGCAGTGGTGGTCCTTGCCGTTGCTCATGCGTGTATGTCGGGGTGGTCGATCCGGCCGAGTGATCGTTTCGTGTGGTCGTTGGCCACGATCGGCGCCGGCCTCGGTCGTCGGGAGTCGAATGGGGTGGTGCCCGTTCGGTGGACCGCAGCGATGGCCACCGTCGTCGTGCTCAACGTGGCGGTCGCGCTGCGCGGGGTCAGCGACCGGTGGACCCACGGCCTCGCAGCGATGCCTCGTGATGCTCGCGTGGTCGCCATGGCCGTGGCGTTGACGGTGGCCGCTGGGGCGTGTGCCTCGTTGCGCTCGCTGCCTCGACCAGATGTGGGTACGTTCGGCGCCACCGGCCGACTCGACGAGCTGAGCGCCCGCCGTTGGGCGCTCGGGGCGACGGGAGCGGTCGCTGCGCTCGGTGTGGTGCTCGGCGCAATGCCCGCCGGTGTCGGTATCTGATCCGGCGACATCCGGCATACCGATAGGTGCCCACTTGTAGATTAGGGCCGTGCCCACACTGCGTCTGTTTGCGGCGGCTCGCGAAGCCGCTGGCGTCGGCGCCGACACGATCGAAGGGTCGACGGTCGGCGAGGTGCTCGATGCTGCACGGGCCCGCTACGGCGAGCGGTTCGATGCCGTGCTGCCGATGTGTCGCGTGTGGGTCAACGGCGCTGCCGCCGAAGAAGCGACCGCGGTCGACACTGCCGACGAGGTGGCGTTGCTCCCACCGGTCTCAGGAGGATGTTGATGACCACCACCGAGCAGACCGATCCGCATCAGCTGCCGCTCGATGAGCTGCGCGCCCTGCGAACACAACTGCAGCTGGAAGACGACGCCGTGTCGTATGCCCGGCGCGTTGCGCAGGCTCGGCTCGATCTCATCACGGCCGAGGTCGGACGGCGCGGCGGCGCTGTCGACGAGGAGCTGCGGTCGGTGTTGTCATCGCACCTCACCGGTGGACCGGCCCGTCCGCCGCGTCCCACCGAGGATTTCAGTGATCACCCGCTCGCAGTGGAGCTCGACGAGATCTGCGCTCGGCACGGCCTTGGCCGGTTGCCGTCGCTCGATGCCGCCCAACTCGAGTCGCTGCGTGCTGCCGTCACGGGATTCGAACAGCGCGTGTCGTCGGATCGACGGGCGCGTTTCGAGCGACTCGATGCTTTGAGCGCCGAACTTGTCCGACGGTATCGCGACGGCGAAGCCGACATCGACGGTGTCGGCGTTTCGAATCAAGCCGACTCCTGACGTGGAACCGTTCGGCCGCACTCACCTGCCGAGTGCGTTCGGCATGGTCGAGAGAGTCCGCTGACTCGCCGTTATCGTGTCGCCGTCGTGCAACGCGCAGCGATCATCTCGCTCCACACGTCGCCGCTGCTTCAGCCGGGCTCCGGCGACAGTGGCGGAATGAACGTGTACGTGCGCGAGCTGACTTCGGCGCTCGCCCAGGCCGGGGTGGACTGCACGACGTTCACCCGCGCCGATCGACCGGACCTGCCGGAGGTGATCGATGTCGAGCCCGGCCATCGAGTCGTGCACATCGAAGCCGGATCCCACGACCTGCCAAAAGAGGGGCTCCCCGCCACCACCGACGCGTTCGCCGACGGTGTGCGCAACTGGCTCGATGTTCACGGGCGTCCTGACGTGCTGCACGGGAACTACTGGTTGAGTGGGGTCGTCGGCCACCGGCTGAAACACGAACTCGACGTGCCGTTCGTGACCACGTTTCACACGCTGGCTCGGGTCAAAGCCGAAGGCGGCGATCCCGAGCCCGAGTGGCGCGATCGGGCCGAGGCCGAAATCGTTGAGTGCGCCGACGCGATCTGTGTGTCCTGCGAGCCGGAAGCCGATCAGTTCCGCCGTCTGTATGGGGAACCACAGGGCCGCTTGGAGATCATTGCTCCCGGGGTCGAGCACGCGTTCTTCGCACCGGGTGAACAACGCGGCGCGCGACACGCCATCGACGTCGATCCGGATCGTCCCGTCGTGTTGTTCGTCGGGCGGATACAGGCGTTGAAGGGTCCCGATGTGGCGATCGGTGCGCTGGCCGAACTCGCGGCGACCGATGCTCAACTGCTGATCGTCGGCGGCGCCAGCGGGTCGTCCGGAACGGCGGAGTTGGCAGATGCGCGGCGACTCGCCGACGATCTCGGGCTCGCCGATCGTGTTCGCTTTGTTCCGCCGCAACCGCACCACATCTTGTCGTCGTACTACCGCGCCGCCGACGTCGTTGTTGTCCCGAGTCGTAGCGAGAGTTTCGGTTTGGTGGCGCTGGAAGCCGCAGCCTGTGGCATTCCGGTGGTCGCCAGCGCGGTCGGCGGTCTCCTCAGTCTGATCGACGACGGGCGGACGGGCACGCTCGTGCCCGAACGCACTCCGCAAGCGTTCGCTGCGGCCATCGACGAGTTGCTGAGCGACCCGCTCCGTCGTGCCGAGATGGGTGCAGCCGCTGTGCAACGGGCACGCCGGTACACCTGGAGTTTCGCTGCAGCCCGATTGCGTCGCGTGTACACCGACGTGTCAGTGCGCGAGCGCGTGTCGTGTGACTGAACGGCGAAGTAGCCGATGAGCGACGCCTACACCGCCCCCGACCTCGCCGTCCTCGAGCGTCAGATCGACGAGTGGCTCGGTATGTTGCGCGCCGGGCACGACAACATCGTCTCGATCGATCGTGCCGTCGACGACGTCATCCGGTGGTACGTGCGGATGCGCGGCGACGACAAGGAGTTCACCACCGTCTGGCTCACGCTGGGCCAGCGGACGTTGCGGTACGAGACCTACGTGATGCCCGCTCCCGAGGAGCAACACGCGGTGCTCTACGAGCATGTGCTGCGGCGCAACGACACGCTGGTCGGAGCGCACTTTTCGATCGGAGCCGAGGATGCGCTCTACTTGCGTGGTGAGCTGCCGGCGGCGGCGGTGACACTCGACGAACTCGATCGTGTGCTCGGCACGTTGTACGCCCAGGTCGAGCAGTGCTTTCTCGCCCTGCTGCGCATCGGGTACGCCAGCCGTTTCTCGTCGTAACCCCTCGGGTTTCCGCCGCCCGGTCTGGCCCGCCCATATTGTGGTGACCGGGCGGGCCGATCGGAGGAGTCGGTCATCTTCGTGGCCCGCCTGGTCGGTAACGTCCCGGCGATGAACAGCACGTCGTCCGAGTCGTTCGATCTGGTGCTGATCGGTGGCGGCAACATGGGCGAAGCGCTGCTTGGCGGTCTGCTCGTCGGTGGCGCCCACCGGGTCGACGAGGTGGCCGTCGTCGAGATCGACCCCGGCCGGCGAACGGCGCTCGCGGCCTCGTACCCGGGCGTGGCGGTGCTCGAGGCGTGTCCGCCATGTCGATCTGCGGTGGTGGCGGTGAAACCGCCCGATGCCGGGGCTGCCGCGGCAGCTGCTGTGGCGGCCGGCGCAACTCGGGTGCTGTCGATTGCTGCGGGAGTCACGACCGATGCGCTCGAGTCGGCGATCGGCGACGCGAAGCAGGTTGCCGTCATCCGCGCGATGCCCAACACGCCGGCGCTTGTCGGGCGAGGTGCCTCGGCGATCAGCGGCGGGCGAGCGGCAACCGTCGGCGACCTCGACTGGGCGGCATCGATTCTTGGCGCGGTCGGGATCGTCGAGGAACTCTCCGAACACCATCTCGACGCGTTCACCGCGACGATCGGCTCCGGGCCGGCATACGTGTTCCTCGTTGCCGAAGCGCTCATCGAGGCGGCCATCGCCGAGGGTCTCGACCCCGATACCGCCTCGCGCTCGGTGATCCAGCTGCTCGTCGGTTCCGCGGAGCTCTTGGCAGCGGAGGGCGATCCAGCCGAGTTGCGTCGCAAGGTGACCTCGCCGGGAGGGACCACCGAGGCCGGGTTGGCCGAGCTCGATCGGGCCGACGTTCGGGCGTCGTTTGCGAACGCGGTGCGCGTAGCGACCCTGCGCAGCCGCGAACTCGGCTGAGCGCGACTTCGTGAACAAGAGAAATATCGACGTGCCCCTTTTCACATCGACGCGCGATCGCCTATGGTGACGTGTGTGGAGACGCGTCCGCCGGAGACGGTGGACGGCGCCGACAGGGCTGGTGCCATCGGGGGGTTGGCACCGGCCCTTGTCGCGTTTTGGGCCGTCGGTTCGCCGCCGACGCCTCGGACCACGTGCGGCCCGCGATCGACGTACTGCCGCGGCTGAACGGCCAGTAGGTTGCCGCCGATGGCTCGTCGGTACGACACGATCAGCGTCCTCACTGATTACGGCACCGACGACGAGTTCGCCGGCGTGCTTCGGGCCGTGGTGCGCGACCTGGCCCCTCATGCGACGGTGATCGACCTGACTCACGGTATTGCGCCCTATGACGTTCGGGGCGGCTCGTTGGCGCTGGCGCGGTCGATCGCGTATGTCCCTGTCGGCGTCGTCATGGCGATCGTCGACCCCGGTGTGGCCACCGAACGACGAGCGATCGCGGTCGAGGTCGCAGGCGGCGATGGTGTGCTCATCGGACCCGACAACGGCCTGTTGGCTCCGGCGGTGGCGCTCGCCGGTGGTGCCGAGCGGGCGGTCGAGTTGACCAACCCCGACCATCAACTCGCCGCGCCCGGGGCGACCTTTGCCGGACGCGACATCTTTGCCCCGGCTGCGGCTCATCTGTGCAATGGCATCGAGCTCACCGACCTCGGGCCGCTCCTCGACGTCGAGTTGTTGATGCCCGGAGTGGTGCCACTCGTGCAGGCTGACGAGGAGCGCGTGATCGCCCAGGTGTTGTGGGTTGATCGCTTCGGCAATGCCCAGTTGAACGTCGCGCCCGACGATCTCGCCCAGACCTTCGGCGAGCGGATCGAAGTGCGCGTCGAGCATCCCACCGCCGGTGCCGTGGCTCGCAGCGCACGTCGTGTGCGGGCGTTTGCCGAACTCGGCAGTGGTGAGGTCGGACTCGTGCTCGACTCGACCGGGCTGTTGGCGCTGGTGCTCGATCAGCGCTCGGCGGCCGAAGAGCTCGAACTCGCTCCCGGCGATCAAGTCACGCTGACACCCGGCTCGGACGACGATGGTCGTGGGCTCACACAGCCCGTCGGCACCCCGACCCGCCGCTGACCGCGCCACCGCCGACGCACTCGGGTGAGCGAGACGGCTCCCTGTGGGCCCGCTCGCTCACCGGTCTGTGGTCGACGTCGGCAGCGATGAGCGAAGGGGCTCCCAGTGGGCCCTCTCGCTCACCGGAGTAGGTCGACGGCGCACGCCGGTCGGTATCGTGGTCGCTGATATGCGCCCCGCCACCACGTTGACGCTCGGGCTGCTGCTTGCCGCCATCTTGGTGGCCGGCACGATCTCGTTGCTGCAGCTCTGAGCCGGTGCGCGCGGCCCGCGTCGCTCCGTGCGGCTGTGGATCTCGGTTGCTGCGGACCTCTGGTGTTCGGGTGACTGTTGTTCTCGATGCTGCACCGATCTACGCTCGGGCGTGCCGTGTTGGGGACGCGCGTTCGAGCGCACACATCGAAACGGATCGAGGGAGCACTGTGAATCTGGCGAGCATCATCGACGCTCACGACGGTGACAACGTTGCGCTGATCGGCCGGCGTCGCAGCACCACCTACGGCGAGCTCCGCGCTCAGGTTGCCGCCTGCCGGGGCGGGTTGGCTGAACTGGGAATCGGCGACGGTGACCGCGTGGCACTGCTCCTCGGCAACTCCCGCCGATTCGTCGTGTCGTACCTGGCACTCCTCGGTCGGGGTGCGATCGTGGTGCCGCTCAACCCGACCAGCCCGGCCCCCGAAGTGCGCGACCAGATCAACGCCGTCGGAGCGAAAGCCGTCGTACTCGACGGGGTCAGCTCGCCGATGTGGAGCAACCTCGAACGAACCGAGGTGCCGACGATCGACGTCGAGATCAACACCGACGGCAGCGACGGAGGACCGGGGAGTCCGATGGCCTTCGACGATCTCCTCAGTGCTGACCCTGTCGACATCGTCGATGTCGACCCCGACCACCTCGCGGCACTGCTGTTCACCAGCGGCACCGCCGGGTCGCCGAAGGCGGCGATGTTGACCCACGACAACCTCTTGTCGAACATCGACCAGGCGTCGGGTAGCTCGGCGCAGATCGACGAATCCGACGTGATCTTCGGGCTGCTCCCCGCATTCCACATCATGGGTCTCAACGTCGTGCTCGGTATGGGACTGTTGCGTGGCGCCACGATCGTCTTGGTCCAGCGCTTCGATCCGGCCACCGCAGTGCAGACGATCGTCGACCGCAAGGTCACGGTGCTTCCAGGTGCGCCCGGGGTATGGAAAGCGTTCGCCCACTTCGACGAGCTCGATCCCGACACCTTCGCTAGCGTGCGGGTGGCCCTGTCGGGCGCGGCGCGACTGCCGGTCACCGTTGCGGAAACGATGCGCGATCGATTCGGCGTGATCATCCGTGAGGGCTACGGCCTCACCGAAGCCAGTCCGATCGTCACCACCATGGTCGGCAGTGAGGTGCGTTTCGGGTCGGTCGGACGCGCGCTCGGCGGGGTCGAGGTTCGCCTGATCAACGCCGACGGCGATGCGCTCGTCGGCGATGTCGGAGAGATCTGGGTGCGCGGCCGCAACGTCTTCCCCGGGTACTGGCAGGATCCCGACGCCACCGCTGGGGTGCTGAACGACGACGGCTGGCTGATGACCGGCGACATGGCGACCACTGACGACGACGGGTATCTCTATCTCGTCGACCGCAGCAAGGACCTGATCATCGTGTCGGGATTCAACGTGTACCCCGCCGAGGTCGAAGAGATCGTGATGAGCCACCCCGATGTGTTGGAGGCCGGCGTCGTCGGTGTGCCTCACCCCAACACCGGCGAAGCCGTCAAGGCGTATGTCGTGACGACCGCCGACTCCGACGTCGATGAAGACGCCCTGATCGACTACAGCCACGATCGCCTGGCGCGGTACAAGTGCCCGTCGAAAATCATCTTCGTCGACGAATTGCCGCGCAATGCGCACGGCAAGCTGGTGCGCCGCAACCTCGACGAGTCGCTGCGCGTCGGCGCCTGACCGATCGTCCACTTGCTGGCGTTGCTGCTCGTCGGCACGATCGAAACTCCTGCGAGCCTTCTCGCGCACAGCTTTGTGAAAGCGTGCACGAGGGCTCTAACGTCATAGGAGATGGCTGGCCAGCGGACGCGCCGACGAATTCCCGAGGCGACTGTTGCGCGTCTGCCGGTGTACCTGCGGATCCTCACCGAACAGTTCGACGACGGCGTCACCAACATCTCCTCTGAGGAGTTGGCAGAACTCGCCGGCGTGAACGCGGCGAAGGTGCGCAAGGATCTGAGTTACCTCGGTAGCTACGGCACCCGAGGGGTCGGGTACGACGTCGAGTTCCTCGTCTACCAGGTTCAACGCGAGCTCGGCCTGACCCACGACTGGCCGGTGGTCATCATCGGTGCGGGCAATCTCGGTCAAGCGCTCGCCGGATACGGCGGGTTCGGCGAACGCGGGTTTCCCGTCGGCGGCGTAGTCGATGTGTCGCCGTCGAAGATCGGCACGGTGGTCGGCGGCGTACGCGTCCGACACGTCGACGAGCTCTCCCAGATCGTGGGATCGAAGAACATCTCGATCGGTGTCATCGCGACCCCTGGACCGGCTGCCCAAGATGCCGCCGATGCGCTCGTCGCCGCCGGCGTCACCAGCATCTTGAACTTTGCGCCCGCGGTGATTGCGGTGCCCTCTGGGATCTCGGTCCGCAAGGTCGATCTGGCCGTCGAACTCCAGATTCTGAGCTACTACGAACAACGCCGCGCGGGGAGCCAACAGGGCGGTCTCCGTGCCGTTCCAGGTGGCCGCGGCCGAGGCGCAAGCGCGTAGGCTGAGCCCATCATGTCGGTCCTCGTCGTCGGTGTCAGCCATCGCAGCGCTCCGCTGCCGCTGCTCGAACGGATCACCATCTCCGACGAGGCGATGCCGAAGGCGATCACCCACCTGGCGCGACGTGACACCATCCGCGAGGCGGTGGTGCTGTCCACATGCAACCGCACCGAGGTGTACGTCGTCGCCGAGCTGTTCCACGGCGCATATGGCGACGTGCGCGATTTCTTGTGCGAGCAATCGGGTCTGCATGTCGACGACCTCGCACCGCATCTCTACTCCCAGCACGATCGGGCCGCTGTCGAGCATCTGTATGACGTCGCCGCCGGTCTCGATTCCGCGGTACTGGGCGAGAGTGAGATCCTTGGCCAAGTGCGCGGTGCGTGGGACGCAGCGCAACGTGCGGGCGGTGCCCGTTCCTCACTGAACCTGCTGTTTCGCAGTGCGGTCGAAGCCGGAAAGCGCGTCCGTACCGACACCGCGATCGGGCGCGGCACAGCGTCGGTGAGTCACGCCGCGGTGGAGATGATCGCCGATCTTCGAGGTGACCTGACCGATCGCTCGCTGTTGGTGATCGGCGCCGGTTCGATGGGCGACGGTGTCGCCGTCGCCCTTCACGGAGCGGGCGCCAGCGACATCGTCGTGGCCAACCGGGCGCACGATCGTGCCAGAACGCTCGCCGACAGGGTCGGCGCACGGGCGATCGACTTCGCCGACGTTCCCTCGGCGATCGCAACGGCCGACATCGTCGTGACCGGAACCGGGTCGGGCGAACCGATCCTCACCATCGACCGACTGTCGTCGGTGTTGGACGCTCGCCGCGAACCGCTGTTGATCGTCGACATCGCTGTACCTCGCGACGTCGACGACGCGGTGGCTGCTCGCTCGGACGTCGAGGTGTTCGACCTCGACGACCTGCGCGACTGGGCCGACCGAGGTATTGCACAACGGGCCACTGAGACCGCCGACGTTCGTCGAATTCTTGCCGAGGAGGTCGATCGCTTCAGTCTCGAGGCGACCGCTCGACAGGCGGCGCCGTTGGTCGCATCGATGCATGCCGCGGCCGAGCGCGTGCGTGCCAGCGAGATCGATCGGTTCGATGCGCGCCTGGCTGCCCTCGACGATGAACAGCGTGATGTCGTGGACGCGGTGACGCGAGCGATTATCGCCAAGCTCTTGCATGAGCCCTCGGTCCGGCTGAAGCAGCAAGCGGGAACACCGCAAGGCGAGCGCAATGCTGCGGCCGTGCGCGATCTATTCGACCTCTGAATGACCCCAACAGGGCAACCGCTACGCGTCGCCACACGGGGCTCACGCCAGGCCACAGCACAGTCGAACGCGGTTGCGGCGTCGATCGAGGGGGCCACGGGACGTCCGGTCGAACTCGTCGTTGTCGAGACGGTCGGCGATCGTCGACACGATGTGCCGCTCCATGCCATCGGCGGCCAGGGTGTGTTCGTCAAGGAGGTGCAGCGAGCCGTACTCGATGGCCGCGCTGACATCGCCGTGCACTCGGCCAAGGACTTACCGTCGGCGCAAGAGCCGGGTCTGACGATTGGCGCGATGTGTGCGCGGCGCACTCCGCACGACGCGCTCGTCGGTGCGCCTCTTGCCGAGTTGGCCCCCGGCGCAACCGTGGCCACTGGTTCGGTCCGTCGGCGTGCGCAGCTCGCTGCGGCGCGCCCCGACCTTGCGTTCGTCGAGCTGCGCGGGAACATCGACACCCGCCTCACGAAGCTGCCTCCGAGCGGCGCGCTGGTGATGGCGGTCGCGGCGTTGGAGATCGTGGGGCTGACCGAGCGCATCGCCGACGTGTTGCCGCTGGAGCGATTCGTTCCCGCCGTCGGTCAGGGTTGTGTGGCCGTCGAGTGCCGCTCTGACGATCTGGTGACCCGCGACGCGTTGGAGGCGATCGACGATCCACCGACCCATCATGCGGTCGCCGTCGAACGGACGTATCTCGGCCAGCTCGGGGCGGGGTGTTCGATGCCGATTGGTGCACACGCCGACGGCGACGTCCTGCACACCTTTCTCGCCGCCGACGATCTGTCGCATGTGCACTGCGAGACTGTGCCGTTGGTCGGAGGACGCGGCGATCACGAGATCGCCGTCCGGGCCGCTCGGGCGGCGCTCGCCGCTGTCGACGACGGGAAGGTGTGAGCGATGGCCGGCACCCGCCTGCGGGGGTTGCGTGTGCTGGTGACCCGCGCACACCCCGGCGAGCTGGCTCTCCTGCTCGCTGCTGAGGGCGCGACGGTCGTACACACGCCGCTCATCGGTATCGAACCACCGCTCGACGGCGGGACCGAGCTACGCGCCCGGCTGGGAGCGCTCGATGCCGTCGACTGGCTCGTCGTCACGTCGCCCGCTGGTGCCGAACGCGTCGTTGATGCGGTGTCGCAAGCGCCGTCGACTCGTCTCGCCGCGGTCGGGACTGCGACGGCTCGACTGTTGCGCGACGCGACGGGTCGTGACGTGCTCACTCCGACCCCTCAGCTCGCCGCCGCCCTCGGGAACGATCTGATCGTCGCTGCCGGCGAGCATCCACAACGTTTTCTCTTGGCGCTTGCCGATCAGGCCTCCGACATCCTCGAGACGACGTTGCGTCGAGCAGGCCACGAGGTAGTGCGTGTGACGGCCTACCGAACCGTGCAGCTGACTGCTCCACCCGATGCCGTCGAGCGCGGCGATGCGCTGCTCTTGGCTTCTGGCTCAGCGGTCCGCAGCTGGGTTTCCAGCGTCGGGGTCGCAACGCCACCGGTCGTCGTGGCGATCGGTCCGACCACCGCTAGCGTTGCCGCTGAATTGGGGCTCAAGGTCACGGAGGTGGCGGTCGATCATTCGTTGGCGGGCCTTGTCGAGGCGCTGTGCGTAGCGGTCGCCGAGGCTGACAGAATTGAGCGGGCGGACACCGGATCCGTCGACTGACAAGCACGAACGCCGCCGCTGCGGCGATCGGAAGGAGTGACGTGATCGACGTTTTACGCCGAACACGAGTCGCCGCTGTGGTGGCGACCGTGCTCGGAGCGTCGCTGGTGGGCACCAGCGCGTTTGACGTCGACGCGCGCCCGGGCAGCAATCTCCAGCAGGCCGCGGGAAGTCTGGTCGATGGCGTCGGTGGTGCGGGAAGTGCTGCACCGACGGTCTCCGCCGACGGCCGGTATGTCGCCTTTCAAGGCCCGTCCACCGGCGATCCCGAAGTGACCGGCGCGTTCGTGCACGATCGTGAGAGCGACGAGGTGACCGAACTCACGGCTGTTCCCGACGGTCTGCGGGCAGGGAACACAGTCACCCCGGTGATCTCCGGCGACGGCTGCAGCGTGGTTGTCGTCACGGAGATCGCTTTCGATGTGTTCCGCGACGATGACACCGGCAACCGGTGGGACCTGTATCGCACCCGGTTGCCGCACTGCGACGGGGTGATCGGCGATTGGGAACTCGTCAGCACCGATCTCGATTCCGGATTGGCTCGCGACGATCTCGACCCGGCTGACCGACCCACGATTTCGGCGTCGGGCACGCTGGTTGCTTTCACTCATCCGGTCGATCACCTCTTCGATGTCGAGGGACTGCGAGCGGTGTCGGTGGTCGACCTCGAGCTGCCGATCACCGATCCACTGCGGACGCAGCTGGCAGCCGGATTCCCCGTCGTCGCACCGAACACCACCTATACGCACCAAGGGGTGGACCAACCCGCGTTCAGCGGTGATGGTCGGTACCTTGCGTTCCGTTCCGACGCCACATCTGCCGACGGGGTTGCCGGTTGGGGTACCGGCCAGGTCGCCGGTGGGCCGGCCACACAGCAGGTGTTCATCTGGGACCGCGACGAACCGGATCCCTTTGCGGCGGTGCGCCTCGTGTCGCAACTCCCCGACGGCTCGCCCACTACCGCAGGAGCTGGCTCCCCCGTGCTCTCGAGAACCGGTGCTGCGGTCGCGTTCACTTCCGCTGACCCGATGTTGGTTCCCGCCGAGTTCGCGGTCTGCGACGGCGTGTGCCCGACCCAGGTCTTCCTCTACAACCGCGATCTCGACGGCAACGGCCGACTCGACGAAGCGGATCGGAACGCGCTCACGATGTTGAGTGCTATCACCCGCGACGACGGTGTGCTCGTCGCCGGTGCTGCGCCGTCGTCCCAACCGGCGATCAGCGCCGACGGGCATACCGTGGCATTCGTCACGAAGGCCACCAACCTGCAGTTGATCCGGGCGGCTGGTGGTGGTGACGCGACCGAAGGCGACTTGCTTGTGGCCGACGTCGCCAGCGGTGCGCTGCGCCGTGTGACGGTGTCGAACGATGGTGTCCGGCCGGCGCTCGGCGCGCACTCGTCACCAGCGGTGAGCGAGACCGGCCGTTCGATCGTGTTCGACACCTTGGCGGCCAGCGATCTCCTCGGCGACCCGGTTCGCGGTGATGACGTCGGAGGGCGTCGTGTCGTCTCGGTGTCGACTCCTCCTCGGCTGTCGCTGGCCGACGCCGACCTCGGCACGACCGTGGTCGGTTTGGAGAGTGACGAGTGGTACGTCGCAGTGATCAACGAAGGTCCATCCTCGTTCAACCCCTTCCTCGTCGAAGTCAGCGACCCGCGTTTTCGCATCAATCCCGACGACAGCACGTGTACGGCGACACTGTCGGTGCCACCCGGTGGCGATTGCACCGTTTTGGTCACGTTCGTGCCAACCACGCCGGGCGTCGTGTCTGCGGAACTGACCGTCGCCGAGGGAGGGTTCGGAGCGGTGTCGGTCACCTCGACGATCAGCGGTCGTGGCGGCGAACCGGCCCTACTCGCCGATCCCGCCGGCGCCGATCTGGGATCTTCGGTGGTCGGTGCACCGAATACGGAGTTCCTCGTCGACATCCAGAACATCGGGATCGTGCCGACGACGGTCGCCGACGTGCGCATCGGCGGGGCCCACGTCGATGACTTCGCCGTCACTACCAACAACTGTGCCGATCGTGCCCTCAACCCGCGCGCCACGTGCTCGATCGGGATCACGTTCACACCTACGGCCGACGGCCGACGCACCGCCTTGGTCGACGTAGCCACCGCTGCCGGACAGTTCACGTCGATCGTGCTGGCCGGCGACGGCGAGTTCGTTCCTGAGGTGTCGTTCTTCACCGAGGAGGTCGACGCGGGCGGCGAGTTGCTCGCTATCGGTACCGGGTATCCGCCAAATAGTGAGGTCACCGTCGCCTTCGGAGACCGACCCGGCGAGTCGATCACCGGTGTGACCGATGACTTCGGGAACGTGTCCGTCGAGCTCCCGATTCCGCCCGATGAACGAGGCGGTCAGCGGAGCATCGTGGTGCAGGCCGACGACGGCAACATCGCTGCGGCCGATGTGGCGGTCGTCGAACAGGATCAGGCGATGATCGGCATGCCGGGGTTCGGGCTCGGCTGAGCAGCGGAGGTCCAGCCCCATTGTTCAGGGCTCGATCGTCACGCCCCCGATGTTCACCGCATTGGTGCAGGTCGACTGGGAGGCCTCACCGATTGCATCACACCGCACGCTGAAGGTGATGTTGTCGCCGGCCTGGAGGCGGATCGGCGTGATCCGCGGCTCGAACAACTGGCCGCGCACGTTGTCCAACGACCACACGAATTGCGGCTCACCATTGACCAACAGCGTCGCCTGTCCGCTGTCGTTGAATGGGTTCTCGACGCGCACGTCGGTCATGTCGAATTCCGTTTCCAGCGACGTCGATTGATCGTCGGTCTGCGTGAGCGGCGGAGCAACCGCCAGTCGGACGAACGTTGGGATGACGTTCGACGTGGTGTCGCCTGCGTCGTTGGCGGTGGTGACGTCGTCGGTGGTCTGCTCGTTGGTTGGTGTGGTCGTCGTCGGGACGTCGGTGTCGGTCGGCGTGAACTCGGCGATGCGCTCATCGACCTGTTGCTCGGCGGCGTCGCGAATTTCGGGTCGAACGACACCGAACCAGGCTGCGACCACTGCGCCGATCAGCACGAGCACTGCGATGATGCGGCCGACGGTCGCCCCGGACACCGTTGGCGGCTGGACGAATGCCATCGAGCCCGCCGCGGGCGCGGCACCGTGTTGTTCGGCCTCGACATCGAAGTCGAGCGTGCGGGTCGCCCGCCGCAGCCGTCCGCCTCGAGCTTTGGCTCGCAGCCGGACCAGGCTGGATCCGCCCGGAGCGACACCGACCGCAGGCGGATCGAACGCGCCGTCGACGCGACGTGTCGGGTCGACGAGACGCAGACGGCAGCTGGCGAGCGTGTTGCCGTGGTTTTCGACCATGAACTCGAAGTTGGCGCGTCGACGGCCGCGCACCACCGGCTGGAGTGCGACCAGGCGGGTGTCGGCGAACGACTCGATCGCCACTGTGAGCTCGGCGACCACGGTCTCGTCGACGTCGGAGGTCGGCAGCACGCGGATCGCAACCACGCTCGGTCCGGCGGCCGTGGTCGGCAGCGCCGGTGGGCTGATCGTGATCTCGACGACCTCCTGGGACCCACCGAACAGCGTCAGATTCGGCGTGCTCACGGTGACCCAGCTGGCGGTCAGCCCTGTGGGCAAGATCGTGTACGTGTCGGTTGACTCGGCGAGGTTGTGCACGGTGAGCTGCAGCGTGATCGATGCACCGGGATCGATCGACAGTTCGTCGTTGGAGAACCAGGCCTGCACCGACACGGCCGCGAACGCTACTGGGTCGATTGCAGCCGCCAGCGGCAAGGGGCGCCGGCCCGTCGGTAGGCTCGCCGCCGTGAGTGCGCTGGATCCTGTCGATCGCCTCCGCCGGCTGCGGACCACCTCCGCGCTGCGTGATCTCGTCGCTGACGTCAATCTCAACACACACGATCTCGTAGCCCCGTTGTTCGTGCGCGAGCAGATCGCCGAGCCGCAGCCGATCGAGTCGCTACCGGGCGTCGTCCAACACACCCTCGACTCGCTGCGCCGCGAGGTCGCGGAGCTCGCCGAGCTTGGTGTACGGGCCGTGGTGCTGTTTGGAGTGCCTGCATCGAAAGACGCCGTGGGCAGTGGCGCCTACGACCCCGACGGCATCGTCCAGGTGGCGCTGCGCGCGCTGCGCAGTGACGTCGGCGACGAGATCGTGCTGATCGCCGACCTGTGCGTCGACGAGTACACCGATCACGGGCATTGTGGTGTGCTCGACGCCCACGGGCGGGTCGACAACGACGCCACGTTGGAGCTGTATGCCCGGGCCGCCGTCGCCCAAGCCGATGCCGGCGCCCACATCGTGGCGCCGAGCGGCATGATGGACGGGCAGGTCGCAGCCATCCGGGAGGCCCTCGATCGTGCCGGACACCAGCATCCTGCGATCTTGGCCTACGCCGCGAAGTACGCCAGCGCGCTGTACGGACCCTTCCGCGATGCGGTCGACGTCGAGATCGCCGACGGGGGCGACCGTAAGGGGTACCAGCAGGATTATCGGCGCCGACGCGAGGCGATGGTGGAGATCTCCCGCGACCTCGAACAGAGCGCCGACATGATCATGGTGAAGCCAGCGGTCGCGTACCTCGACATCATCGCTGCTGCCCACGATCGTTTCGAGGTGCCCTTGGCGGCCTACCAGGTGAGCGGTGAGTACGCGATGGTGCACGCGGCGGCTGAGCGGGGATGGATCGATGGTCCGGCCGTGATGGCCGAACACCTCACGGCGATCAAGCGGGCGGGCGCCGATCTCATCTTGACCTACGCCGCACGCTCCGTGGCCGAGTCGCTCCGGGAGGGTGATCGCCGATGACCGCCACCGTCGAGTGGTGCGACCCTGTCGCGTGTGAGTCCGCCGGTTGTGTGGCGACGGTGTGCACCGGAGCCGGCGTGCCGTCGAATCGCACGATGTTCGAGCGGTCGCAGGCAGTCATTCCGGGTGGTGTCAACTCGTCGATCCGCGCCTTCCGTTCGGTGGGTGGCGAGCCGTACGTCGTCGCAGGAGCGTCTGGCGCCACGGTGATCGACGTCGAGGGCACGAGTTATCTCGATCTGGTTCAGAGTTATGGGGCAGTCATACTCGGACACGGCCATCCGGCGATCACCGCTGCGGTGTCCGCGGCAGCGGCCGATGGCACCTCGTTCGGCGCCCCGACGCCACGCGAGATGAAACTCGCCGAAGCGATCTCGGCGCGCGTCTCGAGTTGTGAGCGCGTGCGTCTGATGAATTCGGGCACCGAGGCGACCAGCACAGCGGTGCGCCTCGCTCGTGGCGCTACGGGCCGCGACCGAATCGTCAGCTTCGCCGGCAACTTCCACGGGGCCACCGATGCGCTCCTCGCCGCCGGCGGGAGTGGTGTGGCCACCTTGGGCATTCCCGGTACGGCCGGCGTTCCGGCGGCGGCGGTGTCCGAAACCATGGTTGTCCCCTACAACGTCGTCCCCGAGCTCGACGACAGCGTCGCTGGGGTGATCGTCGAACCGATCGCCGCCAACATGGGCGTGGTGGCGCCCGAGCCCGGATTCCTCGACGGCTTGCGCACCGAGTGCGATCGCGTCGGCGCCGTGTTGATCTTCGACGAGGTGATCACCGGATTCCGGATCGGTCACGGCGGCGCGCAGGCCAAGTACGACGTCACGCCCGACGTGACGTGTTTCGGCAAAGTCATCGGCGGAGGTCTCCCGATCGGAGCGGTCGGGGGTCGCACCGAATTGATGGAGCACTTGTCCCCGTTGGGGCCGGTGTTCCACGCCGGAACGTTGGCGGGGAATCCCCTGGCGACGGCGGCCGGACTCGCCGCACTCGACCTGCTCGATGACGACCTCTACATCGAGTTGATGGCGCGCGCCCGTCATTTGTCGGCGTTGTTGCGCGATGCCTGTGCGTCGGAGGGATTCGATGCCCAGTTCCCCGTCGTCGGCACGCTGCTCGGCATCACCTGCGGGGTCGATGCCCCGGTGCGTGACTTCGATCAGGCGAAGTCGACCGACGAAGACGCGTACGCCCGGTTCTTCCACGCGATGCTTGCCGAAGGTGTAGCGATGGCGCCGGGTGCCTACGAGGCGATCTTCATCGGCGCCGCACACAACGATGACATCATCGCTGACCTCAGCGATCGTGCGGCCCGAGCCGCTGCGGTCGCTCAGCGCAGCTGATCCGACGCGGCCTCCGGCACCATCCGCCCCGGCCGCGCGGTACTGAGCGACGGCGTCCTTGTCCCCGAACTGGTCGGACTCCATGATTCCGAATGAAGTGAGATCGAACGTCGGTTGATCGTGGGCGAACGCCGGCCGCGACACGATCGACGCCGCTGAGCCGCTGATGGCGATCTTGCGCAGCGCATTCCGCCGATTCGCCACCGACACGCTAGTCACCTCGACCACGGCGATGGTGCGCGTCGTTATCGGGTGGAGACGTGAGAACGTGTCGTCCTCGAGCACGAGTACGTTGGCGACATGTCCGAGGCGACCGATCTGGCCGACGAGTACTTCGCCTACCGCCAGGCGATCGAGCCGAATCGGCTCTTGTATTCGGGTCAACTCGACGGATTGGCCAACTGGGAGGATCTCCGCAGCCCGGCAATCGCCGAGCGGCAGGGGTCCTTGCGGCGGTTCGCCGGACGGGCTGACGATGCTGCCGCCGATGCCTCCGACGACGACCGGATCCTGCTGGAGACCGTTGCGTTCACTGCGAACGCCGCTGCGACCGGACTCACGTGGCGCAACGAGCAGACCTATGTGAACCCCGCATTCGGCATACACACTCGTTTGGCCACCTTCCTCGGCAGGTTCGCACTGAGCACGTCGCAGCACGGCGACGACTACCTCCGCAAGATGGAGCGGTTGCCGACCATGCTCGAGCAGCTGGAAGCGGAGATCACGACGTCGGCGGCTGACGGCAACGTCGCGCTGGCGCGGCACCTCGCGGCGAGCGCAGACGCCGTCGAGGAGTTGGTCGCGTCCGACGTGCAGCCGCTTGCATCGCAGGAGGCGCCAACGGCACTCAGTCCGGCCGACGCAGACACATGGCGGGCAGAGGTGGGACGCGTCGTCTCCGAGCGCGTGTTGCCGGCCTTGGCCGAATATGGCACAGCGCTACGCGAGCTGAGTCTTCGTGGCCGCAGCGACGAGCAGGCGGGCATCTGCCACCTCGCCGGCGGCCAGGAGCTCTACACCGAACTGGTCTGGGCGAGCACCTCGCTCGGTCTCACCGCCGAGGAGATCCACGAGATCGGCGTCGACCAGATCGGACGATTGGAAGCGGAGTACGTCGATCTCGCCGGACCGCTCGTTGGTGCCAGCGACATCGCCGACATCTACGCCCATCTCCGCGACGACGTCTCGATGAAGTACGAGTCGGGCGACGACATCGTCCGCGACGCGGCGGCTGCGCTTGAGCGGGCGCGCGCCGCGGCGCCGGGATGGTTCACGTCGATCCCCGCGTCGGAGTGCCTGGCCAACGAGGTGCCGACCGGGCCGCTCGCGTTCTACTCAGCGCCCGATCCCGACACTGGTAAGCCGGCGAACTTCTTCTTCAACACCGCCGATCCGTCGGCGTGGTCGACGTACCAGCTGGAAGCGGTGACATTCCACGAGTCGATCCCGGGTCATCACCTGCAAATCGGCGGCTTTCGCGAGTCGACCACATTGCACCCGGTGCAAACGCAGTTCGGGATCACCGCGTACCTCGAAGGGTGGGGCTTGTACACCGAACGGTTGGCCGACGAAATGGGGCTCTATAGCTCTCAGTTGTCGCGACTGGGCATGTTGTCGGCAGACTCGATGCGCGCCTGTCGGCTCGTGGTCGACACCGGGATGCACGCGCTGGGCTGGTCTCGACAACAGGCGGTCGACTACGTCGAGGCGCACTCGCCGCTGAGCCCGACACAGATCGAAGGCGAGATCGATCGCTATATCGGAATGCCCGGTCAAGCGTTGTCGTACATGATCGGTCGTCTCGAGATCGACTCGATCCGAGCCGCAGCGGAAGCGTCGGACTCGTTCGAGATCGCCGCCTTTCACGATCAGGTCTTGCGCTACGGGATGGTGCCGCTGCCGACCCTTCGGCGCGTCGTAGCGGCCTGACCTCGCCTCCGAACTTCACGCGTACGCCGAATCTCGCGATGGCGACGCCGAGTCGCCACGACTTCCTGAGGGACCCGTGCCTGCCGTGCCCACGCCAGTGGGCCTCGATACCGTGTCGGCGTGCGTCCGCTGTTCACCCTTCGGTTTGTCGCCGCTGTCGCGGCGCTGGTCGGGCTGGCCATCTTCGTCAATACGGTGATCGTCGACGAGCAGCCGTTGGAAGCTGTGGTCGACCCCGACCCGGTCGAGCGGCGCATCGATCTGATCGCACCAGTGTTCTCCACGCAGCGTTCCGCCGACTTCGAGATGGACCGCCGCGGCGTGTCCACCGGGTTCATCGACCTGGTGCTCGACGGTGGCCGCGTCGTGCGGGCTGCGCCGGGCACCCTCGGTGAGATCACCTGTGAAGAGGTCGATGCGATCAATCGATGTGCGCTGTTTGCCGACCTTCTCGGCGATGCGGTGGTGTGGTTTGCGCTCGTGCCGCAGGCGGCGCGGGCGACCGCCGAGCTGCCGCCGATCCAGGACCTCCGGGATGGGTACGCCGTGCTCGATAACGGCTGGCAGATCCGCTACCCGCCGGTGATCGAGCGCGAGTGTGGGTCCCTCGACATCCCATCGTTCAGCGACTTTCTGCGGAACTACAGCGAGGACAGCACGACCGTGGTCGATCTGGCGACCCAGGAGGTCGTGGCGGTGCGCTGCGCGCCGTAATCGGTCCCTCAGCCGAGCAGTGCGTGGGCGGCGGCAAGGCCGCTGTTGTGCGCACCCTCCACCTTCGGCCCGGCGAACGCATCTCCGGCCAGCACGATGCGCCCGTCGAGCGTGGTCCAGCACGGCTCGGGCCAGACCCGTTGGGGAGTGGCGAAGCGCCACTTCTTGACCTGTCGTTCGACGATCTCGGCCTCCCCGACATATGGCCCCGCGAGCGCCTCGAGGTCCGTGGCCAGTGACTCGATGTCGTCGTCCCAATGCGCCAGCGACCATTCGGGGCCGGCGTGCAGTGTGAGCGCAGGAATCTCGCTCACGCCCTTGCGTTGATTGTCGGCAACGAATGCCACGTCGCCACTCGGCGCCTGGCGTGCGCCGAGTGGCCCGACATCGGCCGGCCGGTCGAGGACTGCGAGCAACGCGACGGTGCGGTCGTAGTCGGCGTGGAACACATCGCGATCGATCTCGATCGGTGCGTCGGCCATCAGTGAGAACGCCTGCGGGAGTGGCGTGGTCACGGCCACCGCATCGCCGGTGATCACGGTTGCGTCGTCGAGAACGAGGTCGCAACCGCCGTCGCTCGGACGTACGGCGAACGCCATCACCGGGCAGCGCACGTCGAGTCCGGTCGCCAGGTCCTTGGCCAGGCTGTTCATCCCCCCGGGTGCGGCATAGCGTGGGTGTCCGTCGTCGTCGGTAAACCCGTGGGTCCACACGTCGACGAGACCGCGCTGGACCCAATCGTCGACCTGCGCTTGGAACGCCGGCGTGCGCACCGTGAAGAACTGTGCTCCGTGATCGAACGTTGCGCCGCCGATTCGTCGCGTCGCCAGGCGTCCGCCCACCGACCGGCCCTTGTCGACCACGATCACTCTCGCCCCTGCGTCGACGAGTCGGCGTGCTGCGACCAGCCCGGACACACCAGCGCCGACGATCGTGACGCGCATCAGCTGGCCTCGGCCGCGGCGAGTAGTCGCTCGTTCCACGCCGCTTCGGCGCGTCCGAGGAAGTCGAGCAGCACCATGTTGAACGTAGCGGCGTGCTCGACCATGAACCCGTGTGCGGCGCCGCTGATCACGACGAGTTCGGCGGTCGGGATGCGTTCGGCGAGTTCCTCGCTGTCACCGCGCGGCGTCAGGATGTCCTGGTTGCCGACGAGGACGAGTGTCGGAACGTCGATGGTGCCGAGCTCGTCGACGAGGTCGCTGTACTCGTTGGTGGCGTCGAGGATCGCGTCGACCTGGGCAGCGAACGCGTGGGCCGGCCGGCCGAGGGCGAATGGCCCGAGCCAGCCGATCGCTGGGAGGAGGCGTCGGAACGAACGCGGGCCGATCACCCAACGCGCGGCGTCGTGGCCCATTGCCCCGATCCCTCGTTCGAGCGCGGCATCGCGCCAGCTGGCGAGCAACTCTTCGCGCCAGGGCAAGTTGCGCGCGGCTGTGCACGCGAGCGTGAGCGAGCGCACCCGAGATCGATGCTTGATGGCGACGATCTGGCTGATGGCGCCGCCCATCGATGCGCCGACCACGTGTGCGCATTCGATGCCCAAGTCGTCGAGGACGGCAACCGCATCATCGGCCATTTGCTCGAGGTGGTAGCGCCCGTGCGGCTTGTCGCTCCGGCCAGCACCTCGATTGTCGACGGCGACCGCCCGGTACCGCGGCGCAGTGGCCAGGCGCTGCAGGTTCCAGCCGTTGCGGTCGGCCCCGAGACCTTGGATGAACAACACGGGCGGGCCGGACTCGCGCCCGGTGACTTCGTAGTGAATGCGTACACCGTCGTCGGCGCGCACGAATGGCATCAGTTCCCTCCAGACAGGCCGGACGGCAACCAGTCGAGTGGCGTGCCGGTGCCCACGTCGCCGAGTTCATCGAGCATCCCGGTGACGTCGTTGCGCACGCGATCTGCGAGCTCGAGCTCGGCCAATGGCCCCCGCCGGATCCCACGTGCGCGCCTCGGCGCTCCGACCTCGACTCGGGCGTCGCGCATCATCGGACTGCTGACGACCGCTGTCGGATACACGCTGGTGCTCGTGGCGACCGCTGCGCCGATGAGCGAATGGTCGATCGTGCCGACGTTGCGCCCACCACGTGCGGCTGCCGCCGACATCACCACCAGCGATCCATCCGCGAGCGCGCCGGCGACCTCTTCGGGTTGGGCCAGCAGCGCGCCGAGGCGCTGGGCGAGCGCACCGATCGGCCCGCCGTCGGGGCGGCCGACGTAGCGCACCGGCCGATCGGTGGCGTCGCTGATGGCGAACGCCGCGAGCACGGTCGACTGTGCCAGCGGCCGGGCATTGACACAGATCAGCGCGCCTGTCCGTTTCGGTAGTTGCTGGTCGCCGCCAACCGCGACGCTCCACCGCAGGTGTGTGAGCGCGACCATCATGCGTGCCAAGTCGGGATCACGACCCCAGTCGTCGACGACGCCGCCGGGTTCTTCGGTGAGGCGGGCCACCGACGATCCGATCGACGCTGCGGTGCGCGCCAGAGTGTCGCCCGCCGGACCGGCGTGCCTGGCGAGAGGGAGCCGGACCACGCGACCCATCGAGTCGCTCATGCCGCCGGCACCCTTGCCGGCTGGCGGACCACGGTCGGCCAGCGGTACAGCCGGTCGATCACGGTGCGTGTGTCGGACTGGGCCACGAGTCCGAGCAGCGGCTGCATGGCGGAGTTGTCGGCGAGTCGGCCGCGCTCCAACGTTTCTCGCACATGGTCGGGGATCGGGGCTCCGAGCAGATGACTCACGGCGCGTGCGGCATCCCATGCCGGGCCGGCGATCGGGACGGGGACGCGATTGCCCCGTCGGCTGGCTTGCAGTGCGGTGATCGCCCCAGATGCGACCACGTTCACCGGTCGGTCGAGGCCGACCCGTGCTGCCGCCACGATGGCGCGTGCGGCATCGTGGTCTTCGATTACAGCGAATGCAGGGTCGGTGAGCGCGCTGAACGGCACGGCGGGTAGCCGCAGCAGTCGGCCGAGCGGCGACGGCACATGCGGGCCGATCACCGGTGCCAACCGGAGCGCACCGACGCTGACGCCCACTCGTTCAGCGACCCGCGTCGCTGTCTGCTCGATCTCGGCGACGGTCCGGCCCCATTCGCTGGTCGGTTGGGTCGTGGTTCGTTCGGTCGGTCGAGTGAGCGCGCCCGCTCCACGGCCGTAGATCTCGATGGCACTGCGCACGACGATGTGTTCAAGCGCCGGGCATTCAGCCGCGGCGCCGATGATCGAGGTGGCCGCCAGGTCCGTGAGCAGCGCAGCCTGCCGGGGGGTCGCGCGTGCGTTCGGTTCCCAGACGCCGACGTGGACGAGTACGTGCGGGTCGAAGTCGACGATCGTCGACACGATGTGGTCATGGTCGTCGGGGTGGATACGGTGGTAGTGAGTACGCATGAGCCGCCGCCGTGGTGGGTCGGCGTCGATTCCGGCGAGTTCTCCGACCCATTCTTCGGCCTCCATCATGGTGGCGACCAGCGTTCCGAGTTCACCGCCGACGCCGCTCACGAAGACCCGCCGACCCGACATGTCCGATCACCGTAACCGCACCCGTCGTGAACTGATCGCTTCAGCGATGGGTCTGGTGGCGGTCGGAGCTGCTGGTGCCTACCGGCTGACGCGTCGACCGAGCAGTGCCGTGGGCGCACCCGATGACGGCCCGCTGCTGGATCCAGGGTCGACGCCAACCCCGGCGACCATCGATGTTCCGGAGGGCGGTGGCACGTTGCAAGACCCGGCGTCGGCACTCGAACCCGCCCGACGGGTCCGGCTCGATCGTCGTATCGGCTTTCCGGTCGAGTTGAGCGCCGAGATCATTCTCACCGATAGTTTCGGCGATGCCCGCGGCAGCCGACGTCACCAGGGTGTCGACATCTGGCGCCGCGATGGCGCTCCTGGTCATCCGCTCGTGGCGTGTGTCGACGGTGTGCTGGTCGAGCAAGTTCGAGATGGCGACCCCGAGTCGTACAACCAGGGCAATTCGTGGGTGTTGCAAGCCGCCGACGGGTATGCCTTCCGCTACCACCATCTGGACGAGTTCGCGACGGGTCTCGACGTCGACAGTGTCGTCAAGCTCGGCGACGTGATCGGCACCATGGGCTCTACCGGCAACACGAACGCCCCGCATCTCCATTTCGAGGTGCGTCCGACCGGCCCGATCGGGACACCGGTGGACCCCCATCGACTTCCTGTTGCCGGCACCGACCGGGGTCGTCGTTTTCTGATTCGTCACCGCCCTCGCGGTGTGCACCAATATTGCGGTCGCGTTACGATCAGCAGCGCCTCGCCGCGCGAAAGCTGTCAAGAATTCATCTGCACCGACCGATGAAACAGGTGTGGCGAGATCGCCGTCACTTCGACCACCTCATCGAGATGTCCCGTCCCGACCCCGACCCCGATCGGCCCCAAGTTGCCGACACCGCCGAGCGGTGTACGGACCCCGCCCGACGGCGACTGATTCTGGGCGCCGCCGGCGGCACCTTGCTCGGGGCCTTCGGCATGGCCCGCCTCGGGGAGGTTATGGCCGACGAGCAACCGGTGCTCGAAACCCTCACCAACGCTGGCTCGGCGCTGCAGCCGGCCACTCGGCTGGGTTCGGCCAGCGGACCTCAGGCGGATGATGACGTCGACACCACGGCCATCGACCGCGCTCCTGACGAACTCCTCGATGTCCCCGACGGAATGATCATGTTCCCGTTGTTGGCGGCCTCAGACTGTTTCGTGCTCGACAACTTCGGCGATGGCCGCGGCTGTTGCCGGTTGCACGTCGGGCTCGACATCATGGGTTCGGAGAACCAACCCGTGTTCGCGGTGACCGACGGGGTGCTCGCCGAGAAGTACACCAACACCGGCACCGCCGGCTGGGGCTGGAAGATCGAAGACGACGACAACAACGTCGTCACCAAGTACTTCCACCTTGCCAAGGATCTGCGCGGGCTGGAGATCGGCGACACCGTGCGGCGGGGTGATGTGATCGGCTACGTCGGCGACTCGGGGACCACGGTGGGCAACTTCCACCTGCACTTCGAGTACCGACCGAACGACGTGCCGATCGACCCGCTGCCGCTGCTCAACGTGCCAGACAACGCGTGCGGCGTGTCCAATCCCCTCCGCGGCTGACGCCTCGACCTCCTCGCCTTCCGATGGGAACGACCAATCAAGGCCGGACCGGGCGTCGTCGACGATGCTGCGTCAGCGAACCGTCTGGTCTGCGGGTGTGACGCCGAGATCGCGGAACGGGCGCCACAGGTAGCCGTCAGGGTCGGCGACGACGAACTGGCGGTTGCCCGCCTCCGTGGGTCCCTCGATGCTCCATCGGCCGCCTGCCCTGCGGACGTCGACCCGGTACCACCGCTCTTCCATGGGAACAACGATCTCGGCGCCGAACCGGACCGCTCGGTCGTGGACCGCGTCGACATCGCTCACCCCGAGCTGAAAGTTCAGCCCCCGACCGTACGGTGTCTCGAGCGGTGCGGTGCGGAACCGCCGGCCGGGACCGGCTGCCTCCTGGAGCATCAGCTCCACCTCGTCAAACGCAAGGTAGGCGAAACGCTCGGTTGGTCGATCGAACAGGACGCTGAAGCCGAGGACCTCGGCGTAGAAGCGCAGCGAGGTCGACAGGTCCGATACGTCCAACTCCGGCACGAGCATCGGCGGTTGACGCTACATGTGAGGTGCCGTGACGGCGCGGCCGAACTCGCAGTGCGCCGTGGGCTCGTTAGTGCAGCTCGTGGGCCCGCATGATCAGCTCGCGGGCGAAGGGATCGAGCTGCCGGCCGGCGATGCGCTCGGTGACCTGGATTGCGTGGGTGGGATCGTCGACCAGTCCTGACCAGCGGATGTATCCGCCCATCACGCCGACGATGCGATCGCCCACCTCGTCGCCGTGGACGATGACGCGTACGTTGCGATTGAGCAGCTCGCGCAGTTCGGGGTACAAGGCGGTGAGGTATTGATCGACGCCGTCGTCGTTGAACGGTCGATGGCGTGCCGGGAGTTGCAGCTCGTCGTAGTTGTGCAGGTTGTGCGGCGCCTGGATGATCGACACCACGCACCCGAAGCCGTTCTCTCGGAGCCAGATGATCTCCTCTTGCCGCCGCACCCTGCGGTGGCTCTCGCCGACGCCACCGGGACGCTCGCAGATCGCCAGCTTGTCCTTCAGAATCCAGGTGAAATGGCGAGGCGTGATGCCGAGGGCCCATTTGCCGCGCAGGCGAGAAGGCATCAGCGGTGCAGCTCCTGAGAAGTCGGCCGGGAGCTCCCCACGGTCGGCACGGCGATCGGCATAGCGGTCGACCACGCTACCGCCACCGGCGGCATCGCCGCTCGTCGACGTCGGCGTTGTGGGCGGATTGCGGTCGGGTCAGGTCCGTACGGTGAGTCGACCTGCCCGACGCTCGACTCGGCGGCCGGCCACCTCGCACGCACGGTGCTGTCCGCAGGCCACCAGGAGCACCCGCTCGACCGCAGCGGCGTCGGGTGGGTAGCCGTCGTGGCGCAGCCAGCGCCGGATCGCACGGCGGCTGAGCGGCAGTGGAGCAGTGCGCAGCGCTTCGGTGTCGGTCGGGTCGATCGCCATCGACAACTCCTCGAGGAGGTCTTCGTCGGCGCGGCTCGTGTCGGCGGTGCGCGTGAGCAGTGGCACCACGTCTCGGGCGGCGATGGTGTTGAGTACAGGCAGCAACTCGTGGCGCACCCGGTTCCGCCGGAATCGCGGGTCGTGGTTGGTCGGGTCGTCGATCGCGATGAGCCCGAGCGCGCGGCACAGCGCGGCGGTCTCGGCGCGACGCAGCGCCAACATCGGGCGACTCGTCGATGGGCGGATTCCCCCCAACCCGCGAATCCCCGTGCCGCGCAGGAGTGCCAAGAGCAAGGTCTCGGCCTGGTCGTCTGCTGTGTGTGCAGTCAGCGCGCCCTTCGGGAGCAGCGCATAGCGGGCGGTGCGGGCCCGTGCTTCCAGATTCGGACCTGGCTCGATCACCGCACGTTGCACCTGGCATTCGATGTCGAGCGATGCCGCCAGTGCCACTGCGCGATCCGCATCGATTGCCGAGCGGTCGTGCACCCCGTGATCGATGTGGCATGCGGTCACGCGGAGTTCCGCGTGTCGGGCGAGGGCCAGCATTGCAGTCGAATCGGCGCCGCCCGAATAGGCGCAGACGACCGACGAACCGGCGGGAGGGAAGGTGCAACGAGCGGCGAGCGCGTCGAGGTCGTTGGCCGAGTGGGTCGGCGGTGTTGGCGGCGGCGCCGCCTGCTCAGAGGTCGAGCTGGCGGTCCTGTCGGCCATGTGGGTAACGCTGCGACGACACGCTTTTCAGGTATGCGAACCCGAGCCCGGCGACGACAGCCAAGGCGACGAGGACCAACACGACGCCGATCCAGAAGTGCCATACGTTGGCGAGCATGCTCAGAGGCTAGTTGGCCAGTGGCGCAAACCGCAGATCGACCGAGATCGGTGGCGCGGCGCCGGCTGCGAGCGGCGCTGGTCAGCCGATCGTGCCGTCGCCGTCGATGTCGGTGTCGAAACAGCGCTCGATGCGTGCCAGCAGGTCGGGCGGCACCTCGTCGTTGCGGCACTTCTCGGCAACCACGATGCGCAGCTCCGCATGGAAGTCGAATGCACCGAGGCAGTCCATGCAACCGTCGAGGTGGTGGCGGATCGATGCGTGCGTCTCGACCGTCAGCTCGCCGTCGAGAAACCGGTCGAGCTCCCGGATCGTCTCGACGCAGTCGGCGACATCGGTCGTATTGGCGGTATCGGGCTGCTGTTCGCTCATGGTGCTGCGATGGTCGTTTCGCCTTCGGTGTTCGCCGTAGCGGAATCGAGGCCACGCTCGACGGCATAGTCGTGCAACGCCTTCTGCATCTGTTTTCTTCCCCGATGGAGTCGCGACATCACGGTGCCGATCGGAATGTCGAGCATCTCGGCGATCTCTTTGTACGCGAATCCCTCGACATCGGCGAGTACGACCGGCAGGCGGAAGTTGTCGGGCAACGACTCGAGCGCCGCCTTGACCTCGTTGTCGGGGAGCAACGTCATCAAGGATTCCTCAGCGGATCGCCCGATCGCGGGATCGGCGAGGGTGTCGATCCGCTTGTACAGGTACAGGTCCTCGACATCGTCGAGATCGGACTCGTCGGGTCGTCGTTGCTTGGCTCGATAGGTGTTGATGTAGGTGTTCGTCAGAATGCGGAACAGCCAGGCCCGCAGGTTGGTGCCCTCGGTGAAGGTGTGGAAGCTGCGGTACCCCTTGAGATAGGTCTCCTGCACCAGGTCTTCGGCGTCGGCGCGGTTGCGCGTCATACGGAGTGCAGCCGAATACAGCTGCGGGGCGTACTCCATTGCCTGAGCGGCGAATTCGGCGCGGTCGGCCATCGGCGTACCTCGTGCCGTTCAGTCCAGCTCGTCGACGACTCGATCGACCGAATCGACGAACCGATCGAGGAGGTCCGCCAGCTGGTCGCGGTCGGCCTCGTCGAACTCGGCGAGGATGCGCGCCATGGCGCGACCACGCCGACTGGCGGCTTCTGCGTGGCGCGCCCGACCCCTGCCGGTGATCTTGACGACGACGACCCGCCCGTCCTCGGGCGACGGTGCTCGCTCGGCGAGCCCGGCGTTGACCAGGCGGTCGACCGTGCGCGTCGCGCACGAGGCATCGATCCGCAGACGGCCGGCGAGCTCGCGCATCTGGCGATCGCGGCGGATGAGCAGGTCGAGGGCGTCCATCTGGCCCTGCTCGAGCGGGTGGTCGCCGAAGATGTATCCGCGCAGCGCGTGGGCCGAAGCGCCTCGCCGCAGTTCGATCCACGCCCTCCCGATTCGTCGGGCGCGCTCGCGATCATCGGCGTCGGTGAGGTCGACGCGGTGTTGGACGCTCGCAGTTCCGCTCATGAGTCGTTTGTACGCTAGCGACCGATGACAGGCGTCGACGGTGTTGAGCTTCCAGAGCGGGCCGGCCTGATGAGCGGTGAGGTCGCCGAGCGCATCGCCCGAGGCCAGGTCAACCAGGTCGACGACCGCAGCTCGCGCACGCTGTCGGAGATCATCCGCGGCAACATCCTGACCCGTTTCAACGCGATTATTGCTGCGCTGGCGGTCGTCGTGCTGATCGTAGGTGATCCACGCGATGTCTTGTTCGCGTTCGTGATGATCTCCAACGCCGTCATCGGCACGGTGCAGGAACTACGGTCGAAGGCGACGCTCGATCGGCTGTCGCTGGTGGCAGCACCGCACCTAACCGTGCGGCGCGACGGCGCCGACACCACGATCGGACCGGCCGAGGTCGTGCTCGACGACATCATCGTGATCGGGCCGGGCGACCAAATCGTGGTCGACGGATTGATCGTCGATGACGACGAGCTCACGATCGACGAGTCGTTGCTCACCGGAGAGGCCGACCCGGTAGTCAAAGACATCGGCGATGGCGCACTGTCGGGGAGTTTTGTTGTTGCCGGCGGCGGCGCGATGCGGGCGACGGCGGTGGGCAACGACGCCTACGCCGCCAAGTTGGCCCGCGATGCCCGTGCCTTCCGCCGCCCGCGAACCGAACTCGAGCGCGGTATCGACGGGATCCTGCGAGTCATCACCTGGTTGCTGGTCCCCGCCGCGCTGTTTCTGTTCCTCGGCCAGCGATACGGCGAAGGCGACACGTTGCGCGAGGCGCTGCTCGGGACCGCGACAGGGCTGGTCGCGCTCGTCCCTCAGGGACTCGTGCTGTTGCTCAGCATGGCGCAGGCGGTCGCGGTGATTCGACTCGGTCGCGCCGGTGTTCTCGTCCAGCGTCTCGAAGCAGTTGAGACACTCGCTCGGGTCACGCTCCTGGCAACCGACAAGACCGGGACGTTGACGACCGGTGCCGTGCGCCTCGACCACACGATCCCTCTCGACCCCGACGCCCCGATCGACGACGCACTCGGCGCCCTGGCCGCGGCCGACGAGCATCCCGATGCCACGATCGCGGCGATCGCCGCGGCGTACCCCACGGACCCTGGCTGGACGATCGAGGAACGAGTGCCATTCGCTTCGCGCTACAAGTTCAGCGCCATCGGTACGCCCCATGCACCGGCTGTGGCGTGGTATCTCGGCGCCCCCGAGGTGTTGCTGCCGGCCGACGACCCATCCCTCCACGACGCGCAGGCTGCTGCCGAACGGGGAATGCGTGTGCTCGCTGCTGCGCGCGCTGATGAGCTCGCCGAGCCAGGTGTGTTGCCCGCCGGGCTGCGCCCGATTGCACTGGTCGTCTGCGCTGACGAGATCCGTCCCGATGCCCGAGACACCGTCGAGTACTTCACCGCGGAGCGGGTGGCGGTCAAGGTGATCTCGGGCGACAACCCGCGCACGGTGGCTGCGATCGCCCAGCGATCCGCGGTGCCGGAGGCCGAGAAGTGGATCGATGGTCGAGACCTCCCGGCGATCGATATCGATCAGCCCGGCGCGATCGACGACGAGCTGTCTCAGGAGATCGTCGACCACGCCGTGTTCGGCCGCGTCACGCCAGAGGTGAAGCGAGCGTTCGTCCAGTCGTCGCAACGCCACGGTGAGGTCGTGGCGATGACCGGCGATGGCGTCAATGACACGCTGGCGCTGAAGGATGCGGATCTGGGGATTGCGATGGGCGCAGGAACGTCGGCCGCCAAGTCGGTGGCCGAACTCGTACTGCTCGACAATCGGTTTGCCACGCTCCCCGGTGTGGTCGCCGAAGGCCGCCGGGTGATCGCCAATATCAATCGCGTCGCCCGGTTGTTCGTCACCAAGACGGTGTGGGCAGCGACCTTTGCGATCATCGTCGGCGTGGCTACCACGTCGTATCCGATCCTGCCTCGTCAGCTGACCGTCGTCGATGCGATCACAATCGGGATTCCCGGTTTCATCCTCAGTTTCGAGCCCAGCCACGAACCTGCCCGATCGGGGTTCATTCGGCGGGTGTTGCGATTCTGTGTGCCGGTCGGGCTCGTCGTCGGCGTCGTCACGATGGCCGGCTTCGCCGTCCTTCGCTCGTCGTGGATCGGTGCCGAGCGCGACGCGGCGCAGAGTGCTGCGACGATGCTGTTGACCATCCTCGGTCTCGTTGCGCTCGAAGAGCTGATCCAGCCGCTCGACCGCTACCGCTCGGTTCTGCTTGCGGGTCTCGTGGCGATGACGGTCGGCGCATTCACCATCGGACCGATCGCCGAGTTCTTCCTGCTCGAGATCCCGAGCGCAGAGGTGGCCGTGGTGATTGCTGGCGCCGCGGCGGTCGGCGCGCTCGGCATCGTTCTTGGCGCCCGCCGTGCCGGTGGCGTGTTCGACCGGTTCGACGAGCAGTTCTCTCGTCTCACCGCGCGCCGGCGTGGGTAGCGAGCGCCGTGGTGGCGTACTGGGGACCGGCTATCTGGAGGCTGGCCACCCAACCGGGCGCAGGCACGACCCGCGCCTTGCGGGCGAGTGATGCGCTTCAGGACTGCGTGGCAAACAGTCCGCCGGCCTCGCTCCAGCCCGCGGTGTCGGCGAGGATCAGCAGCTCGTCGCCAGAGTGCAGCACCGTGCCACCTTCGGGCATGAATGAATCGCCGGCGCGGCGCACGAGCACGATCAGCACACCGGCTGGCAGGCCGAGGCTGACGATCGACGCATCAGCTGCTGCGCAACCCTCGCCCAGTTGCACCTCATGGAGGTCGGGTCCTTCGAGTCCGGCGATGGCCGCGTCGAACGTTGTAGTCGATGACTCCGGTGCGGCCGCGGTGATGTTCAGGCGACGCGCCAGCCAGGGGATGGTGGTGCCCTTCAACAACACCGACGTCAGCACGACGAAGAACACCACATTGAACACGACGTCGGCGTCGGCGATGCCCTTGGTGACAGGAAACGTGGCGAGGATGATCGGTGTCGCACCGCGCAACCCGACCCACGACACGAAGGCCATCTCGCGCCACGAGTACCGAAATGGCAGCAGCGACAAGAAGACGGCGATCGGCCGAGCCACGAAGATCAGGAGCAGGGCCACGACGATCGATTCGCCGGCAACCGAACGCAGGTCGCTGGGGAACACGAGCAGACCGAGCAGAACGAATACCGCGATCTGGAACAGCCATGCGAGCGAGTCGTGGAACCGCAGCAGTGATCTCCGATGGAGAAAGCTGAGATCGGCCAGCGTCACGCCGGCGACGTAGGTCGCCAGGAAGCCGCTTCCACCGACGAACGTCAGGCCTTCGTAGAGCAACAAGACGAACGCAAAGGTCAGCACCGGGTAGAGCCCGTCGAAGTCGAGGCGTAGGCGGTTGAGCACCAGCACGAGTCCGCGAGCGGCGACGTATCCACCGATCGCGCCTAGCCCCATTTGGACGATGAACGATCCGCCGAGCAGGAACGGGTTCGGGTTGTCGCTGGTGATCAGCGTCATGATGCTGAAGGTCAAGAAGACCGCCATCGGGTCGTTGCTTCCTGACTCGAGCTCGAGCAGCGATTTCAGTCGACGGGGGAGTGGTACCCGGCGCGACCCGAGGATCGAGAACACAGCCGCTGCGTCGGTCGAGGCGATCACCGCTCCCAGCAGCATCGCTTCGGCCAGGTCGAGTGGGAGGATCAGCGTCGCCAGCCCGCCGAGCGTGAGCGCGCTGACCAACACGCCAACGCTGGCCAAGGTCAGCCCTGGCGCGAGCACCGGACGGATCCGTTTGAACTTGGTGTCGAGCCCGCCGCTGAACAGGATGAACGCCAGCGCGACCGTGCCGAACTCGGCGGTGATGTCGAAGTTGTCGAACTCGATGTCGAAGAAGCCCTCCGAACCGGCGAGCATGCCCAGCCCGAGGAACAACAGCAGGCCGGGCACGCCGAGCTTGGCTGAGGTCTTCGACAGCAACACCCCGCCGGCCAACAACAGGGCGGCCGCCAGGATCAACGGATCACCATTCACGCAGCCGCTCATGCTCCCACATCTCCCGAAAAACCGGGGATTCCGTGCGGGTTTTGCACCTCTTCGCGAACAGGAGGCGCGGGGACACCCGTGCAGGGCCTGCGTCCGGGGTACGCGAGAATCGAACGGTGCCCGAAGACCGCTACCACGCTCGGATCGCCGCGGTCTACGACGCGTCGGTCGCCGACGAGTTTCGTCCCGAGGTGCTGTCAGCAACTGTCGACTTCCTGTCGGAGTACGCCGACGACGGTCGCGCACTCGAGTTCGCCGTCGGCACCGGGCGAATCGCCCTTCCGTTGAGTCGGCGCGGCGTCGACGTGAGCGGCATCGAACTGTCGCCGGCCATGATCGAGCAACTGCGGACCAAAGACGGCAGCGAGGCGATCGAGGTGACCATCGGTGATATGGCGACGACGCGCATCGACGGCACATTCACGCTCGTCTACCTCGTGTTCAACACGATCATGAACCTGCTGACCCAAGACGAACAGGTGGCGTGCTTCCAGAACGCCGCCGACCACCTCGAGCGCGGCGGTCACTTCGTGGTCGAAGTGATCGTGCCGGCGCTGCAGCGCCTCGCGCCCGGGGAGACGCTGGTGGCGTTCGACGCGTCCGACGGTCATGCCGGGGTGGACCGTTACGACGTGGTCAACCAGACGCTCGTGTCGCGGCACTACTTCGTTGGTGATGGTGAGGTACTGCAAGAGGACAGCCCTCACCGGTATGCCTTCCCGTCCGAGTACGACCTGATGGCCAAGATGGCTGGGCTCTCGCTCGTCGGGCGCTGGGCCGACTGGCAACGCGCGCCGTTCACGGCAACGAGCCCGTCGCACGTCTCGGTGTGGGCCAAGCCGTGAGTGACCTTCCGATCGTTCGACGTGTCACGCCCGCCGACGGCGTTGTGTTGCGCACAATGCGTCTGGCCGCACTCCGCGATGCCCCCTCCGCCTTCGGCTCGTCGCATGCGGCTGAGGTCGAGCGGACCGTTGAGTTCTGGGACGACCAGGTGGAGCGCAGTGCGGCCGGTCGCTCGCCCGGTTACTGGCTCGCCGAGCGCGACGGAGAGACCGTTGGACTGGTCGGCGCGTTCCGGCCGCCCGACCTGACCGACGATCGCGTCGATCTGGTGTCGATGTGGGTGGCGCCGAGCGGTCGACGCCGGGGCACCGGCCGAGTGCTCGTCGATGCTGTCATCAACTGGAGTCGTGACACCGATGCCGTTGCGGTGGAACTCTGGGTGACCCGCGGGAACGAGCCGGCGGCGACGCTGTACCGAAGCCACGGATTCGATGTCACCGGCGACGTCGCTTTACTCCCGTCCGATCCTTGCAAGGACGGACTCCGCATGCGCCTCGAGCTCGGTTGAGGGACGCCGCGGGCTGGAACACGACGGCTCAGCCCAGTGTCCAGGTGGATTCGACGCGGAACGCGATGACTACCGTGCCGATCGTGATGGCTCTTCGTCGCTCATGTCCGCCCGAGACTCAGCTTCTGAGGAGGTCGACGTCATGAACGGCGCACAGGCGATGTTACGCACCCTTGTCGATACCGGCGTCGACGTGTGCTTTGCGAACCCTGGTACGTCGGAGATGCACTTCGTCGCTGCGCTCGACGACGTTCCCGAAATGCGCGCCGTGCTGGGGCTGTTCGAAGGTGTCGTCACCGGTGCTGCCGACGGCTACGCCCGGATGTCCGGCAAGCCTGCGGTCACGCTGCTCCATCTCGGACCAGGCCTCGGTAACGGGCTGGCCAATCTGCACAATGCGCGACGCGCACGAGTGCCGATGGTCAACGTGGTCGGCGACCACGCCCTCGGCCACAAGTCGCTCGACGCGCCGCTCGAATCCGACATCGATGCGGTAGCGCACACCGTGTCGGGTTGGGTCCGGCGGACCACGAGCGTCGACTCGATCGTCGACGACACCCTCGACGCAGTGGCCGCAGGTCTGGCGACGCGCAGTGTGTCGACGCTGATCCTGCCGGCCGACATTGCGTGGACCGAGGGGGTGCAATCCGCGGTGCGCGAGGTCGCTGCCTCCGCACCCGAGGTCGACGAGGCGGCCGTTGACGCCGTAGCCGAACTGTTGCGGACCAGCGGTTCGACCACAGCGATACTCGTCGGGGCCGACGTGCTCAACCAGCGTGGCTCGAGCGCGCTCGCCGGTCTCCAGCAGGCAACCGGCGCACGAGTGCTGCACGAGACGTTCCCCCGGCGCATGACGCGCGGCGCCGGTCGATTCGAGCCAGACCGGCTCCAGTACTTCGGTGAGATGGCGATGGAGCAGATGCGTGGTGCCGAGCATCTGATCCTGGTGGGAGCGACCGAGCCGGTGGCCTTTTTCGCGTACCCGGACAAGCCCGGCCGGCTGGTGCCCGACGACTGTGCGGTCCACACACTGGCTGCACCCGGCGGAGGCGGCCTCGGCGCGATCGAAGCGCTCGCTGAGCGACTCGCTCGTGACGTCGAGGTCGTACCGTCGGCCGTCACGTCGCTCGAGCGGCCGACCGGCGGTCTCGACATCGTCACTGCAGCCGCCGCCGTCGCGGCGACGTTGCCGGCACACGCCATCGTCTCCGACGAATCGGCGACGTCAGGAGTGTTCATGCAACGAGCAACACTTGGCGCAGCCGAGCACGACTGGCTCGCCCTGACGGGCGGTGCGATCGGTCAGGGCATGCCGGCGGCGACCGGAGCAGCTGTTGCCTGTCCCGATCGACCCGTGCTCAACCTGCAGGCTGACGGTAGTGCGATGTACACGATCCAGTCGTTGTGGACGCAGGCGCGCGAGCAGCTCGACGTGACGACGCTGATCTTCAACAACGGCGCCTACGCGATCTTGTCGATGGAACTCGATCGCGTCGGTGCCAGCGCCAACGGCGCAGCCGCGCGCAGCATGCTCGATCTCGGCCGGCCCGACCTCGACTTCTGCCAACTGGCCGAGGGCCAGGGTGTGCCCGCGGTACGCGTCGACACCGCCGACGATCTCGTCACCGAACTCGAACGCGCTTACCGCGAACCCGGGCCACACCTGATCGACGCGCTACTGCCGCGCTGAGCGCGCCCGCCGCCAGCGCTACGCCGAGTTTCACCACGAGGCGTGACCGTTCGACCCCGACTGTACGAGGATCATCGTCGCGCCTTGCGCCCCGACGACCTCCCCTGGGTAGACGAAGTCTCGCGGCGCCCATCGGGCGTCGCCGACCCCGGGCGTCCCCTCGCCGGGGAAGCCCATCTCGCCGTCGACCACGAGATACAGGATGTCTCCCGGGTGGGAATGCGGACCGACCACCGTGCCGGGATGGAACATCGCCAGCTTGAGATACATGTCCCCGCTGATGAGCAGGTCCTTCTTCAAGCCCGGCGGATGGAGGTGGTCGTTGTGACCGTCGTGCTGCCAGCGGACGTCACGCTCGCGGACTCGTTGCACTCGCGGTGACGCTCCGCTCGCAGGCGTGTTATCTGCGGGAGCGGGCTGGGCACGACTCACGCCCCCGACGCTGAACTGGTAGTAGCGAACGCCGAGCGACGAGCCGCGCCCGGCTGCGCTGCCCACCTCCCAATCCGATCGTCGATCGTCGACCTCGCCTGCGAGGATGACGGTGATGGGCGGCAACTTCCCAACGCCGGATCGGGCGACCTTCTACGAAGTCAATCGCACCCGCTTGCGAGCCTGGGAGTGGGGCGACCCCGACGCCCCTCCCGTCGTGCTGGTCCACGGCGCGTACGACCACGGACGGACCTGGGACGTGTTCGCCCCACGGTTGGCGGCGCATGGTTTCCATGTCGTGGCGATCGATGTGCGCGGCCACGGCGACTCGGGACGTTTGGGATCCGGCATGGTGTGGGGCGCATCGGCGATCGACCTGTGCGAGTTGGCGAGGGTGCTCTCGCCGGGTGCGCCCATCGGCATGATCGGCCATTCGATGGGTGGCGGCCAGACGCTCAGCGCCGCAGCGTCCATGCCCGAGCGGGTCGCCTGGCTGGTGAACCTCGACGGCCTCGGACCGCCAGCGGAGATGTTCGTCGACGAGGATCTCGTGGAGCTGACGACAAAGACCCTTGACGACATCGACAGGTTCACCTCGCAAGCGGCACGCCCGTGGCCATCGCGGCAGGTGCTCGCCCAGCGGCGCGGGGCGGTCAACGTTCGATTGCCGGAGTCCTTCCTCGATCACCTGGTCGAGCACGGCACTCGCCAGGTCGAGGGTGGCTTCGTCTGGAAGTGGGACCCTTTGTTTCGCACCGGCATCCCCGACGGCTTTTCGCTCGAGTTGATCCTCGCTCAGTACCGCCACGTCGAGGCGCCCACGCTCGTCCTGGTGAGTTCCGAAGAAGATGCGTGGACCGAGGTCAACGACGAGGAGGCGGCACGACGCGTGGTGCAGCTCGTCGACGGCCGGCTCGTGTCGGTGCCGGATGCCGGGCACTACGTCCACATCGAACAGCCGGACTTCGTGCTCGACCAGATAGTCCGCTTCCTCGGCGAGATCGAGGTGCTGTAGTGGGCACCGACCTGCTCGTGCTGCACGACGTCGGCGCTCCAGGCGGCAGGGAGTGGGCGACGGCGTTCATCGACTGGCCGGGACTCGTGATTGCGCCGGACCTTCCTGGCCACAACGGCGCGCCGCCCCCGGTCGGCGGAAACTACGAGGTCGGCGACGCCGTGTATGTCGCGCTCGACCTGCTACGCAACGCGACGCACGAATCACTCGTCGTCATGGGTATTGGACAGAGCGGTGCAGCGGCACAGACGTTGGCCCTCGGTGGCCGCGCCGACGGCGTGGTGCTCGTCGACGGGCTCGGCGGACCGTGGCTCGATCCTCACGAGGTCGATGTGCGTGAGCGCGAGTTGCGGCGCAGGATTGCAACGACCCCCGATGCGCTTGCGGAGCCACCGATCGACGCCATCGACCTGCGGGCGACGATGGTGCTTGGGGCCATGAAGCGAGACTTCGCTGTCCGTCAGGCGCGGTCGATGCCGGTCCCGACGCTCGTCATCGAGACGCCAGCCTCCCCCACTCCGGATTCCGACATGATCGCCGGCGAGTTTGCCGATGCGCACGCCGAGCGTGTCGGCTCGCGCGACGCCAGGGGAATCGCCGAACTGGTCAACCGCTGGTGGGCGGCACGCCGATGCCGTCCCCTGCGTTTCGGCCGTGTCGACGCGGCTGACATCGTTCGACGACGCGCAGGCATCGAAGGATTTCTTCGTTCCGGGTCAGGTTCCGTTCAGGTTGGCGATGCGCGTAATTGAGAGGAATCAAGTCTCCAATTCGAAGCCACGTGACGACAGGAGTTCCATGCCAGCATCGCCATCGGATGCGAGAGCTACGGCCAGCTGCGGGCGTTCTGCAGTCAGGTTGTCTGTTGTTGCGGGCCTCGCGGTCTCACTGGTCCTCGTCGGATCATCGGCCGACGCACGATTCGTCGAACACGATGTTTCCGCTCCGGCCGATTGTTTCGTGCGAATCGACGGCGCCGACAGGGAGCGGTATTGGGAGTGCACCATCTCGGCGAGCGGCGTCGTCGCCCTCGATGCGCTGTCGGGAAATATCGAGTCCGACACACCGGTGATCATCACTGCGACGGGCGCAGCGGGGTCCATTGCAGACCAGGCCCACGAGGGTCGTGCCGGCTGGGGCGGAGCGGCTCGCACGGTCGTTGCCGGAGCGGACCTCTCTGAGCAGTTCTATGTGTACATGCAGACCCGGCGGTCCACGGCGAACCATCGTCTCGGTGGGGCGGCGACCGTGGTGATGGCTCAGCCGATCGAGCACGGCGATTTCAACGACGTCTTCGCGATTGGCGGCGGCGGCGGATCACAGGGAATCGCCACCCCCTGGAAGGCGACAATCTACTGCGGCGCAGGAAGTGGCGGTGATGGTGGATTCGCCGATGCGGCCATTGCAGACATCAGCGCTCCGGGTGCGAACCCGACGGTGGCCTACGGTGTTGGTACCGACGGTCAGCACGGGAATATCGACGGTGCCTGCGGTGGGCGTGTGGATCTGGGCAACCCCGGACATGGCGGCGGCCATGGCGTCGGAGGCGTGCAGCCGGGTGACTCTCGGAGCAACGGGGTGGCAGGAATCGGTGGCATCGGAGGCGGGAACAACTGGCAGGACAAGTACGGCAACAACCCCGCCCCCGGCTACGAAGCTGGACGCGGCGGTCAGACGAGCGTTCATGCGCAAGGTGGCGGCGGATACGGTGGCGGCGCTGGCGGGGAACGCAACGGTGGTGGAGGTGCCGGTGGTTCAGTCGGTGCTGCGCCAACGGCCAGCCCGCTCGATGCTTCGCTCATCGCCGACGACTTGCAGCCCGGACATGGCGCTGGCTTCGTGACGTTGCTCTATCCGGCGGATTGAGCGGCCGGTTCCCACCGATTCGTCGAGCGTCCGCCTGCAAGACACTGGCATGGCTGGCGGGGCAGCACCGGACAGACGTCGGTTGACGCCGGCCGCACCGTTGCCGATGCTCGCTGCGGCGATGTCGATGCAGACTGCGAACTCAGTGATGGACGTGGGCACGATGACCATCGCGGTCGAACGTCATCACCACTTCGGCCGGCTCATCGAGTGCTCCGATGGCGTGAGGCGTCATGGTGGCGAACTCGGCTGCTTCTCCGGTGGCCACATCGATCTGGCGGTCGCCGAGCCACAGACGCACCGTGCCTTCGATGACGACGAACCAGTCGTGACCGAGGTGGACGCGTTGCTCCGGGGGCTCGCTGGTCGGTTCGAGGCGCATCTTCACGGCGATGGTGCGACCGTCCGGTCGGCTGAGTAGCCAGGTGGTCCGCGCGGAGTCGTGATTCGGTGTCGGGCGGATCACGACGTCGTCGTCGCCGTCGGCGGCGAGCAATACATCGAGGCTGATCTGGAGTGCGTCGGCGAGCGGTTTGAGCACGTCGAGGCTCAGGTTCCGTCGCCCGGTCTCGACCCGACTGATCGTTGACGCATTGAGTCCAGTCCGCCCGGCGAGATCATCGAGCGAGTACCCCATCGTGGTGCGCAGGCTGCGCAGCCGCGTGCGCACCATCACTTCCACATTGTCAACTGCCATACCCCCTCCTGAGATCCCACGAGCTTGCGAATATAGCAAACTACTATGCAATGTAGGCATGGCCCCCGTACCGTGCTCGACATGCCTGAACATGTCACGAACGAGGATCGAGCGAGCACTTCCGCGATGCCCCGAACGATCGACCGGCACTGCGATGTCGCTGTCGTCGGCGGGTCGGCGGCAGGCCTGGCAGCGGCGCTGCAACTCGTACGTCAACGCCGCTCTGTGATCGTCGTCGACGATGGAACACCACGGAACGCGCCTGCGAAACACATGCATGGCTACCTCGGCTGGGACGGTGCGGCACCGACCGATCTCACGGCGCGAGGCCGGGCCGAGGTGCGGTCGTACGGCGGCGAGGTGCTCACTGGACGGGCGCAATCGGTCGAGCAGCGCGACGACGGCTGGTTCCAGGTCGAGGTCGGCGGAGGGCACCGCATCGTCGCACGGCGGGTGCTCGCAGCGACCGGGCTGATCGACGTGTTGCCGAACATCGACGGCGTTCGGGCTCACTGGGGCGGAGGTGTGATCCACTGCCCGTTCTGTCACGGCTACGAGGTGCGCGACGCCGCGATCGTCCAGATCGTCACCCACCCGATGGGGTTCCATCAGGCCGTGCTGTTCCGCCAGCTGGCCAAGGAGCTCACCGTCGTCGTCCATGACGCTGCGCTCGTCGCCGATGACCGCATCGATCAACTCGTCGACAGCGGCGTCGACGTCGTGCCTGCGGAGGTACGCCGGATCGTCGACCGCGCCGACGGAGAGATCGCGGGCGTCGAGCTCGCGAACGGAACGGTCATCCCTGCTGACGCTGTCGTCGTCGGGCCGACGTTTCGACCACGCACCGAGCCGTTCGCCGGAGTCGGTCCCTCGACTGCGCCGCACGACTCCGGTGCCGGCCACCTGATTGAGGTCGATCCGACCGGCCAGACCAGCGTCACCGGGGTGTACGCCGCCGGAAACGCAACCGACCCCACTATGCAGGTACTTCAGGCCGCCGCGCACGGCGGTCGCGTCGGAGCGATGATCGCGTTCGATCTCGCCGATGACGACCTGCACCGCGCAGCGCGACTGTCGCCGGATCAGACCGACTGGGATCGCCGCTACGGCAGCGACAGCGACGTGTGGAGCGGCAACCCCAACGGAACGCTCGTCGCTGAGGTGAGCGATCTTGCTCCGGCACGCGTCCTCGATGTCGGCGCTGGCGAGGGCGGCGATGCCATGTGGCTGGCCGAACGGGGCTGGGCGGTGACGGCAAGCGATGTGTCCGAGCGCGGGCTGGAGCGTGTTGCTGCCGCGGCCGAAGCGCGCGGTCTCGAGGTCGAGTCCGTGCACGTCGATGTCAACGAGCTCGGCGCGTTCGGCACACGCGAGTTCGAGCTGGTGTCGATGCAGTACGGCTCGATCCACCGCACCCCTGACGGGCGGGCGCTCTCGAATCTGCTCGGCGCCGTCGCTCCTGGGGGCACGTTGCTGGCGGTCGCTCACGACCGCACTCCGTGGCGCGAGCCGGTCGATGTCGCCGAGCAGACCCGTATGTTCGACCCGGACGCGTTCGTCGGGGTCGACGAGATCGCCGCGGCGATCGACAACCACCCGCAGTGGCACGTCGATGTTCACGAGACCCGCACACGTCCGCCCGGTGCGGCGTCTGCGCACCACCACGTCGATGATGTCGTGTTGCGGGCGCACCGCGCGGGTACCGACTCGACTCCGTCGAACGCGGCCAGGTAGATCACCGCCACGCCGCCCACCAGAATCCCGGGGCTTCCGTGCGTTTTTCGCACGTCTCCGCGAAGAGAACGGTGGGCGGGTCGGCGCCGGGGCCCGCGCCCCGACCTGACCGACGCGCTACGCTCCGGCGATTCCGTCATGGCCGCGCAGCGGGCGCGTGGTTCTGCTCCCAGATGGATGGATCGAAGATGAGAGACCCCTCGCCCGCCACGAACCACTCGATCGCTGACGACCTCGCGCCGATTCGACCCCGGTCAGCTGCGCGGTGGGCACCGGTGTTCGCCGCACTGGTGGGGGTCGCCGCGATCGTTCCATCGGCGCTGGTCGCCGGCGCGGTGACACAGGTCAGCGCGCCTGCTGGCGGCAACCTGCGCCCTGCCGTCCGAATCGGGTTGACTGCGGACGCTTCGGATGGAGTGGGCTCGGCTGGGAGTGGTACCGGCTCGGCTGGGAGTGGTACCGGCTCGGGCGGGAGCGGTGCCGGAGGAGGGTCAACGGGTGGCGATGCCCCGACCGGCGATCTGCCGCTTCGCGACAACCCGATCGAGGTCCCGCAGGAGTTTCTCGCCGAGGCGACGAACCCTGGGGATGCGAAGTGCAAGTTCGTCGACTTGCACACCGTGCCCGCGCCCCCCAATCCCGGATTCGTCGGCGAGAGCCTGGGCGGTGAACACGTCGATGGACAGATGATGTGGGAGGTCGGCTTCTACTTGATGCTGTACGCCAACTGCGAACGGCAAGCCCGCGGGATCGAGCCGCTCCGGATGTGGAGCGCTGAACAGATGGTGGCCATGCAGGCGACCTACCTCGGTCAGTCGGGCCACTCCGGGTACGGAGAACGTGGTGACATCGTTGGAGGAGGGACCGCCGAGCAGGCCGGGGGGACACTATTGGTTGGCAGTATCAGCCATTCCCCGACCGCCGATGATGACGACGACGACCTGTGGTCGCCTCACGAGGTGGCCCGTCGGTCGGCATCAGGTCGTCAGCACAACGACACGGTCGGCTTGGTCGACCATGGCGGCGCGATGATCGATCCCGGCCGGCGGTGCATTTTCGGCACGGCTACCATCGGTCCGATCGCCAACGGCTTCATGAACGTGGTCTTGTTCTACGGCAACACATGCTGACCGGTCTGCATTCGACGTCGCCTGTCGCTTGCAGCTCGTACCGTTCCTGCCCATGTCCACAATTGAACCGACCGAGCCGTCGACTGTCGCCCAACTGCGTCTGGTCGTCGAAGCGACTGAATACGAAACCGCGGTGCACTTCTACCGCGACGTGCTGGGTCTGCACGAACAAGCCGCATTCGAGGGTGACGGCGGCGCACGCGTGGCGATCCTGAACGCGGGCAGGGCCACGCTCGAGATCGCCAACCCAGAACAGAAGCGCATGATCGACGCCGTCGAAGCCGGCGGTCACACCAGCGAACGCATCAGAGTTGCCTTCGAGGTGGCCGATACGGCCAGCGTCACCGATGATCTTCGATCTGCGGGAGCCGAGGTGGTGGCAGAACCAACCGAGACCCCCTGGCGTTCGCTGAACTCGCGGCTCAACGCGCCGGCGGCGCTGCAGATCACGCTCTTTCAAGAACTCGAGAGCTACGAGTCGAGAACCGAGCACACGGGCTTCGGGACAGCGGACGAGCGTCGCGGCCAGCACTAGCCGGCCAGCGTCGGTCGACCGTGCTCATGATCGGGCGCCGCCGCGCACGTCGGCGGTCCACGGAAACTACTATCGGTGCATGGAGACGAACCCCAGCGACCGGTTGACCGAGCGTCTGCAGGGCGACGAAGCGCTCGGCGCCAAGCTCGCAGCCGCACAGCCCGACGAGCGCCGAGAGATTCTTGCCGATGCGGGCGACAGTCATCACCACGAACTCGATGACGATCAACTCGATGCCGTGGTTGGTGGCCAGGCCTTCATCTTCAACAGTCGGTCGCCCCAGGAAGGGAACGTCTCCGTCAACGGCGACGGCGACGCCAGCTTCATCAACAACTGACTGGTTCCCGAACTGCGCCGCGACGGGGCGGTCTCAGCGGCGGCCGCTTCGGTCGGCCTACCGAAGCTCGTTCATCGGAGACGTGGAGCCCAGAGCGAGAATCGAACTCGCGACCTACGCATTACGAATGCGTTGCTCTACCGACTGAGCTATCTGGGCGCAGCCCGAGATGCTATCGGCGCTCGGGCCGTTGACCGTCGAGGGGATTGCGCCCGTTCCACGAACCCACGGCGTCGTACGGCTCGAAGCGAGCGAACAACTCCTCTCCGTACCACCGCTCACGCCGTGTGCGGCGGATCACCTTGACGTGTTCGGGAGATCGGCGGGCAAAGGCGGCGGCCTCGTCGAGCGAGTTCCACAGGCTGAAGGTGCCGAGTCGGCCGATCGGCGCTTCGCCCACGCCGACGACGGCGAGGAGTCCATCGGACTGGTGCAATTCGGTGTCGACCACCCGAGCGGCGTCGCGGAACGTGCGCCACGACCGTCGACGAACGTCGGCGCGGGTGATGATCGCCACCGGCCCGTCGTCGGCACCAGGAACGAGACCATCGAGCACGTCGACACCGCGCCACGTTCCGTGCCCGCCGGCGCCACGCAGCCGGACGTGCCACGCCTCGGCGGCGGCGTGCCACCGCTGGGCGATGCGGTGCGTGCGCAGGAACGCGTCGAGGTCGGCCTCGTCATCCCACACGGCGAACAACGCAGTGCGGTGCAGGTCGGCACCACCGGCGGTGTCGTCGCCGTGGGCGGTGCCGAGGAGCCGCCAGAAGCGCAGCCCGTTCACTCGGGCCAGGCGTGGCCGGTCGGTCGCCAGGCGAGCGAGCGCGAATGGTGTCAACCAGCGGGTCTCGCTGACGAGATGGAACGACGCGACGCGAGTCATGGCGCGGCCATGCTGGCACGGCAAGATGAGCGGTGTGGGTTCGTGGTTCGGCACCGCCGGTGATGTCGTCGTCGCTGTGGTCGCCGGATACCTGATCGGTTCGGTGCCGGTCGCCAATTTCGTCGCTAGGCGAGGAGGCGCCGGCGACCTGCGCGACGTCGGCGACCGCAACCCCGGCTACTGGAACGCCAAGACGACCCTTGGTCGCCGAGCGGCGGTTCCGGTGTTCGTCGGCGATGTCGCCAAAGGAGCGGCTGCCGCGGTCATCGGTCTTGTTCTCGCCGACCCCGGCGTGTGGGGCGTGGCCTACGTGGCGACCGGCGCAGCGATGGTCGGCCATGCGTTTCCACTGTTCGCCGGCTTTCAGGGTGGTCGCAGTGTGCTCACCTTCGTCGGAGGCGCCGCGGTCTACGCACCGCCCGCTGCGCTGTGCGCGCTGGGTGTTCTCGCAGTGGTGATGTTGGTGACGCGCTCGTTCGCGTGGTCCGCACGCGCCGCGATCGTTGCGTTCCCGATCGCTCAATTGGTGATCGATGGGCCATACCGCACGGCCGCAACCGGCGTTCTGATGACCTTCATCGGGCTGCGGTTCCTGACCGCCACGCGATCCGCGGCATGACCACCCGTCACGCGTAGGTGCGGCCGCGCCAGCGGTGCGGTCCGCGGCGGGCGATGCCGAGCGCCAACGACGCCGCTGCCAGGCCGTCGGCCAGCGGGCTCAGCCAGTAGCCGAGACCGCGCTCGAGATACGCCGAGCGCGTGCCGACCAGGGTGCCGACGCGTAGTGCGAGCAGCAATCCGTCGACGGCATCGGCCCGCCCCGCGAGCAGGCGCCACAGCGGCAGTGCCTGCGCAAGCGCAACCACGGCTAGGCCGGCGAGCTGTTGCGGCGGGTGTTCCACCCCCGGCAGCGCGATCGAACGGCCCCAGCCATGCCAGGTGTCGCTGAACGACTCGAACATCCGAACCGTCAGCAGGTCCGCTCCATCGAGGAACCCGACGCGCCAGCCAGACGAGGCCAAGTGTCGGGCTAGGGCGATGTCTTCGACGACCTCACCGCAGACGCTGGCCAACCCGTCCGCGGCAAGGAAGGGAGCACGGCGCAGCACCATGCACTGACCGTTGGCCATGGTGCGATGTGCCGCAACGTCGATACCCGGCGGGCCGTAGCGGTACACCAGCGTCGCCAGCATCGCCGGGTGCAGCCATCGGGCGCCCGGCGTCGGGCAGTCG